>NZ_CP018151.1:1810158-2413544 GCF_001889265.1 Microbacterium sp. 1.5R
CATGGGATGCCTTCAGATCGAAGCGAGTGGGGCGGAGCGCTTCACAGATGTCGGTAGACGTCCTGCAGGCTCAGGCCCTTGGCGAGCATCATCACCTGCACGTGGTACAGCAGCTGCGAGATCTCCTCTGCAGCGGCCTCGTCGGACTCGTACTCGGACGCCATCCAGACCTCGGCAGCCTCCTCGACGATCTTCTTGCCGATCGTGTGCACGCCGCCGTCGAGCTCTGCAACCGTGCCTGATCCCTCGGGGCGGGTCTCGGCCTTGACGCTGAGCTCGGCGAACAGCTCGTCGAAAGTCTTCACGATTCCAGGCTAGCGGCTCTGGCGCGGTCTCTGAGCCGGGTGACGGCCGCCTCGACGTCGTCGGCGCCGTAGACCGCGGATCCTGCGACGAAGGTGTCTGCGCCGGCGGCGGCCGCCGCCTCGATCGTCGCATCGGAGATCCCGCCGTCGACCTGCAGCCAGACGTTCGACCCTCGCCGCTTCGCCTCGTCGGCGAGAGCGCGCAGCTTCGGCATCGTCTCGGGCATGAATCCCTGCCCGCCGAACCCTGGTTCGACGGTCATCACGAGGATCTGGTCGAACTCCTCGAGCACGCTGTAGAGACCGTCCGCGGGTGTGTCCGGCTTGATCGCCACTCCGGCCCTCGCCCCGATGCTGCGCAGAGTGCGGGCCAGCGAGATCGGATCGGCGGCGGCCTCGAGGTGGAACGTGACGCTCGCGGCACCGAGCTCCGCATACGCGGGAGCCCACCGCTCGGGGTCGGTGATCATCAGATGCACGTCGAGCGGGATCGGGCTGGTCGCCTGGATCCGCTCGACCATCTGCGGCCCGAACGTGAGGTTCGGGACGAAGTGGTTGTCCATGACGTCGACATGCGCGAAGTCGGCAGTGGCGATCTTGGCGAGATCACGCTGCATGTTCACGAAGTCGGCGGCCAGGATGCTGGGGTTGATGCGCGGTGCGCGGGGCAGGTCCACTCTCTAGTCTCCTTGCTCGGCGCTGGCGTCGCGCTGATCGGTGTCGGCTCGTCGGAGGAGCGCGAGGAACATCGCATCGGTCCCGTGCCGGTGTGGCCACAGCTGGACCCGCCCGGTGCCGTCGCTGCCGAGATCGATCGGTGAGGTCACGACACCCTCGAGGACCGCACGCGCATCGAGCTCGGTGATGTCGGTGCGGCCACGGAGCACCTCCTGGACGACGCCCGTCGTCTCGGCGAGATGCGGCGAGCAGGTCGCGTACGCGACGATGCCGCCGGGCGCCAGCGCGTCGAGGGCCGCCGAGAGCAGTTCGACCTGCAGCGGCACCAGCTCGGCGACATCACCGGGGGTCTTGCGCCATCTCGCCTCGGGCCGCCGCCGCAGAGCCCCGAGTCCGGTGCACGGCGCATCGACGAGGATGCGATCGAACTGGCCCGCGTGGGAGGTGCCGAACGTGCGGCCGTCCTCTTCATGAACCACGACATCGGCGGGCACGGCGCGCAGGGCGTTGCGGACGAGTCGCGCACGGGTGGGCACCACCTCGTTCGCCTCCAGCGACACATCGTGCTGTCGCGCGACCGCCGCGAGCAGCGCCGTCTTGCCGCCGGGGCCTGCGCACAGGTCGAGCCAGCGTTCGCCGGAACGGATCGGCGCAGCTTCGGCGAGAGCCAGTGCGACGAGCTGCGACCCTTCATCCTGCACACGCACCGTGCCGCCCGAGGAGGCGATCACGTGGTGCGGGTCGCCGCCCGGGGATCCGTAGGCCGTCGGCGCATACGGTCGACGTGGCTCCCCGGGCTCGGCGAGGCCGGGCAGAGCGACGAGAGTGACCTCCGGCGAGGCGTTGTCGGCGTCGAGGAGGTCGTCGAGCTCCTCGACGCGACCTTCAGCGGCCAACGCGCGACGCAGGGCACGGATGACCCAGACGGGGTGAGCGGAGCGCAGCGCCAGCCGCTCGTCGTCCGACCGCGCGGAGGACTCGATGCGCTGCTCCCACTCCCCCGGCGTCTCGCGGGAGATTCGCCTCAGCACGGCGTTCGCGAAGCTGGATGCACCGCGGCCCTGGGTGGCGGCGACGATGTTCACCGACTCGTTGACGGCCGCGTGCGACGCGACGCGGGTCGCGAGCAGCTGATGGGTCGCGAGTCTCAGTGCGTCGAGCACACCGGCGTCGATCTCCTCGACAGGCCTGTCGGCGGCCTCGGCGATGATCGCGTCATACGTTCCGCGGCGTCGCAGTGTGCCGTAGGCGAGTTCTGTGGCGAGAGCGGCGTCCTGTGGAGTGAGTCCTGCGTCCGCGATCGCGGCCGGAAGGATCAGGTTCGCGTAGGCATCCGATTCCGACACGGCCCGCAGCACGTCGTAGGCCACGCGCCGCGCAGGCTGCACCGTGCGCTGCGGCGCCGTGCGCTGCGGGCCGCGGGACTGTCCGTCGCGCTTCCCGCCCCGAGCCTGGCCGTCACGTGGACGCTGATCCCGCGGCGTGCTCGGTCCCGAACGGGATCCGCGGCCGGACTCGCCGCGACGCGGCTCGCGACGTGCGCCGTCGTCCTGCCGCCCGCTCATGCGCCGGCTCGCAGGTTCTCGGTGTCTCGCTGCCCGCGCCACCAGTCGACCGCGCTCATCGCGCCCTTGCCCGAGGGCTGCACCCGCGTGACCGCGAGCGGGGCCGAGGCCGTTCCGATGAGGAGAGCGGACTTGGTCGCGGTGAACGCGCCCGGCGCGAGGGCGACGTCGCTTTCCGAGGGAATGGCCTCCAGCACCTTGAGGCGGATCCCGTCGACGGTCGTGTGGGCGCCCGGTTCGGGGGTGACTCCACGGAACCGCGCGAACACCTCGCTGAGCGGGCGGGTCCAATCGAGCAGACCATCGTCGAGAGTCAGCTTCGGGGCCAGCGACGCCTCCCCCTCCTGGGGCACAGCGCGCGCAGTGCCGTCGGCGATGGCCGCGACCACTTCCGCCGTCAGTTCGGCGCCATCGAGAGCGAGTGCGTCGAGTGCGGCATCCGCCGTCGCCTCGGGAGCGACCGCGACGACCCGCGTCGCGAAGACATCACCGGCATCGAGCGCGGGAACGAGCTGGAACACACTGGCACCCATCTGCGCATCGCCGTTGATCAGTGCGCGCTGCACGGGTGCGGCACCGCGCCACTGCGGGAGGAGCGAGAAATGCAGATTGATCCAGCCCTTCGACGGTGCGGAGAGCAGCGGCTCGCGAACGAGTCCGCCGTACGCCACGATCACACCGAGCTCGACATCGAGCGCGGTGATG
This sequence comes from Microbacterium sp. 1.5R, assembly GCF_001889265.1. Taxonomy (NCBI): domain Bacteria; kingdom Bacillati; phylum Actinomycetota; class Actinomycetes; order Micrococcales; family Microbacteriaceae; genus Microbacterium; species Microbacterium sp. 1.5R. The sequence goes on from NZ_CP018151.1 coordinate 1,813,412, forward strand.
GCGGCCGTCGCGTCGTCGTCGAGGCGAGCCGCCTTGATGACCGGCAGTCCGAGCTCGTCGGCGGCGTGAGCGACAGGCGATGGCGTGAGCACCCGCTTGCGGCCCAGCGGCGCGTCCGGGCGGGTGACGACCGCAGCGATGTCGTGCTCGGCCGCGAGGCGGCGGAGTGTGGGGACGGCTGCCGACGGTGTGCCGGCGAAGACGAGACGCATGAAGGTGCTCCGGAGGGATGCGGGGGTGGATCGGGTGAAATCGGAGCGCGAGGTGGTTCTTCGCGTTCAGAGTTCCGGATCGAGGATATCGAGTCGAACCGTGAGGGCGCTCCGAGTCGACTTGCCCTTGCCCCGCCGGTTGCTGACCGCTTCGGCGACGACCGCGGCCCGCAACGTGGTGGCGACCCTGGCACCCGCGCTGTAGTCGAACCGGATCAGGGCCCTGACACGCGGCGGGTAGTCGTCAGACTCGATCGGCACCGGGCCGAGTACCGCGTCGGAGGGCAGAGCGAGCTCCTGCAGCGACGCCAGCGCTCTCGCCACGGATGCCGTCGACCCCTCGACCAGCGCGACCCTCGCAGCCGGCGGCATGTGCAACGGCGCACGTTCGGAGAGCTCGGTCCTCGCATAGGCGGACTGGCTCCAGGTGGCAAGCGCTCGCGCGATCGCTCCGTCGACGCCGACCAGATGGATGGGAGCACCGGGAGCCGCGAGTGCAGCCGCGTTCGACCACCAGCGCAGACAGGACTCGCCGATCCGCAGGTCGGGAGCCTGGAGCATCCTCGGTCCGTCGAGCAGGACCACGGCACGGTATCCGCCCTCCGCCAGCGGCTCGGCCCCCCGTGTCGCGACGACGAGGGCCGGCTTGTCGGCGACGCGCTCGACCGGATGAGCGCTGTCTGCCACGATGACCCGGATTCCGGGGAACGCCTTGCCCAGCTCATCCGCCGTCCGCTCGCTGCCCGAGGACGCGAGGCGCAGCTTGGTCGACGAGCACGTCGGGCACGCCCACGCTCGGGCTCCCCTGCCGCACCATGCGCACACCGGCATGGCACCACGGTGCTTGGCTCCGAGCGGTCCGCCGCAGTGGGCGCACCGTGCAGGCGCCCGGCATTCGGCGCAGACCAGCGACGGGGCGAACCCCGGTCGGGACACCTGCACCAGCACCGGTCCCTCGGCTGCAGCATTGCGTGCGGAGAGGAACGCGGACGACGGCATCCGCTGTGCAGTCGGAGCATCCATCTCCTGGGGTGTGCTGAGGATCACGCGCGGCAGCACCCGACGCGCGGCCCGGACATCCTGCAGCCATCCGTGGGCGACGAGGCGTTCGACGTCGGTGGTGCGGGTGTGGCCGACGAACAGCAGTGCGGATCCCTCCTGCTCCTGACGGAGGAGAGCAGCGTCCCGTGCGTTGATGTACGGCGCGAGCGGCTCGCCGAGGAGAGGATCGCCGTCGTCCCACACAGCGACGACGCCCGCACGAACCGGCGCGTACACCGCAGAACGATTGCCTACCACGATGCACGGCGCGTCCTCGAGCGAGCGGAGGAACGCGCGGTACCGATCGGGGTTCGTCTGGCGCGAGTCGAAGCGCACGACGGCCTGGTCAGGGACATACGAGCCGAGAGCGGCGAGCAGCTGATCGAGGTCGCGGTGGTCAGGCACGACGAGAACACTCGAACGGCCTGCTGCCAGCGTCCGCGCCGCTGTGGACGCGAGAAGAGCCGCCCACCCGGGATCGTCATGATGGCGCACGGGGATCGCCTCGACCGCGGCCCGGCCGCCCGCATCGAGCACATCGGCGAGCGAGTCGTAGGACGCGATCAGCTCGGATGCGGCCGAGAGCGCTTCGTCTGATGGGGCGAGCTTCGGGGAGTCGTCGCTCCAGGCCTTCTCCACCCGCACCTGGCGCTTCGGGATGACGAGCCGCAGGACGTCGGAGGCGGAGCCCGCAGCGCGATCGGCGGCGCGGCGCGCGAGGCGGTAGAGACGCTCCGGAAGCACCGCCACAGGGGATACGACGCTGTCGACCTCGGACAGTGGCCTGTCGCCATCGTGTTCGGTGTCGAGTTCGACGACGTAGCCGTCGATGACACGACCGGCGGTACGCAGGGGCACACGCACGCGCACGCCCAGAGGGACGTCTCCGAGCTCCGCAGGCACGGCGTAGTCGAAGAGACGATCCAACTGTGGAAGCGGCGAGTCCAAGAGCACGCGCGCGATCCTCCGACTCTGCGATGTCAGAGGAGAAGGGACGCCATCAGGCATGCGGCCCTCAGAGTCCTGCAGCGCGCCGCAGCTCTTCCGCGCGGTCGGTGCGCTCCCACGTGAACTCCGGCAACTCCCGTCCGAAGTGCCCGTAGGCGGCGGTCTGCGCGTAGATCGGGCGCAGGAGGTCGAGCTGCTCGATGATCGCCTGGGGACGCAGATCGAAGACCTCGTCGATGGCGCGCGTGATCACCTCGTCGGACACCTTGCCCGTGCCGAATGTCTCGACGTAGAGACCGACCGGACGAGCGACCCCGATCGCGTAGGCGACCTGGACCTCGAGACGGTCGGCGAGTCCTGCGGCGACCGCGTTCTTGGCCACCCAGCGCGTGGCATAGGCGCCGGAGCGGTCGACCTTCGAGGGATCCTTACCACTGAAGGCACCGCCACCATGTCGCGCCGCTCCGCCGTAGGTGTCGATGATGATCTTGCGTCCGGTGAGTCCGGCATCGCCCTTGGGGCCGCCCGTCACGAACGGACCGGCGGGGTTGATGTAGTACGTGAGGTCGCCGAGATCGAGCCCCGTGGAGGCCAGGATCGGATCGATCACGTGCTCGCGCACCTGAGCCTTGAGGTCGTCCTGCGAGATGTCGGGGTGGTGCTGGGTCGACAGCACGACGGCATCCACGGTCTTGGGGGTGAAGCCCTCATATCCGAGAGTGACCTGGGTCTTGCCGTCCGGGCGCAGGAACGGCAGCGCACCCGATCGTCGGACCTCGCTGAGCCGCTCCGCGATGCGATGCGCGGTCCACGCAGCCATGGGCATGAGCTGCGGGGTCTCGTTCGTCGCGAAGCCGAACATGATGCCCTGGTCGCCAGCGCCGAGGCCGTCGAGAGGATCGATGGAGCCGCCGTCGCGGTGCTCCTGGGCGTTGTCGACGCCGTGGGCGATGTCGGTCGACTGCTCTCCCACCGAGATGCTCACACCGCAGGAGTCTCCGTCGAAGCCGGTCTCGCTCGAGGTGTAGCCGATGCCGTTGACCACCTGGCGGACGATCGTCGGGATGTCGACGTACGCCTCGGTGCGGATCTCGCCGGCGACGTGGACGAGACCGGTGGTCACCAGCGTCTCGACGGCCACCCGGGAGCCGGGGTCTTTCGCGATGAGTCCGTCGAGGATGCTGTCCGAGATCTGGTCGCAGATCTTGTCGGGGTGCCCCTCGGTGACGGACTCGGACGTGAACAGACGCAGCGCGCTCATCAGGGCTCCAGAACGGAATCGGACAGCAGGAAGGGGGTGGCTCCCATGATGGACCGCACCGCCGACATCAGTCGGCGGTGCGGTCATCGGACGTCACTCGGCGTGACGGAGGCGGAGCTTGTCCTCGTTGATCTCGTGCAGAGCGATGGTCAGCGGCTTGTCCTCGACGGACGAGTCGACGAGCGGCCCGACGTTGTCGAACAGGTTGCCCTCGTGGAGGTCGGAGTAGTAGTCGTTGATCTGACGGGCGCGCTTGGCGGCGTAGATCACGAGCTCGTACTTCGAGTCGACCCGGTCGAGCAGGTTGTCGATGGGGGGATCGATGATTCCGTTGGTGTGGTGTCCGGCCATGGTGGGACCTCCTGATCAGGCGACGGGATCGTCGCGAAGACGGTGAAGCGGGCGCGCGAAGACGCTCAGCGCGCAGAGCTCGAAGACAATTCTACGACCTCCGCGGCCGCATCGGCGACGTCCTCGTTCACGATGAGGTGGTCGAACTCGTTCTGCGCCGCCAATTCGACCTTCGCGGTGCGCAGTCTGCGAGCGCGTTCCTCCGCGCCCTCCGTGCCTCGTCCGACCAGCCGCTGGACGAGTTCGTCCCAGGTCGGAGGCAGCAGGAAGATGAGCGTGGCTGCAGGCTCCGCCTTGCGCACCTGGCGCGCGCCCTGCAGGTCGATCTCGAGCAGCACGGTCTTGCCTGCAGCGAGAGCGGCGTCGATCGGAGCCCGCGGCGTGCCGTAGCGCGACTTGTTGTGGACGACGGCGTACTCCAGGAGTTCGTCGTCTGCGATCAGACGGTCGAACTCCGCATCGTCGACGAAGTAGTAGTGCACGCCATCGATCTCGCCAGGTCGCGGTGCGCGCGTCGTCGCCGAGACCGACAGATGGATCTCGGGGTTGTGCTCACGGATGTGGGCGGCGACGGTGCCCTTGCCGACTGCCGTGGGCCCGGCGAGCACGAGCAGACGGCTTCGTGCGCCACGCGGCTCGAGCAGCGGGAAGCGCGCGTCGAGCCACTGCGAGAGCGCCACCCGCTGGCGGACGCCGAGCCCTCCCAGTCGCTTGACCGGCGAGATGTGCAGCTCTGCCAGGATGCGGTCGCGCTTGCCCGCGCCGATCGCGGGGAGAGCGAGCAGGAAGTCCGTGATGCGCATGGACCCCTCGACCGAGTCCGGGTCTGCGGTCGCCCGCTCGAGCACGGCCTGCGGTGTGACGACACGCGTGGTCAGATCGCGCTTGAGCGATGCGCGGGCGCGGCGTCGTTCGACCGCCTTGCGTGCGGCGGCAGCGCGGTCGACCTCGGGGACGGGACGGGACTCAGCCACGGCCGGCCTCCCTGTACTCTGCGACGCGGGCGTCGATGGCGGCGGCGAGACCGGCGGGTCCGGCCGAGAGGATGCTGCGGCTCTCGCTCGCGATGACGGCGGCGCTCATCGAACCGAACCGGCGGTGCAGGTCTGACGGCGTCGCACCCTGCGTGCCGAATCCCGGAGCGAGGATGGGTGCCACCGGTGCGAAGGCGGCGATGCCGGCATCCGTCCAGTCCACGGTCGCGCCGATGACGAAGCCGAAGCTCCCCCACTCCCCTGCGGGCGTGTGCTCGGTGTTGCGCGCCGAGACGACCGAGACGATGTCCGCCGAGACGGCACGGCCGGTCTCGGAGATCGAGCGCTGCAGCACCTCGGCTTCGGGGTTGCTCGTGGCAGCCAGCACGAACAGACCCTTGTCGTGCTGATCGGCGAGGGCGAAGGCGCCGTCGAGCGCGCCGACACCCAGGAACGGGTTCACGGTGAGGGCGTCGGCCTCGAGCGGAGACCCCGGGGTGAGCCAGGCAGCCGCGTAGGCGTCCATGGTCGACCCGATGTCGCCGCGCTTGGCATCCGCGATCACGAGGAGGCCGGCGTCCCTCGCAGCCGCGATGACCTCTTCGAGCGCCGCGAATCCTGCGGATCCGAAGCGCTCGAAGAACGACACCTGAGGCTTCACGATCGCGGCACGGCCCGCCGCGGCCTCGACCGTGCGCAGCCCGAACTCCCGGACGCCCGACGCGTCGTCGCCGAGGCCCCAGGATCCGAGCAGGGCGGCGTGCGGGTCGATGCCCACGCACAGCGGGCCGTGCGCCGCGAGGGCGACACGGACCCGTTCGCCGAAGCGTGCGCTCACACTGCGGCCTTCCGGTCGAGGGCGTACTCCTGCAGGCTCTTCACCTGGAAGCCCTCGTGCGCTGCGTCCATACCGCTCACGGCGGCGCCGAGCACCGCCATCGTGGTGAACAGCGCCTTGTCGGCCGCGACAGCCGCCGCGCGGATCTCATAGCCGTCTGCACGCGCCGCGCCCCCGGACGGGGTGTTCACGACGATGTCGATCGAGCCGTCGTTGATGAGGTCGACGATGTTCGTCGCGCCGGACTCCTGGGTCTCGCTGTACTTCTCGACCACCGTCACCGCGATGCCGTTGCGCGAGAGGATCTCGGCAGTGCCCTCGGTGGCCACGATCGTGAACCCCAGCTGCTGCAGGCGATGCGCCGGCAGGATCACGGCGCGCTTGTCGGAGTCCGCGACCGAGATGAACACCGTGCCGGAGGTCGGCATTCCGCCGTACGCGGCCGCCTGGCTCTTGGCGAACGCGGTCGGGAAGTCGCGGTCGATGCCCATGACCTCGCCGGTCGAGCGCATCTCCGGGCCGAGGATCGAGTCGACGGTCTTGCCGTCGGCCGTACGGAACCGCTTGAACGGAAGCACGGCCTCCTTGACCGAGACGGGGGCGTCGAGGGGCACTCGCGAGCCGTCCTGCTCGGGCAGCATGCCCTCGGCGCGGAGCTCCGCGATCGTCGACCCCACCATCACACGGCTCGCGGCCTTGGCCATCGGGATGCCCAGCGCCTTCGAGACGAAGGGCACGGTGCGGCTCGCGCGCGGGTTCGCCTCGATCACGTAGAGGACGCCGGCGCTGATCGCGAACTGCACGTTGAGCAGGCCACGGACGCCCACGCCCTTCGCGATCGCGAGTGTCGCCTCGCGCACCCGGTCGATGTCGGTGCGGCCGAGCGAGACGGGCGGAAGGGTGCAGCTCGAGTCGCCCGAGTGGATGCCGGCCTCTTCGAGGTGCTCCATCACGCCGCCGATGAACAGTTCGGTGCCGTCGTAGAGGGCGTCGACATCGAGCTCGATCGCGTCATCGAGGAAGCGATCGACGAGCAGGGGCTTGCCCTCCTCGATGATGACCTCGCCCGCCGTGCGCACGAAGTACTCGCGCAGCGACTCGGAGCTGTAGACGATCTCCATGCCGCGTCCGCCGAGCACGAAGCTCGGACGCACGAGCACCGGGTATCCGATCTCCTCGGCGACGGCCACCGCGCCGTCCGCGTCCACAGCGGTGCCGTGGCGCGGGGCGATGAGGCCTGCCGTGTCGAGCAGCTGCGAGAACAGCTCGCGCTCCTCGGCGATGTCGATGGCCTCCGGGCTGGTGCCGAGCACCTGGTAGCCGGCTGCCTCGATGCCCTTTGCGAGCCCCAGCGGCGTCTGGCCGCCGAGCTGGCAGACGACTCCGAGGATGGTGCCGCTCGCGGCTTCCGCGTCGAGCACCTCCAGCACGTCCTCCAGCGTGAGCGGCTCGAAGTAGAGCCGGTCGGACGTGTCGTAGTCGGTGGACACCGTCTCGGGGTTGCAGTTGACCATGATGGTCTCGAAGCCGGCATCCGAGAGGGCGAACGACGCGTGCACGCACGAGTAGTCGAACTCGACGCCCTGGCCGATGCGGTTCGGACCCGATCCGATGATCACGACCTTGGTGCGATCGGACGGTGTGACCTCGGTCTCGAAGTCGTAGCTCGAGTAGTGGTACGGCGTGAGAGCCGGGAACTCGCCGGCGCAGGTGTCGACGGTCTTGAACACCGGACGGATGCCGAGTCCGTGGCGCACGCCGCGGATCTCCGCTTCCTTCTCGCCGCGGAGCTCCGCGATCTGCGCGTCGGAGAAGCCGTGCTCCTTGGCGTAGCGCAGCGTGGCCGCGTCGAGCTCCGGTGCCGTGCGCACGATCTCGGCGACCTCGTTGATCAGGACGATCTGGTCGATGAACCAGGGATCGATCGCCGTGGCCTCGAACGCCTGCTCGACCGTCGCGCCCTTGCGCAGCGCCTGCTGGAGGGTGACGATCCGACCGTCCGTCGGGACCTTCGAGATCTCGAGCAGCTCGTCGACGGAACGGCTCTCCGCGCCCCAGTGGAAGCTGGAACCGCGCTTCTCGAGCGAGCGCAGCGCCTTCTGCAGCGCGGTCGCGTAGTTGCGGCCGATCGCCATCGCCTCGCCGACCGACTTCATGGTGGTCGTCAGCGTCGCGTCAGCGGCCGGGAACTTCTCGAACGCGAACCGCGGAACCTTGACGACGACATAGTCGAGCGTGGGTTCGAAGCTCGCGGGGGTGACACCCGTGATGTCGTTCGGGATCTCATCGAGACGGTAGCCGAGCGCCAGCTTCGCGGCGAGCTTCGCGATCGGGAACCCCGTGGCCTTGGAGGCCAGGGCGCTCGAGCGCGAGACGCGAGGGTTCATCTCGATGACGATGATGCGCCCGTTGCTCGGGTCGATGGCGAACTGGATGTTGCAGCCGCCGGTGTCGACGCCCACCGCGCGGATGATGTCGATGCCGATGTCGCGGAGCTTCTGGTATTCGCGGTCCGTGAGCGTCAGAGCGGGAGCCACGGTGATCGAGTCGCCCGTGTGCACGCCGACGGGGTCTACGTTCTCGATCGAGCAGACGACCACCGTGTTGTCGGCGGTGTCGCGCATGAGCTCGAGCTCGTACTCCTTCCAGCCGAGGATCGACTCCTCCAGGAGGACCTCCGTGGTCGGAGAGTCGCGCAGACCGGCACCGCCGATGCGACGCAGATCCGCCTCGTCGTAGGCGAAGCCGGACCCGAGACCGCCCATCGTGAACGAGGGGCGCACGACGAGCGGGTAGCCCAGCTCGGCCGCTCCCTCGAGCAGGTCGTCCATGGTGTGCGCGATGATGCTGCGGGCGACGTCGGCGCCGGCATCGAGGACGAGCTGCTTGAAGATCTGGCGGTCCTCGCCCTTGTTGATGGCTTCGAAGCTCGCACCGATCAGCTCGACGTCGTACTTCTCGAGGATGCCGTGGTTGTGCAGCTCGATCGCGGCGTTCAGGGCCGTCTGCCCGCCGAGGGTCGGCAGGATCGCGTCGGGACGCTCCTTCGCGATGATCGTCTCGATGACCTGCCAGGTGATCGGCTCGATGTACGTCGCGTCGGCGAAGTCGGGGTCGGTCATGATCGTCGCCGGGTTGGAGTTGACCAGGATGACCCTCACGCCCTCCTCGCGCAGGACGCGGCAGGCCTGGGTGCCGGAGTAGTCGAACTCGCACGCCTGACCGATGACGATCGGGCCGGAGCCGATGACGAGAACGGAGTTGATGTCGTCGCGCTTGGGCATTACTTGGTGTCCTTCTTGCTGGCGATGACCATGTCACGGAACCGGTCGAAGAGATAGTTGGCGTCGTGCGGTCCGGCCGCAGCCTCCGGGTGGTACTGCACCGAGAACGCCGGGATGTCGAGAGCGCGGAGGCCCTCGACCACGTTGTCGTTCAGGCCGATGTGACTGACCTCGACCTTGCCGTAGCCGTGGGGGCTGTCGAACGAGCCCTCCAGCGGCGCCTCCACGGCGAACCCGTGGTTGTGCGCGGTGATCTCGACGCGTCCGGTGGACTTGTCGAGTACGGGCTGGTTGATGCCGCGGTGCCCGAACGGCAGCTTGTAGGTGCCGAGACCCAGCGCCCTGCCGAGCAGCTGGTTGCCGAAGCAGATGCCAAAGAAGGGCAGCCCGTCGTCGAGCACCGAGCGCAGCAGCTCGACGTGGTCGCCGGAGGCTGCGGGGTCGCCAGGGCCGTTCGAGTAGAAGACGGCGACGGGATCGATCGCACGGATGTCATCGATCGTGACGTTCTGAGGCAGGACGTGCACCTCGAAGCCACGGGCCGCCAGGTTGTCGATCGTGGCCTGCTTGACGCCGAGGTCGAGGACGGCGAGATTGCCGACCCGCTCCCCCATCGCCGTCGTGACCGTGGCGACGTCGACCGAGACCTGCGCCGAGAGGTTCTGGCCGGCCATCTGAGGCGCCTCGCGCACGAGGCGCAGCTGCTCGTCGGCGTCGATCTGCGCGGCCTCGCCCGAGAAGACGCCGCCGCGCATAGACCCGGCAGAGCGGATGTGCCGCGTGATCGATCGGGTGTCGATGCCGCTGATGCCGACGATGCCGTCCCGCTCGAGGATCTCGTCCAGCGAAGCGGTCGCACGCCAGTTCGAGACGACTCGTGAGGGGTCGCGCACGATGTAGCCGGCGACCCAGATGCGACGGGACTCAGGGTCCTCGTCGTTCATGCCGGTGTTGCCGATGTGCGGGGCCGTCTGCAGGACGATCTGGCCCGCGTACGACGGGTCGGTGAGCGTCTCCTGGTATCCGGACATGCCGGTCGAGAAGACGACCTCGCCGAAGGTGGTGCCCAGCGCGCCGTATGCACGGCCGACGTGGCGGGTCCCGTCTTCGAGGACGAGGACGGCGGGTTCGGGGAGGGCTGTCATGACGTTGCTCCTGTGTCGGGGGCGGCGCTGTCGTCCGTGGCGGGGACGAGGCGCTGCAGTTCTGAGATGAAGTTCTGGGGATCGCCGTCGGTGACCCGGAGATACGAGTCGACGATCGTGTCGTCGTCCGCATTCCAGGCGACGCGGACGAGTCCACCCGGTTCGACGACGCGGTCGATCGTCACCGTGGCGCGGTCGACGCTCGCGAGTCGTGCAGAGGCGAGGAAGACGGTCGGCGCACCGTCGAGGCAGAGTGCGAGTCCGCGATCGGTGACCGCAGCCTCTCCCCTGGCGCGATAGGCGAGCGGCCGGATGGCGAGGCGCTCCAGCGGCTGATCGTGCTTCGTCGTCGAGACGTAGAGCACCTCGTGACGGTCGAGGACCTCCGCATGCTCCGGCACGCCCAGGGGAGCCGCCAGACCCGAGTCGCGTCGGAGTCGTCGGCGCCACGCCGTGAACATGGCGACCAGGACGAGTGCCGCCACGGCGATCGTGATCGCGATGGCGATGTCGCGCGTGCTCATGCGTTCAGCTCCTCGACCACGGATCCGCCGTCGACCGTCAGCAGCCCGCGGTGGATCGTGAACTCGACGCGGCCGGGGAGGTCGCGACCGAGGTACGGCGAGTTCACACTCCGACCGTGCAGGTCGGATTCGGTGAAGACGCCGGCGGCGGACGGGTCGTAGAGGGTGATCTGCGCAGCGGCACCGGCCTGCAGGGGCAGCCCATGATCGGACAGACGTCCGATCCGTGCGGGGGCCGCACTCATCACCCGGGCGACGTCCTCCCAGCCGATCAGGCCGGTCTGCACCATCGACTGGTGCACGACGCGCAGGGCGCTCTCGAGTCCGACCATGCCGTTGGCTGCGGCCTGCCACTCGCACGACTTGTGCTCGCTCGGGTGCGGGGCGTGATCGGTCGCCACGATGTCGATGGTGCCGTCGGCGAGGCCCTCGCGCACCGCCATGACGTCTTCCTCACGGCGCAGCGGCGGGTTGACCTTGTAGCGGGCGTCGTAGCCGCGCACCAGTTCATCGGTGAGCAGGAGGTGGTGCGGGGTGACCTCGGCCGTGACGTTGATCCCCCGCTTCTTCGCCCAGCGGATGATGTCTACGGAGCCTGCGGTCGACAGGTGGCACACGTGCAGTCGGGATCCGACATGCTCCGCGAGGAGCACATCGCGAGCGATGATCGACTCCTCCGCGACCGCCGGCCATCCGGCGAGTCCGAGCTCGGCCGACACGGTGCCCTCGTTCATCTGGGCGCCCTCGGTGAGGCGTGGATCCTGAGCGTGCTGCGCGATGACTCCGTCGAACGACTTCACATACTCGAGTGCGCGCCGCATGATCAGCGGATCGAAGACGCAGAAGCCGTCGTCGCTGAAGACGCGCACCTGGGCGCGCGAGGTGGCCATCGCACCGAGTTCGGCGAGGCGCTCGCCCTTCTGACCCACGGTGACGGCGCCGATGGGCTGCACGGTCGCGTACCCGGCGGCCTCGCCCAGGGCGAGCTCCTGCTCGACCACACCGGCCGTGTCCGCGACCGGCGAGGTGTTCGGCATCGCGAACACCGCCGTGAACCCGCCTGCCGCCGCAGCACGGGTCCCGGTGAGGATCGTCTCGGAGGCTTCGTAGCCCGGCTCCCGGAGGTGGGTGTGCAGGTCGACGAGTCCGGGAAGGGCCACCAGGCCGTCGGCGTCGATGACTCGCGCACCGGAGCGGCTCAGTCCGGTGCCGATCTCGGAGATCTGCCCGTTCTCCACGATGATGTCGGCGCGCTCGGCACCGAGAAGCTGTGCTCCGGTGATGACGAGGGTCTCGCTCACTGGTCTCCCCCTCGTTCGTCGTCTCGTTCTCCTGCAAGGAGCAGGTACAGCACCGCCATGCGGATGGACACCCCGTTCGTCACCTGTTCCAGCACTGTCGAGCGCGGGGAATCTGCGGCTTCGGAGGATATCTCCAACCCTCGGTTCATGGGTCCGGGGTGCATCACAATGCTACCGTCCGGAAGGCCGGCCACACGCAGTGCGTCCAGACCCCATCGCCTGGAATACTCCCGCTCAGTGGGGAAATATGCAGCGCTCATCCGTTCGAGCTGGATGCGGAGCATCATCACGGCGTCCGGACCGTCCGCCAGAGCCTGATCGAGGTCGTAGACGACCTTCGCAGGCCAGAGCGAGACGTTCTGCGGCACCAGGGTGGGCGGCGCGACCAGGGTGACCTCGGCGCCGAGCGTGGCGAGCAGCCAGACGTTCGACCGTGCGACGCGGGAGTGGAGCACGTCGCCGACGATCACGACCCGGATGCCGGCGAGATCACGACCGCGGCTGTCGGCGCCGAAGCGCCGTTTGCGGATCGTGAACGCGTCGAGGAGAGCCTGGGTCGGATGCTCGTGCGTGCCGTCGCCGGCGTTCACGACTCCGGCGGAGATCCACCCGCTGGTCGCGAGGGTCTGCGGGGCGCCGGAGGCGGGATGGCGGATGACGACCGCATCCGCTCCCATCGCCTGCAGCGTCTGGGCGGTGTCCTTGAGGCTCTCGCCCTTCGACACGCTCGAGCCCTTGGCTGCGAAGTTGATCACATCGGCTGAAAGGCGCTTCGCAGCGGCTTCGAAGGAGATGCGGGTGCGGGTCGAGTCCTCGAAGAACAGATTCACGACCGTCTTGCCGCGAAGGGTCGGAAGCTTCTTGACCTCGCGCGACTGGGTGTCGGACATGTCTTCGGCGACATCGAGGATGCGCAGAGCCGACTCTCGGTCGAGGGTGCGGGTATCCAGCAGGTGTCTCATGCTTCGATCGTCACCTCTTCGGTGCCGTCGTGCTCGGTCAGCCGGACGTTGACGCGCTCCTGGCGAGACGACGGGATGTTCTTGCCGACGAAGTCGGGGCGGATCGGGAGTTCCCGGTGGCCGCGATCGACGAGGATCGCGAGGCGGACGATCGACGGGCGACCGATCGACTGCAGCGCGTCGAGTGCGGCGCGGATGCTGCGGCCGGAGAACAGCACGTCGTCGACGAGGACGACGGTCCTGCCGTCGATCCCGCCGGCAGGGATGTCCGTGGGCCGCGGAGAACGCGTCGGCTGCGAGGCGAGGTCGTCACGGAAGAGCGTGACGTCCAAAGCCCCCACCGGAACGGTGGTCTGCGCGATGGCGCCGATCGCTGCGGACAGGCGGTGGGCGAGAGTGACGCCGCGGGTCGGAATGCCCAGCAGGACGAGGTTCTCAGCCCCTCGATTGGATTCGAGGATCTCGTGCGCGATACGGGTGAGAGCCCGCGAGATATCGGCTTCGTGCAGCACGGTTCGTGCAGACATCGGCCGCTCCCTTCTCCGCCTCACAGGACGGTGTTAAAGGTTGCTTGATGGCACCAGTCTAGCGTGCGTCAGTGCCAGCCCAGGACCTCTCGGACGACCGCCTGCGAGACGGGGGAACCGTCATCCGGGACTCCGGCGAGCGATTCGTGCGAGAGCATCGCGCCTTCCAGGCCCGCTGCCGCGGTGATCTGCTCGAGGGCGTCGCGCACGCGAGGAGCCGCGGCTCTCGAGTAGGGCGGCGCACCGCGACGCGAGGTGTGGGGAAAGACGATCAGCTCCGACACGAGGGGTCCGACGGGACGGGAGGCGACGACGACCAGCGTCGGCGACAGCACACGCTGGAACGCCCGGGGGGCGGGGAACGGGAGTTCGTCGATCACGAGTCCGAGCAGTGCGCGCCTCTTCGACTTCTCCTCGTCCCCGATCTCCAGCGCGACGGCCGTCCACTCGGATCCGCGGCCTCTCAGCTTCTCGTCGAAGCCATCGTGCCGTTGCTCGAAACCGGCGTCCTCGAGGAATTCGACGGCCACCCGGATCAGCCGTTCCGGCGTGGAGCGGGTGATCCATCGAGCCCCGCGGAGAGGCCCCGTGAACATCGGCATCGGCGTTCGAGCGTCGCGCCCCGATCCGTGCGGGTGCGAGGAACGAACCACGTCAGCTGGCCTCGCGAAGCACTGCGTCGGTGACCTCGTCGATCTTCGTGGAGCGGATCGGGTGGCCGCTCGTCGACAGGCAGCGGCCTGTGTTGAGGTCCCACTTCCAGTCGTGCATGCTGCAGGTCAGGATGCCGTCGTCGTCGACCTTTCCGGTCTTGGTCAGGTCGGCGCGCAGGTGGGGGCAGCGACGCTGCACGACCCAGTCGCCGATCTCGGCATCCTCGGTCTGGTCCGTCTGCTCCTGATACCAGTTCTCGACGTACTCGATGCGATCGACCGAGAGGCACTTGAGGAACGTCGTGAGGAACTCGTTGAACTTTCCGCTGCGCCCCACCTCGAACTGCATCGAGAGGAAGATCGAGTTCGACCAGTCGATCTCGTGGTCGCGGATGTTCGTCGAGACGAGGTCGGCGGGGATCGTGTACCAGTAGATGCACTCCTCGCCCGCGTACTCGCGAACCTTCGCGCGGGGGAAGTCCACGACCATGTCGAGGTCGCCGATCCTGAAGCGCACGCATCCCCCGACTCCGAGCCGGATGGTGCGCGACTTCTTCAGCAGCGGCTCCCACCAGGTCTTCAGCTCCTCGAGCATCTCGGCGGCGGGCATGACCTGGGCGCGCGACGCCTCCTCGTCACGGATCTCCCGCTGTCGGGAGGCGCGCTGCTCCTCGAGGTAGTCCCACTTCTCGTCGAAGATGTGGGCGAGCTCGGCCTCGGTGTAGAGCGACTGCTCGGTGGACACGGAGCCGCCCTCGACGGTGACCACCGTGCCCGGCACGAACAGATGTCCGTCGTACTGGGGCGAGAGCTCCTTCATGTGGGCCAGGAACTGCTTCTGGTCGGTGAAGATCGATTCGCCGTTGCGGCCGACTCCGTTGAAATCGAAGAGCTCGTCGCGCAGGAACATCGGCGGACCGGCCATCGGGAAGACGTGAGGCGCGTCCACCTTGTCGATGTAGTACATCGCCCGCTTGTTCTGCGCGTCGCGCTTGAGCTTCGCGAAGTTCTGCTTCGCATCCAGCGGCAGGTCATAGACCATGGGCCACCAGATCGCACCCGAGACCTGAGTGAAGTACGCGTCGGGCTTGCCGAAGTGCAGCAGCGTGTCGAGATCGAGCGGGTGCGAGTCGTTCTGGTTGAGCACCGAGCCGGTGCCGTCGTCGACGCTCAGCGACGAGTCTCCGATGGGTCCGTCGCTCGGAGCGCGCAGCGGAGTGATCATGATCTTCAGCTCGCCGCGCTCGATGATCTCGCCGGCCGGGGCGTAGGTGATGTTCGTGTAGCCCAGCGCCCTGATGTCCTGCTCGAGGTCATCGATCGGGTACTCGGGCAGCAGCACCTCGATGTCCTTGCGGATGTAGCGCTCGAGGAGTCGAGGATCGAAGTGGTCGCGGTGCCGGTGCGATATGTACAGGAAGTCCGCTTCGCGTCCGAAACGCTCCCAGTCGAGCCCGCGGTTGTCGGGGAACGGGAACCACGAGCCGAAGAACGAGGGCCCGAGAACCGGGTCGCAGATGATGTTCCCGCCGACCGTCTCGATGAACATCCCGGCGTGGCCGAGTCCCGTGATCCGCATGCATTCCTCCTGAAGTGAATCGTTCGATTCTACCGACGGGGTCCTGGGCGGACGCGGTGACCCGGCCGGGAGAAATCACGCGCCGTCGAACAGACCCTTGATGTCGTCTGCGGTGAGGGACTGCGCGAACAGCTCATCGTCGTCCATCACCGCGGTGAAGAGCCTGGCCTTGCGGCGCTGCAGCTCGAGCACCTTCTCCTCGATCGTGCCGGTCGAGATCATCCGGTAGACGAACACCTGATTGGTCTGACCGATGCGGTGCGTGCGGTCGATCGCCTGCTCCTCGGCCGCGGGATTCCACCACGGATCGAGGAGGAACACGTAGTCGGCTTCCGTCAGCGTGAGTCCGAACCCACCCGCCTTCAAGCTGATGAGGAAGACCGGCTGCTCCCCCGACTTGAAGCCGTCGATCACCTGCTCTCTGCGGCGCGTCGAGCCGTCGAGATGCGCATACGGGATGCCGGCGGCCTCGAGCCGGGCAGCCGCGAGGTCGAGGAACGACGTGAACTGGCTGAAGACCAGAGCACGGTGCCCTTCGGCCTGCAGTTCAGCGACGCGCTCGAGCAGTGTGTCGAGCTTGCTCGACCCGATCTCGGCGTCGGCCTCGTCGACGAGCGCGGGAGCGAGGCTCAGCATGCGCAGCAGGGTGAGCGAGCGGAACACGATGAAGCGATTGCGATCGAGGTCGTCGATCAGCCCCAGGACCTTCTGCCGTTCGCGCTGCAGCACGACGTCGTAGAGGGCCCTGTGCGCCGGACTCAGCTCGACCTCGAGCAGTTGCTCCTGCTTCGCCGGCAGGTCGGGAGCGACGAGCTCCTTGGTACGTCGGAGCATCAGGGGTCTCACTCGACGACGCAGCTGAGCGAGGCGCCGCGCGCGGTACTCGCCGCCCTCCTCGTTCTCGGGCACCTTGCCCTTCTCGATCGGCTGGATGTAGCGGTCCTTGAACTTCCGAGCCGAGGGGAACAGGCCGGGGGCGGCGAGCTTGAGCAGCGACCACAGCTCGGAGAGGCTGTTCTCCATCGGGGTTCCCGTGACCGCGTACGTGACGTCGGCATGGAATGTCGAGATGGCGCGGTGGAGCCGCGTCTTGGGGTTCTTGACGAACTGGGCCTCATCGAGGATCAGTCCGGCCCACTCGATCTCGCGGAACTCCTCTTCGTCTAGTCGGGCGACCGTGTACGAGCTCACGACGAGATCGCTCGACCGGGCCGCCGCCCTCAGGACATCGGCCCGTTTGCCGCTCGTGCTGTCGACGATGGAGACACGAAGCCCGGGAGTGAATCGGGCCGCCTCCGACCGCCAGGTGCTCAGGACAGACGTGGGGGCCAGCACCAGGAACGGTCTCGTCTCGCCGGCATCCCGCGTGTGCTGGACGAACGTGAGGAGCTGCAGGGTCTTGCCCAGACCCATGTCGTCGGCGAGGATCCCGCCCAGTCGGTGACGCCACAGAAAGACAAGCCAGTCGAAGCCGGCCTTCTGATAAGGGCGGAGATCGGCCTGCACTCCCGCAGGAACGGGCGTCGGCGGAACCCCCGTGGCCTGACGGAGCCCGTCGGCCGTGGCGCGCCAGCTGACAGCCGGCTGGGCCTCGTCGGCGAGGTCTTCGAACTCCTCCCACAGATCGGTCTGGTAGCGGCTAATGCGCGGACCGGTCTCCCACTCGTCGAGCTCGCCCGCCTCCTCGATGAGATCACGCAGACGATCCAGCGACGGGTGGTTGAGCGAGAAGTAGCCGCCGTCGGAGAGGAGCAGCTTCTTGCGCCCCCTGCTCAGCGCCGTGAACAGCGGTCCGAACGGGATGAGTCGACCGTCGATCGTCACGAGGATGCCGAGATCGAACCAGTCCGAGTCGGTCGATTCGACGGTCGTGACTTTGACCTCAGGATCCCCCGTCAGCTCGCGATACGCCTTGCGTTCTCCGTGGGACTCGACGCGGACGCCCACAGCCTCGAGCGCGGGAACGCCTTCCGCGATGAACGCCGCCGCATCGATGTCGTGGAACGAACCGCTCGGGCGGAAGCTCGTCGTGCGGAACTCCTGCCATGCCGCCTCGATCGCCGCGCGTCTGGTCGTCTCGCTCTCGGCATCTCGCACCGCTGCGTCATTCCACGCGAACGGCACTCGGCCGAACGGACCGTACGACCACTCGAATGCGTAGCTGACGACGTCGCCGCGCTCGTAGCTGACCGTGAGCACCGCCTCCGGTTCGGGCACGTCGGGAAGCGCGACCTCCCCGACCGTGCGCACGGTGCTGCGCCGGGCCAGAAGCGGATAGGCGTCGGCGATGAACGCCTGCTCGTCGTCGGCCGGCACGAGGATAGGGTCGGAGGCCGCGAGCAGGGCACGTGTCTGCTCGCTCAACGACACTTCGGCGAGGACGACCTCGATCCGCGCACCCACGAGGCTCGCCGCGTAGACACCCGTACGACCGATCGGATGCACCTCGCGGGCGGGAATCACTCGATCGTCGATGCGCACCTCGGCGGCGACCTCCAGAGCACCCGCCTCGGTGCGACTGATCTTCGCGGAGACGTCGGCCGCGGATGCGATCCGCACCGAGGCGCTCTTCTGACTGGGAACGAGAGGGATTCCGACGTCGGTGGCCGATCGGAGGTGCCTCCACAGCAGCGGCGACTCGACCTGGTCGAGGACGAGCCACTCGCCGGCATTGCCGGAGAGCAGCGAGTCCCGCGAGATGCTGAGGAGATCCCCGAACCAGCGGTTCTGGTCGCGACCGAACTGCGAGGCGTCGCGACGGACCGCATCCCAGCCTGCGCCGCCCTGGATCCATGCACCGGTCTGCGCGCTGCGCATCATCGGGCGGATCGCCAGAAGCAGCTCACCGCTCGGGCGGGCGAGATCGCGCGCGGTCGCCGCCCGGACGGGGCGCGGCCCCCAGTGGTTCTCGCTCCGAGACTCACGGTGACGCAGTTCGATGCCGAGAGCGAGGCGCTGCGGGTGCTGCGACACCGCAGGGTCGAGCAGGGTCCGCCACGACGCCACTGCGGCGGTGCGCGGTGCGGCGGGCTTCTGCTCCGCGTCGGGCTGCCGCTGGAGAGCCGCGGCCTGCTGCGAGTACTCGTGCACATTGGACGCGAGCAGCGTGGCGACCACGTGCTTGCAGCCGCTCCGCACCGGGCAGGTGCAGCGGGTCGTCCGAACCCGTCTCGTCCCGTTGGACGAGAGGAAGACGATCTCGGTCACATACTGGGCGTCCGAGCTGCCGCGCACATGGCCCTCGAGCTCGAGCAGATCCTCGTGCCACACCACGTCGAGCACATTGCCCTCGCGGAAGTACGCGAGACCGCGCTGGTAGCCCCCGACATCGGTGATCTGCATGAGGTCGCGAAGATCGACGTGCGGCGCGGGCATGGCCCCATCCTTCCCGCGGCCTCCGACATCTCGGAGACCGCGTCCCGAGTCGTCGCTCAGGCCGCGCGAGAGACGCGTGCGAGCACGCCGTGCACGAACGCGCCCGAATCGTCGGTGGAGAACTCCTTGGCGAGTTCGACCGCCTCATCGATGGCGACAGCGGTCGGCACCGCGTCATTGAACAGGATCTCCCAGACGCCGATGCGCAGCAGCGCGCGATCGACCGCGGGCATGCGCTCGATTCTCCAATCGCGGCTGTGGGTCGTGATCTGCTCGTCGATCTCGTCGTGGTGGTCGATGATGCCGTCCACCACCTCACGGGCGTAGAGCCAGGAGGCCTCGCGAGCGGGTTCGCTCGCGGCGCGCTTGGCCTCTGCGGCCAGGGTCACCGCGATCTCGTCTCCACGGACGTCGGCGGAGAACAGGATGTCGAGTGCGCGCTTGCGCGCTTTCGTACGGGCGCTCACGCCTTACTTCTCGCGACCGAGGTAGTCGCCGGTGCGCGTGTCGACCTTGACCTTGGTGCCGGTCTCGACGAAGAGCGGCACCTGGATCTCGTAGCCCGTCTCGAGCGTGGCCGGCTTCGTTCCCGCCGACGAGCGGTCGCCCTGCACACCGGGCTCGCTGTAGGTGATCTCGAGGATCACGGACGCGGGGAGATCGATGTACAGCGGGTTGCCGTTGTTGAGCGCGATCGTGACCTGCTGGTTCTCGAGCAGGAAGTTCTTCGCGTCGCCGACGGTCGCGGCGGGGACCGTGATCTGGTCGTAGTCCGTCTGGTCCATGAACACGTACCCGTCACCATCGGTGTAGAGGTAGGTGAAGTCGCGACGGTCGACGTTCTCGATCTCGACCTTGGCGCCGGCGTTGAACGTCTTGTCGACGACCTTTCCGGTCATGACGTTCTTCAGCTTGGTGCGCACGAAGGCGCCACCCTTTCCGGGCTTGACGTGCTGGAACTCGACGACGCTCCAGAGCTGCCGCTCGATGCTCAGGACGACGCCGTTCTTGATGTCTGCGGTAGATGCCATGCGCTGGACTTTCCGTTTCTCGAGTCTGGGGGCCGCTCGCGTCCGGTCTGGACTGGGGTGGGCCGAGAGTCGATTCTACGGGATCAGCGCTGCGAGCTGCCGCACAGCGCTCGCGTAGCCGTCGACACCCTCGCCGATGACCCGCACCGCAGCGACATCGTGCAGGTACGAGTGGTGCCGGAACTCCTCACGTGCGTACACGTCGGAGATGTGCACCTCGGCGAACGGCAGCGCGACTCCCGTGAGCGCATCGCGCAGCGACACGCTCGTGTGCGTGAGCCCGCCCGGATTGATGATGATCGCCGCGCAGTCCGCGCGCGCGGCATGGATCGCGTCGATCAGCACACCCTCGTGATTGCTCTGCACAGCGCGGATCTCGAAGCCCTCGGCTGCGGCCGCCTCAGCGGTGAGTCGCTCCACATCGGCGAGCGTCGCCGTGCCGTAGACCTCGGGCTCGCGACTGCCGAGCAGGTTGAGGTTCGGCCCGTTCACGAGCAGGATGCGGCGGGTCATTCGCCGATCTCCTGGTAGGCGGCGAAGAGCAGCGACTCATCGGGTGCCTGCAGCACGGTGGGCTTCGCGATGTCGTCGAGAAGGATGAAGCGCAGCATGCCGCCGCGGCTCTTCTTGTCGCGCTGCATCGTCGCCAGCAGCTGCGGCCACGCACCGGCACGGTAGCCGGTCGGAAGGCCCAGCGACTCGAGGATCGTGCGGTGGCGCTCCGCTGCGGAGTCCGACAGTCGCCCCGCGAGTCGCGACAGCTCGGCGGCGTACAGCATGCCGATCGAGATCGCCGCGCCGTGCCGCCAGCGGTAGCGCTCGGCGTGCTCGATGGCGTGGCCGAGCGTATGGCCGTAGTTGAGGATCTCGCGCTGCCCCGCCTCGCGGAAGTCGTCCGAGACGACCTGGGCCTTCATGTCGATCGCGAGCTCGACCGCACGCCGGAACTCCGGTGTGGTCGAGTCGACGGCGCGCACCGGATCGGCTTCGATGATGTCGAGGATCTCCGGTGCCCAGATGAACCCCGCCTTCACCACCTCGGCGAATCCGGCGGTCGCCTCGTTCGGGCTGAGGCTCGCCAGCTCGTCGAGATCGCCGATCACCGCACGGGGAGCCCAGAACGCTCCGACGAGGTTCTTGCCCTCAGCGGTGTTGATCCCCGTCTTGCCGCCCACGGAGGCATCGACGAGGCCGAGCACGGTGGTGGGCACCTGCACGAGCTGCACGCCGCGAAGCCAGGTCGCCGCGACGAATCCGGCGAGGTCGGTCACGGCGCCTCCGCCGTATCCGACGACCGCGTCCGAGCGCGTGAAGTCAGCCTGCCCCATGACCTGCCAGCAGAAGGCGGCGACCTCGATGCGCTTGCCCTGCTCGGCATCGGGCACCTCGGCGAGCAGGACCTCCCGCGGACCGTTCTCGACATCGGCGAGCAGCCTGTCACGAAGCTCTGCCGCACGCGCGGCCAGGGTCGGCGGGTGGACGACCAGCACCTTGCGGACTCCGGGATCGAGTGCCGCGGACACCTGATCGAGGATCCCCCGCCCGATGGCGATGTCGTAGGGGTTCTCGCCCGTCACGCTGATGGTTGTCGTAGTCATCCCAGTTCTCTCCTCCACGCCGCGATGTCGTCGGCGATGCGCTGCATGGGGCGCCGCGACGTGTCGAACGTCACGGATGCCACCTCGTCATACCAGTCTCGACGTTCTTCGAAGATCTGCGTCCATCGCCCGACAGGGTCGTCGCCCGCGAGCAGCGGTCGGCCGCCGCTCTGTATGCGGTCAGCCACCGCTGCGGCGGTGACCGTCAGGAAGACGACCGGGTGGTCGAGCAGCAGCCTCCTGGTCTCAGGGTCGGTCACCGCTCCCCCGCCCAGCGAGATCACGCCGCCCGCACGCAGCGCCTCTGCGACCTCGGCCCGTTCGAGCGCGCGGAAATGCGACTCTCCGTGCTCCTCGAAGATCAGGGGGATGGGGCCGTGCACCGCGACCACCCGCTTGTCCGTGTCGACGAACGGGACGCCGAGCTTGCGCGCGACACGACGACCGACGCTGGTCTTGCCCGCCGCCATCGGGCCGACGAGCACCAGCGACAGCTGGTCAGCCGCGCTCGTCATGCGCGATGAGCGCCGCCTCGGACGCAGGCGTCGTCCGCAGCTCGGCCGGGATCGCAGCGAGGTAGGCGTCGAGGTTGCGGCGCGTCTCGCCGATGCTGTCGCCGCCGAACTTCTCGAGCACGGCGTTGGCGAGCTCGACGGCGACCATGGCCTCGGCCACGACGCCTGCCGCAGGCACGGCGCACACGTCGGAACGCTGATGGTGTGCCGTGGCATCCTCGCCGGACGCGATGTCGATCGTGCGCAGCGCGTGCGGCACGGTGGCGATCGGCTTCATGCCTGCACGGACGCGCAACACCGTGCCCGTCGACATCCCGCCCTCGGTGCCTCCGGCGCGGTCGGAGCCGCGCGAGATGCCGTCTGCCGTCGCGAACAGCTCGTCGTGAGCCGCGGATCCGCGTCGTCGTGTGGTCTCGAAGCCGTCGCCGACCTCCACGCCCTTGATGGCCTGGATGCTCATCAGGGCCTGCGCCAGGCGCGCGTCCAGACGGCGATCCCAGTGGACGTGCGAGCCGAGTCCGGGCGGAAGACCGTAGGCGAGCACCTCGACGATCCCGCCGAGCGTGTCGCCGTCCTTCTTCGCGTCATCGACCTCGGCCACCATCAGGGCGGAGGTCGACGCGTCGAAGCAGCGCAGCGGATCGGCGTCCAGCCGGTCCACGTCGTCCGGGGTCGGCAGCGCGGCGCCGTCGGGTACGCGCACCGGTCCGATCGAGAGGGTGTGGCTGACGAGACGGATGCCCAGCTCGCCGAGGAACGAGCGCGCGATGGCGCCGAGCGCCACCCTGGCCGCCGTCTCTCGGGCGCTGGCGCGTTCGAGGATGGGTCGAGCCTCGTCGAAGTCGTACTTCTGCATGCCGACGAGATCGGCGTGTCCCGGCCGCGGGCGGGTCAGCGGTGCGCTCCGGCCACGCGACCTGTCTGTCAGCTCGACCGGCTCCGGGTTCATGACCTCGATCCACTTCGGCCACTCCGTGTTGCCGATGCGAAGAGCGATCGGGCTTCCGAGCGTCTTGCCGTGGCGGACGCCGCCCGAGATCGTCAGCTCGTCCTGCTCGAACTTCATGCGGGAACCTCGACCGTAGCCGAGTTTGCGTCGTGCGAGATCGGCCTGGATCGCCTCGGAGGACACCGGGACGCCCGAAGGCAGACCCTCCATGACGGCAATGAGTTCTGGGCCGTGCGATTCGCCGGCCGTGAGCACGCGGAGCATTGGTCTAGTCTCCCACGCGTTTCGCCTCGGATCGTGCCGCGTGACGGCCGGTGACTACAGGGCGGCTTCCATCGCGGCGACCACGACCTCCTCCGAGGGGAGCGGAACGCTCTGGTCTCCGTGCAGGAAGATGCGGATCTGGCGCACGGCCTGACGCAGCAGCATCGCCTCCCCGGAGACGGCCCGCCCCCCGCGCCACACCGATGCGAGCGCCGACGGCCAGGGTGAGTACGCGACGTCGAACAGCGCGCCCCCGTTCTCGCTGAGGCGCGCTGACGTCGCCTCGTCCAGCACGGAGCCTCCGGGGAGCGTCGCGACGGTGAGCCCGACATCGTCGGCGTCGGCATCGAACGTCGAGGTCGTGATCGAGACGCCGAGTCTTCGTCCGAGAGCCACCAGTCCGGCTGCCCGTTCGGGACGGCGCGCCCTCACATCGACAGTGCGGGCCCCGGCCTCGACGCACGCGACCAGAGCCGAGGATGCCGTGGCGCCGGCGCCGAGGATGCGGACATCACCGATTCCCCGAAGGTCCTGCTCGCCCAGGGCGTCGAGGATCCCGCCGACATCGGTGTTGAAGCCGCGGATGCCGTCGGTGAGCAGCAGCGTGTTCACTGCTCCGGTGAGGTCGGCATAGCGGTCGTGCGTGACCGACGCGCTGTGCGCCTTCTCCTTCAGCGGCATCGTGAGCGAGAGCCCCCGCCACGAATCGTCCAGAGTGGCCAGAGCCGTGTCGAACGCCACGTCGTCGACCTGGCGACGCGTGTACTCCCAATCGAGGCCCAGCGCACGATAGGCGGCCGCGTGCAGCTGCGGAGACTTGGAGTGCGCGATCGGGTCGCCCCAGACTGCGAGCCGCGGGGAGCTCATCCGGCCGAGCAACCCCCGTCGGGGTTCTCCTGACACCACTGCTCCCACTTCTCGACTCCCTGCAGGTGCTCCTCGTAGGTGACCGAGAACTGGGTCTCTCCGGTGGCGAGGTTCGTCGTCACGAAGTAGAGCCAGGGGCCGTCTGCGGGGTGCATCGCCGCGTCGATCGCAGCGAAGCTCGGGCTCGCGATCGGCGTGACCGGCAGGCCGGTGTGCACGTAGGTGTTCCAGGGATTGTCGTCCTCGAGCGCCTCGGCCGAACTCGACACGACGCCCTCGTGCAGCGAACCGTAGCCGTACTGCGCCGTCGAGTCCATCTGCAGCTTCATGTCGATGTCGAGGCGGTTCTCGATCACACGAGACACCTTCGGGAAGTCTGCGGTGAGGCCCTCACGTTGGATGATCGAGGCGATCGTGAGCACGCGTTGAGCATCCTCCGCCGGCACCCCGGCCTCTGTCAGCGATTCCTTCGTGCGGTCGACCATCCGCTGGATGACCTGGGTGGCGGTGACTCCCGGATCGAACGTGTAGACGGCCGGGAACAGCCACCCCTCGAGGCTCTGGGCGGTCACGCCATAGGTCGCAGGGTCGGCGTCGACCGCCGCCTGGAGCTCCTCGATGGGCATGCCGAGCGATTCGGCCATGTCGGGCAGGGAGGATTCGATGGTCGCGCCCTCGCCCACGCTCGCAGAGTTCTCGCGCTTGTTGGCGGGGTCCTGCAGCGCCTCGAGCGCCGCCTCGGCTGTCATCTTCTCCTTCAGGCTGTAGATGCCCGGATAGAAGGTGACCGCGACGTTCTCGGTGACCAGGTAATCGTAGAAGACGTCCTCCGTGCGCGTGACGCCCGCTTCGTAGAGCGCGGTGGACACGGGAGCGCCGGTGTCGCCCTCATGGATGGTGACGAGCACCTCGCCGGATGCGAGCCCGGGCTCCCAGTCCTTGGGGTCGCCCCATCCGAGCGCCTCGCTGATCTTGTCGCCGTAGGTGCCCCACGCCCAGAATCCCGCGCCGACGATGCCGCCGATCACGGCGAGGACGATGACGAGCGCCACCAGGCAGCCCGTGCGGCGCTTCTTCTTCGCGGGCGCTGGGTGGCCGGCATCGTGTTCCGGATGCGCGTGGAAGAGGTCTTCGAGGCGTCCGCCTGCTGCCGCGCTCCCCGACGCGGCACCCACCGCGGCGCCGGCAGATGCTTCCGACCCCGAGCCGGATTCGGCTCGGTCCGCGGCAGCCTCGCCGACGGAGGACTCGCTTTCGGAAAGTCGGGCGGCAACGGGCTCGTCCGCGGACAGTGCGGGCATCGCCCTGGTCGACGCATCGTCCGACGACGAGCGGTCCGCGGGGGTGCCGGCTGGCCCGGCCGGAGCCCCCGGCTGCGCAGCCGCGGCTTCACGCGCCGCCCGGCGCGACCCTGGAGCGGGCGGGGTGTTGTCGACCGTCGGGATCTGCGGCGACGGGTCGGGAAGGTTCTCGAACAGATCGCCCAGACGGGCATCCGGATCGTGCTGAGGCGAAGCGCTCTCGCGTTCGGGCATTATCGGGGGGACTCCTCGTCGAGCGGAATCGTGGCACCGGGCGGGTTTCCGGTGCTCTTCTCCGTGTCGATCGCCTGCTGCAGCAGGATCACCGCGGCGATCTGATCCACAATGCTACGAGACTTCTTCTGTGTTCTGCCCGAAGAACGCAGAGCGGCGTGTGCGGTGACGGTGCTGAGGCGCTCGTCGACGAGCCGGACGGGAGTGCCCGTCTGCGCCTGCAGAGCCGCGGCGAACTCGCGAGCGTCGGTCGTCGACGCGGTGTCGGCGCCCTGCAGATTGACCGGCAGCCCGACCACGAACTCGAGCACGTCGAAGTCTTCGGCGATCGCGGCGATCCTGTCGATCGACGTGTCGTTGCGCTGCACGGTCTCGACCGGCACCGCGAGCATGCCGTCCGGATCGCAGCGGGCGACGCCGACCCGGGCACGCCCGACATCGACACCGAGCCGCACGCCGCGGCGGAAGCCGCTCACGCTGACTGCAGCTCCTGCGACACGGCCTCGAGGGCTGCCTGCAGAGCGGCGACATCCGTGCCACCACCCTGAGCGACGTCGTCACGACCTCCGCCGCCGCCGCCGAGTACGGAGGCGGCGCGCTTCGCGAGGGCACCGGCCTTCGCTCCGGCGGTGCGTGCGGCATCGTTCGTCGCGACGACCACCACCGGGCGTCCGTTCACGACAGCGCCGAGAGCGACGACGGCGGGGTCGGAACCGAGACGGTCGCGGACGCCGAGGACGAGCTCGCGCACATCGTCGGCCGACGCCACCTCACCGAGCGACTGCGCGGCCACACGGAACGCGCCGACGCGGTTCGCGGCATCGGCGATGGCCGGGACACGGCCCGCGCGCTCCTTGGACTCGAACTGGGCGATGCGCTTCTCGGCCGCCTTGAGGTTGGCGGAGAGATCCGCGATGCGCTCGGCGAGCTGGTCGCGAGGGGTCTTGAGCGAGGTGGTCAGCTGCGACACGAGCGCGCGTTCTGCAGCGAGCTCGCGGAACGCGTCCTGGCCGACCAGGGCCTCGATGCGGCGGTTCGACGCGCCGACCGACGACTCGCCGACGACGCTGACGAGGCCGATCTCGGCACTCGTGGTGACGTGCGTGCCCGCGCAGAGTTCGCGCGACCACGGACCGCCGATGTCGACCATCCGCACGACGTCGCCGTACTTCTCGCCGAAGAGCGCCATAGCACCGGCCTCCTTCGCCTCGTCGAGCGTCACGATGCGAGTCGTGACCTCGAGGGCGTCGTTGACCGCGCGGTTGGTGATCTCCTCGATCTCGGTGCGCGTGTCGGCCGAGAGAGCCTGAGACCACGAGAAGTCGAAACGCATGTACCCGGCACGGTTGAGCGAACCGGCCTGCGTGGCGGTCGGTCCGAGCGTGTCACGCAGCGCCGCATGCACGAGGTGCGTCGCCGAGTGCGCCTGCCTGGCGGCGCGTCGGTTGGCGGCGTCGACGACCGTGGTCGCGGGGTCGTCCACGGCTACAGCCCCGCGAGTGACCTCGACCGTGTGGCTGATCAGACCGGGCACCGGACGCTGCACATCGAGCACCTCGAGCTCGTAGCCCGGCCCGACGATGACGCCCTTGTCGGCGACCTGACCGCCGGACTCGGCGTAGAGAGTCGTCTCGGCGAGCACGACCTCGGCGATCTGCCCCTCTGAGGCGGTGCGGGCCGGCTGTCCGTCGACCAGGATGCCGAGGATGCGCGAGTCGACCTCCAGCTCGGAGTAGCCGTCGAAGCCCGTCTGGCCCAGCGCACGGAGATCGCGGTACACCGAGACGTCCGCGAGCTGACGCTTGCGATTGCGTGCGTCCGCCTTGGCGCGCGAGCGCTGCTCCTGCATCAGGGTGTCGAACGCCTCACGGTCGACCGCGAGACCTGCTTCCTCAGCGACCTCGAGCGTGAGATCGATCGGGAAGCCGTACGTGTCGTGCAGCAGGAACGCCTCGGAGCCGCTCAGCGCCGCCCCGCCGCCCTTCTTCGTCTCGTCCAGAGCGAGATCGAGGATCGTCGACCCCTGCGCCAGAGTGCGCCGGAAGGTCTCCTCCTCGGCGAAGGCGGAGGCCGAGAGAGTCGACCATTCCTTCTCGAGCACCGGGTATGCCGACTTCATGGCATCACGGGACGTGGCGAAGAGCTCGGGGAAGACCGGCTCGTCGACGCCGAGCAGACGCATCGAGCGCACCGTGCGCCGCATGAGGCGGCGGAGGATGTATCCGCGGCCCTCATTGGACGGGCGGACGCCGTCGGACAGCAGCATGAGGGACGAGCGCACGTGGTCGGCCACGACACGGAAGCGCACGTCGTCTTCGTGGACGGCACCGTAACGGCGGCCGGAGAGCTCGACCGCGCGATCGAGGACCGGGCGCACCTGATCCGTCTCGTACATGTTCTCGACGCCCTGCTTGAGGAACGCGACGCGCTCGAGTCCCATGCCGGTGTCGATGTTCTTCTGGGGCAGCTCGCCCACGATGTCGAACTCGGTCTTGCCGCGGATGTTGTCGATGAAGTCCTGCATGAACACGAGGTTCCAGATCTCGAGGAACCGCGAGTCGTCGGCCGCGGGGCCGCCGTCCTTGCCGTACGCGGGACCTCGGTCGAAGAAGATCTCGCTGTCGGGGCCACCGGGACCGGGCTGACCGGTGTTCCAGTAGTTGTCCGCACGCCCCAGACGCTGGATGCGCTCCGGCTTCAGGCCGATGATGTCGCGCCAGATGGCCTCAGCCTCGTCGTCGGTCTCGTAGACGGTGACCCAGAGGTCCTTCTCGTCGAAACCGAGGCCGCCGTCTGCCTCCGAGCTCGTCAGCAGCTCCCACGCGTAGCGGATCGCGCCCTCTTTGAAGTAGTCGCCGAAGGACCAGTTGCCCATCATCTGGAAGAAGGTGCCGTGACGCGCGGTCTTCCCGACTTCTTCGATGTCGTTGGTGCGGATGCACTTCTGCAGGTCCGCGATGCGCGGGTGCGGCGCGGGCACGACTCCGGTGAGGTACGGGATCATCGGCACCATTCCGGCGACCGTGAACAGCAGCGACGGATCGTCGCTGACCAGAGAGGCCGAGGGGACGATGACGTGGTCGTTCTTCTCGAAGAAGTCGAGATAGCGCTGCGCGATCTCCGCAGTTTTCATAGGGGTGCCAGGTGTCCTTGCGTACAGGGTGTGGAGGGGCGGGACGATGATGCGGCAGCGGCCGGGAGACCGCGCGCGATCAGTCGTCCGCGGGGTCTACGAGTCGCGCCTGCTGCTCGCGGTACGAGTCGCCGATGATGCCGGTGAACTCGTTGAAGCGAGCGTCGACCTCGGCGAGGATGTCGTGACCGCGCGGGTCCTTGTTCATGAAATGCGCAGCGACGAATCCGCCGATCACACCGATCAGGAACCACAGCACGTTCTTCATGTCGTCATCCTTGCCTCTGACCCGCGAAGGCGCGGTGTCACCATCGTATGCGCAAACGACAGAAGGCGTCGGGTGACCCCGACGCCTTCTGCGGAAAAGCTGGAACTCAGCGAGCTGCGTAGTACTCGACGACGAGCTGCACTTCACAGGTCACGGGGACCTCGGCGCGCTTCGGGCGACGAACCAGGCGAGCCTGGAGCTTGTCGAGCTCGACCTCGAGGTAGCCGGGAACGGGAGGCAGGACCTCGGCGTGACCGCCGGCCGCTGCGACCTGGAAGGGCTCGGTGCCCTCGCTCTTGGCCTTGACGTGGATGAGCTGACCCGGCTTCACGCGGAAGGACGGGCGGTCGACGAGCTGGCCGTCGACGAGGATGTGACGGTGCACGACGAGCTGACGAGCCTGCGCGGTGGTGCGGGCGAAGCCCGAACGCACGACGAGGGCGTCGAGACGCATCTCGAGCAGCTCGACCAGGTTCTCACCGGTCAGGCCGTCCTGACGGCGAGCCTCGTTGAACGTGTTGCGCATCTGCTTCTCGCGGATGCCGTACTGCTCGCGCAGACGCTGCTTCTCACGCAGACGGACGGCGTAGTCGCTGTCTGCCTTGCGCTTGGTGCGGCCGTGCTCACCCGGAGCGTAGGGACGCTTCTCGAGGTAGCGGGCGGCCTTCGGGGTGAGCGGGATGCCGAGGGCACGGCTCAGACGTACCTTGCGGCGGTCCTGGGACTTCGTGGTCACGAAGTGTTCCTTCCGATGACGTGGTCGCGTCTTTCACGACTCACGGACGTATCGTCCGCGTTCTGCCTTGGAGCGCACGCCGGGGCGCCAGCAAGGTGTGGTGTGAACGAGGAGATGCCCGAAAACACGGTTTCGAGCCGATCAAGTCTAACAGATTCGCGTCAGCGCCCGTCGAGGATGCGTCTGATGCGCTCGAGGCGAGCCGAGATGTCGCGCTCGGCACCCAGGTTCTTGGGTTCGTAGTACCGCTTTCCGCGCAGTTCGTCAGGGAGGTACTGCTGCGGCAGGATGCCGAACTCGCTGTCGTGCGGGTAGACGTATCCCCGGCCGTGACCGAGCCGCTTCGCGCCCGGATAGTGCGCGTCTCGCAGATGCAGCGGGACGCGTCCGAACCCCCCGGAGCGGATGTCGGCGATCGCCTGGTCGATTCCCACGTACGCCGCATTCGACTTGGCTGTCGTGGCCAGATAGACGGTCGCTTCGGCGAGCGGGATCCGCCCCTCCGGCATTCCGATGAACGCGACGGCGTCCGCGGCCGCGACCGCGATGGAGAGCGCCTGCGGGTCGGCGAGGCCCACGTCCTCGGAGGCCGAGATGACCAGGCGCCGAGCGATGAAGCGAGGGTCCTCCCCCGCCTCGATCATCCGCGCGAGATAGTGCAGGGCCGCATCCGGGTCGGATCCTCGGATCGACTTGATGAACGCGCTGATGACGTCGTAGTGCTCGTCTCCCTGACGGTCGTATCGCAGCAGCGCCTTGTCGACGGCCTGAGCGACGTCGTCCGCCGTCGCGGCGGGCACCGCGCCTTCTTCCCCCTTCGAGAGGGCTACGGCCGCTGCAGCCTCGAGTCCGGTGAGCGCACGCCGCGCATCGCCCGACGCCAGCCGGATCAGCGCCGCGCGCGCGTCGTCGGCCAGGGTGACCGCGCCATTGAGTCCGCGCGCATCGGTCACCGCCCGATCGACCAGGAGCCCGATGTCGTCATCCGTCAGCGGCTGGAGCGTGAGGAGCAGCGATCGCGACATCAACGGCGAGATCACCGAGAACGAGGGATTCTCGGTGGTCGCCGCGATCAGCAGCACCCAGCCGTTCTCGACGCCCGGGAGCAGGGCGTCCTGCTGCGCCTTGGTGAACCGATGGATCTCATCGAGGAAGAGGATCGTCGTCTGGCCATAGAGGTCGCGCTGGGTGATCGCCTCCTGCATGACCTCGCGCACGTCCTTCACGCCGGCGGTGATCGCGGAGAGCTCGACGAACCGGCGGCCCGATGAGCGTGCGATCGCCTGCGCCAGAGTGGTCTTGCCGGTGCCGGGCGGACCCCACAGGATGATCGAGACGGCACCCGGGGATGTCGCGGCAGGGTCGGCGAGTGCGACGATCGGGGAACCCGCGCGCAGCAGGTGCTTCTGACCGGCGACCTCATCGAGCGACACGGGGCGCATTCGCACGGCGAGAGGCGTCTGCCCGGAGAGCAGTGCGGAGGCGGAGGTCATCCGTCCAGGCTAACGCGGGGCACCGACACTTCGGGTGGGAACGGCGTGACGCGATCTCGACGGTAGGCTCTCAGGCGACGTTGCACATTCACGTCCAGTAAGGGAGGACGCAATGGCCGGACGCGGGAAGAGCACGCAGCAGTCGCGCACCGAGGTGGAGCGCGCACGTCTGCACACCGCCCGCAAGACGTGGCATGAGGGTCAGATCCGGCGTCGCACCCGCGACAACACGATCGCCGTCGTCGCCGGAGTGCTCATCGTCGCCGGAGCCGTGGTGAGCCAGGTCGTTCACGCGCAGGTGAATCCCCCGGCCCCCTCGCCTTCGCCTACCGTCGAGCCGACGGAGGCGCCCGTGCCGACAGACCCCGCGACGCCGGAGCCTGCACCCACTGAGGCCCCCGCCGGATAGACCACGGTCCCTGTGGGTGGCGGACACGGGCGTTCACTGCCCGCACTCCCCCGCGCGCACCTCGCTCAGTACTCGGTGACCGCCAGGCGGTAGCCGCGTTTCACCACCGTGTGCACGAGTTCGTTGCCGCCGAGAGCCTCCCGCAGCCGTGCGACGGCCACCTCGACCGCATGTCCGTTGCGCTCGGCGCCGGGGAGCACGCCCCCGAGCTCGGCGCGCGAGAGCACACGCCCGCCCGCAGAGGCGAGCGCCTCGATCAAGGCGGCAGCCGACCGCGAGAGCGGGATGAACACGCCGTCCACGAGGACTCCGCCGCTGCGTACCTCGACCAGACCCGCGTCGGTCGGCAGTGACGGTGCCCTCCCGCCGCCGAAATGCGCGATGACCGTTCGAGCGAGGGATCCGAGTCGTCCCCGGTCGGCGATCGTGGTGCGGAGGTTCGCGCCGTGCAGCGGCGCGGCCGTGATCGGGCCCACGCACGCCAGGAGGAGGCGGCCCGACTCCGCGCGTCTCCTGACGCGCTCGAGCGCGCCGGACTCCTCTGCCACCGCGATCCACGACGCCGCTCCCGGTGCCGAGGTGAACAGCACGGCGTCCGCCTCGCCGGCCGCCGCCTGCAATGCCGAACGCCGCACCACCTCAGGATCCGGCGGCGGCCCCCACCGGTAGACCGTGATGCTCAGCACCTGGGCTCCGGCATCCGCCAGCAACTCGTCGAGGCCGTCCGATCCGGCGCCATGATGCTGCACGAGGATCCGCTTGCCCGCGACCCCGGAGGCGAGGAGGTACTCGCCGACCTCGGCCGACGTCTCGGATTCGGCGACCCAGTCAGCCGTGAAACCTGCCTGCTGGATCGCGCCGTGCGCCTTGGGTCCCCGTGCGACGAAGTGCGCGCCCTGCAGTGCCGCGTCGAGCTGTCCGTCGAGGCCGTGCTCGTGCGCGGCATCCATCCATCCGCGAAACCCGACGCCCGTGGTGACGATCACGATGTCCGGAGGAGCGGCGATCACCTGCTCGGTGCGGGCGAGAAGCTGCGCGTCGTCGGAGTTGGTGACGATGCTCAGCGCCGGCGCGCGATGGACCACCGCACCGCGACGCTCGAGGGCTGTCGCCAGGTCGATCGAGCGGCGGTCTGCGGCGACGATGATCGTGCATCCGGCCAGCGCCGAGTCGAGCGTGCGCGCGGTCGTCATGTGGCGCTCTCCGCGATCATCGCCCTCGTCGGCAGCAGCAGTCCCGCGCGAGCCACCTCGCCGATCACGATGACGGACGGGTTCACGACCTGCGCAGCGGCCGCGTCCCGCGCCGCCGTCGCCAGGGTGCTGCGGATGGTCCGCTGTCGTTCGGTGTGACCGTTCTCGACGATCGCCACGGGGATGTCGCCGGACATCCCGTGCGACGCGGCCGAGGCTGCGAGGCGAGGCAGCGAGGCCACGCCCATCAGGACGACGGTGGTGACCGTCGGATCGGACAGAGATGCGAGCGCACTCGGGGTGAGGTCGCCGTGCCCGTTGATGATGTGCACCGCTGACGCGACGCCGCGATGGGTCACCGGGATCCCCGCGGCCTGAGGCACCGAGATCGCGCTGCTCACGCCCGGGGTCACACTGACCGGCACACCGGCGGCCTCACACGCGAGAACCTCTTCTCCCCCGCGACCGAGCACGAAGGGATCGCCGCCTTTCAGCCGCACCACGCGGTGGCCGGCGAGGGCGCGTTCGACGAGGAGGGCATCGATCTCGTGCTGAGGGACGGGGTGGTGACCCGGTCGTTTGCCGACATCGATGACCTCGACGTGCGACGGGAGCTCGTTCCGGAGCTCCGCGAACGGACCGAGGCGATCGGCGACCACCACGTCGGCCGCCATCAGCAGGCGATAGGCGCGCACCGTCATGAGGTCGGCGGGACCCGGCCCACCGCCGACGAGGTCGACCCTGCCCACACGCGTCCGCCTCATGATCCGACGCTCTCCGGCATCCGGACGTACACGACGCCGTCGTCGATCGCGACCGGCCACACCCGCAGTGCTGCGGGGGGCTTGCCGTGGGTCTCGATGCACTCACCGGTGCGGAGATCGAAGATCTGCTTGTGGAGTGGGGATGCGACCGTGGGGACACCCCCACGACTCCCCACGATCCCGCGGGAGATGACATTGGCTCCGCTGAACGGGTCGAGATTGTCGACTGCGAGCACGGTGCCGTCCGAGAGGAGGAACAGCGCCACCTGCTGTCCGTCCAAGAGAGCGGCTCGTCCTCGTTCGACCTCGAGGTCCTCGAGCGTGCATACCCGCACGGGCGTGGTGGAGTCCGTCGCAGTGGTCATCGGCGCACCTCCAGGGCGGTTCCGGCGATCAGGACGCCTCCGGCGCGACGCTCCTCCGGCGACGCCGGGCGGATCTGCCCGCGCTCAGAGACATAGGCGAGTGACGGATCCGCCGTATCGGCCGCGTTGACGAACGACCGGAACCGTTCGAGCTTCACGGGGTCGGCGAGCGTGGCCGCCCATTCGTCCTCGTAGCGATCGACGTGCTGCGCCATCGAGGCATCGAGGTCGGCGCAGATGCCCAGGCTGTCGTCGAAGATCACACTCCGCAGCCCGTCGAGTCCGCCCTCGAGCTCCTCGCACCAGGGAGCCGTGCGCTGCAGACGATCGGCGGTGCGGATGTAGTACATGAAGAAGCGGTCGATGGCCCTGATGAGACCCTCGTCGTCGAGGTCCGACGCGAGCAGCTGCGCGTGCCGCGGCGTGAAGCCGCCGTTGCCGCCGACATACATGTTCCACCCCGTCTCGGTGGCGATGACTCCCACGTCCTTGCCCCGCGCCTCCGCGCATTCACGAGCGCAGCCCGAGACGCCGAGCTTGAGCTTGTGGGGAGCACGGAGCCCCCGATAGCGCAGTTCGAGCTTGACGGCCATGCCGACCGCGTCGAGGACGCCATAGCGGCACCACGTCGACCCGACGCACGACTTCACCGTACGCAGCGACTTGCCGTACGCCTGCCCCGACTCGAAGCCCGCGTCGACCAGACGCTGCCAGATCACCGGAAGCTGTTCGAGCCGCGCTCCGAACATGTCGATTCGCTGCCCGCCGGTGATCTTCGTGTACAGCGCGAAGTCCTTCGCGATCTGCCCGATCGCGATAAGTCCCTCCGGGGTGACCTCGCCACCGGCCATCCTCGGGACGACGGAGTACGTGCCGTCCTTCTGCATGTTGGCCATCACGTGGTCGTTGGTGTCCTGCAGCGTGGCGTTCTCGCCGTCGAGCACGTGCGCGCCCACGAGCACCGAGAGGATGCTGGCGATCGCCGGCTTGCAGATGTCGCACCCTCGGCCGCGCCCGAAGCGCTCGACGATGCCACTGAACGTCGTGAGCTGAGCCACCCGTACCGCGTCGAAGAGCTGGCGGCGCGAGAGATCGAAGTGCTCACAGAGGGCATGCGACACGGTCTGGCCGAGCTTGGTGAGCTCCTGGCCCACGACCTTCTTCACCATCAGCACGCAGGATCCGCAGGTCGCCCCGGCCTTCGTGCAGCCCTTCACCGCGGCGGCGTCCGTGCACCCCTCGTCGTGCACTGCCCGGCGGATGCGCCCGGCGGTCACATTCGAGCACGAGCAGACCACGGCCTCATCCGGCAGCTCGCCACCAGGAGCCTCGTTCCCGCCTTCCGGCAGCAGGTAGGCGGCCGGGTCGGCGCCGAGCTTCGCGCCGACGAGGGGACGCAGCGCGCCGTAGGCCGCCGCATCGCCGACGAGGATCCCACCGAGCAGCGTCTGAGCGTCATCCGACAGCACGAGCTTCTTATAGACACCGGCGACAGGATCCGCATAGACGACGTCGAGCGCATGGGGAGTCGTGGCCATCGCATCGCCGAAGCTCGCGACATCGACGCCCGAGAGCTTCAGCTTGGAGGAGTCGTCGTAGCCGGGGAACGCCGCATCGCCTCCGAGCAGGCGCGTCGCCGCCACCTCTGCCATGGCGTATCCGGGAGCCACCAGTCCGACGCAGCGACCGTCGAAGTTGGCGACCTCGCCGATCGCCAGGATGTGGGGGTCGGACGTCGAGCACCGATCGTCGATGATCACACCGCCGCGGGGGTCCACCTGCATCTCCGCATTGCGCGCCAGCTCGTCCCGGGGACGCACGCCGACGGTGAAGACCACGACGTCCGCCCGTTCGATCGATCCGTCCTGGAACTCGAGCGCCGTGACCGCGCCGGAGTCATCCGGGTCCAGCCGAGTCGTCCTCGATCCGGTGCGCACCGAGATGCCACGCGCTTCGAGCAGACGCTTGAGCATCCCTCCACCCGCTGAGTCGAGCTGAGCCGACATCAGGCGATCGGAGTACTGCACGACGGTGGCGTCGACATCCATTCCCTGCAGAGCACCGGCGGCCTCGAGCCCGAGGAGCCCTCCGCCGATCACCGCGCCGCGCAGCGGACGACCGAGCATGCGTCCTCGCCGCTCGACGAAGTCCTTGAGGCCCTGGACGTCGTCGAGTGTGCGATAGACGAAGCAGCCGGGCAGGTCCGCACCGTCCACGGCGACCTTCGCGGCGTATGAGCCGGTCGCGAGAACAAGGGTGTCGTACGGGATGCTCGTGCGCGACCTCGTCGTGACGGTGCGGGCCGAGCGATCGATCCGCAGCACTCTGTCGTCGGCGAGGAATCGCACGCGGAAGTCGTCGAACACCGAGCGATCGAGTTCGAGCTCCTCGGGAGTCGCCCCCGAGAAGAACCCGGTGAGTCCGACCCGATCGTACGGTCGACGGGCCTCGTCTCCGATCACCGTCACATGCATCGGCGTCTCGGCCCGGCTGATCAGGCTCTCCACGAATCGATGCGCGACCATCCCTGCACCGACCACCACGATCTCCTGGGGTGTGAGGAGGACCTCGCTCATGTTGCTCCAATCGCCGGGGGACGTCGTGATGGCGACGATAGGAGCCTGGTGTTTCCCGCATGTGACGCGCGGTGTTTCGTGCGTCGAACGATTCGCTCACAGAACGGTAACGGCCATTGTGAGATTCGACGACCACACTGCAACCTCGCTCTCGTACTAGGCTGAAGCTCGTCCTTTCCGCCTCCCGCGGGCCCTACCGCGCAAGGAGAATCACCGTGTCTGAGCCGTCCAAGCCGACTCCCCCCATTCCCGCTCCCCCGGCAGCGCCGCTGCCGCGAAAGCTGACCAAGCCCACTGCAGCGACTCCCGCAGCCGCAGCATCGCCCGCGACCTCCGCATCGAGTGCCGAGGCAGCGAAGTGGGGCCGTGTCGCCGAAGACGGCACGGTCGAGGTTCGCGAGGGCGACGAGTGGCGCGTGGTCGGGCAGTATCCCGACGGCACCCCCGACGAGGCACTCGCTTACTTCGTGCGCAAGTACGAGGACATCGCGTTCAAGGTGCACACGCTCGAGCAGCGCCACCAGGCCGGCGGCGCGTCTGCGGGTGACCTGGTCAAGCAGGCCGGTCATCTTCTCACCGAGGCCACCGACGCTGCCGCTGTGGGCGACCTCGCCGGACTCCGTGATCGTCTGAACACGCTGACCTCCTCGCTCTCCGAGGCGACCGCTCAGGAGGCCCAGCAGGCCAAGGAGCTGGTCGACAAGGCCATCGCCGAGCGCACGGCTCTCGTCGAGCGCGCCGAGGCGATCGCAGCCCGCGACCTCTCGAAGGTGCAGTGGAAGCAGGTGACTGCCGAGCTCGGCGAGCTCTTCGACGCGTGGCAGGCGCAGCAGCAGAACGGTCCTCGTCTGTCGAAGGGGGTGTCGCAGCAGCTCTGGAAGCGGTTCCGTGATGCGCGCGGCACCGTCGACAAGGCACGCCGCGCGTTCTACTCCGAGCTCGACGACACCCACAAGACCGCTCGTGACGCCAAGACACGGCTGGTCGAGCGCGCGGAGGCTCTCGCTCCTCGCGGAGTCGACGGCATCCCCGCGTATCGCAGTCTGCTCGACGAGTGGAAGGCCGCCGGTCGCGCTGGTCGCAAGGCCGACGACGCGCTCTGGGCGCGATTCAAGGCAGCCGGCGACGCGCTGTACTCCGCTCGTGCCGAGCAGTCGGCGGCTGAAGAGGCGGACTCCGCCCCGAAGATCGAAGCGCGTCAGGCCCTTCTCGAAGAGGCCAAGGCAGTCGCAGACGAGCCGAACATCAAGCGCGCCCGCGCGCTGCTCACCGGCATCCAGCGCCAGTGGGATGAGATCGGCCGCATCTTCCCCCGCGAGAAGGAGCGCGCTCTCGACGATCGTCTCCGTGTGATCGAGCAGGCGCTCAAGGCACGCGAAGAGGTCGACTGGAAGAAGAACAACCCCGAGACCAAGGCACGCGCCAACGACATGAGCTCGCAGCTGCTCGAGGCGATCGAGAAGCTCGAGTCCGAGCTGGCCGCCGCAGAGAAGTCGGGAGACAAGAAGGCCGCCAAGGCCGCGGCGGATGCACTCGAAGCGCGCCGCACCTGGCTCAACGCCCTCGGCGGCTGACCTTCTCCACAGATCTCCGGATCGAATCAGTACGCGGGATGCACCGCGCCAGACTGGCGTGATGCATCCCGCGTTCCTGTATCTGCCCGGCCAACGCCTCACGATCCCCGAACTCAGCGCGGCGAGGCTCGACGGGCATCTCGTCGATCTGGGCGAGGGCTACATCCCCGCCGATCTCGTCGAGAGCGCAAGCGCGAGAGCAGCCGCGCTCGCGCCCCTCGTCCCTGCGGACACGGCCGCCTCCGGCCCGACGGCAGCTTGGATCCACGGTGCCGGCGACACTTCCCCTGCGCGCCATCACGTCCGGCGCGCAGTGAGCCATCGGATTCGCCCCGCTCTGCCTGCACGAGTGATCCTCCATGACACAGCGTTGCCGCCGTCGGATCTCGTCGTGATCGGCGGCGTACCGGTGATGACGCCGGAGCGCACCATGGTCGATCTCGCTCTCGGACTCCACCGCGACGGATCCCTGCATCGGTGGATGGTGCTCCTCGCCGACGCCGAACCGGATCTCGTGTCCGCTGCGCTTCGGGAGCTCGAGCGCATGACCCGCGTGCCGGGAAAGCGCGCCGGACGCGGCGCGCTCCAGAGGATTCTCGTCAGGACGAGGTGACGCGGTACACGTCATATACCGCGTCGATGCGACGCACCGCGTTCAGCACCCGGTCGAGGTGGACGGCATCGCCCATCTCGAAGACGAAGCGGCTGATGGCGAGGCGTTCGTCGGTGGTGCTGACGGTCGCCGACAGGATGTTGACGTGATGCTCGCTCAGCACCCGGGTGACATCCGAGAGCAGCCCCGAACGGTCGAGGGCCTCGACCTGGATCTGCACCCGGAAGACGCTCTTCGTCGTCGGGGCCCACGACACCTCGACGAAGCGGTCCTCCTCGCTCGCGAGCGCCTTGACGTTCGGGCAGTCCGTGCGGTGCACGGACACGCCGCTGCCACGCGTCACGAAACCGACGATCTCGTCTCCGGGAACCGGAGTGCAGCACTTCGCGACTTTCACGAGGATGTCCGATGCTCCGCGCACCAGGACACCCGAATCCCCTGCCCGTGGCTCCCGCGACGGCATGCTGCCGGGGAGGTCGATCGGACCTGTGGCGGGATCGGTCGCCGCGACCAGCGCGGTGACCTTCTCGAGCACGGACTGCGTGGAGACGTGACCTTCGCCCACGGCGGCATACAGCGCAGAGACGTCCTCATAGCGGAGCTGATGTGCGACCTCGGCGAACGAGTCCTGGCTCATCAGGCGCTGCAGCGGCATGTTCTGGCGGCGCATCGCGCGAGCGATGGCCTCCTTGCCCTGCTCGATCGCCTCTTCGCGACGCTCCTTCGTGAACCATCCGCGGATCTTGTTGCGTGCGCGGGTGCTCTTGACGAAGCCGAGCCAGTCCTGGCTCGGGCCGGCGTCGGGGTTCTTCGAGGTGAAGACCTCGACCACGTCACCGCTCTTGAGCTCCGATTCCAACGGCACGAGGCGCCCGTTGACCTTCGAGCCCATCGTGCGGTGGCCGATCTCGGTGTGCACCGCGTACGCGAAGTCGACCGGTGTCGCACCCGCCGGTAGCCCGACGACGCGCCCCTTCGGCGTGAAGACGTAGACCTCTTTCGCGCCGATCTCGAAGCGCAGAGAGTCGAGGAACTCGCCGGGATCCGCCGTCTCGGCCTGCCAGTCCGAGATGTGCGCGAGCCACGCCATGTCGTTGTCGGCGGCGCGGACCTCGGTCTTGCCGCCGTTCATCCGCTCTTTGTACATCCAGTGCGCGGCGACGCCGTACTCCGCCTGCTGGTGCATCTCGTGCGTGCGGATCTGGATCTCGACCGTCCGACCCGACGGTCCGATCACCGTGGTGTGCAGCGACTGGTAGAGGTTGAACTTCGGGGTGGCGATGTAGTCCTTGAAGCGACCGGGCAGCGGCGTCCAGCGCGCGTGGATGGCGCCGAGCACCGCGTAGCAGTCGCGCACCGACGCGACCAGCACGCGGATGCCGATCAGGTCGTAGATGTCGTCGAACTCACGGCCTCGTACGACCATCTTCTGGTACACCGAGTACAGCTGCTTCGGACGCCCGACGACCTTGCCTCGGATGCGCAGATCGCGCAGGTCCTCGTCGATCTCCTCGACGACCTGAGCGAGGTACTTCTCGCGCTGCGGGGTGCGCTGGGCGATCAGGTTGTGGATCTCGTTGTAGATCTTCGGATGCAGCACGGCGAACGAGAGGTCCTCGAGCTCGGACTTGATCGCCTGGATACCGAGGCGGTTGGCCAGAGGCGCGTAGATCTCGAGCGTCTCCTTGGCCTTCTTCGCAGCTTTCTCGGGCGGGACGAATCCCCACGTGCGGGCGTTGTGCAGGCGGTCGGCGAGCTTGATCAGCAGGACGCGGATGTCTTTCGACATCGCGACGATCATCTTGCGGACGGTCTCGGCCTGGGCGCTCTCGCCGTACTTGACCTTGTCGAGCTTGGTGACGCCGTCGACGAGCATCGCGACCTCGTCGCCGAACTCCGCCGTGAGGTCGGTGAGCGCATAGCCGGTGTCTTCGACGGTGTCGTGCAGCAGCGCCGCAGCGATGGCTCGAGGACCCAGGCCCATCTCCGCGAGAATCTGCGCGACGGCGAGCGGGTGCGTGATGTAGGGCTCGCCGCTCTGGCGCTGCTGGCCGGTGTGCTTCTCCTTGGCCACGGCGTAGGCGCGCTCGATGACGGCGAGATCGCCTCGCGGGTGATTCGCACGGACCGTGCGGATCAGATTGTCGAGGTCGTTGATCCTGGGCGCGCGGGAGAAGATGCGGGGAACCAGTCGTCTCAGGCTGGAGCCCTGCGACGCCGTCTGCGGTTCCGCCATCCGCTCACCTCCGAATCACAACAGCTTACGCGTGCTCCACGGGGTGCGGCCCCGCGGAGCGGGGACTATCGGGTCTCTGCGGTCGCGAGGCTTCGCGCCTCGCGGATCTTGGCATCTCGTGCCGCGATCTGCGGCTCGTTCTCGCGGAAGAGCGAGTAGAGCGGCGCGGCCACGAACAGGGTCGAGTAGGTCGCGACCAGGATGCCGACGAAGATCGAGAGCGAGATGTCCGTGAGGGACTCGGCGCCCAGCCAGAAGGCTCCGATGAAAAGGACCGCGCCGACCGGCAGTGCGGCGACGACCGAGGTGTTGATCGATCGGATGAGCGTCTGGTTCACCGCGAGGTTGACCGACTCGCCGAAGGTTCGCGTCGAGTTCTCGCCGTCCTCCGTGGTGTTCTCCCTGATCTTGTCGAACACCACCGTGGTGTCATACAGCGAGTAGGCAAGGATGGTCAGGAATCCGATGACCGCGGCCGGTGAGATCTCGAACCCGGCCAGGGCGTAGACGCCGACCGTGATGACGAGGACGTCGAGCAGGCCGAGGATCGCTGCCGCGGACATCTTCCAGGTCCGGAAGTAGATCGCGAGGATCAGGAACGTCAGTGCGAGGAAGATCGCGAGACCCCAGAGGGACTGCTTGGTGACGTTCTCACCCCACGCCGGTCCGATGAACGACGAGGTCACGCTCTCGGGCTCGACGCCATAGGCATCGGCGAGGGCGTTGGAGACCTGCT
Source organism: Microbacterium sp. 1.5R (assembly GCF_001889265.1). Lineage (NCBI taxonomy): Bacteria > Bacillati > Actinomycetota > Actinomycetes > Micrococcales > Microbacteriaceae > Microbacterium > Microbacterium sp. 1.5R. Next base: position 1,855,242 of record NZ_CP018151.1, read on the forward strand.
GCGTCTCGGCGGCGCTCATCTGATCGGTCTGGACGCGGATGTCGTTGCCGCCCACCACGACGACCTTGGTCGCCGCACCGGGTACGACCGACTGCACCGCGGTCTTCGCGGTCTCCTGCTCGAAGCTGTCGGGCGCCTGCACGGTGAACTGCGACCCGCCCGTGAACTCGATCGAGAACTGGATCGGGCGGATGAGCGGCACCAGCGCCGAGCCGACGACCAGCACGATCGCGATGATGAACCACAGGCGGCGCTTGCCGACGAACGGGAAGGACGTCTTTCCCGTGTAAAGGTTGTTACCGAACTCGTTCATGGAAGCCATCAGGCGTCCCCCTCGCTTCCGGTGCGGGTGGTTCTCTCACCGGCTAGTGCTTCGGCGCGCTTGCGCTCTGCGATGGTCTGACGGCGCTCGGCTTCGCCCTTGGCTCTGGCGTTCTTCGCCCCGCGGCCCGCGGTGGCGGTCGACACCTGACGGAACTGCGATCGGCTGCGGTACACCGCACCGAGCGATTCGGGATCGAGGCCGGAGAGCTTGTGGCCCCCGCCGAAGAACTTGGTGCGGGCGAGCAGCTGCATCACCGGGTGCGTGAATATCACGAAGATGAACACGTCGATGAGGGTCGTGAGCCCCAGAGTGAAGGCGAAGCCCTTCACCGTGGAGTCCGCGAGGATGTACAGCACCACTGCCGCGAGGATGTTGATCGACTTCGAGATGTAGATCGTGCGCTTCGCTCTGCCCCAGCCGTCTTCGACCGCCGAGGTGATCGACTTTCCGTCGCGGAGCTCGTCTCGGATCCTCTCGAAGTACACGATGAACGAGTCGGCGGTGAAGCCGATCGAGACGATGAGGCCCGCGACGCCGGCGAGCGACAGGCGGAAGCCCAATCGCCACGCGAGGATGCAGATGATGATGTACGTCAGAACCGCCATCACGGCGATGGACGCGATGATCACGGAGCCGAGCGCCCGATAGACGATCAGTGAGTAGATCGCCACGAGTGCGAGACCGATGAGGCCCGCGATGAGACCGATCTGAAGCTGCTGGGTGCCGAGGGTCGCGGAGATGGTGTCGGAGCTCTGAACCTCGAAGCTCAGGGGCAGGGCGCCAAATTTGAGCTGGTCGGCGAGGGCAGTCGCCGACTCCTGGTTGAAGTCTCCCGAGATGCTCGGGCGACCGTCGAGGATCTGTCCGTTCATGCGCGGTGCGCTGATCACCGATCCGTCGAGGACGAAGGCGAACTGATCACGCGGTGAGAGCTCCGCGAGGCGGTTCTGGTTGAGGCGGGTGCTCACCTCGCCGAAGGCCTCGGCGCCGTCGCCGTTCATCGTCAGCTGGACGAGCCACGCGCCCGTCTTCGGGTCGCGGCCCGCGGATGCGTCGGTGATGGCGTCACCCGTGAGCTCGGTCGGACCGAGGAGGTACTTCGCCTGGCCCGAGGGATCGCACGCGATGAGCGGCTGGTCCTTGGGCGCATTCGAGGGGTCGTTCTCGGGGTTGGCGCAGTCGTAGGCCTGGAACTCCGCGGCGAGCCTGTCGGTCACCCAGGCGAGGTCGCTCGCGTCCGTCGGCTCGGCCGTCGGCGTCGCGTTCAGCGAGTCGTCCGGGGTCGGATACGCCGTCTCGTTGCCGTCTTCACCCACGTACTGATTCGTGCCGGCCGTCGTGGCGAGCACCGGGCGGAACTCCAGCTGCGCGCTCGACTGGATGCGCGCACGCGTCTGCTCGTCTGCGACACCCGGGATCTGCACCACGATGTTGCGGCCGCCCTCGGTGGTGATGTCGGCCTCGGCCACACCGGACGCATCGACGCGCTGGCGGATGATCGCGGCCGCCTGATCGAGCTGCTCCGGGGAGGGCGCAGCGCCGTCCTCGGTCTCGGCACTGAGCACGATCTGCGTGCCGCCCTGCAGGTCGAGCGCGAGCTCAGGAGTCCAGGAGCTCTTCTCGAACACGTGGACGCCGAGCGCGTTGATGCCGAAGAGGACGCCCGTCACCAGGAGCAGGCCCATGAGGACCCGCCAGGCATGACGGACCGGAGAAGAAGTGGCCACGTGTGATCAGCTTTCTAAGATGCCGGAGTGCCGAGGTGGTGCAGCGCGAAGGCTACTTGTCGTCGGCGTCGCGCTCGAGACGGCGACGGGTCTCCTCGGGAGTCTCGAGGGCCGGAGCGTCGTCGACGACGGGAACGTCGTTCACGATCGGTGCATCCTCGGCGGCGAGCACTGCCGGGTCGGTCTCGATCGCGTCCTTGGGCTCGACGATGCGCAGGATCGCCTGGCTGTGCACCTCGATGACGGTGCCGGGAGCGATCTCGACGAGCGCGGGCGAGTCGAGGTCGTCGTGGTCGTAGGCCACGATCGTGCCGTAGATACCACCCTGGAGGAGCACCTTGACCCCGGGAACGGTCTTGGTCGCCTTCTCCTCCTGCTCAGCCTTCATCTGCTTCTGGCGCTTGCGTCCGTTGACGAACATGAAGACGACGAGAACGGCGAGAAGGCCGAAGAGGAGGATTTCCATGGGCATGGTGGCAAAGGGCCTTTCTCAGGTGCGCGCACCACAGGACGGTCGCGCAGTTCTATCAGGGGAAGTCTTCAGCGATTATAGGTCATCAAGTCGGAGCGCCCCGTCCGGGTGCGCGATGCCGAGGTGGCTGTAGGCCTCCGGCATGGCGACGCGACCTCGAGGTGTGCGACCCAGGAATCCGATGCGCACGAGATAGGGCTCGACGACGCTCTCGACCGTCTCGGCCTCCTCGCCCACTGCGACCGCGAGCGTGCTGAGCCCCACGGGACCCCCGCGGAAGCGCCGAACGAGCGCCTCGAGCACCGCTCTGTCGAGGCGGTCCAGTCCGATGGGGTCGACGTCGTAGAGCTCCAGCGCCGCCTTGACCCCGACCAGGGAGGCCGCGCCGCCGCCGTGAACGAGCGCATAGTCGCGCACTCGACGCAGCAGGCGGTTCGCGATACGAGGAGTGCCGCGCGAGCGACGAGCGATCTCCGACAGCGAATCCCGCGGCAGATCGACGCCCAGCATGAGGGCCGAGCGAGCGATGACGCGCTCGAGCTCCGCCTCCTCGTAGAACTCCAGGTGACCGGTGAAGCCGAAGCGATCCCGCAGCGGGTTCGGCAGCAGACCCGAGCGCGTCGTCGCACCCACGAGCGTGAACGGTGCGAGGTCCAGCGGGATGCTGGTCGCCCCCGCGCCCTTGCCCACCATGATGTCGATGCGGAAGTCCTCCATCGCGAGATAGAGCATCTCCTCCGCCGACCGCGCCATCCGGTGGATCTCGTCGATGAACAGCACCTCGCCGGGCACGAGGCTCGAGAGGAGCGCGGCGAGGTCGCCGGCGTGCTGGATCGCCGGTCCGCTCGAGAGGCGCAGCGGACGTTCGCTCTCGTGCGCGACGATCATCGCCAGCGTGGTCTTGCCGAGCCCGGGCGGGCCCGCGAGCAGGATGTGGTCGGGCGGGCGATTCTGGATCCGTGCGGCATCGAGGAGCAGCTGGAGCTGCCCCCGCACCTTCTGCTGACCGACGAACTCACCCAGGCTCGTGGGTCGCAGGGCTCCCTCGATCGCCAGCTCGGTGTCGTCTGAGGGCTCGGCGGCGTCGCGGATGTCAGACACGCGCCGGCCCCAGCAGTGCGAGCGTGCGGCGCAGCAACTGTGCGACGGCTGCCCGCTCGGCCTCAGAGGCCTCCGCGGCCGTCTGCGCGGCGGCCTCGGCGGCGACCTTCTCGGACCACCCCAGACCGACGAGCGCGGCAGCGACCTGATCGACGACGTCGACGGGTCCGTTCGCGGCGGGCTTCGACGCCGCGCCCACCGGATGCACCTTGCCCGCGAGCTGGAGGACGATGAGCTTGGCGGTCTTGGGGCCGATACCCGAGACACGGCGGAACGGGGCGTCATCCTCCGATGTCACGGCTTCCGCGATCTGGTCGACGGTGAGATGCGACAGCACCCCCAGCGCCGACTTCGGCCCGACGCCGGTCACGCTGATCAGCAGACCGAAGATCTCCAGCTCGCTGCGGTCGGCGAACCCGTAGAGCGACAGCGCATCCTCGCGCACGATGAGGCTCGTGTGCAGCATCAGCTTCTCGCCGACGGTCGCGGTGTGAGCCACGTCTGCGGGCACCGAGACGGAGAACCCGACTCCCCCGACGTCGATGATGACCTGATCGGCGGTCGAGTGGAGGACAGCGCCGTGCAGCGAGGAGATCATCCGCCCAGCCTACGCACCCGATCGTAGATATGTTCGAGCGACACGCTCCGCGTCGGCCCATGCCTTCTGGGCCGGGGTGAGCGCGTCCACGCCCGGGACCCCCGCTGCGCCCCGACGCCACGCGTGGCAGAGCGCGATCGCGAGGGCGTCAGCGGCATCCGGCGGCTGCGGCGGCGCATCCAGGCGCAGGATCCGGGCGATCATGGTCTGCACCTGACGCTTGTCCGCCGAGCCGTAGCCGGTGACCGCCGCCTTGACCTCGCTCGGAGTGTGCGTGGCCGCCGGGAGTCCTGCCTCAGCAGCGAGCAGCAGAGCCACGCCGCTCGCCTGGGCCGTGCCCATCACCGTGTGACTGTTCTGCTGCGCGAACACGCGCTCGACCGCGACAGCATCGGGCCGATGGAGCTCCAGCACCTCTCGGATGCCTGCGGCGACGATCGCGAGTCGTTCGCCGATCGGGAGATCGGGCGCCGAGCGGATGACTCCGACATGCACGAGCGTCCCTCGTCGAGCCCGGTCGACGTCGACGACCCCCACGCCGCACCGGGTGAGACCCGGGTCTATGCCGAGCACGCGAAGCGAGGAGGAGGTCACTCCCCCAGGCTAAGCGTCTCGTCCGACGGCACGCGGTCGGCGCGCCTACGCGTCGTCGTTCTCGAGCTCGGCCTGCACCTCGGCGGTGAGATCGAAGTTGGTGAAGACGTTCTGCACGTCCTCGCTGTCTTCGAGTGCATCGATGAGGCGGAAGATCTTGCGAGCGGTGTCGGCGTCGATCTCGACCTTGAGGTTCGGCACGAACTCGACGTCGGCGGATTCGTAGTCGATTCCCGCCTCCTGCAGCGCGCTGCGGACGGTCACGAGATCCGTCGCCTCGGTGATGATCTCGAAGCCCTCGGCGTGCGGCTCGATCTCTTCGGCCCCCGCTTCGAGCGCGGCCATCATCACGTCATCCTCGGTGGTCCCCTCGGAGCCGACCACGATCACGCCCTTGCGGCTGAAGTTGTAGGCGACGCTGCCCGGGTCGGCGAGGGTTCCGCCGTTGCGGCTGAGAGCAGTGCGGACCTCGGCCGCAGCACGGTTCTTGTTGTCGGTCAGACATTCGATCATCATCGCGACGCCGTTGGGTCCGTACCCCTCGTACATGATCGAGGTGTACTCGACCGCTTCGCCGCCGATGCCCGCGCCGCGCTTCACTGCGCGATCGATGTTGTCCTTCGGGACCGACGTCTTCTTCGCCTTCTGCACCGCGTCGAACAGCGTCGGGTTTCCCTGCAGGTCGGCTCCGCCGAGCTTGGCCGCGACCTCGATGTTCTTGATGAGCTTGGCCCAGGACTTGGCGCGCCTGGAGTCGATGATGGCCTTCTTGTGCTTCGTGGTGGCCCACTTGGAATGCCCGGACATAATTCTCCGCTCGTCGTATCCGCCCGTGGGCACGGCCCAGGGCATCGTCCATTCTATCGAACCATGCCCGCGGCCTGTGGCCGCACACGGAGCGGCGGCCTCCTGTTCCCGTGATCGCTCTGGTGTGAGGGCAGGCCTGGGTGTAGTCCTGACACATGGACCAGAGCGTCGACGATGACAGGATCCGCGGACTGGACGCCGCCCACCGAGCAGCACTCGAGTTCCTCGGGTCGCTCGACGACAGACCGGTGTGGCCGCGGGCGACCCTCGCCGAGATGCTCGACGCCTTCGGTGGCCCCCTGCCCGCCGAAGGCATGGACCCGGAAGAGGTGATCGGCGAGATCGTGTCGCGGGCGGACCCCGGTCTCGTCGCGATCCCCGGAGGACGATTCTTCGGGTTCGTCATCGGCGGCACGCATCCCGCTGCCCTCGCCGCCGACTGGCTCGTGTCCGCCTGGGACCAGAATTCGGGATCCGCCCTGCTCACGCCGACGACCGTGGCGTTGGAGCGCATAGCCGGCCGGTGGATGCTCGACATCCTGGGCCTGCCCGACGACGCGAGCGTCGGATTCGTCACCGGCGGCCAGATGGCGAACTTCACCTGCCTCGCGACGGCACGGAACGCCGTTCTCGCTCGAGTCGGCTGGAACCTCAGCGAGAAGGGACTGCACGGATCTCCGCAGATGCGCTTCGTCGTAGGTGCCGACCGCCATGGGTCGATCGACCGTGCAGCGCGGTTCCTCGGGATCGGACGCACCGGCATCACTGCCGTCGAATCCGACGCGCAGGGGCGCATGCGACCAGACGCCCTGGACAGCGTCCTCGCGGACGGCTCCGGACCGACCATCGTCTGTCTACAGGCCGGAGAGGTGCACACCGGCGCATTCGACGACTTCGCTGCCCTCATACCGTTAGCCCATCGGCACGGAGCCTGGGTGCACGTCGACGGCGCATTCGGCCTCTGGGCCGCGGCCTCCGAGTCGCTGCGGCCGCTGACGGCGGGCATGTCCGACGCCGATTCGTGGGCGACAGACGCGCATAAGACGCTCAACGTGCCCTACGACTGCGGCATGGCGATCGTCCGCGACCCTGCGGACTCGATCGCCGCGTTCCGCACGGGTGGCGATTACCTCATCTACACGAGTCTGGACCCGTGGGACGTGACGCCGGAACTGTCCCGTCGCGCACGCGGCGTGCCCGCGTGGGCGGCGATGCGCAGCCTCGGACGGGACGGCATCTCAAACCTGATCGACAGGCTGCACGAGAACGCGGTGGCGATGGCCGAGGGGCTCACGACGATCGACGGCATCCGCATCCTCAACGACGTCGACTACACGCAGGTCATGTTCTGTCTCGATTCCGATGAGGCGACGCGACGGCTGGGTGAGGCCGTGCTCGTGGAGGGCACCGCCGCCATGACCGGGGCCGAGTGGAGAGGTCGCGCTGCGCTGCGCTGCTCGATGTCGTCCTGGGCGACGACCCGGGACGACATCGACCGCACGGTCGGCGCGATCCGAACTCTCGTGTCGCGCTGACCATTATCGCCGGTGTCACTCGGCGGGCAGACCGACCTTCGGCCGTGCCCAGGAGCGGCCGCGCGTGTCCTTGAGGATGTCGTACTCCACGTCGACATGCGGTTCGATGGCGCTGTACTTGTCGTTCGGCGCACCGATCACGAGCTGGAAGCCGAGACCCCGCCATGCTCCGATCGCACGCTTCGTGAAGTGCGCGTCCGCCTTGATCAGGGCCTCGTCCATGAACACGGGTGCATACCTCGGACGCTCGGCACCCGCGTCGCCGAGCTGGTAGCGCAGTGCCGCGCCCACGATGAAGGCGACCAGCTCCTGCGACTCTCCACCCGATTTCTCGCCGATGTGGTCGTAGAGCGCGACATGCTCCCGGGTCGTCGCATGGACCCGCTCCGCGCTCACCCGCACATGGTTGCGCACGTCGATGAGCTCGGCGAAGTCGGGAGCCGTGCGTCGCATCCGACCGATGAGACGGCTCATCCTCCGGTAGACGCTCTCACGATCGACATCCGTCTCCGCTGCGTCGATGAGACTGCGCACCTCGCGAAGCTCCTTGCGGAATCGCCTGCGCGCCTCGGACTGGTTCTCGCGCGGTGTGATCTGAAGACGGTGATCATCGTCGTAGAACGGCAGCTCCTCCATGATCCTGTTGATCGGGTCGATGCGGTTCTTGATCTCGCGCAGTGCACGACCCAGCGTCGAATCCAGGCTCGTCAGATCGTTTCCGGAGAGCTTGAGGAGGCTGTCTCGCCATTCGGATTCCAGCTCGTGCAGGCCGTTGGTCTCGAGCGCCACGAGGATGCTCTCGAACTCCGCGACCGACTCGTCGGGGTCGGGGAGGATCGTGAGCGTATCCCAGCGCTCGAGGAAACCGGTCATCAGGCGTCGCATCTGCTCACGCTGCTCGGCGTGTGCCGCGGCTGCCGACGTGCGATCCTCGAGCAGTCTGGTCGCGGCCGTGCGCAATGCGGCGTCGAGGTGAGCGAGGCGCTCCGACGCCGTCACGCTGACGGCCGCGTCTGCTCCGAGGAAGCGCGCGTCGAGGAACGAACGATGCCGCTCCTCCAGCGCGATCTCGGCCGCCTCAGCCGCATCGACGATCCGCTGACAGTCGTCGACCTGGTCGGTGACCTCCACCCAACGGTCCTGAGCGAGTGTGAGGTCTCCCCCGAGTCGGGAGCTCTCGTCGCGCAGACGGCCGACCCGTTTTCTGAGCTCCTCGGCCTGCGACTTCAGCTCGGCGATCTTCGGGTTCTCGTCGGTGACCTCCGCCTCCACTGCGACCCATCGCGCGCGCTCCGCCGTGACGGCCTCGACGTCGATCTGATCCCAGGTGAGGTCCTCGATCTTCGCGTGCGCCTTGGACGTCGCCTCGATCCGGTCGAGGTCGGCCTCGGCGTCCGCAGCGGCCTGAGTCGCAGCATCGCGGCGGCTCTCGAGCTGGCTGATCTGCTCGTCGAGCTCGCGAAGACGGCGCGCGTTCGAGAATCCGAGCATGTTCGCCCGGCCATGCCCGCCATGGGACCCGCGGTCTCCGTGCGACACCTGCCCCGCGAGCGTCAGCGCGCGAGGGTGCTCGGCGAGCTCGGTCGACGAGTCCACGCACACGTACTCGAACCGCTCACGGAGTCGCTGCTGAAGCCATCCGGTGAACGGCGTCGATCGGTGATCGAGACGACCGGGGAGCGTGCGGGGGTCCGCCGTCCGAGACTCGGCGACGCCCGTCGGGACGCCTTCGTAGCTGATCCGCTCAGCGATGCGCACCGACTCGATGGCCGCACGGAACCGCCCGAGGTCCGCGACATCGACGAGCAATGTCCGCGCGAACCCGCCGAGGGCGAGGTTGAACGCGTCCCGCCAGGGCTCGAACTCGGTGCGCACCTCGATGAGCTCACCGACGAAGGGCAGATCCGTCGGGGTGAGCCCGGCCGCCTGGGCGAGGAGAGTTCTCGCCTCATGCAGATGCGCGGGAATGCTCCCGCGGAGCTCACGGGTGCGGTCCTGCTCGGCACGCGCCCGACTCAGCTCGCTCTCGACCGCTCGGCGCGACGACTCTGCATCGGCGAAGGCGGCGCGGGCTCCGCGCAGTCCGCTCTGCGGGAGCTCCCGGCCGACGCGGGCGAGCAGTTCCTCGAAATCGGATGCGGTGCGCACCTCGGCGCCGAGCTCCCTGGCGACGCTGTCGAAGCGCGCCCGCTCGCGCTGGACGTCCTCCAGTCGGCGCTCGACACCCCGCAGCTCGCGCTGAGCGGTCTCGAGGCGGTCGCCTCCGGACTGCCGCAGGACGTCGAGCAGCCCCTCCCGCTCGACCTCGGCGGCGGCGATCAGTGCGTTCTTCTCGCGGACGGCCAGCTGCAGCGCCTGGGTGCGGTCACGCAGATCCGCCTCCACCTCGCGCAGCAGATCGAGGCGGCGCTCGGCGCTCCACAGGGACGCGAGGGAGGTCGGCTCCGAGAAGACCCCGACCTCGTCCACGACGCTCATCCGCGCCGACGCCGCCTCGATGCGCTGCGAGATCTCGCGGATCGGCTCGAGAGCCGCCACCTGCTGCTTGGCGACGAGCATCCGCGTCCGGGTGCTCTCCAACTCATCGAAATGAGCGACCACCGCGTCCGCGGTCGCCATCGTCTCGGGCTCCTCGAGCACGAGCTTCTTGTAGAGGTCGTCGACCGTCGTGATCTGCTGACCGGCCTGGATGCGGGCCAGAAGACTGATCGCCTTCGCCCCCGAACCGGCCGCGCCGATGCCGAGCACGGCGTGAAGTCGAGCCGAGAACTCGCGGTCGGTCGCCACGGGCTCCAGCCCGACGGCGCGCACCGCCGCGTCACTGAGTCGCTGGACCGCAGCGCGTTCGAGCTGCGAGAGGTCGAAGGCGCCGTCGATCGTGGCCCGCAATCGCGTGGTGTCCTCGAGGGTGCGGGCGTCCGCGGGGATGTACCACCCGCGCACGGCCGTGAAGCGCGAGCCGTCGTGATCCAACCACGTCATCGAGACGGCGCTCCAGGTGTCCTCGCCGTCGCCGCGCAGCACGCGGAGCTTCGTCCCCTCCTCGGTGCGGGACTCGTCGATCTTGCCGCGCCCGTACGACAGGATGTTCCGCTGCTCGTCGCCGCGGGGACGGCCCGTGACGCCGCCGTTGGACGCGCCGTTGAAGGGCGTCGTGTGCGGCATCATCAGCGCGATGTAGCCGTCCATGAGCGTCGACTTGCCCGACCCCGATCCGCCGCACAGCAGGGTCGCATCGGGCGAGAACCGCACGCGGTGGGGACCGCCGTCGTAGCCGCCCCAGTTGATGAGCTGGAGCTCCTCCGCGACCCACTGCTGACCGCGTGAGCTCGCGGGGATCATCCCGAAGAGCGTGTCCATCATCGTCATCGCGCCACCACCGCCTGGGATCGCAGCCACTCCCGCAGCTCCTTGAGCGTCTCCGCACTGAGCACCACCTCGACGAGCGCGGTGATCCGGTAGCGTCCGCTGGTCTCCTCCTGCACGATGCCCTCTCGATCCAGCCGATCCAATGCGCTGCGGATGGCGCGCTGCTGCTTCGCGGTTCCGCCGTCGACGTCCGCGAAGTAGCTCAGCACGGTCTGCTCGACGTCCTCGATGTCGATCCGCACTGAACCCTCGCCGGACGCGGACTCGCGCTGGTAGACGGTCCGCAGGTGCACGAGAACGAGCGTCTCGGCGCGCGAGTACGGAGAGTCCTTCAGCAGCACGGGCATCTCGACCTCGTCAGAGCGCAGCTGCTGCTTGTACGCGAACCCTCTGGCGTGATCGATGATCAGACGCAGGTAGATGTCGTTGAGCCGCGACTCGATCACCTGCTGGTGCTCGAGCAGCAGCGTCCACTCACGTCGGTTGCGCTCCATCGAGATGAAACGCCGCTGGAGCAGGTGCACGAGCACGCGTCTGATCTCGGGATCGAGCGTGCCGCGATCGCCGGGGAAGTGCGCCTCGAGGTCGTCCTCCATCGCCGTCGGAGCGATGAACCCCTCGTCCGCGCCGGCTGTGGTGAGGTCGTCGTCACTCATCATCTGAATCCTCTTTCGTGCTGCGGGCGGTCACGGCGCCGAATGCGAATCGTCTGCTCGTGCCGTCCGGGCGCAATGCTTCGACCGTCGAGATGCCATCTCCCTCGGTGAGGCCGTTCCGGTGCGCGATCTCGAGCAGACCGAGCAGATCGACAGGGCGCCGAGCCGCGTCGGGCACCGACCGGAAGGCATCGGCGAGGTCGAAGTCCGTCCCCAGTCCGGCGACGTATTCCTCGAGCTCGGCATATCTCGGACCACCCCAGGCGCGCGTGTCGTGATCGAGGAAGTCGACGTCATCGGCGTCGGCGAGGGGCGCCGGTGCACGCGGCGGGCGGATATCGCTGGTGGTCTGACGCAGATGCCCGAGATCGATCAGCGGCATGCTGCGCACCGGGTCGACGACCGTCGCCGGGCCGGACCACCCATGGAGCCCGGCGATGACGTCGCGCAGGAGGTCGTCGATCTGACGATCGCGCAGCGGATCGTGGGTCTTCACCTGGCCGGTGATCACGTGCGAAGCGCGGCGCTGCGCGGCCAGCACCTCCTCCACCCCCTGCTCTACGCGTCGACCGATGGCGTCGAGCTCGGCGCGCTGCGCGCCGTCGAGCATACGGGCGAAGGGCCGGCCGAGCAGTCCGCGAAGCTGCTCTGTGAGGGCATCGATGCGATCGGGGTCGCCGATCAGACGCAGGGCTCCTGCGAACGCGCGCCCCTCCGGTGTCGACTGCATCACATCCTGGGCGCGCTGCAGATACTCGCGGAGCACTTCGCTCGTCGGTCTCTCGTCCCTGCGCAGGTGGGCGACGACGTCGCGTTGCATCGACCTGAGCGACTCGGCGACGCGCGTGAAATCGGCGGGCAGTTCGCGTGCCAGGTGCAGGACGTTCTCGGCCTCCTCGAGGAGCTCCTCATCGTCGGCAGGGTCGGCATGCCCGGTCTCCTGGATGCGAGCGATCTCTGCGTCGAGCAGATCGCGTTCGTCATACAGCCGCGCCAGCCGCCGGACCGGGTCGACTTCCGCGCTCACCGACAGGTGGTCGACCGCGTCGAGGAGGGTGCGCACGCGGGAGTTCGACACGCGCGTGCGCCCTCCGCCGGTGCGGCCGGATATCTCGAGTGCTGCGACGGCATGCGCAGACAGGCGGTAGACCTCGACGTCGTCGTCGATCTGCTGGATCAGCCAGCCGAGGCGCACCCAGTTCCGGCACACGTCCCGGCCGCTCCCGGACGGAAGCCGCCTGTCGTCGTCGTACCCCGCCGCTCGGAGTTCGTCGAGCACCTCGCCCAGCTCGGCGTGCGCATCCGCGACCGCGACAGACGCCCGGTCGGCGGTGAACAGAAGAGTGAGCGACGCGACCACGAACGGGGCGAACCGACCGTGCAGCAGATCGAGTGTCGGGGTGCTGAATGCGGTGACGGCACGCGCATATGCGGCCTCAGCCCTGGATCCAGTCACTCGAACGAGAATAGTCCGACCTCGGGCCCTCGCCTGTCACGCGCCGGTCCGTGGCGGGTCGCACGGCATGGCGTCAACGGCGCGAGGTGCGCTCCCGGACTCCCGCGAGGAACAGCTCGTGAAAGCGCATCTCGCCGTCGACCTCGGGGTGGAAGCTGGTGCCGACGAGTGGCCCCTGCCGCACGGCGACGATTCTGCCGTCCGGAAGCGAGGCGACCACCTCGACCCGCTCGCCTGCGCGTTCGACGATCGGAGCTCGGATGAACGTCGCGTGCACGGGCACCTCACCGAGCGCCGGAACGTCGAGGTCCATCTCGAAGGACTCCGTCTGGCGTCCGAAGGCATTTCGGCGTACGGCGATGTCCAGGCCGCCGAATGACTGCTGTCCCTCGATGCCGTCGAGTACCTCGTCGGCGAGAAGGATCAGCCCGGCGCATGTCCCGTACACGGGGAGCCCCGCAGCGATCGCGTCCCTGATCGGCTCCTGCATCCCGAATGTGCGCGACAGCTTGTCGATCACGCTGGACTCGCCGCCGGGGATGACGAGACCGTCGACAGACGCAAGCTCCTCCGGGCGGCGCACCAGCGCCACCTCGGCTCCGAGTCCAGCGAGCAGGGCGGCGTGCTCGCGCACGTCGCCCTGCAGCGCGAGGACGCCGACCCGTGGACTACCAGCCACGCTCGGCCAGGCGGTGCGGCGCGGGGAGGTCGGAGACGTTGATGCCGACCATGGCCTCGCCGAGTCCGCGTGAGACCTCGGCGATCACCTTGGCGTCATCGAAGAAGGTGGTCGCCTTGACGATCGCCTTGGCGCGCTCCGCCGGGTTGCCGGACTTGAAGATGCCCGAGCCCACGAAGACGCCGTCGGCGCCCAGCTGCATCATCATCGCTGCATCCGCGGGGGTCGCGACGCCACCCGCGACGAACAGCACGACGGGGAGCTTGCCGGTCTCGGCGATCTCGGCCACGAGCTCGTACGGCGCCTGCAGCTCTTTCGCCGCGACGAACAGCTCGTCCTTCGGAAGAGCCGTGAGAGCCGCGATCTCGCCACGGATCTTCCTGATGTGCTTCATCGCCTCGGAGACATCCCCCGTGCCGGCCTCACCCTTGGAGCGGATCATCGCCGCGCCCTCATTGATGCGGCGCAGCGCCTCACCGAGGTTGGTGGCACCGCAGACGAAGGGCACAGCGAAGCCGTGCTTGTCGATGTGGTTCACGTAGTCGGCGGGAGAGAGCACCTCGGACTCGTCGATGTAGTCGACGCCGAGCTCCTGCAGCACCTGCGCTTCGACGAAGTGGCCGATGCGTGCCTTCGCCATGACGGGGATCGACACCGACGCGATGATGCTGTCGATCATGTCGGGGTCGCTCATGCGCGAGACACCGCCCTGTGCGCGGATGTCGGCGGGAACCCGCTCGAGCGCCATGACGGCGACGGCGCCCGCGTCTTCGGCGATCTTGGCCTGATCGGCGGTGACCACGTCCATGATCACGCCGCCCTTGAGCATCTCGGCGAGACCGCGCTTGACGCGCGAGGATCCGGTGGTGGTCTGTTCGGTCATGAGAGCTCCTGTCGGGGAAGCACGATGTGCATGAGTGTGTCGAATGATGTCTCGTTTGATCTAGGCCAAACAGTAGCACTGTCCGGAACGACCTAGAATCGGTGGTGAGGACACATGAGCGACCAGATCACCGGAACGACCGCAGCGGACATCGCCGACAGCGTGCGCGGTCTGCGCGAGCGCGGTGTGCTGCGCGCCGGCAGTCCCCTCCCTCCCGTGCGGGAGCTCGCCACGACCCTCGGAGTCAATCGCAACACCGCGGTCGCCGCATACCGACAGCTCGCTCAGGCCGGGCTCGTGATCTCCCGAGGTCGCGCCGGCACGGTCATCGCCGGTCTCGAGTCGGTGGCCCAGGAGGGCTACGCCTCCGATACGGTGCTGCGCGACGTCGGGACCGGCAACCCGGACCCTCGACTGATCCCCGATCCATCGCCTGCGCTGGCCACGGTGGCCGGTCGTCCGGTGCTCTACGGCGAGCCCGTCATCGACCCGGGGCTGCAGGACTGGGCGCGCGAATGGATCGCGCATGATCTCGGTCACCTCGACTTCGGCATCACCGTCACGAGCGGCGCCGTCGACGCCGTCGAGCGACTGCTCGCGCAGGCACTGATGCGCGACGATGCCGTCGCACTCGAGGATCCCTGCTTCCTGGCGAGCATCCACACGGTCCGACTCGGCGGGTATCGGGCCGTTCCCGTGCCGGTGGACGAACAGGGGATGACGGTCGAGGGGCTGCGCGCCGCCTTGGATGCCGGCGTGCGAGCGGTGATCTGCACCCCGCGCGCTCAGAACCCGACGGGGGCGAGTCTCACGGCCGCTCGTGCGGCGGAGCTGCGCGCCGTGCTCGCCGCTCATCCGTACGTGCTGATCATCGAGGACGATCACTTCTCGATGCTGTCGCAGCGTCCATACGAATCGCTGATCGGCCCGGACCACCGGCGGTTCGCGCTGGTTCGCTCGGTCTCGAAGTTCCTCGGGCCGGACATGTGCCTCGCCATCGCGGCGACGGATGCCACCACGGCAGAGCGCCTCGCCATGCGTCTGAGTCCCGGAACCACCTGGGTCAGCCACCTGCTGCAGCGTCTCACCCTCACTCAGCTGACCGACGAGTCGGTGCTCGCACGCATCGCCGACGCCCGCGAGCACTACGCGGCACGCAATGCGGCCTTCGCGTCGCGGCTGCGCGAGCATGGCCTCGACTCCCCCGCCACCGACGGTCTGAGCCTGTGGATCGAGTTGCCGAAGCCGGCGCGCATCGTCGCCGAACGCCTCATGCGTCGAGGCTGGCTCGCTCGAACCGGCGACGACTTCGCCCTCGACGAACGCGCCGATCCGTCGCGCCATCTGCGCCTCACAGTGCATGATCTGTCCGAAGACGACACTGCGACACTCGTCGCCGACCTCGCATCGGCCGCACGATGACCCACCGCCGCGGGAGCATTCCCGCTCTGAAAGAAAGGATCGGGGAATGAAGGTCCTCTCCATCCAGTCCGCCGTCGCGTACGGGCATGTCGGGAACTCCGCCGCGGTCTTCCCGTTGCAGCGCATCGGCGTCGAGGTTCTGCCGGTCTACACCGTGAACTTCTCCAATCACACCGGCTACGGCGCCTGGCGCGGTCCGCTCATCTCTCCGGACGACGTGCGCGAGGTCATCACGGGCATCGAGGAGCGCGGCGTGTTCGGCGAGATCGACGCGGTGCTGAGCGGTTACCAGGGCGGCGAGGGCATCGGCGATGTGATCATCGACGCCGTGGCGCGCGTCAAGGCCGCCAATCCCGCCGCCGTGTACGCCTGCGATCCGGTGATGGGCAACGCGAAGTCAGGATGCTTCGTCGCCCCGGCCATCCCGATCCTGCTGCGCGAGAAGGTCGTGCCGGCTGCCGACATCATCACCCCGAACCAGTTCGAGCTCGGGTTCCTGACCGGCACAGAGCCCGACACGCTCGAGTCCACCCTGGCCTCGGTCGACCTGGCCATGGCGATGGGACCGAGCACGGTGCTTGTCACCAGCGTCGAGCGACCGGACCGAGAGGACGAGACGATCGAGATGCTCGTGGCCGACGCCGCAGGAGCCTGGATCGTGCAGACGCCTCGGCTTCCGATGAAGGCGAACGGCTCGGGCGATGTCACCGCGGCGCTCTTCACGGCCCACTATGTCGGATCCGGTGACGCGAAGACGGCGCTCGAGCGCACCGCGTCCAGCGTGTTCGACCTGCTCGCCGCGACCCTCGAGTCGGGTGCGCGCGAGCTGCAGCTCGTCGAAGCGCAGGAGTTCTATGCGAACCCTCGGATGCAGTTCACGGCGCGCCAGGTGCGCTGACCCGCGATTCCGAGGCGTGGCCTACGCCGTCGTCGGCCAGGCGTTCGCCACGGCTTCGCGCACCTCGCCGAGCAGCTGGGGCAGGGCCTTGGTCTTGGCGATGATCGGGAAGAAGTTGGCGTCCGACGTCCACCGCGGCACGATGTGCTGGTGCAGGTGGCCGTCGACTCCGGCACCGGCGACGGCACCCTGATTCATCCCGATGTTGAAGCCGTCGCAGCGCGAGACCTCCCGGAGCACGCGCATGCCGATCTGGGTCAGTGCCCCGATCTCGGCGACCTCCTCGGGTGTTGCCTGGTCGTAGGTGCCGATGTGGCGGTACGGGCACACCAGCAGGTGTCCGGAGTTGTATGGGAAAAGGTTGAGCAGCACATAGGCCGTCTCCCCCCGGGCGACGATCAGCCGCTCGGCATCCGGGAACTTCGGAGCCTCGCAGAACGGGCACTCCTCGCGCAGTGGCTCAGGACCAGCCTGGATGTAGGCCATCCGGTGCGGCGTCCAGAGCCGCTGGAACTCGTCGGGGACGCCCGCGAACTCGCCGGCGTCCTCCCACGACTCCGAGGACGTCACGCCAGGTCCCCTGCTGTCTGCACGAGAGTGTGTGCATCGATCGCTGCGCGGATGCGCGCTACTGCATCGGTGATCGGCACGCCGTTCTCCTGCGTGCCGTCGCGGTAGCGGAATGAGACGGTGCCCGCGTCGCGATCCTTCTCGCCCGCGATCAGCAGCAGCGGGACCTTGCCGGTCGTGTGCGTGCGGATCTTCTTCTGCATCCGGTCGTCGGAGGCGTCGAGCTCGGCGCGCACGCCCTGCGTGCGCAGCGTCTGGACGATCTCGCCCAGGTAGTCGGCGAACTCGTCGGCGACGGGGATTCCCACGACCTGCACGGGCGACAGCCACACCGGGAAGTCGCCGGCGTAGTGCTCGAGGAGGATCGCGAAGAACCGCTCGATCGAGCCGAACAGCGCACGGTGGATCATGATCGGACGCTTCTTCTGGCCGTCCTTGTCCATGTACTCGAGCTCGAAGCGCTCGGGCAGGTTCGGGTCGACCTGCACGGTCGACAGCTGCCAGGTGCGGCCGATCGCATCACGCGTCTTGAGGTCGATCTTCGGTCCGTAGAACGCGGCCTCGCCGGGGACTTCGGTGAGCTTCAGGCCGGATGCCACGGCGACCCGGCGGAGAGCATCGGTCGACGATTCCCAGAACTCGTCCGAGCCGATCCACTTGGACTTCTCGTCATCCTTCATCGACAGCTCGAGCTCGAAGTCGGTGAGACCGAAGTCGCGCAGCATCGACAGGATGAACTCCAGGACCTTCGCGACCTCGCCCTCGAGCTGATCGGGGGTGACGAACAGGTGCGAGTCATCCTGAGTGAAGCCGCGCACTCGGGTGAGGCCGTGCAGCGCACCGGAGAGCTCGTTGCGATAGACGGTGCCGTTCTCGGCGAACCGCAGGGGCAGATCACGGTAGCTGCGCGCGCGCTCCTTGTAGATCAGGATGTGCATCGGGCAGTTCATGGGCTTCAGGTAGTAGTCCTGGCCCTGCTTCGTGATGTTGCCCTCGTCGTCGCGCTCCTCGTCCATGACGATCGGCGGGTACATACCCTCCTTGTACGTCACGAGGTGGTTCGAGGTGAGGAAGAGGTCTTCCTTCGAGATGTGCGGGGTGTACACGTAGGTGTAGCCGCCCTCGATGTGGCGCCTGCGAGCGTGCTGCTCCATCTCGCCGCGGACGATGCCGCCACGGGGGTGCCAGACCGACAGACCCGAACCGATCTCCTCGGGGAACGAGAAGAGGTCGAGCTCCTTGCCGAGACGGCGGTGGTCGCGCTTGGCGGCCTCCTCGAGCCGGTGCTGGTACTCACGCAGCTCGTCCTTCGACGGCCAGGCGGTGCCGTAGATCCGCTGCAGCTGCGGGTTCTTCTCGCTGCCCCGCCAGTATGCGGCGGCGATGCGGGTCAGATCCCAGCCGTTGCCGATCATGCGGGTGTTGGGCAGGTGCGGCCCGCGGCAGAGGTCCTTCCAGACGACCTCGCCGTCGCGGGTCGTGTTGTCGTAGATCGTCAGCTCGCCCTCGCCGACCTCGACGGAGGCGCCCTCGGCGGCTTCCTTGCCGCCCTTGAGACCGATGAGCTCGAGCTTGAACGGCTCGTCGGCCAGCTCTGCCCGCGCCTCGTCGTCCGTGACGACACGACGCACGAAGCGCTGCCCCTCACGGACGATGCGCTGCATCTCCTTCGTGATGGCCTTGATGTCCTCGGGCGTGAACGGGGTGTCGACGCCGAAGTCGTAGTAGAAGCCGTCGGTGATGGGCGGCCCGATGCCCAGGTTCGCCTGCGGGTTGATCCGCTGCACCGCCTGCGCGAGCACGTGCGCGGCCGAGTGACGCAGGATGTTCAGCCCGTCGGGACTGTCGATCGTGACCGGCTCGACCTCGTCGGCATCCGTCACTGTCGCGGCGAGGTCCTTGAGGGTCCCGTTGACGCGCATGGCGACGACTGAACGGTCAGAGAACAGGGCGAAGCCGTCTTTCGGCTGAGCATTTTCAGGCACTGCACACTCCATCTGGGTCTGGATCTAGGCTACTCGCATGCCCGGGGGCCGCTGACCGCTACGACGCCACCTCAGACTCGGTGTTCGCCGCCGTGGGAGCGAGGATGATGATCGCCGCGCCGACGAGCGCGATCGCCGAGCCGACCCAGTCCCAGACGGTCGGCTTGAAGCCGTCGACGATGATGCCCCACGCGAGCGATCCGGCGATGAACACCCCGCCGTACGAGGCGAGCACACGTCCGAAGTTCGCGTCAGGCTGGAGCGCCGCGATGAACCCGTACGCACCGAGAGCCATCACGCCGAGCACAGCGAAGACCCAGCCACGGTTCTCCTTCACGGCCTGCCAGATCAGCCACGCGCCGCCGATCTCGGCGACGGCGGCGAGCACGAAGAGGATGCTGATGCGCAGGACGGTCATGCACTCAGTGTGGCAAAGGCCGCCACTTGGGCGGGCAGACCTGCCGCGACGCGCCCGGGCGACACCCGTGAGCTCCGATTCCGCCGGGGTAGCGTGAGCGGATGATCAGACCACTGGCGCGCTGGATCCTCGCACTCGCCCTGGGTGCGATCGGCATCGTCCACTTCACGAGCACCCGCGGTTTCCGCGTCGTCGTTCCTGACTGGGCGACTCGGGCCACTCGTCTCGACAAGGAGGCGATCATCATCGCGTCGGGCGCCGCGGAGGTCGCCCTCGCCGCCGGGCTGCTCCTGCTGCCGAACGAGAGACGGCGTGTCGGAATCGCCACCGCCGCGTTCTTCGTCGCCGTGTTCCCGGGAAACGTGCACCAGTGGCGCACTCACCGGTCCACCCCGGGGCTCGACACCGAGGCGCGGCGTCTGGGACGACTCTTCCTCCAGCCTCTTCTCGTCGTCTGGGCGCTGTGGGCGACGACTGAGCCGGCTAGACCGCGGATGCGCGCGGTGCCTCGTATCCGCTGAGCAGCCGGCAGCGCAAGCCCGCCCACTCGTTCCGTCCACCCCGTCAGAATGGAGCCATGGCCTCTCCCTCGCTCGTCTGGCTCCGCGACGACCTTCGACTCGCCGACAATCCGGCGCTCAGGGCGGCGATCGATCGCGGTGAACCACTGGTCGTGCTGTTCGTCCTCGACGAGGAGTCCCCCGGCATCCGACCGCTCGGCGGAGCCGCACGCTGGTGGCTCCACCACTCCCTCGCGTCTTTGGCCGACGCGCTGCGGGAACTCGGCGCCACTCTGACGCTGCGTCGAGGTCCTGCCGAACGCGTCGTCCGTGAGACCGTCGCAGACTCCGGCGCGACTGCCGTCTTCTGGAACCGGCGATACGGGGGCGCCGAACGCGAGGTCGACACCGCGCTCAAGGCGGCGCTGCGTGCGGACGGCCACGAGGTCACGTCGTTCCAGGCGTCGCTGCTGCACGAACCGTGGACGGTGAAGACCGGCGGCGGCACCCACTTCTCGGTGTTCACGCCGTTCTGGCGGGCATGCCTCTCCCTCCCCGCGCCGCGAGCGCCCCTCCCTGCGCCCCGGAGTCTCGCTGGCGTGCCCCGACCCCCGGCGTCCGACGATCTCGTCGACTGGAATCTGCTGCCGACCCGCCCCGACTGGGCGGGCGGACTCCGCGACGCCTGGGAGCCCGGTGAGCCGGCGGCCAGAGCTCGGCTGCGTACGTTCCTGCATGACGACATCGGCTCGTACGATCGCGCGCGGGACGAGCCGTCGGCGGGCGCGACGTCACTGCTGTCACCGCGTCTGCGCTGGGGCGAGCTGAGCCCGTTCACCGTGTGGCACTCGGCGGTGGAGGTCGATGGCGCGGCCGGGTTCCTCTCGGAGTTGGGCTGGCGCGAATTCGCCTGGCACACGACGTTCCACGCACCGGACATCGCCACGAAGAACCTCCGCCGTCAGTACGACGCCTTCCCCTGGCCGCGGCTCAAGCCGTCGGAACTCGAGGCGTGGCAGCGCGGCGATACCGGGATCCCGCTCGTCGATGCGGGGATGCGCGAACTGTGGCACACGGGTTTCATGCACAACCGGGTGCGCATGGTGACGGCCTCGTTCCTCGTGAAGAACCTGCTCATCGACTGGCGGCGCGGCGAGGAGTGGTTCTGGGACACCCTCGTCGACGCCGACGGCGCGAGCAACCCGTTCAACTGGCAGTGGGTGGCAGGATCCGGCGCCGACGCCGCCCCGTACTTCCGCGTCTTCAATCCCGAGCTGCAGGCGAAGAAGTTCGACCCGCACGGCCTGTACATCTCGGAGTGGGCGTCGGATGCCCCGACAGAGCCGATCGTCGATCTCGCAGCCACCCGCAAAGCGGCGCTCGCAGCGTACGAGGTCGTCAAGCGGTCGTCAGCCACGACCTAGAAACCTGCGACGACCCTGGCCTCTTGATGCTGATTCCGCGGGAAGAGCGCTGATCACGGGGCGCCGAGGAGCGCGGCTGCGCTATATGCCAGTACCTCGGTTTTCCGCTCAAATATGAGCCTATTCTGAGCGGCGGTGGAGGGTGTGCACGGGCGCATCCGGCCATCGACAATCGACAGGCCAGGCTCACCGCCCCACGCGCACTCGTGCGCTGTCTCGCGGCGGGATCGAACGGAGAGAACACATCATGACATCACAACGCTCGGCGCGGTCGCGCCGAATCATCGGCGCGACAGTCGCGGCTGCGCTGCTCGCAGCCTTCGGAGTCGCCACCGGCACCACGGCAGCATCTGCCGCCAACACCGACTGCTTCGCCACGGATCTTCACGTCACTCAGTGGTCGCACGCGAATATGAACACCCTGCTGACCACGACCGCGCAGGAAGCCGCGGCCGCAGCCGCAGCCGGTTACACGGAGACGGGTTACGTGTTCGGTGCCTCGTCGACTCAGCTGGCTGGCCTCGTTCCTGCGATCCATCTCTACAAGCCGTCGACCGGCGAACACACCTATGTGAACTGGCAGAACGAGGCGACCAGCGCTGTCGCGAACTACGGATACCAGAATCTGGGGGTCGCTTTCTACGTGAGCCCTGTGAAGCTTTCGACGTGCACCGATGCTGCGGAGATCGCGATCTACGGCAAAGGCGGCATCCACCAGATGGCGGCGACGCCTGAGCAACGTGCCGCCGCCGTCGCTGCAGGCTGGACATACGGGTACAGCTTCCATGCGCCCGGCCTCGCGCGCGTCCTGAACCCGACAGACGCCGACGGAGTCTTCTCCATCGCGATCATGCCCGACACTCAGAACGAGGTACTCAACGCGAATGACACGAGATTCGCGGAGCGGTCCAACTGGCTCGTCTCCAACCGGGACGAACTGGATCTTCGCTATGTCGGCCACAGCGGCGACGTGGTGAACTGGGTCGAACCCGGCTACGCCCAGTACCAGAGAGCCGAAGACGCGCTCGACCCGCTGGAACAGGCCGGCCTCATGTACGGCCTCGCTATTGGCAACCACGACACGATGGCCACTGGGGTCGGCGGTAGCGTCCGCAACGCCGCGACCGTCGTCGCGGACCAGCGGAACACCACCGTATTCAACCAGTTCTTCACAGCGGCGCAGATGACTGGTGTGCAGGGGCAGTACGAGGCAGGCAAGGTCGACAACCAGTTCCAGACATTCGAAGCCGCCGGCAAGAAGTGGATGGTCGTGACGCTCGAACTGTGGCCGCGTCTCGGTGCCGTCGCCTGGGCCAAGCAGGTCATCACCGACCACGCCGACCACAACGTGATCGTGCAGACGCACAACTACCTCAACGGCTCTCTTCAGATCGACGGCGCCGGGCAATCGAAAGAGGTTTGGCAGTACGGGAACGTGTCGCCGCAGTACCTCTACGACAACGTGTTCTCGAAACACTCGAACATCAAGGTCGTCGCATCGGGACACACGGGCTACGCCGGAACCACATCGGTGACGACCCCGTCCGGGAACAAGATCGTCACCTTCCTCGAGACGTATCACTCAGCCGACAAGAACCCGGTCCGTCTGGTCGAGTTCGACGTCAACGCCGGCACCGTCTCGACCAATGTGTACTCGCCCCGCGGCAACGTCGATATGGGCGACACCAAGACGGTGAGCGGCATCTCCTTCGTCGGTTGAGCCGCACGAACGCCCTCCACTCGTCGCGGGTCAGACCCGAGTCGCGCTCCGCCCGCAGAGGAGCGCGATTCGGGTGTCGAGTCCGACGGCGCGCTGCCCGGTGAGCACACAACAAAACCTCCGGAGAATCGGGGGTTTTGTCTGTGCGCGATACTGGTCGCTCGCATGAGCGAGACGCCAAAGGGCGAGCGCGCGGACAAGATGGCGGACGGCGCGACGGTCGACGCCCCGACGTGCGGCGACTGCCGGGCCATCGGCAACCTCACTGGCCGGATCATCGCCGCCCACCCCGAGCTGCGGCGCACCCTCGGATCGGTCGCGCACTGGCATCTCAGCACCGCGCTCTACGCCCTCGACGCACTCGACCGCCCCTCCCCGAGCCGGACATCACCCCGGCCCGGCTCGGCGCTCTCGTGCATTGACTCGCCGATCCTGGAGTCGCGATCATGTACTCTCGCCGGTTCTCCCCGGTGTGGGCATTGGGCGCCACGTCGAAACACTCCGCCCGTAGACGCAGAAGCGCGGTTGATCCCGCCAGGATCGCCGACTGCCGACGCGGTGCCGCCGACGCGATCGCCGACGCTCGCCCTCCGCGCCCCCTCCCGCACCCGACCGGCGCCCGGTGCGATTGGTGCGGCACGGCGACGGCGATGGGGCGCCGCACATCCGAAGCGTGGTTCGGCAAGCTCTGCGCGACCTGCGCGGCAGTCAAGGCCAGAGGCGACCTGTCGCATCAGGCCGTGGCCGGTCACGAAGATGTTGCGGTCGAACTCGCGCAACCGGCTCACTCGGTAAGTTGCGGCCATGCGCTCACCGTCTCACAGTTCGCGCCAACGACAGCAATACGCCGCGCGGGTTGCACGTAGGTCCCACGCGAAGAGACGAGCGGCCTTCCGGACATGCAAAAACCCCGGCGGAACCGGGGGTTTTGTCTGTGCGCGATACTGGGATCGAACCAGTGACCTCTTCCGTGTCAGGGAAGCGCGCTACCGCTGCGCCAATCGCGCCCGTTGGGGCTATTCAGTTACTGAGAGGTGGCGACGGGATTCGAACCCGTGTAAACGGCTTTGCAGGCCGGTGCCTAGCCGCTCGGCCACGCCACCGTGTGGATTGACCCCACGTGCCGAAGGCCTTCCGAAGAAGGTCCCTGCACTTGAGCGGATGACGAGACTCGAACTCGCGACCCCAACCTTGGCAAGGTTGTGCGCTACCAACTGCGCTACATCCGCGTTGTTCCCGGTTGTTGTCCCGGGCACTTATGAAACATTAGCCGATGATCGGCGACTGTCCAAACCGAAACCGAATCTCGCGCGTGTCTCGCAGGGTGGTCAACTTGGCCTCCGACGGTCGGGTAGTATCGGTTGACGTACCCCGCAGGTATGGGCGATTGGCGCAGTTGGTAGCGCGCTTCCTTCACACGGAAGAGGTCATCGGTTCGAGTCCGGTATCGCCCACCACAGAACCCCGCGCATCTGAGATGCCGCGGGGTTTTCTCATGGCGCGAGGGCGCGGGAGCCAGCGCCGATCTTTCGATTGCTAGCGTTGCGGCATGCCCACCTTGCTCGACGACTTCCTCTCCGGAGATCGCGGACGCGTGATGCACGCGGTGTGGGAGACGATCCGCTCGCGGGATGCCGCGACTCTCGACCCCCTCGTCGCCGCGCTTCCGCAGCTCCGGCGCGAGGCGACGAGGCTCGATCTGGGCGGGATGATCTATTCGAACAACGCCCATCTGGCGCACGCGCTCACCAAACTCGAACAGTATCGCGATAGGGAGTGCTGGTGCGCCGCTTACCCCGGGCTGCTCACGAATGACCCCGAGAAGGAACAGGCGCTCGGCCACGTCAGCATCCTCTCGACGAGCGATCCTGGCTGGTCGATGACCTATGTCACCGAATGCGCCGTGTGCGGGAGGCTGTTCGATGTCGAGCAGGGGGACCATCACTTCATGTGGTGGAGATGGGTGCCGCGCGGGGTGAAGAGAAGCCGCGGAGAGGTCTGACGTCGGTGGCCGGCGGTAGCGTTCCGACCATGCCGCGCACTCCGCTCCCGAGCCCTTGTCCGCTCTGCGGCCATGGAGACGCGGTGCGCGTGACCACCGCGCTGCTGTGCGACTGGTGCGGGTGGCGTTACGGCGACTCCCCCGACCCCGACCTCCCCCGCCCGGTGGTCGAGGTGGTCTATTACATCCGCTACGACCGTCGGGTGAAGATCGGCACCAGTCGCCGGCCGCGTCACCGACTCGCGAGCATCCGCCACGACGAGCTCCTCGCGTTCGAGCCGGGTGGCCGTGCGGTGGAGCAATCGAGACACCGCGAGTTCGCCGACATCCGGGAGGGCGGCGAATGGTTCACCCTCACCCCGTATCTCGCGGCCCACATCGACGGACTGCGCACGCTGGACGACCCCTGGCAGCTCTACGCGCGCTGGGTGGCGGCGGCATTGCAGAACTGAAGCCCCGCACAGGGCCGACGTTCCGTGCGGGGCTTCAGAGTTCGTACGCCATCAGACGCGAGCGGTGGCCTTGACCTTCGCGGGCTGCGGCTGCGAGAACAGCACGACCACGATCACGGCGACGCCGACGACCACGTGCGGCACCCAGACGTTCGGCGCCTCCGTCGAGAAGCCGAAGATCCACGGCGACAGCGCCAGGAACAGGCTCGCGACGATGTCGAACACGAGGTGGACGGGCATCGGGATGACGCCGAACGGCCCCCATTCGTACTTCGTGAAGAGGCTGTAGACGATGAGCCCGATTCCGAGCACGATCGGGATGATCACGGCGGGGCCGCCCATGCTCGCGAAGCCGAAGAGCCACGGAGCGGCGATCAGCGCCACTCCGACGATGTAGTCGAGAATTCCATGGACCTTGGTGGGGATGAAACGCATGATTCCTCCTGTGGTGTCGTCGCATCCTGCGACTCACAGACTGTTCGCAGCCGTTCGTCGAACGGATTGCGACCGGGTCACACGTGTCGGGGCTTCAGGCGGTCGCCCAGCCGTATCGTCGAGCCAGAGCCGAAGCGACCTCCCCGTAGCGCGATCGGTCGAGCACCGCGGCCTCACGGCGCAGTCCGCTCTCGTGCACGCTGTACAGCAGCTCGATGTCGACCCAGGACTCCCGTCCCTGCGCGTCCCAGCCGCCGGAGCCGATCGACAGGTAGTCGCGGTCGCCGTCGTGCGCCTTGCTCGTCATCCGCACCGCATAGACACGTTCTGCGGATTCGCGCCCGATCACGAGCACCGGCCGATCCTTGCCTCGACCGTCGTTCTCCTCATAGGGCACCCAGGTCCAGATGATCTCACCCGCGTCAGGGGCGCCGTCCCGGTCGGGCGCGTAGCCGATGCGGAGGTCATCGATCCGGTCGGGGTCGACCCGCCGTGTCTCGGTCCCGCGCGACGCCGCTCTCGACGCCCCTGAGGCGGAGCGGACCTCCTCGGAGGTGCGCAGACGCGAGACCGGGCGTCTCGGACGAGTTTTCGTCCGAGACGCCCGGTCAGATCCCAGTGCTGTGAAGAGGATCTCCGCGAGTCGTGCCAGGATGCCGTTGGTGTTGCTCACACGGTCACCCTAACGGCAGTTCAGGCGTCGGCCAGCGCGTAGCCCTCCTCGCCGTGGACGACCTGGTCGACACCGGCGATCTCGTCTTCGCTCGTGATGCGGAAGCCGATCGTCTTCTCGATCGCGAAGCCGATGATGAAGGCGACGACGAAGGAGTAGATCAGCACACCGAGCGCTGCGATCGCCTGGACGGCGAGCTGACGTGCGTCGCCTCCGACGAACAGACCGGTCTCGGTGGCGAAGAAGCCGAGGTACAGCGTTCCGATGAGGCCACCCACCAGGTGGATGCCGACCACGTCGAGCGAGTCGTCGAAGCCGAGACGGAACTTCATCTCGACCGCCAGCGCGCAGACGATACCGGCGACGGCACCGAGCAGCAGCGACCATCCGGGCGTCAGGTTCGCGCAGGCCGGGGTGATGGCGACGAGACCGGCGACCGCGCCGGACGCTGCACCGACCGAGGTTGCCTTGCCGTCCTTGATGCGCTCGATGAGGATCCAGCCGAGGATCGCCGCCGCCGTGGCGCCGAGGGTGTTCAGGCCGATGAGTCCGACGCCGCCCATGTCCTCTGCGAGCCACTCCGCGCCGGCGTTGAAGCCGAACCAGCCGAACCACAGCAGCGCTGCGCCGAGGAGCGTCAGCGGCACGTTGTGCGGCTTGAGGATGCCCTTCTGGAAGCCGATGCGCTTGCCGAGGACGATCGCGAGGGCGAGAGCCGCGGCGCCGGCGTTGATGTGCACCGCGGTACCACCGGCGTAGTCGATGACGCCGATGCCGCTGTCCTCACCGAACAGCGTGGTGCCGAGGTTCATGATCCAGCCGCCGCCCCAGACCCATGCGGCTACGGGGAAGTATCCGACGGTGGCGAAGACACCGGCGAAGATGAGCCAGCTGCCGAACTTCGCGCGGTCGGCGATGGCGCCCGAGATGAGCGCGACGGTGATGATCGCGAAGGTCGCGCCGTAGGCGACTCCGAGAAGTGCGACGTTCGAGCCCTCACCGGCCGCGAGGCTCGAGAGACCGAAGTCGGCGAAGGGGTTGCCGGCGAATGCCGTCGGGCTGTCGACCGCGCTCATCGAGAATCCGAAGAGGATCCAGAGGACGGCGACGAGACCGATCGAGCCGAAGCTCATCATCATCATGCTGACGACGCTCTTGGCCTTGACGAGACCGCCGTAGAAGAAGGCGACGCCGGGCGTCATGAGCAGTACGAGGGCGGTCGCGGTGATCGCCCAGGAGATGTTGCCTGGAGCATCCATAGTCAAACCTCACATTCGGGAAACTGAGAGCTTCAGTGTGACGAGGCCCGATTTCCGGAATGCGTGAGGTTTGTTGCGGTGGCGTTACAGAGACGCCGCGTGTGTGAACACTGCGTTACGCGACACTGCGATCCGCGTGTGTAAGTGCATTGAGTCTGGAGACAGCGCGCAGATATTTCTTGCGATATCCCCCGTTCAGCATCTCTTCTGCGAAGACCTGGTCGAGGCTCACACCGGTGGCGACGATCGGGATCTGCGCGTCGTACACGCGGTCGACGAACGCGACGAAGCGCAGAGCCTCGGACTGATCGGTCAGGACCCGCACATCCCGCAGGCCCACGAGATCCAGCTCGGCGATGATCCGCAGATACCGCGAGGGGTGCACCCGGGCCAGGTGACGGATGACGTCGGCGAAGGAATCGTCGGACGCGTTTCCGTGCCCCGCCCCCTCGTCGATCGCGCGGGCATAGGAATCGTCGTCGCTCACGACGGCGTGCCCGTCGAGCGCCCGCTGGCGGAAGTCGACACCGTCGATGCGGATCGTCTGGAAGCTGTCGGACATCGCGTGGATCTCTCGGAGGAAGTCCTGTGCGGCGAAGCGGCCCTCACCCAGTGCGTTCGGCGGAGTGTTCGAGGTCGCCGCGAGCTTGGTGCCGGTGGGAACCAGCTCGCCGATGAGCCGAGTCATGACCATGGTGTCGCCCGGGTCATCGAGTTCGAACTCGTCGATGCACAGCAGGTCTGCACCCTTGAGCAGGTCGACGGTGTTCTTGTAGCCGAGCGCACCGACCAGAGCCGTGTACTCGATGAACGAGCCGAAGTACTTCCTGCGCGCGGGCATCGCGTGATAGATCGACGCCAGCAGGTGGGTCTTGCCGACGCCGAATCCGCCGTCGAGATAGACGCCCGGCTTCGTCTCCGGCTCCTTCTTGGCTCGGCTGAAGAATCCGCCCCGCTTGAGCGGAGCACCGCGTCCGGCGAACCGGATGAGCGTCTCCTTGGCGTCCTCCTGCGAGGGGTAGGCCGCATCGGCACGATAGCTCTCGAACGTCGCACCGTCGAACTGCGGCGGCGGCACGAGGCTGGCCAGCATCTCGGGACCGGTGACGGTCGGCTGTCGATCTGTCAGGTGCACGATGCCCGTGCGGCTGGGCGTGTCGGTCATCACGGTCCTGTGTCGGGGGCGCACCTGTGTCGAAGTCTTACGAATCGGGTGCAGGGCGCACGGCGTGGATCTATCGTCGAAGTATCGGCTCCACATTACGCCGTCGTCCCCTGCATCATCGCCGCTCACCGTCTGAGGAGATCCCTGTGGCCATCGAGTTCGACACCACTTCGTCAAAGTTCGCCGAGTACGCCGAGCCCGGCCGTCTCGTGAGCACCGAGTGGCTGGCCGAGCGCCTCGGCACACCGGGCCTGGTCGTCGTCGAATCCGATGAGGACGTGCTGCTGTACGAGACGGGCCACATCCCCGGCGCCGTGAAGGTCGACTGGCACACCGAGCTCAATGATCCCGTCGTGCGCGACTATGTCGACGGCGAGGGCTTCGCGAAGCTGCTCAGCACCAAGGGCATCTCCCGCGACGACACCGTCGTGATCTACGGCGACAAGAACAACTGGTGGGCCGCCTACGCGCTCTGGGTCTTCTCGCTCTTCGGCCACGAGGACGTTCGGCTGCTCGACGGCGGACGCGATCGCTGGATCTCCGAGGGCCGCGAGATCACCCGGGACGCCCCGCAGATCACGCCGACGGAGTATCCCGTGGTCGAACGCGACGACTCGGAGATCCGCGCATACAAGGAGGATGTCCTCGCTCACATCGGCAGCCCGCTGATCGATGTGCGCTCTCCCGAGGAATACAGCGGTGAGCGCACCACCGCACCGGCCTACCCCGAAGAGGGAGCCCTGCGCGCGGGGCACATCCCCACCGCCCAGAGCGTGCCGTGGGCGAAGGCCGTGGCTGAGGACGGCGGCTTCCGGTCGCGGGCCGAACTCGACGCGATCTATCGTGACGGGGCCGGACTCGCCGATGGCGACGAGGTCGTCGCGTACTGCCGCATCGGAGAGCGCTCGAGCCACACGTGGTTCGTCCTCACGCACCTGCTCGGATTCGAGAACGTCCGCAACTACGACGGCTCGTGGACCGAGTGGGGCAGCGCGGTGCGGGTCCCGATCGTGACCGGCGCGGAGCCCGGATCCCTCTGATCGTGGGAGAATGACAGGGATGAGCACCACGCACGTTCCTGACACCCTCGCTGAGATCCGCGACGGATTCCTCGAGACCCCCGAGGCGGATCGACTGCTGCTCCTGCTGGAGTACTCGGACGAGCTGCCGGAGGTCTCCGAAGAGGTCGCGAATCACCCCGAGATGTGCGAGCGCGTCGCGGAATGCCAGTCACCGGTGTACATCTACGTCGAAGTCGCCGACGGGATCGTGACCATGCACGCCACCGCCCCGCCCGAGGCGCCGACCACGCGCGGATTCGCGAGCATCCTCGTGCAGGGCATCTCCGGCCTCACCCCT
The DNA here is from genome assembly GCF_001889265.1 of Microbacterium sp. 1.5R. Classification (NCBI taxonomy): domain Bacteria; kingdom Bacillati; phylum Actinomycetota; class Actinomycetes; order Micrococcales; family Microbacteriaceae; genus Microbacterium; species Microbacterium sp. 1.5R. The sequence goes on from NZ_CP018151.1 coordinate 1,885,726, forward strand.
GACGAGGTTCTCGCGATCCCCGACGACTATCCGCAGTCGATCGGTCTCACCCGCGCGGTGTCGCCGCTGCGCATCGGCGGCATGACCGGCATGCTGATGCGCGCCAAGAAGCAGGTCATGCAGAAGCGCTGAACCCCTGCGCTGCGAGCCATCCGGTGATGGCATCGCTCCACCCTGCCTGGTCGTAGTTCCAGATCTTGGTGTGCCGGGCGACCGTGAAGCGGGGCATCGTGACCAGGTCGGGTCTGGCCTGCTCGAGTGCGTGCGATGCATCGGCGGGCACGAATCCGTCGTCGTCGCTGTGCAGGATGAGGATGGGCACCGACAGCTCGTCGGCGCGCGACACCATGTCCAGGCTGTCGAACGGGATCGCGTTCTCCGCGCCGCTGAGCCGCGCGGTGAACGGGACGGACAGTGCGCCCATCGCGAGGTCCGGCAGCGGTGCGTGCATGCCGGACTCGCGCGCTTGGAATCGCAGCACGCTGCGCCAGTCGATCACCGGCGACTCGAGGATGAGACCGACGATGCGGTCGCGGTTGCCCGAGTTCAGGGCGGTCTGCATCGCGACCGCTCCGCCCATCGACCATCCCATCAGGATCACTCGATCGGCGCCGTGTCGGAGCGCATACGACACCGCCGCATCGACGTCGCGCCACTCCGAAGCCCCCAGAGCGTACGCACCGCTTCGGCTGCGCGGCGCCTCACCGTCGTTGCGGTACGAGACGACGAGGTTCGGGAAGCCCGCGGCATGCAGCACGGGGACGGCACGAAGGCACTCGGCTCGGGTGACCCCTCGTCCGTGGACCTGGATCACCCACGTCGAGGAGTCGGCCGGGAACAGCCAGGCGGGGCATGGCCCGGCCGGGGAACCGATGAGCACGTTCTGCGAGGGCAGGTGGAGCTCGCCGGGAGTGGAGTAGTACCAACCGCTGAACGCCGCGCTCCTGTCGACGCGGGCGCCCGGTTCGATCTGCGTCAGCAGCTTGCGCCTCACGGTGGTGGCATCAGCGCTCAGCACCGCGCCGAGCTTGACGTAGCCATACGTTCCCGAGGTGAAGAGTCCGTATCGACCCGGGAGCTCGGTGTCCCGCGTCCGGGTGAGCTCGATCGTCTGCGCCCCGGTGTCGACGGCGAGGATCTCGACGTTCGCCGGTCGCTTCGCCGGCATGACGACCCGACGGGCGACGCTGAAGACGAGCAGAGCCAGCGCCGTCCCCAGAGCGAGCAGAGCAGGGACAAGGAGTGCAACGGCGTGCCTGAGACTCTTCATCGCTTCCTGACTCTAGCCTGTTGCCGTGACCGCACACCCCGATGCCGGGACGATCTTCGACGCCGCCGTGGCTGAACTGCGCGACATCGCCTTCCGCTCAGACATCACCATCCGCGAGATAGCGACGCCGCAGGGCCTCGCTCCGCACGCCCTCGCCCTCGCAGCCGACGTCCGCCCGGACGACGGCGGAGAGTCGGCATACGGGACGGGACGTTTCGTTCTGCTGCATGACCCCGACAACCCGGCCGCATGGGACGGCGACTGGCGGATCGTGATCTTCGCCCAGGCGCCGCTCGAGACCGAGATCGGCACCGACCCCCTGCTCGCCGACGTCACGTGGTCCTGGCTCGTCGATGCACTCGACTCGAGAGGCGCCGGCTACCACTCCGCGTCGGGCACGTCGACCAAGACCCTGTCGAAGGGGTTCGGCGGACTCGCCGTCGAAGGAGACGGCGCACAGATAGAGTTGAGGGCGTCCTGGACACCCGAGGGCCCCTTCACACCCCATGTCGAGGCCTGGGTCGAACTGGTCGGGATGCTGGCGGGTCTTCCGCCCGGTTCCGAGGGCATCGCCGTTATCGGCGCGCGAAAGGCAGCACGTGACTGAATACTCCGTGATCTCCGACGTCTCGGAGTTCCACGCGGCATGCGCCGCACTGGCCGCAGGAACTGGGCCTGTCGCCGTGGACGTCGAGAGGGCATCCGGATTCCGCTACTCCCAGCGCGCCTATCTCGTGCAGGTGTTCCGCCGCGACGCGGGGGTCTTCCTGTTCGACCCTCCCGCTCTCGGCGACTTCAGCCCTCTGCAGCAGGCCATCGGCGACGCCCTGTGGGTGTTCCACGCCGCCAGCCAGGATCTTCCGTCTCTGCGCGAACTCGATCTGCTCCCCCACACGATCTTCGACACGGAGCTCGCATCGCGACTGCTGGGTCATGACCGAGTCGGACTCGCCGCGGTCGTCGAGAACACGCTCGGCATCACGCTCAAGAAGGAGCACTCCGCGGCGGACTGGTCGACCAGACCCCTTCCCGCTGCATGGCTCGAGTACGCGGCACTCGATGTGCTGCACCTCATCGACGTCTACGAGGCTCTGGAGGCGGAGCTCGAGGAGCAGGGGAAGACCGAGTACGCGGCCGAGGAGTTCGCCGCCACGCTCGCCCGACTGCCGAAGCCTCCTCGCGAAGACCCCTGGCGACGACTCAGCGGACTGCACCAGGTGCGCGGCGCGCGGAACCTCGCGGTCGCTCGCTCGCTGTGGCAGGCTCGCGAGAGCTTCGCCCAGGATCAGGACGTCTCTCCCGGCCGTCTGGTGCCGGACCGGTCGCTCATCGCGGCCGTGCTGGCGAACCCGCAGAGCAAGCAGGCGCTCGCGGGGATCAAGGAGTTCCAGGGCCGAGCGAGCCGCACCCAGCTCGACCGCTGGTGGCAGGCGATGGTCGACGGACGTGCCACGGAGGAGCTTCCCAGGGAGCGGGTTCCCAGCGATACGCTGCCGCCGCCGCGAGCCTGGTCCGATCGCAATCCGGAGGCCGACGCGCGACTCAAAGCCGCCCGCCCGGTCGTCGAGGCCACGGCCGAGGAACTCGGGATGCCGACCGAGAACCTGCTCACCCCCGATCACCTGCGCCGTGTGGCGTGGGATGTACCGGGAACGACGCCCGAGGCCATCGGCGAGGCACTCGCCGCACTGGGTGCCCGCCCGTGGCAGATTGCACAGACTGCACAGAAGATCGCGGACGCCTTTGTAGAGGCGGCGCAAACGCCCGACGAGGCGTCCGCACCGGCTTCGTAGGTTCGATCCAACCGATTCCTCCCCGTTTCCGGCCCTCCATAGACTGAGGCCACCGCACAAACTTGGAGGCAGAGTGGCCGAGATCTCGGACGTCTTCTTCGTCGATGGAGTGCGCACCCCCTTCGGGCGCGCCGGCGAAAAAGGCATGTACTGGAACACCCGCGCTGATGACCTCGCCGTCAAGGCGACCATCGGCCTGATGGAGCGGAATGCAGCCGTTCCGGCCGACCGCATCGACGACGTCGCCATCGCCGCGACCAGCCAGACCGGAGACCAGGGCCTGACCCTCGGGCGCTCCGTGGCGATCCTCGCGGGACTTCCGCAGACGGTGCCCGGACTCGCCGTCGAGCGCATGTGCGCGGGAGCGATGACGAGCGTCACCACGATGGGAGCATCGATCGGGGTCGGCATGTACGACTTCGCGCTCGCCGGCGGGGTCGAGCACATGGGTCACCACCCGATCGGCGGCAACGCCGACCCCAACCCGCGATTCGTCGCGGAGCGCATGGTCGACCCCGGCGCTCTGAACATGGGTGTCACGGCCGAGCGCATCTTCGATCGCTTCCCGCACCTCACCAAGGAGCGCTCCGATCGATTCGGCATGCTCAGCCAGCACAAGGTGCAGGCGGCGTACGACGCGGGCAAGATCCAGCCGGATCTCGTGCCCGTCGCGACCAAGACCGCCGACGGCGCATGGGGCCTGGCGACGGAGGACGAAGGTCGTCGTCCGCAGACCACCATGGAGGACCTCGCGGCCCTCAAGACTCCTTTCCGCCCGCACGGCCGTGTGACCGCCGGAACCTCGTCGCCCCTCACAGACGGCGCCACGATGTCACTGCTCGCCGGAGGCGGCGCGGTCAAGGAGTTCGGTCTCGCACCGAAGATGCGCATGGTCTCGTTCGCCTTCGCAGGCGTGCAGCCGGAGATCATGGGAATCGGCCCGATTCCCTCGACCGAGAAGGCTCTGAAGAAGGCCGGACTCACGATCGCCGACATCGGCCTGTTCGAGCTCAACGAAGCCTTCGCCATCCAGGTGATCTCGCTGCTCGACCACTTCGGCATCGCCGACGACGACCCCCGCGTCAACCAGTGGGGCGGCGCGATCGCGCTGGGCCACCCGCTCGCGGCATCCGGCGTGCGTCTGATGATCCAGCTCGCGGCGCAGTTCGCCGAGCGACCCGATGTGCGCTACGGCCTGACGGCCATGTGCGTCGGTCTCGGACAGGGCGGCTCGGTCATCTGGGAGAACCCGCACTTCGACGGCAAGAAGAGGAAGTAAGCCTGATGGCCCACTCGATTTCCGAGCAGTACGCGAACGTTGACTTCTCCCCCATCCAGGCGCTCACCGACGGCGAGGTGATCACGCACTCCCCCGTGCGTGACATCCGTCTCGCGTCGGGCAAGGTGCTCGCACTGATCACCCTCGACAACGGACGCGACCACACGCGTCCGAACACTCTGGGGCCGGCGACGCTCACCGCCCTCGGTGAGACGCTGGACGGCCTGGCCGCTCGTGCGTCAGCCGGCGAGATCCAGGCGGTCGGCATCACCGGCAAGCAGTACATCCTGGCCGCCGGCGCCGATCTCTCCGACATCAGCAAGGTCGGGTCGCGGGACAACGCTCGCCTGATCGCGCAGCTCGGCCACAAGGTGCTCGGAAAGTTCGGGGAGCTCGGCGTTCCGTCGTTCGCCTTCGTGAACGGTCTCGCACTCGGAGGCGGACTCGAGATCGCACTCAACTCGACCTACCGCACGGTCGACGCCTCCGCCGCGGCGATCGCACTCCCCGAGGTCTTCCTCGGCATCATCCCCGGCTGGGGCGGCGCCTACCTGCTGCCCAACCTGATCGGGATCGAGAACGCCCTCGAGGTGGTCATCTCGAACCCGCTCAAGCAGAACCGGATGCTGAAGCCGCAGCAGGCGTTCGACCTCGGCATCGTCGACGCGATCTTCCCCGCCGCGAACTATCTCGAGAACTCGCTCGCGTGGGCGGACGCCGTGCTCGGCGGCAAGAAGGTCGAACGCAGGAACGAGCCGGGCAAGATCGAACGACTCACGAAGTGGCCGATCGCCATCAAGATGGCACGCGGCATGCTGGAATCGAAGATCGGCACCGTCCCGAAGTCGCCCTACGCCGCACTCGACCTGCTCGACAAGGCCAAGAGCGGCACCAAGGCGGAGGGCTTCGCCCGTGAGGACGAGGCGCTCGCCGAACTCGTCACGGGCGACCAGTTCGCAGCATCCATGTACGCCTTCGACCTCGTGCAGAAGCGTGCGAAGCGTCCGGTGGGAGCCCCCGACAAGGCACTTGCGAAGAAGGTCACGAAGGTCGGCATCATCGGCGCTGGTCTCATGGCGAGCCAGTTCGCCCTGCTCTTCGTGCGCAAGCTGCAGGTGCCGGTACTCATCACCGACCTCGATCAGGCGCGCGTCGACAAGGGCGTGGCCTACATCCACGAGGAGATCGGCAAGCTCGAGGCCAAGGGCCGCCTGGATGCGGACTCCGCGAACAAGCTGCGCGCGCTCGTGACCGGGACGACGGACAAGAACCTCTATGCGGACTGCGACTTCGTCATCGAGGCCGTGTTCGAGGAGGTCGGCGTCAAGCAGCAGGTGTTCGGCGAGATCGAGAAGATCATCGCCGAGGACGCGATCCTGGCGACCAACACCTCCTCGCTCTCGGTCGAGGAGATCGGCGCGAAGCTCGCTCACCCCGAGCGCCTCGTCGGCTTCCACTTCTTCAACCCGGTGGCAGTGATGCCGCTGATCGAGATCGTCAAGACACCGACGACCTCGGAGGCGGCGCTCTCGACCGCGTTCGTCGTCGCGAAGAATCTCGGCAAGAACGCGGTGCTCACCGCCGACGCGCCGGGCTTCGTCGTGAACCGTCTGCTGGCCAAGGTCATGGGCGAAGCGGCTCGCGCGGTGTACGAGGGCACCCCGATCACGGATGTCGAGAAGGCCTTCGCGCCCCTCGGACTCCCGATGGGTCCCTTCCAGCTGATCGATCTGGTCGGATGGAAGGTCGCCGCCCACGTGCAGGACACGATGGCGCACGCGTTCCCCGACCGCTTCTACGCGAACGAGAACTTCCACGCTCTCGCGGAGCTCGACGCGGTCATCGAGAAGGACAAGGGCGGTCGTGTGACCGGTTGGGCCAAGCAGGCCGAGAAGCTGCTGAAGCCCGCTGTCGGCAAGACGCCCGCGTCGGCCGAGACGATCCTGCAACGGGTGCAGGACGGCCTTGCGAGCGAGATCAAGATGATGCTCGACGAGGGTGTCGTACTCGAGGTCGAGGACATCGACCTGTGCCTGATCCTCGGCGCGGGCTGGCCCTTCATCGATGGCGGGGCGTCGCCCTACCTCGACCGCGAGGGCGCCTCGCAGCGCGCGTTCGGCGGAGAGTTCCACACCCCGCAGATCCGCGGCATCGAGCACGGCTGAGCTGAACCTCTGGGGGGCCGCCGTCCGGCGGCCCCCTTTTCCATGTCTACGGTGCAGGACGCTCGTCGAGCTCACCGGAACGCGGCCAGAACGACATCGCTCTCTCAGCGAGCGCGGTGATCGTGAGCGACGGATTCACCCCGGGATTCGCGGGAACCGCTGCGCCGTCCATGACGTGCAGCCCCGGGTGACCCCACACCCGGTGGAAGGGGTCGACGACACCGGTCTCGGGCGCCCCAGAGATCACCGCTCCGCCGAGGAAGTGGGCGGTGAGCGGAATCCCGAAGATCTCGGGCCAGGATCCGCGAGGCTCGGCGGCGACCCCGCCGTCCTTCTCGACACGCGCGGCGATCGCCGAAGCCGCGCGATGAGCCTGCGGAAGATGACTGGGGTTCGGTGCGCCGTGCCCCTGCGCGCTCGTCATGACCATCCGCCCGAATCTGCGCCGGAGCGACAGAGTGAGCGAATTGTCCAGGGTCTGCATCACGAGTGCGATGATGCCCCGTTCGCTCCAACGTCGGAGCGAGCCCAGGTGCAACTGACGGATCGGTGCGCGGGCGACCTGGCCCAGCACACTCACGAGACGGCCTCCGAGACCTCGGTCGCCCGGCACCATCAGCGACGCAAGGGCCCCCATCAGGTTCGATCCCGGCCCGTACCGCACATTCTCGACGTGAGTGCTCTCGTCGATGTGGAACGAGGTCGTGATCGCGACACCGTGCGCGAGTTCGAGGGACGCCGGAACGGCGACGGCGACGGCACCGTCGAGAGCCTCGGAGTTGGTCCGCGTCAGGCGACCCACCGCATCGGAGACCCGTGGAAGGGCCCCGGACAGCTTCATCCGATGCAGCAGCTGTTGCGTGCCCCAGGTTCCCGCGGCGAGCACCACCTGACGCGCGCTCACGGTGCGACGGTCGCGCCGGAACCACGCTCCGCTGCGCTCCGTCGTCACGGCGAAGCCGCCGTCTGCCAGGGCGCGCACCTCGGTGACGGTGCGCAGCGCTTCGATGACGGCGCCTCTCCTCTCGGCCAGCGCCAGGTAGTTCTTCATGAGCGTGTTCTTCGCGCCGACGCGGCATCCGACCATGCAGTTGCCGCAGAGAGTGCATCCGGTGCGGTCCGGCCCCTCGCCACCGAAGAAGGGATCGGGCGTTCGGACTCCCGGCGCGCCGAACCAGACCCCGACCGGCGCGTGTCGGAATGTGCTTCCTACGCCGAGATCTTCGGCCGCTCCTGCCATGATGCGCTCGACGGGTCCGGAGTGCGGGTAGCGCTCGACCACCCCGAGCATCCGCTTCGCCGTCGCATAGTGCGGCGCCAGCTCCTCCTCCCAGTCTGCGAGAGCGCCCCACTGCGGATCCGCGAAGAACGCTCCGCCGGGCTGGTACAGCGTATTGGCATAGTTGAGAGACCCGCCGCCCACGCCCGCCCCGGCGAGGATCATCACGTGCGGCAGGCGATGGATGCGCTGGATGCCGAAACAGCCGAGCCTCGGTGCCCACAGATAGCGGCGCACGTCCCAGCTGGTCTTCGCGAAGTCCTCGTCCTCGAAGCGTCGGCCCGCCTCGTACACGCGGACACGGTAGCCCTTCTCCACGAGCCGCAACGCAGCGACCGATCCGCCGAACCCCGAGCCGATGACGACGACGTCCTCGTCGAAGTCCTGGGCGTGGTGCGGAGAAGCCGACCTGTGGTTCACGGTGTCCCTCCGGCACCTGAGGGGACGAGGACGGCCAGCGCGGAGCGCCGGATTCCGATCATGCACTCATCTTCGGCGATGCGCTCTCCGTCGGCGTAGACGACGAGTCCAGGCGCGCTCACTGTCACGGTACGAGCCTGGCGCCGCGTCACCTCCGGTCGAGCGAGATGCACTCCGCGCAGCAGGAGCGGGAACAGCCGCAGCAGGCGGAGCCGGGTCAGCGGCGCGACGTGCACGATGTCCAGCATCCCGTCGTCCGCGGCGGCGCCCACGCAGAGAGGCATGCCACCTCCGTAGCTCGGCGTATTGCCCACGGCGACGAGCGTTCCCGGCAGGTGAACCGGCTCCGCGCCATCGAGGGAGACGGTGAAATCCATCGGCCGCAGTCGCACGAGCTCCACGACCAGCGCCAGGTAGTAGCGCAGCACGCCGCGCGGCCAGCGCAGCCGATTGGTCCGATCGCTCACCTTCGCATCGAACCCGAGGGCGGCGATCGTCAGGAACAGATCGACGCGGTCGGCGGCGCGGACTTCGCCGACATCGATCGTGCGCGGGATACCCGTCAGAGCGAGCTCGGCCGCAGCGACCGCGTCGCGACGCGGCAGGCCCAGGGCTCGAGCGAGGTCGTTGCCCGTGCCCGCAGGCACCAGGACCACCGGAACCCCCGCAGCGCAGACCACGTCGAGGATGCCGGACAGCGTGCCGTCTCCGCCCACCACGACGAGCACCCCCGGGCGCGCGTCGAGCGCCCGAGTCGCCAGGAGCCGACTCGATGCTGCCGACTCTCCCGTGTACGCCCGCACGTCCGCTCCTCGGGATCGCAGGTGCGCCACGGCGACCTCGGTCTCTCGGGCGCCACGACCTTTTCCTGCGAACGGGTTCGACAGCACCGCGATGTGCTCAGCCACGTCCGCGCGACCGATCCGACGAGATGACCGCTCCCGGGTTGAGGATCCACGTCGGATCGAGCTCCCGCTTGATGGCCGCGAGGATTCGCACCCCCGTGTCTCCGATCTCCTGCTCCAGCCAGGCGGCATGATCACGACCGACCGCATGGTGATGGCTGATGGTACCGCCCGCCGCGAGCAGCGCATCGTTCACCCGTCGCTTGATCTGCGTCCAGGTGTCGAGCGGTTCGGATCGGAGGTTCGCGATCACCGTGAAATACAGCGAGGCTCCGGTGGGATAGACGTGCGAGACGTGGCACATCACGTACGACCGGGCGCCGGCATCCTCGAATCCTGCGCGAAGAGCCGACGTGACCGCCGCTCTGAGGTGCAGCAGGTTCGACCAGGTGGTCGCCGTCTCGAGCGTCTCGCAGAACACTCCTGCATCCAGCAGCGAGTCGCGCAGATACGGACCGTCGAAGCGCCCGGAGAGCCACCCCTCTGCGGCGCCCTCACCCGACGAGATCCCACCGGCCGCCGCCAGGATCGCCGATGTGCGCCCCCGACGCTCGGCGATGTCGTCTCCCTCATAGACGGTGACGAGGCTCGCGCCCTTCGCGAGGGCCCGCCCGATCCGACCGACCTGGGCGAGGCTGACCGCCGTCTCGGCTTCATCCGACAGACGCAGCACTGTCGGGCCGCCACCGTGCTGCGTCACGCGGCGCAGTCCATCGACGCCCTGCGTGAAGTCCGCGAAGGTCCAGGCTTCGAAGAGGCGGTCACGCGGTACCGGATGAACGCGCACTCTCACTTCGGTGATGACGCCGAAGATGCCCTCCGACCCCAGGAAGACGCGGACGAGATCGGGCCCGGCTGAAGATCCCGGCGACCGTCCGAGCTCGATGTCGCCGGTCGGCGTCGCGACTCTCAGCCCGGTGACCATGGAGTCGAATCGCCCATGCCCTGCCGAGTTCTGACCTGACGAGCGTGCAGCGGCGAACCCTCCGATCGTGGCGTACCGGAAGCTCTGGGGGTAGTGACCGAGTTCGAACCCCCTGGCCGCGAGCAGAGCCTCAGCATCCGGCCCCGTCGTTCCGGCGGCGAGAATCGCTTCGCCGCTCGCCTCGTCGAAGTGGATGAGGCCCGAGAGCCGGCGCAGATCCAGGCTGACGACAGCGCGGTGCGTGCCGCGTTCGGGATCGAGAGCGCCCACCACGCTCGTCCCACCGCCGAACGGGATCACGGCTATCCTCCGGTCGACGCACGCCCGGAGCACCGCCGCGACCTCATCGTGGGTTCCCGGCAGCACCACCGCGTCAGGGGAAGTCTGCTGAGGTCTACGGCGCCGGAGAAGGTCCGGCGTCGAACGTCCCCCGGCATGGCGGATGCGCGTCTCGCTCGAGGTGTCGATGTGCTCTGCGCCGACGACGGCGGCCAGTCCCTCGAGATCGTCCTCCTGGAGCGACGACGGCGCGAGCGCCACCTCGGCGAGTTCCACGGGCGTCGCGGGCCTGTGCACGCGACCGAGCAGCAACGGCAGCATCATCCGGACGGCGCGCGGCAGATCCGACGCCCTGGCGGGATCGCCCCAGCCGTTCCATCGCATCTCCGTCGTCACGGCAACCCTGCCGTTCTCTGAGCCCATGCGTTACAGTGTGACAGATCATGGAAGAACGTCAACTGGTGCTCGACGCGATGTCCGACCGCGCTCCGGAGTGGGATGCCACGCAGTCGCGCATCCTCGACGCCGCCGATGCGCTGATCGGTCGACGAGGCGTGAATGGCGTCACGATCGCAGAGCTAGCTCGGCGCGCGGGGCACAGCCGGCCGACGATCTACCGCAGCTGGAACGACGCCGACGATGTCGTCCGCTCAGCGCTCCTGCGCAGAGTCGCGGTGATCCTCGCGCAGTTCCCCACGCACGCGACCAGCCGACACGGACTCGTCGACGATGTTCTCCGCTTCTCCACCCTCTTCCGTGCCGACGACGTGTACGGACGGCTTCTCGCCGATGAACCGGAGGCGTTCACCCGCTACACGCTGCAGCGTGTGGGTTCGAGCCAGAGACTCATCCTGAGGTGGCTGGCGACCGCGATCGGTGCGGCGCAGCAGGGAGGATCGGTGAGGCACGGCGATCCCGACGAGATTGCCGTCATGCTGCTGCTCATCGCGCAGTCGGCAGTGCTTTCGCACGGAACGGTGTCGGAGCTCCTCTCTGAGGAGTCTTGGGAACGCGAGCTGCGAGCAGCCCTCGACGGGCTCCTGCGGCCATGACCGCGCACTCCCCCGACCTCAACGTCGCGCGTCGGGCCGCAGAGCTCTCCCTGGCGGCGGAGCAGACCGTCGACCTTCTGGTGATCGGCGGAGGCATCACGGGGGTCGGTGTCGCACTCGACGCCGCCTCGCGGGGTCTGAGCGTCACTCTTCTCGAAGGCGAGGATCTCGCGTTCGGCACCAGCCGATTCAGCTCGAAACTGGTGCACGGTGGACTCCGTTATCTCGCCACCGGCGATGTGGCCACGGCGAAGGAGAGCGCATTCGAGCGTCACCTGCTGATGACCAGGATCGCGCCGCACCTCATTCGCTCTCTCCCGCAGCTGCTGCCCTTCACGACAGGGCTGACGGCCCGCCAGCGCGCAGCCGGCGCGGTCGGGATGGCCCTGGGTGATCTGCTGCGGATGCGAGCGGGCACGCCGCGCCGGTTCCTCCCCCCGCCGCGTCTCGTCTCGGCGCGAACGGCACAGCGGCTCTTCCCGGCGCTCGCCGGAGCTGGGCTGCGCGGAGGGATGCTCTCCTACGACGGGCAGCTGATCGACGACGCCCGCCTGGTCGTGACCGTCGCCAGGACAGCCGCCAGTCTGGGCGCCCGCGTCCTCACCCGCGTCCGAGCGCTCGAGCTGCGCGTCGACGGCGCGACCGCCGAAGACGTGCTGACGGGCGAGCGTCTGGACATGCGCGCCCGATCCGTCGTCAATGCCACCGGCGTCTGGGCCGGAAGCCTCGACGAGTCGATCACCGTGCGGCCCAGCCGCGGAACGCACATCGTGCTGGATGCCGCGGATCTCGGCGACCCGTCCTCGGCACTGACCATTCCGCATGAGGGGTCGATCAGCCGCTTCGTGTTCGCGCTGCCGCAGCAGCACGGCCGCGTGATCGTCGGACTCACGGACGAAGATGCGCCGGGCCCTGTTCCGCGGGTCCCCGAGCCGACCGAGGGCGAGATCGAGTTCCTGCTCGCGAACCTCAACCGAGTACTGACCGTCCCGATCACGCGCACGCAGGTCAGGGGATCGTTCGCGGGCCTGCGGCCGCTCGTCGACACCGGTGCGGCGTCGACGGCGGACATCTCCCGTCGGCATCTGGTCCGCGTCTCCGAGCGCGGCTTCGTCAACGTCCTCGGAGGCAAGCTGACCACCTACCGGCGGATGGCGGAGGATGCGGTCGACCTCGCCGTGGCATCGGCGGGGCTCGACGCCGGCGCGAGCCGCACGGTATCCCTCCGCCTCACCGACTCCGCGATGAGGGCCGAGGACAGCGGGGGCCGGGGGCACATCTCCCCAGCGACCATCGACTTCGCCGTCCGCGCGGAGGGCGCGATGACCGCCGACGACGTCCTCGATCGCCGCACCCGGCTCGGCCTCGTCGACGACGACCGGGAGCGGCAGAGGGCGTTCGTCGAATCCGAGGTCGCCGAGATCCTCGCCACGTTCTCCTGACGACGCCGCATCCGCGCGACCGCCGCCAACCGTATCCGCGTCACGGCACACCGGGTAACGAGCACGGAACAGCGAATGAACACCTTCGCCAGCGCCGCTCAGAGAGCGCTCCGAACGCGATCGAGGGGGCACAGTGGTGGCATGGACATGCTCCTCTCGATGTTGGGCGGCAAGGGAATGTCGGGGCTCTTCAAGACCGGCACGGCGATCCTCACGATCCTGCTGGTCGTGCCGGCGCTGCTGAAGATCTTCATCGTCACGGTCGATGAGGGGTGGGCTGCGATCCGCACCCGGAACGGCAAGCCGATCATCCGGAACCGCCCGCAACGGCGCCCCACCTCACGTGGCGGAGCGGTCGGCGAAGTCGTGGTCCTCGATCCGGGGTCGCATGGCGCGTTCCCCCTGTTCTACTGGTATCGACTGATCGATGTGCGCTGCAGGGCGACGGATCTGCCCGCGCGCGAGATGACCGGGGCGAGCGGCCATCAGCACCGGGTGCACGCGTCGTTCGAGTGGCGACCGATCCCGACCGGACGAGATCTCCGAGTGTTCGAACTCGACGTCGTGAACGTCAAAGAACGGGCCTCGAACATCGTGGGCGCCGCACTGCGCGACGTCATCCGCGGCCTCGAGGGCGCGGAGCTGCCCCACAACGACGAGATCAACACCCGCGTGATCGCGGCCAGCGCCGACGAGGTGCGTCGGGCGTGCGGCGTCGAGCTGGTACGCGTCATGGTCACCGGTGACGCGCTCACCGACGGCTATCTGCTCTCGGCCGCGCTCCGGGACACCGATCGCGGGGCGCAGGCGGTCGCCGCACTCCACGCTCTCAACTGATCGCAGCGGTCGAACGGTCTGTGACCGTCATCCGCCGTCACGCGGTGGCGACGCCGGTCAGCGGCGTTCGTGCAGCGGCAGATCGACCGTCCCGCTCGTGCCCGCATCCCGAGCGACGGGGATCCGAGTCCCGAGCACCTGCGACACGACGTCCTGCGCGATCTTCGATGCGGTGAGACCGGCGTCGGCGAGGATCTGGTCCCTCGACGCGTGATCGATGAACTCGTCAGGAAGCCCCAGCTCGTCGACGGCGGTGTCGATGCCCGCCTCGCGAAGCACCTGCCGGACACGCGTGCCGATGCCGCCGACGCGGATGCCGTCTTCGATGGTGATGACCAGACGATGACGAGCTGCCATGCTCACGATCGAGGGCTGCACCGGGATGGCCCAGCGCGGATCGATCACCGTGGCGCCGATGCCCTGAGCGCGCAGACGCTCTGCGACGTCCATCGCGAGCGCGGCGAACGGGCCGATGCCGATGAGCAGGACATCCTCGGACTCGCCGCGGGCGAGCACATCGACGCCGTCGTGCAGCCGCTCGATCGCCGGAAGATCCGCCGCGACGTCGCCCTTCGGGAAGCGGATGACGGTCGGCGCATCGTCGACGAGCACCGCCTCATCGAGGGCCTCCTGCAACCGGGCTCCGTCACGCGGCGCGGCGATGCGGATGTGCGGGACGATCTGCAGCATCGCGAGATCCCACATGCCGTGGTGGCTGGGACCGTCCGGGCCGGTGACGCCGGCGCGGTCGAGCACGAAGGTCACGCCCGCCCGATGCAGAGCGACGTCCATGAGCACCTGGTCGAAGGCGCGCCCCATGAAGGTGGCGTAGACCGCGACGACGGGGTGCAGACCTCCGAAGGCGAGACCTGCGGCCGACGCGACGGCGTGCTGCTCGGCGATGCCCACGTCGTACACGCGATCGGGGAAGCGCTCGGCGAACGGCGCGAGACCGGTCGGTCGCAGCATCGCTGCGGTCATCGCGATGACATCGCTTCGACGCTCTCCGATGGCGACGAGCGACTCGGAGAACACGTCGGACCAGCCCGTTCCGCTGGAAGAGAGTGTCTCGCCGGTCGCGGGGTCGATACGTCCGACCGCATGGAACTGGTCGGCCTCATCGTCGCGAGCAGGCTGGTAGCCGCGGCCCTTCTCGGTGATCGTGTGCACGATCACCGGCGCACCGTAGGATTTGGCCAGCTCGAGCGTCTCGAGCAGGGCGGGGAGATCGTGCCCGTCGACCGGGCCGAGGTACTTGATGTCGAGGTTCGAGTACAGCGCCTCGTTGTTCGTGAACCGCGAGAGGAAGCCGTGGGTGCCGCCGCGCACCCCGCGGAACACCGCGCGGCCGACCGGACCGAACGCACGGAAGAGTCGGTCCGACTTGTGGTGCAGCTCCTTGTACGCAGCCGCGGTGCGCACCCGATTGAGGAACCGGGACATGCCGCCGATGGTCGGCGCGTAGGAACGACCGTTGTCATTCACGACGATCACGAGGTTGCGATCGTTGTCGTCGGAGATGTTGTTGAGCGCCTCCCACGTCATGCCGCCCGTGAGTGCTCCGTCGCCGACGACGGCCACGACGTGACGGTCGGCTCGCCCCGTGGCGGTCAGCGCGCGCGACACACCGTCGGCCCAGCTGAGCGAGCTCGACGCGTGCGAGGACTCGACCACGTCGTGAGGGCTCTCGCCGCGCTGGGGATACCCGGCGAGTCCACCGCGCACTCGCAGAGACGAGAAGTCCTGGCGACCGGTGAGGAGCTTGTGCACGTAGGACTGGTGCCCCGTGTCGAAGATGAAGGGGTCGTCGGGCGACGAGAAGACGCGGTGCAGAGCGATCGTGAGCTCGACGACACCGAGGTTGGGGCCGAGATGCCCGCCGGTGCGCGACACGTTCTCGACGAGGAACTCGCGGATCTCACCGGCGAGTTCGATCAGCTGATCCTCTGACAGGGAGTCGAGGTCACGGGGTCCTGAGATGCTCGGAAGAATGGGCATCTGCACCTCCTCTTAGGCACCGTTCGCGGCGCCGATTCCGGTACGGACGCCTGCTCGATCCTACCCCGGGCACCCGGGAAAGCTCGGAGAGCGACTCCCCCTTGACACCGCCCCCGGCACGCGGAAAGGGCCCGGTTCCGAAGAACCGAGCCCTTTCCGATCGTGCGATCAGACCAGCGAACGCAGCACGTACTGCAGGATGCCGCCGTTGCGGTAGTAATCCGCCTCACCGGGGGTGTCGATGCGGACGACCGCGTCGAACTCGACGACCTGCTTGCCCTCGGGCGAGTTCTCGCTCGGCGTGGCCGTGACGCGAACCGTCTTCGGGGTCACGCCGTTGTTGAGCTCCTCGAGACCGGAGATCGAGACGATCTCGGTGCCGTCGAGACCCAGGGACTCCCAGCTCTCACCGGCCGGGAACTGCAGCGGGACGACGCCCATTCCGATCAGGTTCGAGCGGTGGATGCGCTCGAAGCTCTCGGTGATGACCGCCTTGACGCCGAGGAGGCTCGTGCCCTTCGCCGCCCAGTCGCGCGACGATCCCGAACCGTACTCCTTGCCACCGAAGATGACGAGGGGCGTGCCCTGCTCCTGGTAGTTCATGCTCGCGTCGTAGATGTACGACTGCGGTCCACCGGGCTGGGTGAAGTCGCGGGTGTAGCCGCCCTCGACGACCTGGCCGTCGTTGACAGCCGAGACCATCAGGTTCTTCAGGCGGATGTTCGCGAACGTGCCGCGGATCATGACCTCGTGGTTGCCGCGACGCGATCCGAAGGAGTTGAAGTCCTTGCGGTCGACCCCGTGCTCCATGAGGTACTGCGCCGCGGGGGTGCCGGGCTTGATGTTGCCGGCGGGCGAGATGTGGTCGGTCGTGACCGAGTCGCCCAGAGTCGCCATGACGCGGGCGCCCTCGATGTCGCGCACCGGGGTGAGCTCCATCGTCATGCCGTCGAAGTACGGAGCCTTGCGCACGTACGTCGAGTTCTCGTCCCACTGGAAGATGTCGTCGTCCGGGGTGGGCAGGCTGCGCCAGCGCTCGTCACCGTCGAAGACGGTCGCGTACTGCTTGATGAACTGCTCACGCGAGATCGAGGAATCGACGATCTCCTGCACCTCGTCGGGTGTCGGCCAGATGTCCTTGAGGAACACGTCGTTGCCGTCGGATCCCTTGCCGAGCGCATCGTTCTCGAAGTCGAAGTGCATCGACCCCGCGAGGGCGTAGGCGATCACGAGCGGCGGGCTCGCGAGGTAGTTCATCTTCACGTCGGGGCTGATGCGGCCCTCGAAGTTGCGGTTGCCCGAGAGCACGGCGGTCACGGCGAGGTCGTGATCGTTGATGGCCGCGGAGACCTCTTCGATCAGCGGACCCGAGTTTCCGATGCAGATGGTGCAGCCGTAGCCGACGGTGTAGAAGCCGAGGCCCTCGAGGTCCTTGTCGAGTCCGGACTTCTCGTAGTAGTCGGTGACGACCTTCGAGCCGGGGCCGAGGGTGGTCTTGACCCAGGGCTTCTGCTTCAGGCCCTTCTCGAGCGCCTTGCGGGCGACGAGACCTGCGGCGATCATCACCGAGGGGTTCGAGGTGTTGGTGCACGAGGTGATCGCCGCCAGGGTCACTGCACCGTTGTCGAGGATGTACTTCTCACCCGACGGAGTGGTGACCGGCACGGGCTTCGACGCGTTCGCCGGTGCGCCGCTGTTGATGTGCACGGGCCGGGTGGTGCGCGGCTCTTCTTCACCGGGCGCATTGCCCGGGTCGGAGGCGGGGAACGAGTGCTTCGACTCGAGGTCGACGACGTCGTCCGAGGTCGACGGTGCGGCGTATGCCAGGATGTCCTGCTCGAACTGCGACTTCGCCTCGGAGAGGAGGATGCGGTCCTGCGGGCGCTTCGGGCCGGCGATCGACGGCACCACAGTGCCGAGGTCGAGCTCGAGGTACTCGCTGAAGACGGGCTCCTGCGATGCGTCGTGCCAGAGCTTCTGGGTCTTCGCGTACGCCTCGACCAGCGCGACGGCCTCGTCGCTGCGGCCGGTCAGACGCAGGTAGTCGAGGGTCACGTCGTCGATCGGGAAGATCGCCGCCGTCGAACCGAACTCGGGCGACATGTTGCCGATCGTCGCGCGGTTGGCCAGCGGCACGGATGCCACGCCCTCACCGTAGAACTCGACGAACTTGCCGACGACTCCGTGCTTGCGCAGCAGGTCGGTGATCGTCAGCACGACGTCCGTGGCCGTGACGCCGGCCGGGATCTCGCCGGAGAGCTTGAAGCCGACGACGCGCGGGATGAGCATCGACACGGGCTGGCCGAGCATCGCGGCCTCGGCCTCGATGCCGCCGACGCCCCACCCGAGCACACCCAGGCCGTTGACCATCGTGGTGTGCGAGTCGGTGCCGACGCAGGTGTCGGGGTAGGCGCGCAGCACTCCGTCGACGTCACGGTCGTAGATGACCTTGGCCAGGTGCTCGATGTTCACCTGGTGCACGATGCCGGTTCCGGGGGGAACGACCTTGAAGTCGCTGAATGCCGTCTGGCCCCAGCGAAGGAACTGGTACCGCTCGCCGTTGCGCTCGTACTCGATCTCGACGTTGCGCTCGAGGGCGTTCTCGGAACCGAAGAGGTCGGCGATCACCGAGTGGTCGATGACCATCTCGGCGGGCGAGAGCGGGTTGATCTTGTTCGCGTCGCCACCCAGCGCCGTGACGGCCTCGCGCATGGTGGCGAGGTCGACGATGCAGGGAACACCGGTGAAGTCCTGCATGACCACACGGGCCGGCGTGAACTGGATCTCGGTGCTCGGCTCAGCCGCGGCATCCCACGAACCCAGTGCTTCGATCTGCGCCTTGGTCACATTCGCGCCGTCCTCGGTGCGAAGCAGGTTCTCGAGGAGGACCTTCAGACTGAAAGGGAGCTTGTCGAAACCGGGCACCGTGTCGATGCGGAAGATCTCGTAGTCGGTGCTGCCGACCGTCAGGGTGCTCTTGGCACCGAAGCTGTTCACCGTGGACACGAATCCGTCTCCTTCTATTCGGATGGGAGCGACAGGCGCCTCCATCTTGCTCGCCAGCGAGCCCCTGCGGCTAGCAAGGCAGACCTAACCAGTCTGCTCCGCTCAGCCCTCAGGCGAAAGCCTGCAATTTATCTTGATGTCAAGATAAATCTATCACGGCTGAGCGGCCTTGTCGGCATCGGCGCCGCGCGGATACAGCGCGCGCACGACAAGCCAGGTGACGGCGATCAGCGGCGCGAACAGCGGCAGGCCCATGATCAGCTTCAGCGTGCCGAGCGCGGTGACGTCTCCGGCGAGGTACAGCGGCAACTGCACTGCGAGACGTGCGAAGAACAGAGCGGCCCAGGCCACGCCGAGCCACAGGAAGGCACGACGCTTGCGACGGTCGCGCCGCCATGCGGTGCCCTCCCCCATCAGGAAACCGACCGCGAGACCGATCAGCGACCAGCCGATCAGCGCCGACACCAGCATGCCGGTGCCATAGAGGGCGTTGGTGATGAGACCGGGGACGAAGTTGTCTTCGCCGCGGCCCGTCCACAGCGCGAGCGCAGCCGCGGCTGCGGCGGCCACGAGACCGCCGATGGCCGCAGACGGGGGTGACTTCTGGATCAGCCGCACGACGGTGAACACCGCGGCGAGCCCGACCGACACGCCCAGAGGAACGATCAGCGGCTCGGGGCGGATGGTGAAGAGGATGACGAACGCGAGGCTCGGAAGGACGGACTCGAGGATGCCGCGCCATCCGCCGATCGCGGACCACACCACACGGTGCGTCGCGCCGCTCTCGTTCGGGTCGAGACCCGCTCGGCGAGCGGCGCCGCCGAGAGCCGCGCCGACGATGTCCGACGCGCTCTGCTCGCGCTCGGGCTCCGGGGCCGGGGTGGTCACGCGGAGCCGGGAGTCGCGGGCATCTTCAGCGGGATCAGGTCGCGCGGCGGCATCGGAGCGCCACCGCGCACGACGACGATCGACCGGAAGAGATCCTCGACCTTGGCGGCCGCTTCGAGATCGGATGCCGCGGCTCCGCCGATGACCCCACGAAGGAACCAGCGGGGCCCGTCGATGCCGATGAAGCGCGCGAGGCGCAGCTCGGATCCCTCGTTGGCCGCCGCGGGAACCTCGGCGAGGAGCTCCTTGCCGAGGGGACCGTCGCGCTCCTCGACCCGGCCGCCCTGGGTGCGCACCTGATCACGCAGCTGCACCCGGGTCTCGTCCCAGAGACCGCCCGAGCGCGGTGCCGCGAAAGGCTGCACCTGCAGGGACGAATCGGCGTAGTCGAGCCCGACGGCCACGATGCGCTTGGACTGCTCTTCGACCTCGAGCCGAAGGTTGAGGCCCTCGCGCGGAAGGATCTTGATGCCGCCGAGATCGATGTAGGGCCGGACGGGGTTCGCCTCGGAGTCGTCGAACGGGCCCTGTGTCGCCCGGTCGTCCGGTGCGGACTTCGAAGGAGTCGCGTTGTTGTCAGTCATTGGTCTGTCCTGCCGAAGGGGAATGGGATCCTGCCTGGTAGCCCGTCGAGCCGAAGCCACCCTCGCCGCGGACGCTCTCTGGCAGCTCCTCGACCGGGATGAACACGGCTCGGGTCACGGGCATCACGATCAGTTGCGCGATGCGATCGCCGACGGCGACATCGTACGCGCTGTGGATGTCGGTGTTGATCAGGCTCACCTTGATCTCACCGCGATAGCCGGCATCCACCGTGCCGGGCGAGTTGACGATCGAGATCCCGTGCTTGGCCGCGAGTCCGCTGCGCGGCACCACGAAGGCGGCGTATCCCTCGGGCAGGGCGATGCGCACTCCGGTGGCCACGAGCGCCCGCTCGCCGGGTGCCAGGTGGACGGCCTCGGCGGCGACGAGATCGGCGCCCGCATCACCGGGGTGGGCGTAGCCGGGCACCACAGAGGCGATAATGGGGACATCAACGGAATCAGTCACCCCACGAGGCTAATGCAGAACATCGCTCCTGACGCGCGGATCCACTACCGCGAGAGACTGTCCCCCAGCCTGTGGCTGCTGGTGACGGTCGCTCTGGCGGGCCCCATGGTGGCGCTCATCTTCGTGCCCGTCGGCTCGACCATCGCCCTGGTCGTCGGCGCAGCGGTCTCGGCTCTCCTCGTGATCGCCTTCCTCGCACTCGCCCCGCCCGTCTCGGTCGACGGCGATGTGCTGCGGGCCGGTCGAGCGCACATCGACGTCCGACACCTCGGCACACCACGGGCGCTGAACGGCGAAGAGGCGCGCCAGGCTCGAGGACCGGGGCTTCCGGCGCGAGGCTGGCATCTGATCCGGGGCGGGGTAGACGGCATCGTCGTCGTTCCGAACATCGACCCCGACGATCCCGTCGACACCTGGACCATCTCGTCGCGCACGCCCGATCGGCTGGCCGCCGCGATCGTCGCCGCCCAGCGCTGACCACGCCGCCCGCCTGAGCACGCTGCGGGATCGATCACGCCGCTCAAGGCCGGAAAGACGACGCGCCCCTGACCAAGCGGTCGGGGGCGCGTGAGATCTCGCTCTATGGTGCGCTCAGGCGGCGCACTCCTTGCAGATGGGGCCGGATGCGCCCTCGTGGTCGAGCTGAGAACGGTGCTTCACGAGGAAGCAGTTCATGCAGGTGAACTCGTCCTGCTGCGCGGGCAGCACGACGACATCGAGCTCGAGGTCGGAGAGATCCGCTCCCGGGAGGTCGAAGCTGGACGGGTTGTCCGCGTCTTCGTCTCCCGATGAGCCGGAGAGCTTGTCCGGCACACGCTCCTTGAGGGCTTCGATCGACTCGGAGTCGTCTTCACTCTTGCGGGGAGCGTCGTAGTCGGTTGCCATGTGGTAAATCTCCACTTTCATGCGAGTGGGTGGTGCGCCGTCGGGGTAATCGGCGGCCATAGTTTGCATGACCGCGGAGGAATAAGCAAATGCCCGCGGCTGCGACAGACCAAACTCACGGCACGCCCAGACTATTCCCGGTTCTGAGCGGCCCCGCGTGACACCATGAACGCACACCCATCAGAGGGGCATTCGCATGGAAAACGTCACCATCGTCGGCACAGAAGCAGGACTGCTCGTACTCGCGACCGAGTCGGGCGAGCGGTTCGCGCTGCCCATCGACGACGTCCTGCACCGAGAGATCCGTCGGGCGAGGCGACAGAGCGAGCCGGCTGCTCAGCGTCTCGCGGCGAGCCCGCGCGACATCCAGGCTCAGATCCGCGCCGGTCTCACGGCGCCCGAGGTCGCGGCCCTCCTCGGCATCGGCGTCGACGACGTCATCCGCTTCGAAGGACCCGTTCTCGCCGAGCGCGAGCACGTCATCGGCCAGGCGCTCGCCGTACCCGTCCTGATCGGCAGCGATGTCGAGCCCGACGCTCAGCCGACTTTCGGCACCGCGATCCGAGCCAAGCTGTCAGAGGTCGAGGCCTCTGCCGAGCGCTGGGCGAGCTGGAAGGACGAGAGCGGCTGGATCATCAAGCTCGAGTTCACCGCCAACGAGGTCGAGCACGACGCTCGCTGGAGCTTCGACCCCCGCCGCAGCGCCCTCGCACCGCTCAACGCCGACGCGACCCAGCTGTCTCGCCAGGGCTCGCTGCCGGACGGACTCATCCCGCGACTGCGCGCCGTCGAGGCCGAACGGCAGGCATCGCCCTACAAGGACGACAGCCGTTTCGACTCCGGCGCATTCGGACCACGTCTGCTCCCGGCGCCCGAAGCCGAGGTCGACGACAGCATCGCCCCAGAGCGCTCGATGGCAGCGGCGCAGGACGCCGCGATCAAGCGCGCGCCGGAGTCCGCGACGACGAGCCCCGAGACCGCCGACCTGCTCGAGGCGTTGCGACGCCGGCGGGGTCAGCGCGAGACCGCGCCGATCCTCGACGAGCCGGACGAGGAGAACACGGACCAGAGTCCGATCGCGCTGTTCGACGCCTTCGAGAGCGTTCCTGCGGAGAGTGACGAGCCGGAGCCCGCACCGGAGCCCGCGAACGAGGGCAACGGTCGCCGTCGACGCCGCAACGCGATGCCGTCGTGGGACGAGATCGTCTTCGGGGCCCGCACCGACGAGTAGACCAACATGTGGCACGAGTGCGAGAACTCAGCGCGCGAAGGCTCCGAACCTGAGCAGCGGAACCTGACGCTCTTCCGGAGTCAGCCCCCCGTGCTGCCCGATCATTCCACGGCCGCGCTGGTCTGCAGCCGTGCCGTCGTAGACGGCACCGTTGCCCCGGGCCACGACGAGGACATCGCCGATCCGCGATGAGGCCGCCTCGGTCACCTCCGGGCCGAACAACCCCGCCGCGATCACCTGATCCCGGGTTCCGACATCAGCGACGCCGTCGAGGTCACGAACCCACCGCTCGGCGACCGCAGATGCGTCGGCATCCGGTTCGACATAGACGTGCAGCATCCGCGGTTCCCCACCGAGATGGCGAACTCCCTCGAGGTGCTCTGCCTCGAGAACGATCTGCCGGTGCGCCGGCACGTCGAGCATGCCGTGGTCCGACGTTACGAGCACACCGACACCCGGCGGCACACGTCGTGAGAGCGCGGCGTCGATCTCCTCGAGCGCGGCGATCCAGTGCGCGGAGTCGAGGCCGTATCTGTGCCCCGCCTTGTCGGCCTCGGGCAGGTAGCAGTAGACGAGCGAGCCCGGGTGGCGCTCCGCGAGGTCGTATGCGGCCTCCACTCGCTCGGCGGGTGTCTGGGCGGCGACGAAGTCGGCACCGCGCAGCGTCGCACGGGTGAACCCGCTCCCCGCGTACGCCGCGACGCCGACGGCGAAGGTCGGACGACCCTCTGACCTGGCGCGCTCGAAGACCGTCGGAGCCGCCTGCCACGTCGCCGGATCGAGACCTTCCGATTCCCAGCCCGTGAGCTGGTTGACCAGCACGTCCCTGTCGGGATCGAGGACCCGGTAGCCGACCAGTCCATGCTGGCCGGGCCATGTGCCCGTGAGGATGCTGGTGAGAGCCGCCGCGGTGGTCGACGGGAAGACCGAATGGGCGACATCCTTCTTCGCCATGCCGGCGGTGAGCGCTCTGGCGTGGCCGGCATGGGCGCGCAGACTGATGGCGCCGAGGCCGTCGATGAGCACGAGGACGACGGACTCAGCCCGCGGCAGGGTCGCGGACTCACCGCGCAGAGCGGCGAACACGTCGTCCGCCACCCCGACGACGCTCCGGGCTGCCGGCGACTCGGACGGTAGAATGAGGGACATCCGAGCCAGTCTGACACAGGCTCCCGTACGCCCTCAGCCTCGCACCATTCAGGATGCCCATGCCGAAGACCCCGCCTGCCGAGCTCGCCCCTGAGCGTATCCAGGACATCGATCTCGAGACAGAGATGCAGGGTTCCTTCCTCGAGTACGCCTACTCGGTGATCTACTCGCGGGCTCTGCCCGACGCTCGCGACGGCCTGAAGCCCGTGCAGCGACGCATCCTGTATCAGATGGCCGAGATGGGTCTCCGTCCCGACCGCGGTCACGTCAAGAGCGCCCGCGTCGTGGGCGAGGTCATGGGAAAGCTGCACCCGCACGGCGACTCGGCGATCTACGACGCCCTCGTGCGCCTCGCCCAGGAGTGGGCGCTGCGCGTGCCGCTGGTCGACGGACACGGCAACTTCGGCTCGCTCGACGATGGTCCCGCGGCTGCGCGCTACACCGAGGCGCGTCTCGCCTCCCCCGCGATGGCGCTCACCGAGAACCTCGACGAGGACGTCGTCGATTTCATCCCGAACTACGACGGCCAGTTCCAGCAGCCGTCCGTGCTGCCCGCAGCTTTCCCGAACCTGCTCGTCAACGGAGCGAGCGGTATCGCCGTCGGCATGGCGACCAACATGGCACCGCACAACCTGATCGAGGTCGTCGCCGCCGCCACCCACCTGCTCGAGAATCCCGACGCGACGACCGAAGAGCTCATGGAGTTCGTCCCCGGACCGGACTTCCCCTCGGGCGGCATCCTGATGGGTCTCGACGGAGTCAAGGACGCATACGCGACCGGACGCGGCGCATTGAAGGTGCGCGGCAAGGTGTCGGTCGAGCCACTCGGCCCGCGGCGCACCGGCATCGTCGTATCCGAGCTGCCGTACATGGTCGGGCCGGAGCGACTGATCGAGAAGATCCGTGATGCCGTCCAGTCGAAGAAGCTGCAGGGCATCAGCGACGTGACCGACCTCACCGACCGCAACCACGGCCTGCGCGTCGCGATCGGCATCAAGACCGGGTTCGACCCCAACGCCGTCCTCGAGCAGCTCTACCGGCTCACGCCTCTCGAGGATTCCTTCAGCATCAACAATGTGGCTCTGGTCGACGGCCAGCCGCGCACCCTCGGGCTCAAGGAGATGCTGCGCGTCTATGTCGCGCACCGGCTCGAGGTCATCACGCGCCGCAGCCGCTATCGCCTCGCTCGCCGCGAAGAGCGTCTGCATCTCGTCGAGGGGCTCCTCATCGCGATCCTCGACATCGACGAGGTCATCCAGGTCATCCGCTCCTCCGACGACTCCGAGCAGGCGCGCGCACGACTGCGGTCCGTCTTCGACCTCAGCGAACTGCAGGCGGAGTACATCCTCGAGCTGCGCCTGCGGCGTCTGACGAAGTTCTCGCGCATCGAGCTCGAGACCGAGCGCGACGCGCTGCTCGCCGAGATCGCCAGACTCCGCGATCTCCTGTCGAGTGAGGCCCTGCTGCGCGCAGTGGTCGCACAGGAGTTGGATGCCGCAGCCGAGGCCTACGGCACTCCTCGCCGTACGCTCCTGATGAACGCCGCGCCCCCGAAGCCGCGCGCGACGAAGGGGGCCGTCGACCTGCAGATCGCCGATGCTCCCACCGTGCTCGTGCTGTCGACGACCGGACGCGCCGTGCGCGTGGACCTCGCCGAGGGGCAGGAGCTCACGCTGCCGGCCCGACGGAGCAAGCACGACGCGATCCTGACCACCGTCGACACGACGGTGCGCGCGGAGATCGGTGCACTGACGACGGAAGGGCGCGTGCTGCGCTTCTCCCCCGTCGATCTGCCGTCGGTACCGTCGTCTTCCGTGCAGCTCGCAGCAGGCGCGCCGCTGCGCGACTACCTCGGGATCACCACCCGCGGAGAGCGGATCCTCGCGTTCGTGCGCTTCGACAGCGACGTCCCGATCGCCCTGGGCACGGCCCAGGGCACAGTCAAGCGGATCGTTCCCTCCACGCTCCCCGTGCGTCCCGACCTCGAGGTCATCGGCATGAAGCCCGGCGACACGGTCGTGGGTGCTGTCGAGGCTCAGGATGACGCAGACCTCGTGTTCGTGACCACGGATGCCCAGCTGCTGCGCTTCTCGGCCTCAGCGGTGCGCCCGCAGGGAGCACCGGCCGGCGGCATGGCGGGCATGAAGCTGGGGGCCGGCGCGTCCGTGCTGTTCTTCGGCGCTGTCACTCCGGATGCCGATGCCGTCGTCGCCACGGTCTCCGGTTCCGACAGCAGCCTGCCCGGTACCGAACCGGGACGTGCCAAGGTGACCTCGTTCGCGGAGTATCCCTCGAAGGGCCGAGCGACCGGCGGAGTCCGTGCCCACGCCTTCCTGAAGGGCGAGGACCGCCTCATGGTCGCCTGGGTCGGGCCGAGCCCGGCGCAGGCCGTCGATCCGACGGGTGCGGTGCGCAAGCTCCCCGAACCCGGCGCACGACGCGACGCATCGGGTCAGCCGGTGGACGGCGTGATCGGGAGCATCGGCCGCACTCTGGTCTGAGCGCTGTTCCACGCCGCTTGCCGAACGCCCACCGCGACGCGCTGCTCGACGTCTACCGCGCGGCTCTGGCGCTGAGGCGCTGACCGATCAGGCGTCGATCGATTCCCGGGAGAGGCGATCGGACGAATCGATGATGAACTCACGTCGAGGCGCGACCTCGTTGCCCATCAGCAGCTCGAACACGCGACCCGCCGCCTCGGCATCCTCCATGCGCACCCGGCGCAGCAGGCGGCCGCCGCGTTCCATGGTGGTCGTGGCGAGCTGCTCCGCGTCCATCTCGCCGAGTCCCTTGTAACGCTGAATCGGCTCGTGCCACCGCTTGCCCGACTTGCGGAGCTTGGCGAGAAGGGCGTGCATCTCCTGCTCGCTGTAGGTGTAGATGGTCTCGTTGGGCTTGGAGCCCGGATTCATCACGATCACGCGGTGCAGCGGCGGCACCGCGGCGAACACGCGGCCATGCTCGATGAGCGGCCGC
Organism: Microbacterium sp. 1.5R; assembly: GCF_001889265.1. NCBI lineage: Bacteria > Bacillati > Actinomycetota > Actinomycetes > Micrococcales > Microbacteriaceae > Microbacterium > Microbacterium sp. 1.5R. The sequence goes on from NZ_CP018151.1 coordinate 1,912,555, forward strand.
ATGTAGCGATAGAACAGCGTGAGCAGGAGCGTGCGGATGTGCGCGCCGTCGACATCGGCGTCGCTCATCAGGATGACCTTGCCGTACCGCGCGGCGTCGATGTCGAAGCTGCGGCCGGAGCCCGCACCGATCACCTGGATGATCGATGCGCACTCGGCGTTCGACAGCATGTCGCCGACCGACGCCTTCTGGACGTTGAGGATCTTTCCGCGAATGGGCAGCAGCGCCTGGAACTCGCTGTTCCGCGCGTTCTTCGCTGTGCCGAGCGCGGAGTCTCCCTCGACGATGAACAGCTCGCTGCGCTCCACCTCGTTCGTGCGGCAGTCGACCAGCTTGGTCGGAAGGGTCGAGGACTCGAGCGCGTTCTTTCGGCGCTGGGTCTCCTTGTGGGCACGAGCGGAGACTCGTGCCTTCATCTCCGCGACCACCTTGTCGAGCAGCTGCGTCGACTGGCTCTTGTCGTCGCGCTTCGTTGAGCTGAATCGGGCGCCGAGATCCTTCCGGAGCACCTGGGCCACGATCTGACGTACGGCCGGGGTGCCGAGGATCTCCTTCGTCTGGCCCTCGAACTGCGGCTCGGGGACGTTCACCGTGAGCACCGCGGTGAGCCCGGCGAGGACGTCGTCCTTCTCGAGCTTGTCGTTGCTGCCGACCTTCAATCGACGTGCGTTCTGCTCGACCTGCGAGCGCAGCACCTTGAGCAGCTCCTGCTCGAAGCCCTGCTGGTGGGTGCCGCCCTTGGGGGTCGCGATGATGTTGACGAACGACCGCGTGGTCGTGTCGTAGCCGGTGCCCCACCGCATCGCGATGTCGACGGCGCAGACGCGCTCCACATCTGTGGCGATCATGTGGCCGTCGGCCTGCAGCACCGGCACTGTCTCTTTGAACGTGCCTTCGCCCTGGATGCGCCAGGTGTCGGTGACGGGAGCGTCGTTCGCGAGGTACTCGACGAACTCCGAGATGCCGCCGTCGTACCGGTAGGACGTCTCGATCGGCTGGCCCTCGACCTCGGCGCCGTTGGCCGCGCGCTCGTCGCGGATCACGAGTTCCAGCCCTGGGACGAGGAACGCCGTCTGACGTGCGCGAGTCACCAGGTCGTTGAGCTGGAACGCGGCATCCTTCGTGAAGATCTGGTGATCCGCCCAATAGCGGATACGTGTTCCGCTCGTGCCGCGCGGCGCCTTGCCGACGACCCGCAGCTCGCTCTTGTCCTGGAACGGGGTGAACGGAGCGTCCGGCCGCTTCTCACCCTTGTCGGCGAAGAGTCCGGGCTCGCCGCGATGGAACGACATGGCATAGGTCTTGCCACCTCGGTCTACCTCGACGTCGAGCCGCTCCGAGAGGGCGTTCACCACAGAGGCGCCCACACCGTGCAGGCCACCGGATGCCGCGTACGAGCCTCCACCGAACTTGCCGCCGGCATGCAGCTTCGTGAAGACGACCTCGACGCCGGTGAGACCGGTGCGCGGTTCGACGTCGACGGGGATGCCGCGACCGCGGTCGTGGACCTCGACACTGCCGTCCTCATGCAGGATGATGTCGATCTTCGAGCCGTTGCCCGCGACGGCCTCGTCGACGGCGTTGTCGATGATCTCCCAGAGGCAGTGCATCAGGCCCGGGGATCCGTTCGAGCCGATGTACATACCTGGGCGCTTGCGGACGGCCTCGAGCCCTTCGAGCACCTGGAGATGATGGGCGGAATACTCGGCGGTCACAATCTCCGAGTCTATTCGCGATGCCTCTCCACCAGCCGCAGACACTCCCCGGGAGCCCTCAGTACGGCACCCGCGCGTACGCGCTGAGCGAAACACGCCGCAAACCGGGCATGCACACAGCCCCAGCGTGGTTGTATTGAACACGCCCAGCCAGCGAACCCGACACTCAAGGAGGCCCCGAGATGAACGCAACGACCGAACGTGAGACCTCCGCCGTCGAGTTCCGCCTGACCGCCATGGATCGCTGTGATTCATGTGGCGCTCAGGCCTACATCGCCGCCGAGGTCAACGGATCCGAGCTCCTGTTCTGCGCCCACCACGGTCGCAAGTACGAAGAGAAGCTCCGCAGCATCGCAACGAGCTGGCACGACGAGACCGCACGACTGATTGACTGATCGATCGCGGTTCGATCCGCCTCGGAGCCCGTCATCAGACGGGCTCCGCCTTCGTTAAGGGGTGGTGACCCGGCGCACGCGGCTCGTGAGCCGGGTGAGGATCTCCTCGCCGACGGAGTCGACGCGCTCGGCGAGGGTCGTCGCACTCGCTTCTCCGTGCTCGCCCGCGCCGAACAGCCAGACCGAGTCGCCGATCTGCATCCCCGGCCACCCCTGGACCAGCGACGTCGTCTCGTCGATCCGCAGCAGCTCGCGAGATCCGCCCGGGGTGCCCACGTCTGCTCCCGCGAGAGTGGACGGGATGCCGTCGAACGACCCGACGCCGACCTGAGCGTTCCCGTCCACGATCTTCCGGACCGTCGCCGTGAGCTCGGCCACCGGCGTGACACCCGGCAGGTCGGGTCCCTCCGCCGAGCGGACGCCGTAGCAGAACGCCCCGATCCGAGACAGCGAGCCGCGGAGCTCCGGCCGCCACCAGGACGCAGCGGATGCCGTCAGGTGCAGCGCCTCGGGCGTCGGTCCGGACTGCTCCACGACACGGACGGCATCGAGGAACAGGGCCTGAGCATCGTCGTCCTCGTCGTCGCTCGCCTCGGCGAGATGGCTCCAGATCCCGGCGAGCTCGAGGTGTCCCGCCGCTTCACCCGCGCGCACATCGGCGACGGTGCGCTCCCACTCGGCCGGGAGCAGACCGTTGCGACGCAGCCCCGTGTCGATCTTGAGGTGGATCCGTGCCCGCGCGCCGGCATGCGCAGCCCTGGCGGTGATGCGCGCCAGGTACTCCGCCGATCCGACGCCGAGGTCGATGTCGGCGCGCAGCGCGTCGTCGATCTCCTCGTCCGTCGAGGTGACCCACGCGAAGATCCGACCGGTGTCGCCGAGCACGCGTCGTGCTTCGACCCCGCTTCGGACGTCGTATGACCCGTACCACTCGACGCCCGTGTCCTTCGCCGCCTCGACGGCCCACCGGAGTCCGTGACCGTACGCGTCGTCCTTGAGGACGACCATGAGCTCCGACGGGGCGATGCGATCGCGGACCGCGCGGATGTTCGCTCGGAACAGGTCGGTGTCGATCCGCAGCTCCGGCCGACTCATGCCTCCCACCCCCGCTCCGCGTGTGCCCCCGCGACGGTGACGAGCTCGGCGATCGTGAGTCCGGTGACGGCGCTCCATCGGGCGAGCCCGGGAGCGGCCGGCCCGCGACCTCCGAAGTAGGTGGCCTCGGCGCCCACGGTGACGGCGGCGGATCCCTGCAGATCTATCACGCACACATCCATCGCGACACGCCCGATGATCGGGCGCTGCACACCGTCGATCTCCACGTGGGCGGCATTGCCCAGCGCGCGCACGATCCCCTGGGCGTAGCCGCCGGTGATGAGTGCGGCCGTCGTGTCATGGGCCACTCGATGGGTGTAGCCGTAGGAGACCGCGTCTCCGGCCCTGAGCGGCTTCGTGGAGAGCACTCTGCCGACGAGCCGCATGACCGGCCTCGCGCTCAGTGCTCCCTCCGCATCGGGGAGCCCGTAGAGCAGGAAGGGGTCGATATCCGGTGCGCCGGTCGTCACGGCGTCGATGCCTTCGAGAGCCAGGGCCTCGACTTCCTCGGCATGGTCGACCAGCACGGCCTCCGCACCGGCGGCGACCACCGCGTGTGCGACGGAGAGCACCCCATGCCCCCAGGCATCGCGGCGGAGGTCGGCGACGCGTCCCCCTGCATCGACGGCGGCAGCGGATGCGACCGCGAGCGCCGACCGCGAGATCATCGCGCGCGGGCGGGAGCTGGATGTCTTCTCACACACGTTTCCAGCCTAGCTCCGCCTTCTCAGGATGCTCCACGCACCCACCGTAGACTGGAGGGGACCCCGAACTTGGAGATCCATGTCACGCTTTTCCCTCGCGCCCCGCGTCCGCTATCTGCTGGCGCGTGCTCGCCGCATCGACGTCGCCTCGGTCATCGAGAGGGCCAAAGAGGCGTCTTCTCAGCACGGCAAGGCCGTTCCCCTCGTGGTCGTCGACATGCTGTGGTCAGCGGGCCGCCACAACGTCGGGTTCCAGGACTACATCGACTACGACTTCGCGATCCTCACCAAGGCGGAGCGCGACACGTTCATGACCCACCCCGTGTCGAACGAGATCTCGCAGAAGTACGACCACCCCGACTATCGGCACCTGTTCCATGACAAGGCAGAGTTCAACGCCGTCTTCGATGCCTTCCTCAAGAGGGAGTGGATGCTCATCACGCAGGGCAACGCAGACGACCTGCGTTCATTCACCGAGCGCCAGGGCACGATCGTCGTGAAGGAGACGCACGGCCAGGCGGGCACGGGTGTCCACCGCTACCACGCCGCCGACGTGACCGACTGGGATGCGTTCCACGCCGAGCTGCTCTCGAAGAAGCAGGTCCTCGTCGAAGAGGTCATCCGCCAGCACGCCGACCTCGCGGCCGTGTGCCCCGGCACCGTGAACACCACCCGCATCACCGCATTCTTCGATGGCGAGAAGACGCACATCCTCGCGATGGCCCAGAAGTTCGGACGCGGAGCGGTGAGCGACCAGATGAGCTTCGGCGGCTTCTACACGATGCTCGACGAGAACGGTCACTCTGTGGGATCCGGATACGACTCTCACGGCCACGTGCACGTCACGCACCCGGACTCCGGCTTCCCGATCGCCGACTTCCAGCTGCCCATGATGGACGAGGTCCGCGAGTTCGTCGATCAGGTCGCGCGCGTCGTACCGCAGATCCAGTACGTCGGCTGGGATGTCGTGGTCACGCCTGACGGTCCGGTGCTCGTCGAGGGCAACTGGGGCGCCGGCGTGTACGAGAACAAGCCGAGCGTCACCGGGATCCGCACAGGGCACAAGCCGCGCTACCAGGCCGCGATCGGGTTCTGACCGCGGCAGGCATGAAGAAGGGCCCGGATGCTGAGCATCCGGGCCCTTCTTGCTGAGGCGTCGATCACGCGGAGGTCAGACCTCGCGGACGATCCCCATCGGGGTCGACTGCGTCGCCTGTCCGAGAGGATTGTCGCCCAGGATCTGGACGAGCCGACGCTCCCCCGCCTTGTCGAGCGTCGAGCCGAGGATGTTGCCGCCGATGTCGTTGATGTCGACGACGGCGACCTCGAGGTCTCCGCCGAGCATCTTCTTCAGACGGAGGGCCACCTCGCGCGGGTTCTTCGGTCCGAGGACGACCGCCTGGTTGTACGGCGGGATCGTGTTCTTCGTCGGGCCGTCGATGGCGCGTGCCTTGTCACCCGCGATGCGGTAGAAGTCACCGCGACGCCCGAAGGCCTTGGTGATCACCGAGACGCCGGCTGCGAAGAGGATCCGCAGGGTGCCGCATTCGCGCAGCGCCATCTCCATCGTCTCGGGCATGCCGAGACCGATGCCGTAGGAGGTGCGGACGACGTATCGCGACAGGAAGCGCGCAAGCGGACGGGGCGTGATCTCGTCGAGCCGGTACGACCGGCCCTGCGTGATCGCCACGATCTTCTCGGTCACGAACAGCAGGTCACCCGGCTGAACAGCTTCCTTCGCGTACTCCAGGACGACGGAGTCGAGGTCGTCGTTCGGCATGACGACTCGCGTCCGCAGCGGGATGCGCGCATAGTTCTTGCCGTCGACGCTCGCTTCGAGCGCCTTGCCTTCGTTCGCCTGCATCACTCGAGGTAGTCCCGCAGCGACTGCGAGCGGCTCGGGTGGCGGAGCTTCGCCATCGTCTTCGACTCGATCTGACGGATGCGCTCACGCGTCACGCCGAACGTGTCACCGATCTGGTCGAGGGTCTTGGGCTGTCCGTCGCCGAGTCCGAAGCGCATCCGGATGACACCGGCCTCACGCTCGGAGAGCGAGTCGAGCAGCTGCTCCAGCTGACGCTGCAGCATCGTGAAGCCCACGGCATCCGCGGGGACCACTGCCTCGGTGTCCTCGATGAGGTCACCGAACTCGCTGTCGCCGTCCTCACCGAGAGGCGTGTGCAGGGAGATCGGCTCGCGGCCGTACTTCTGCACCTCGACGACCTTCTCGGGCGTCATGTCCAGCTCGCGGCTGAGCTCTTCGGGCGTGGGCTCACGGCCCAGGTCCTGCAGCATCTGGCGCTGCACTCGGGCGAGCTTGTTGATGACCTCGACCATGTGCACGGGGATGCGGATGGTGCGGGCCTGGTCTGCCATCGCGCGGGTGATCGCCTGACGGATCCACCAGGTGGCGTACGTCGAGAACTTGAAGCCCTTGGTGTAGTCGAACTTCTCGACGGCGCGGATCAGACCGAGGTTGCCCTCCTGGATCAGGTCCAGGAACTGCATGCCGCGGCCGGTGTAGCGCTTGGCGAGCGAGACGACGAGACGGAGGTTCGCACCGAGCAGGTGGCTCTTCGCGCGCTGACCGTCGCGGGCGACCCACTGCAGGTCGAGCCCGAGCTGGCTGGCCTTCTCGGCGGCCGTCATCGTGGAGAGCTTCTCCTCGGCGAACAGGCCGGCCTCGATGCGCATCGCGAGCTCGACCTCTTCGGCCGCGTTCAGCAGGGCGACCTTTCCGATCTGCTTCAGGTAGTCCTTGACAGGGTCGGCGGTCGCACCGGTGATCTGGGTGGAGTAGACGGGCACGTCTTCGTCGTCGTTCGACGAGATGACGATCGCTCCCGTGGGCAGAGGCTCGGTGAACTTCGGCTTGGAGTCCTCGTCGTCCTCATCGGGCTCTGCGGCGGGAGGAGTCTCGTCGTCTTCGACGATGTCATCGGCCTTCTTCTTCTTCGCGGGCGCGCGCTTGGCAGCGGCACGCTGCGCGGCGGTCTTGGGCGCCGGCTTCTCAGCGGCCTCCTCGACCGGAGCATCGACCTCGGGAGCGTCGGCGGTCTTCTTCGTCCGGGTCTTCTTCGTCGTGGCAGGAGTCACGTTTCGCCTTTCACGGGGCCGCTCGCAGGCCCCGGAGCATTTCGGACACTAGTAAGACCCTTGTCAAGTCCGATCTCCGGAAAGATCGATTGACAACGGGTCAGAGTCCTAGTATCGCACACGTGTGGGCATGCAGGTGCAATCCGCCCAAGTTCGCTCGCTCGATGTCAGCCGCGACCCGGCTTGTCCTCGTCGCCGCTGGGGCGCGAGGCGAGGTAGCGCTCGAGTTCTGCGGCGAGCTCATCCGCGCTCGGCAGGTCGCGCTCGTTGAATCCGCCCTCGTCGTACGACCCGTCCTCAGGATCACGACCGGCCATATACGCGTCGTAGCGGCGCTCGAGCCCCTGCACCATCTGCTGCAGCTCATCGTTGCCCAGCACCTGGTCGTCGACGCGCGTGAGGTAGTCCTGGCGGCGCTCCTGCACCTCATCGAGCAGGATGACCAGGCCCGTGGCGGCCATCAGCTTCTCGGCTGCCGCGATCACGGCGTCGGGGTTCTCGGTCTCGGCGAGGTAGTGCGGTACGAGCAGCACGAACCCGACGACGCGCTCGCCGTGCTCCGCGAAGCGGAATTCGAGGAGATGCCCCGCAGTGGCCGGCACCTGGGTGCGCGGGCGCCATACCGAGTGAGCCACGGTGAGCTCACGGCGGTTGCCGCTCACCGTCGTGCCGATGGGGCGGGTGTGCGGGACCGGCATCGCGATCGAGTGCACCCAGTTGAGCCCGGAGACCTCGAATTCGTCGGCGAGCTCGAGCACGGTGCGCGCGAACTCGTTCCAGGCGAAGTCCGGCTCGTAACCGGCGAGGAGGAGGAACTTCTGGCCGAGGGCGTCGGTCGCGAGCGAGAGCTCCAGCCGGGCAGGACGGAACTCGGTCAGGTGATCCTGGTCGAAGGAGATCACCGGGCGGCGGGCGCGGTAGTCCAGCAGCACGTCGTTGTCGAAGACGGCGATCGGCTCGGGCGACGTCGTCTCGCGAAGGTGCTCGATGAGCCCGGAGACGGCGCTGCCTGCGTCGGTGAAACCCGTCAGGAGCAGGACAAGGGGCAGTCCGCGCGGCACGACCGGTGCGTTCGCTACACGTTCATGGATCTCTCCGGAGAAGGGCATGAGTCAATGCTACGAGCAGCTTCGGACGGCCGGGCGGTGACCTTCAAGCTGAGAGCGAACACCCGCCCGGCGCCCGGGCGCGCGACCCTCCTAGGATGGAGGTATGACGCTTCCCGCGCTCTCGCGCACCTCAGATCAGTTCCCAGGAAGCGCTGCAGACGCCGCAGTGCTCGTCATCCCCGAGATCTCGGACTCCGCAGAGTCGCTGACCGGCTACCCCGGACTCGCCGATTCCCTGCAGGCCGTCGGGCACACCGGCTCGGCCTCGTCGTTCACGCGGGCCTACGCCCCCGAGGTCACGACCCTGCCGTTCGCCGTCGTCGGCGTAGGCCCTGAGCCCGATGCCTCCGCCGTGCGCAACGCCGTAGGCACAGCCCTCCGGTCTCTGACCGGCTTCGAGACGGTCTCGGTGGCCCTGGCTCCCGGTCTCGAGCAGTTCGCGGCCGCCGCCGCAGAGGGCGCCGTGCTCGGCGGCTACCGGTTCGACGGCTACCGCAAGGAGTCGGGCAAGACCCGCGCGTCTTCCGTCCTGCTGCATGCCGACCTCGACGAGTCCGCACTCTCCAGGTCCATCGCCGTCGGCGAGGCGATGGCCCTCATCAAGGATCTCGTGTTCGTCCCGGCCGAGTGGCAGAGCCCGGCCCAGCTCGCACAGAGCGCAGCCGACAGCGTCGACGGGCTGGCGGATGTCTCGGTGGAGATCCTCGACGAGAAGTCGCTCGCCGAACAGGGCTTCGGCGGTATCCTCGGCGTCGCGCAGGGCTCCGACAGGCCGCCGCGCCTCGTCCGTCTCGACTACGCACCCGCGAACGCCACACGTCACATCGCACTCGTCGGCAAGGGGATCACGTTCGACACCGGTGGGCTGTCACTCAAGCCGGCGGCCTCGATGGTCGGCATGAAGTTCGACATGGCCGGTGCCGCGACGAGCGTCGCAGCACTGCGGGCGATCGCCGCTCTCGCCCTGCCCGTGCACGTCACCGCTTGGCTCTGCATCACCGACAACATGCCGTCAGGTCGCGCATTGCGTCCGGGAGACGTCATCCGCATCCTCGACGGCACGACCGTCGAGGTTCCGAACACGGATGCAGAGGGGCGCCTGGTCATGGCCGACGGCCTCGTCGCGGCCAGCCGCGAGAACCCCGACGTCATCATCGACGTCGCGACTCTCACCGGAGCGATCGTGATGGCTCTCGGGCACCGCCACACCGGCGTGTTCGGTGACGACGACGCCGTCGCGGAGTTCCTCGCCGCCGCCGACGCCGCCGATGAGCTCGCGTGGCACATGCCGCTCCCGGCCTACATGGAGGACTCGCTGGACTCCCCCATCGCCGACATGCAGAACGCCAACATGAGCGATCGGATGGGTGGCGCGTCGTACGCCGGCCTCTTCCTGCGCCGCTTCGTCGGCCGGGTCTCCGACGAGAAGGACGCCCCGCGCATCCCGTGGGTGCACCTCGACATCGCCGGCTCCGGCGAGCACAACGGCGCACCGTACGGCTTCACCGACAAGGGCCCCACCGGAGCGATGGTCCGGTCGATCATCGCGTTCGCCGAAGCATCCCACAAGGAGGCATGACCATGACCACGCACACCTTCGACATCGTCGTCCTGGGCGGAGGCAGCGGCGGGTACGCCGCTGCTCTGCGTGCGAGCGAGCTCGGCAAGTCCGTCGCGCTCATCGAGAAGGACAAGGTCGGCGGCACCTGCCTGCACCGCGGCTGCATCCCGACGAAGGCGCTGCTGCACGCGGCCGAGGTCGCCGAGCATGTGCGAGACGCCGCCCACGTCGGCATCTCCGCGACCCTCGACGGAATCGACCCCGCCGGGGTGCGCGCATACCGCGAGGGGATCGTCGCGAAGAAGTACAAGGGCCTCGAGGGCCTGGTGAAGGCCCGCGGCATCACGACCGTCGCCGGCTTCGGTCGCCTGAACGCCGACCGGTCGGTGAGCGTGGGCGACGACGTCTACGTCGGCGCCGATGTCATCCTCGCCACCGGCTCGTACAGCCGGACCCTCCCGGGGCTCGAGATCGGCGGGCGGATCCTCACCAGCGAACAGGCGCTGTCGCTCGACGTGATCCCCGAGCGCGTGCTCGTGCTCGGCGGCGGCGTGATCGGCGTGGAGTTCGCCAGCGTCTGGCGTTCGTTCGGCACCGAGGTCACCATCATCGAAGCGCTGCCGCACCTGGTGCCCAACGAGGACATCGCGATGAGCAAGGGCCTCGAACGGGCGTTCCGCCGCCGCGGCATCCAGTACTCCCTCGGAATCCGCTACCAGAGCGCCACGCAGGACGACAGCTCGGTGACCGTCACACTGGAGGACGGCAAGGAGTTCACCGCCGACTACCTTCTCGTGGCGGTCGGACGAGGTCCGGTCACGGCCGACCTCGGCTTCGAAGAGGCCGGCGTGGCTCTCGATCGTGGTTTCGTCACGGTCGATCAGGACCTGCGCACCGGTGTGCCCGGGCTCTGGGCCGTCGGAGACATCACGCCCGGTCTGCAGCTCGCTCACCGCGGTTTCCAGCAGGGCATCGCCGTCGCGGAACGCATCGCCGGTCTCTCCCCCGCGCACGTCCCCGACATCCAGATCCCGAAGGTCACGTACTCGAGCCCCGAGGTCGCCTCGGTCGGCGTCACGGAGGAGGCTGCCGTCACCGAGCACGGCGCCGACGCTGTCGTGGCGTACGAGTACAACCTCGCCGGCAACGGCAAGAGCGAGATCATCGGCACAGCCGGCCTCGTGAAGGTGGTCCGGCTCAAGGACGGGCCCGTCATCGGTGTCCATCTGCTCGGCGACCGAGTGGGCGAGCTCATCACCGAGGGCCAGCTGGCCGTCGCGTGGGAGGCCCACCCCGAGGACATCGCCCCCCTGATCCATGCGCATCCCACACAGAGCGAGGCGCTCGGTGAAGCCTTCCTCGCGCTCGCCGGAAAGCCGCTGCACGCCCTCTGAACACCAACCGGTGAACAGTTCACTAAGCTAGACACGCGTCATTTAACTTCCTGAAGGAGACTCAGTCATGAGCACATCCGTCGTCCTCCCCCCTCTCGGCGAGAGCGTCACAGAGGGTACCGTCACCCGCTGGCTCAAGCAGGTGGGAGACACCGTTCAGGCGGATGAGGGCCTGCTCGAGATCTCGACCGACAAGGTCGACACCGAGATCCCCTCGCCCGTCACCGGTGTGATCGAGGAAATCCTCGTCGCCGAGGACGAGACCGTCGAGGTCGGCGCGCTGCTCGCGCGTATCGGCGACGGCAGCGCCGCTGCTCCTGCCGAGGATGCTCCTGCAGCCGCAGCGCCGGCCGCGGAGGAGGCGCCTCAGGCTGCCGCGCCGCAGGCCGAGGCCCCCTCGGAGCCCGCTCCTGCTGCCGAAGCCGCGCCCGCTGCCGCGGCTGCTCCGGCCGCTGCCCCCGCAGGCGACGCCACGGACATCGTCCTCCCCGAACTCGGCGAGAGTGTGACCGAAGGCACCGTCACCCGCTGGCTCAAGCAGATCGGCGACACCGTCGAGGTCGACGAGGCACTGCTGGAGATCTCGACCGACAAGGTCGACACCGAGATCCCCTCGCCGGTCGCCGGCGTGCTGCAGGAGATCGTCGCCGCCGAAGACGAGACCGTCGAGGTCGGCGCTGTGCTTGCTCGTGTCGGTTCTGGAGCAGCTCCCGCCGCCGCACCGGCTGCGGAGGCTCCGGCCGCCGAGGCTCCTGCCGCTCCCACCGAGACTCCCGCATCTGCGGCAGAGGCACCTGCTGCTCCCGCGGCAGAAGCCCCCGTGCAGCAGGCTCCGGCAAGCGAGGGTGCGTCCGCACCTGTCGCCCCCGCCCCGGCGGCAGCGCCGTCCGAGCCCGCGCCCGCGGCGGCATCGGCTCCGGCTCCAGCTCCGGCCGAGCAGAAGCTGTCCCTCCCGACCGAGAGCGACAACCTGTACGTGACCCCGCTCGTGCGCCGTCTGGCTTCGCAGCAGGGCGTCGACCTGGCCAGTGTCACCGGCACCGGCGTCGGCGGACGCATCCGTAAGGAAGATGTGCTCAAGGCCGCAGAGAGCGCGTCGGCGGCACCCGCCGCTGCGGCCGCCCCTGCTGCGCCCGCTCCGCTCGAGGTCTCGCCGTTGCGTGGCACCACGCAGCCGATGTCGCGCCTGCGCAAGGTTCTGGCCAAGCGCGCCGTCGAGTCGATGCAGCAGACCGCACAGCTCACGACGGTCGTCGAGGTCGATGTGACCGCTCTGGCGGAGTACCGCGACAGCGTCAAGGCGTCTTTCCTCGAGAAGACGGGCGACAAGCTGTCGTTCCTGCCGTTCTTCGCCCTCGCTGCCGCAGAGGCTCTGCGTGCCTTCCCGATCGTGAACGCCACGGTCGACGGCGAGCAGATCATCTACCCCGAGTCCGAGAACGTCTCGATCGCCGTGGACACCGAGCGCGGTCTACTCACGCCGGTGCTGCGCGACGCCGCGTCGAAGAACATCGCCGAGATCGCGCATGAGATCGCCGACCTCGCGGCACGCACGCGCGACAACAAGCTGAAGCCCGACGAGCTCGCCGGCGGCACGTTCACGCTGACCAACACGGGTTCGCGTGGCGCGCTGTTCGACACTCCGGTCGTCTTCCTGCCGCAGTCGGCGATCCTCGGCACCGGAACGGTCGTCAAGCGCCCCGGTCTCGTCAAGGTCGGCGGCGCAGACGCGATCGCCGTCCGCTCGTACGTGTATCTCGCTCTCTCGTACGACCACCGCATCATCGACGGAGCAGACGCCGCTCGCTTCCTCGGTGCTGTGAAGGCCCGCCTCGAGTCGGCGCAGTTCGCCGCTCAGCTCGGAGCCTGACCACCGCATCATCCTGGCTGGTCCGCGACGTCGTACACGTCGCGGACCAGCCATTTCTCTGCCACCCGGACGAGTACGACCATGCGCTCCCCGGCGGCGGACTCCGCACCGTCCTCTTCCCCTCCCGACGCAGGAGCTCGGATCACGGCGACATCCCCGTACTCGTCCACGGGTTCGAGCTGTAGCACTCCCTCACCTCCCGCCAATGCGTCCGCGACCCCGATGGACCCCTGAGCGACCGCTTCGGCGCAGACCGCGTCGTCGTTCGCCGCGCAGGTCCTGATCGCGTCGATGAGGTGGTGCGCCGCCTCGACCGGATCCTCCGGATCGGCTCGCTCGGGCGGTGATCCCTTCGGGGACTCGTCCGGCTTCGGTTCGGGTGCCGTCGGCGTCGCCGCCGGTGACGGATCGGCAGACGCAGAGTCGATCTGCTCCGCGTCCCGACCGCTCGTCGGCACCGCCGTGGTACCCCCGTCGCCCGGTTCCCCTGTCGCTCCCCCAGGCCAGAGGAGTCCGCCGGCGAGCACCGCTACGGCCGCAGCCGCAGCGACGATCGCCCTCCGCCCACGTCGCACGGGGGTTCGGACGCCCCCTGTGGGGGCCTCCATCCTCCTGTCGACGCGGGCGGCGCGTGCTCGATCCGCGTCTCTCCGATGCCGGCGCGCGACCACGAGGAGCATCGCACCCCGCCAGAGGTCGAGGCGACGCAGCAAGGGCGCGACGACGCGAGACGTCACAGCGCGCACGCGGTTGTCCGCCATAGGTCGAGTGGCACGGGTTCTCATCCGACTTCGCTCGTCGGGTCGCACGACCGCTGCGCGGATCGCTGCGTCCGCACTTCTCGCCAGCTCAGGCGCATGCACATCGCGTCTCAGCGGTTTCGGCGCCGCGGTGTCGAACAGGTCCGCCTCCCACCCCTCGAGCTGTCGCATCGGCATCCCCGGCCGTCCTGTGGCAGCGCTCAGCCCTTCCTCGATCGTGACGAGCAGGCGACCGAGTGCGCGGTCGACGCAGTCCTCGCGAATCCGCGCGACGAGACCCGCCGCTGCCGTCCGTGCCGTCTCGCCTGCGCCGATCACGAAAGTCGGTCGCCCGTCATCCGTGAGCCACCAGCCACCCGTGTGTTCGTGCTCGTCGGTCCGTCCGAGCTCACCGAGACCTCGCAGGATGCTGGCGACCAGGGTCGTCATCTCCCCGGAGCCGAGCGCGACGCCGGCTGCCGCGCGACGACCGACGAACGTCGAGACCCTCTCGGTGCACCATGGGAGCAGCGCGTCGTGCCCGTCGGCGCGCCGCACGATGTCGAGCGGCCCCGCGACGTGGTCGTCACCGGCGTGGTCCCACCCAGCCCACCCGCTGATCGAGGCGGAGTCCACCAGAACGGCCATCGCCGCGCCTCGGGTGACCAGCGTTCCCGCGTACGGCCCCTCGTCCGCGTCGATCCTCCTGATCGTCCGATGCGCACCGGGCACCAGTACCGCACCGCTCGCCTTCGTTTCCGTCTCCGCCATTCCCCCATGTCATCGCATCGCACGGCGCTCCCGCACAGACATCGCTTGATGTGCACGCATGCGCAGGAATCGGCCGCGTGTGCAGGAGAAGACGAGGCGCCCGAATCCGCCCGACGCGAACGACGCCATCAGCGCACCCCGGAGTCGGTATTCTTATGCACATGGCAAACCGCACGTCCGCGCCCGAGAAGCGTCCGGGATTCTTCTCCCAGATCAAGTCCCTCTTCAAGTTCACGAGGGAGATCTACCCCTGGCTGCCCTGGGCCCAGATCGCGCTGCTGGTCATCGGTGTCCTCATCGGCCTCATCGTGGGCTACCTGATCCCGCCGTTCCAGGTCTGGACTCTCATCCTCTGGGGCATCTCCGGTCTGATGCTCGGTCTGCTCGGCGCGATGTTCCTGATGACGCGCCTGTCGACTTCTGCGATGTACCAGAAGATCGACGGTATGCCCGGCGCCACGGGCCACGTGCTGAGCACGAGCCTCGGACGCAACTGGCAGGGATCCGAGACGCCGGTCGGCATCAACCCGAAGACGCAGGATGCCGTCTACCGCACCGTGGGTCGCGGCGGCGTCGTGGTCGTCGGAGAGGGCTCCCGCGGCCGCCTCACCCGACTGGTCAACGATGAGCGCAGCAAGGCAGCCCGTGTGGCCCACGGCGTGCCGGTCACGGTGCTCTACGTCGGCCACGGCGACGACGACGTCGCGATCGCCGATCTCGCAAAGACCATCAAGAAGCTTCCGAAGGTCATCGACAAGGCCACCATGGGTGCCGTCATCCGACGCATCGAATCCGTGTCGCAATCGATCTCGTCGCTGCCGATCCCGAAGGGCATCGACCCCACCAAGGTCAGGGCGCAGCGTCCGCGTTGAGCTGACCCCCGCACACGCAGAAGCGCGGCCGCACCTCATCGCGAGGACGGCCGCGCTTCGTCGTTCACTCCGACAGCGGCTGACGCGGAAGGCGACGGACCTTTGCGCGGCGACGGCGACGTTCCGGAACCATCGACCGCATCTCGTCGAGCTTGCCGAAGCAGAAGAGCCGATCCTCGGCCTCGAGGACGACGTGCTTGCGCGGGTTCGGGATGACGGAGACGCCGCGGTGCAGCGTGAGCACGGTGATGTCGCGCTCCCACAGTCCGGCTTCGCCGAGTGTCTTGCCGACGAGGTCGACAGCTCCGTGCACCATGAGCTCGGCGACCCCGTATCCCGTGGAGACGGTCAGGCGCTGACGCACATCGATCTCGGGGAATGCGACCTGGCCGGCGATGTAGTCGATGATGGCGCCTGCGACGTCGAGCTTCGTGGCCGTCTCGATGCCCTGCAGGCCAGGCGACGAGTTGACCTCCATGACGAGCGGGCCGTCGTCGCCTTCGAGCATGTCGACTCCGGCGACGCGGAGCCCCATGATCTGGGCTGAGCGCACGGCTGCGCGCTCGTAGATCGGATCGAGCTCGACGGCTTCCACCGAGCCTCCACGGTGGACGTTCGAGCGGAACTCGTCACCCGCCGCCGATCGCCGCATCGCGGCGACCACGCGGTCGCCCACGACGAGAGCGCGGATGTCGCGCCCGCGGCTCTCGGAGATGAACTTCTGGATCAGCACGTTCTGCTTGGTCGAGTGCAGCGTCTCGATGATGGCCTCGGCCACCTTCACCTGCGGCGCGAGGATCACACCGATCCCCTGCGTGCCCTCGAGGAGCTTGATGACGACAGGAGCACCCCCGACGCGTTCGATCGCCGGACGGACGTCCGCACGGTTGCGGACGAAGGCCGTGGGAGGCATCGCGATGTTGTGGCGCGAGAGGATCTGATTCGCGCGGAGCTTGTCCCGCGCGCTCGAGATCCCGTTCGCCGTGTTCGGCGTGTAGACGTCCATCTGCTCGAACTGGCGCACGACGGCGGTGCCGAAGTAGGTGATCGAGTTGCCGATGCGAGGCAGGATCGCGTCGTAGTCGCTGAGCTGACGGCCCCGGTAGTGCAGGTCCGGCTCGTCTGCGGTGAGGTCGATCGCGAATCGCAGCGTGTTGAGCACCTTGACGTTGTGACCTCGCTGGAGCGCAGCGGCGCGCAGCCTTTGGGTGGAGTACGCCTGCGGCGCGCGGGAGAGCACTGCGATCTTCACGGGGGATTTCCTGCCAGGATGGTCGGGTGAGTAAGTCATCCCATTCAAACACCCTTATCGGGTGGCGAGAATGGGTGAGCCTGCCTGATCTCGGAGTCGACTGGCTCAAAGCCAAGATCGACACGGGCGCGCGCACCTCTTCGCTGCACGCATTCCAGATCCAGGAGTTCGAGCGCGACGGCGTGTCGTGGGTTCGGTTCCGTGTGAAGCCCTGGCAGGACAGCCAGGAGGATGCCGTCATCGTCGAGTCCCCTGTGCATGATCGCCGCGCCGTGCGCAGCTCATCGGGCCATGCCCAGGAGCGACTCGTCGTCGAGATGCTGATCCGTCTGCATGATCGGGAGGTGCTCGCGGAGGTCACGCTGAGCAACCGGGACGAGATGGGTTTCCGCATGCTCATCGGTCGCGAGGCGCTGCGACAGGGTTATATCGTCGACCCTGCCCGTTCGTTCCTCGGCGGTCGCGCTCCGCGCGAGGCCAGACGCCGCAATCGCGGCAAGGAGTGAGCCCGATCAGGCGCGGATGAGCACGAGTCCCGTCACCTTGTCGTGGATTCCTCGCTGATCGGCGTCCCAGATGACCGCCGGGATCACGACGATGATCAGCAGGGTGCGGACGATCGGACGCCAGATCCCCACCCAGCCGCCGCCCAGACGTACCACGCGCATGCCGAGGATACGGTGCCCGGGGCTTCCGCCGGCCGTCGGGATGAAGAGGATCTGCAGCAGGGCGAAGACCGCCATCGGCGCGAACATGGTGAGGCCGGCCTCGGCGGGCAGTGCGAACTGGTCGTAGCCGAGGAACCCGGTGGCGATGATCGTCGCAGCCACATAGTCGATGAGAAGGGCCCCGATTCGCCGTCCAGGGCGGGCGATGCTGCCCGTCCCCGTCTGCGGCATTCCGAGTCGTTCTCCGGGGTACGTGTTCACAGCGTCCGTCACGTATCCAGCCTACCGGCGCGTAACATGCTCGAAACAAAGCGGATACCGTGGGGTAACGCCCCGCACGTACTGTGCACAATGGCCGTGAAGCCATCGATCCGCAATCCAGGAGTCGTACATGTTCAAAGATTCGTCCGAGGTGCTGACCTACATCAAGGAGAACGACGTCAAGTTCCTTGACATCCGATTCACTGATCTCCCTGGTGTTCAGCAGCACTTCAACATCCCTGCGGCCACTGTCGACGAGGACTTCTTCGTGGACGGACAGCTGTTCGACGGCTCTTCGATCCGTGGCTTCGCCAGCATCCACGAGTCCGACATGCAGCTCATCCCTGACGTCACGACGGCATACATGGACCCCTTCCGCGAGGCGAGCACCCTCGTGATGATCTTCGACATCTACAACCCGCGCACGGGAGAGATCTACTCGAAGGACCCGCGCCAGGTCGCGAAGAAGGCCGAGAAGTACCTCGCCTCCACCGGCATCGCCGACACGGCGTTCTTCGCCCCCGAGGCCGAGTTCTACATCTTCGACGACGTGCGCTACTCGGTCACCGCCGGCGAGAGCTTCTACAAGGTCGATTCCGAAGAGGCCGCGTGGAACACCGGTCGTGAGGAAGAGGGCGGAAACCTCGCCAACAAGACCCCGTACAAGGGTGGCTACTTCCCCGTCAGCCCGGTCGACAAGACCGCTGACCTGCGCGACGACATCACCCTGAAGCTGATCGACGCCGGGTTCATCCTCGAGCGCTCGCACCACGAGGTCGGCACCGCCGGCCAGCAGGAGATCAACTACCGCTTCGACACCATGGTGCACTCGGCGGACGACATCCTGAAGTTCAAGTACATCGTCAAGAACACCGCCGAAGAGTGGGGCAAGGTCGCCACCTTCATGCCGAAGCCGCTGTACGGCGACAACGGATCGGGAATGCACACGCACCAGTCGCTGTGGAACGACGGCAAGCCGCTCTTCTACGACGAGGCCGGCTACGGTCAGCTCAGCGACATCGCTCGCTGGTACATCGGCGGCATCCTGGCGCACGCTCCGGCGCTGCTCGCCTTCACGAACCCGACCCTGAACAGCTACCACCGTCTGGTCAAGGGCTTCGAGGCTCCGGTCAACCTGGTCTACTCGGCCGGAAACCGCTCGGCTGCCATCCGCATCCCGATCACGGGCTCCAACCCGAAGGCCAAGCGCATCGAGTTCCGCGCGCCTGACGCATCGGGCAACCCGTACCTCGCCTTCGCCGCGCAGCTCATGGCCGGCCTCGACGGCATCAAGAACCGCATCGAGCCGCACGAGCCCGTCGACAAGGACCTCTACGAGCTTCCCCCCGAGGAGGCGAAGAACATCCCGCAGGTCCCGAACTCGCTGCTCGACTCGCTCGACGCACTGAAGGAGGACCACCAGTTCCTCCTCGAGGGTGGCGTCTTCACCGAGGAGCTCATCGAGACCTGGATCTCGTACAAGTACGAGAACGAGATCCTGCCGATGGCTCAGCGCCCGCACCCGTTCGAGTACGAGCTGTACTTCGGGGTGTAACCAGATCCCGCGGGATTTCGGGGGCTGGTCCGCCGAATCGCACAGAGAGCCCGTCAGGCCATGCCTGGCGGGCTCTCTGCGCGTCTCGCGTAGAGTCTTTCTCGGTCCCGCCCTAGCCGCGTGAGCTCACCCCGGCTCCGCGTCCAGTTTTTCGGAGAGGGAGGCTGCCCGTTCGAGCCGGGCCGGGATGGGCCTACGCGCCCGCTACGGTGTAGCCCTGGGCGACGGACGGCGGCGCCGAGCTCACCGGTCGCGGCTGCGTCGAAGCCCGCGGACCTTGCGCACCTGCCATGCGAGCAGCACGGCCGACCCGGTCACCATGACTCCGATGAGGATCCACTGCGGGAGGGAATAGGCGACGCTCCAGGTCAGCGTGACCAGCACGAGCCCGACCATGTAGGCGAAGAGCAGCGCCGACACCGCAGTCAGCAGCCACTCGCGGCGGTACCGCCACCGTGCACCCCGTCCACCCCGCTTCGCCATGTTCTGAAGACTACGCGAGCCCAGGGCATCCCCGCGGTCGCGGAAGTTCTCACTCGCCGGCGCGCGAATCCACCGCGACGCCGATCGCGACGCCGATCGAGAGACCGAGGCCCATTCCGAGAGCGAGGTTGTCGAACACGGTGAGTCCGAGCCCCGCCCCGACGGCGATGCCCAGGCCGAGGCCGACTGCAAGACCGTTCTGCGGCTTCTTCTGCGAATCCTTCTCTGCATCCGTCATGTCATCCACCGTACGAACGCCTCGCGGTCACCGCATCCCCCGCATGGGGGATCCGGCACCCGCACGACCGTGTCGCGCTTGCTTTCACCCGCCCCTACTGGTCAACTGAGGGGTCCGAATGAACACAAGTGGGGGGCCATCATGCGCCGCAAGTACGACAGGCTGCAGCCGAAGAGGGTCCACACCACCGAGACTCCTCCCGCGCAGCCGAAGACAGCGGCGGCGGCGATCGCCCGGATCAACCCGTTCATGTTCGGCCTCCTCGGTGCTCTGGGTGTGCTCGTCGCGCTGATGCTCGGCGGAATCGTCAACCAGCTCGCCACGGTGCTGGTCTACATCGGGGTGGCGATCTTCCTCGCACTCGGGCTCGACCCGATCGTCTCGTTCATCGAACGCAAGCTCCCTCGCCCGGCCGCCGTCGCCATCGTCGTGTCCGTCGTGATCCTGGTCTTCGCCGGCATCATCCTGGCCATCGTGCCTCTTCTCATCGAGCAGGTGACCAACCTGATCCAGGACGGCCCGAAGATGGTCGAGGACTTCATGGCCAGCGCCTGGTTCAAGGACGTGAGCGAGCAGTTCGGCTCCACCTTCGACGACGCGGCGCAGGGCGTGCTGAGCTTCGTCCAGGATCCGGGCAACATCCTCAACATCAGCGGCGGAGTCTTCGCGGTCGGCGCCGGCATCGCCGGCGGCTTCACCGGCGTCACCATCGTGCTCATCCTGACCCTGTACTTCATGGCCTCGCTTCGAAGCATGAAGCGCGTCGCGGTGCGCTTCGTCCCGTCCTACCAGCGCGACACCTTCGGAGGGCTCCTCGAAGACGTCTCCGGCGCCGTCGGGCGTTACGTGATGGGGCAGGCCAGCCTGGCGCTCATCAACGGCATCCTGAGCCTGATCGTGCTGAGCATCATCGGAGCCCCCGTGCCGGCGCTTCTCGCGCTGATCGCCTTCATCGGCTCGATGATCCCGCTCGTCGGAACGTTGAGCGCCTCGATCATCAATGCGCTGATCTGCCTCATCGTGAGCCCGGTGACCGCTCTCATCGCGTTCGGCTACTACCTCGTCTACATGCAGATCGAGGCATACGTCCTGTCCCCGCGAATCATGAACAAGGCGGTCGCCGTTCCCGGAGCGCTCGTGGTGATCGCGGCCGTCGCCGGTGGCGCACTCGGCGGGATCCTCGGCGCACTCGTCGCCATCCCCGTCGCCGCGAGCATCATCATCATCGTGCAGAAGGTCGTCTTCCCGACGCAGGACAGCAAGGTCGTCCCACCGGGAACCCTCAGCGAACGGTGAGGGCGGCGGGCTGGACCCGCACGGTGAAGTCGGAGATGTGTCCGACCTCTTCGCCATCGATCTCGAACATCTGCGGTGACGCGAGCTGCACGCGCACCCGCTCCGCGGAGATGTGCGTCGTCGAGTCGGTGCTCACAGCGGTGTCGACATTGCCCATCATGCGACGGATGCCGTTCTCCCACACGAAGGCACGGACGGTGTCGAGCCACTGGAGGGGCCCTTCGGCGCTCACGAGCAGCATGTCGAGCAGTCCGTCGTCGAGCACCGCATCCGGCAGGAGACGGATGCCGCCCTGCAGCATGCCGCAGTTGCCGATCAGCATGGTGTGACCGCGAAGCCCCTGCGGCTCCTGATCGTCGAGCGTCAGGGTGATGTCGGTCATCTCGGTGCCGGCGAGAGCACGTCCCATCGCCTCGACGTAGGCGATCCATCCGGCTCGGTTCTTCAGGTCCTCGTCGGTCTCGACCAGCATCTGCGCGTCGATGCCGAAACCGACCATCACCACGAACGCGTGCTCGGTGCCGTCGTGGTCGACCCAGCCCATGTCGATCCGCTGCGGCTCGCCGTCGCGCACCCGAACCAACGCGGCGGGGATGTCGTTCAGGGGGATCTCGAGGTTCCGCGCGAGCAGGTTGCCCGTGCCCTGCGGCACGATGCCCAGCGCGGCGTCCGTGCCCGCCAACGATTCAGCGACCGCCCGGACGGTGCCGTCGCCGCCGACGGCGATCACCACGTCGCAGCCTGCGGCCACAGCTTCGGCGGCCATTCCCCGCCCCGGGTCCTCGATGCTGGTCTCCCACCACTCGACAGGAGTGCCGCCACCGTCGGAGACGAAGGTCTCGGCGACGGCTGCGCGCAGCGAGTCCCCATCGACCTTCGAGGGGTTCCAGATCACACCGAGCTTCGAGATCGTCATGGAGCCAGGCTAGCCGTAGAAGAGCTGCTCGAATGCCCGGCGCGCACGCCGGGTCACGCCGAGGTAGTCGTCGTCGAGAATGCTCGCCGAACGGTCGGGGTACCCGAGCAGCCGACCGATGGCGTCGAGGTCGCGCGGATCCGTCGGGAGCACGTCGCTCGTCTTGCCCGTGTAGAGGGTGATCGCGGATCGCAGACGGCTCGACAGCAGCCACGCGGCCCGGAGGAGATCGGCGGATTCGGCGGGAACGTAGCCTGCGTCGACGGCCGCCTGGAGCGCCGTGAGCGTCGACGTGGTGCGCAGGGCCGGTGCGTCATGGGCGTGCTGCAGCTGGAGCAGCTGCACCAGCCACTCGACGTCGCTCAGCGTGCCCGGACCGAGCTTCAGGTGTCGACGAGGATCGACTCCCTGAGGCAGCCGCTCCCCCTCGACTCGCGCCTTGATGCGCTTGATCTCGCGGGTTCCCTGCAGGTCGATCTCGGCGGGGTAGCGGATGCTGTCGGCGAGGGCCGTGAACTTCTCGATGAGAGTCGCGCTGCCCGCCACGCCTCTCGCCCGCAGGAGTGCCTGAGCCTCCCAGGAGAGCGACCAGCGCCGGTAGTACTCCGCATACGCGTCGATCGATCGGACGACGGGTCCGTTGCGTCCCTCCGGACGGAGATCGGCATCGAGGTCCAACGGCACACGGTGGTCGGTGAGGTGCTCTCGGAGGCCGGCGACGATGCGCGTGGCGAGCGTCTGCGCGCGTTGCGGATCGACGCCGTTCGCGTCGTACACGTAGAGGATGTCGGCATCGGAGCCGAAGCCCAGCTCCGCTCCCCCGAACCGCCCCATGCCGATCACCGCGAAGTCGAGCGCCTCATCGTCGAGCGGGACGATCTCGCGGCGGACCGCGCGCAGCGCCGCCTGGATCGTCGCGTCGGTGATCTCGGTCAGGGACGTCGCGATCTGCTCGATCGAGAGCACGTCGAGGACGCCGCCCATCGCCGTTCGCAGCAGCTCGCGCCGCCGCAGCGCTCGCACCGCCTGCAGCGCGTCGCCGACGTTCCTGTGCCGCGTCTGGATGGCCCTGGCCTCCTCGTCGAGAGCGGCCCCGCTGCGGGGCCGCAGCAGCTCGCTGCTGTCGAGCCAGGCGACGGACTCGGGTATCCACTCCATGAGCTCGCCGACGTAGCGCGACGACGAGAGGAGGCGCGTCAGGCTCTCGGCAGCGCCCGAGGAATCACGCAGCATCCGGAGGAACCAGGGAGTGTCGCCGAGGCGTTCGCTGATGCGACGGAACGCGATCAACGCATAGTCGGGGTCGCTGCCGTCGGCGAACCAGCGCACCATCACGGGCATGAGATGCCGCTGGATGGTCGCCTTGCGGCTCAATCCGGTGGTGAGTGCACCGATGTGGCGCAGGGCGCCGGCCGGATCCCGGAAGCCGATCGCCATGAGCCGGTCGTGCGCCTGTGCCGTGGACAGCGTGCGCTCCTCTTCCGGCAGCGCCGCCACAGCGCTCAGGAGAGGCCGGTAGAACAGGCGGGTGTGGATGTCGCGCACCTCCCGCCGCACGCTCTCCCAGCGCGCCCAGATCGCTTCACCGGACTCGCCCAGGCCGGTGCTGCGCGCGAGCACCCGAAGGCCCGCCGGTGTGCGGGGCATCAGGTGGGTGCGGCTGAGCTCGCGGAGCTGCAACCTGTGCTCCATCAACCGCAGCACGCAGTAGTCATCGGCGAAAGACGCAGCCTCGGCCCGGCCGATGTAGCCGCCCTCCACCAGGGCGTCGAGGCTCTCGAGTGTGCCCCGCGTGCGCAGACGGGGGTCTGTGAGGCCGTGCACGAGCTGCAGCAGCTGCACGGTGAACTCGATGTCCCGCAGGCCGCCCGAGCCGAGTTTGAGCTGGTACGGGGCATCCTCGGGGTCGATGTGCTCCATGACCCGCTCGCGCATGCGCTGCACGCTGTCGACGAAGTTCTCACGCGCGGCACTGGAGAAGACCTTCGGCTGCACGGCGGCGATGTACTCGGCGCCGAGCTCCGCATCGCCCGCGAGGGGTCGCGCCTTCAGTAGCGCCTGGAACTCCCAGCTCTTCGCCCAGCGGTCGTAGTAGGCCAGGTGCGAGCCGAGCGACCGGACGAGCGCGCCCTGCTTGCCTTCGGGACGGAGCGCGGCGTCGACCTCCCACAGCGGGGGCTCGACCTCGATGCCGCTCAGTCCTCGCATCGTCTCCCTCGCGAGACGGGTCGCGATGTCGATCGCGCGCGACTCCGGGACGGCGTCCTCGTCTGCGGTTCCGCCGACGAAGATCACATCGACATCGCTGACGTAGTTCAGCTCGCGTGCACCCGCCTTGCCCATGCCGATGATCGCCAGCTGCGTGGCCGCGACCTGCTCGCGACTCATCGTGTCGACCAGCCGCCGGCGCGCGATCGCCAGAGATGCCTCCAGCGCCGCGCCCGCGATATCGGCCAGCGCGGCGGCGACATCCGCGACGATGCGCACAGGATTGTGCGCCGTCAGGTCGATCGCGGCGATCAGAGCGAGGTTGCGGCGATACGCCACACGCAGCGTGACCACCGCGCTGTCATCGCCCGACTCGGCGAATCCGTCGCGCGCTCCGACGGCCTCGAGCATCCGATCGCGCAGCTCGTGCGCAGACGGCAGTTCGGTGGACGTGTCGCCGAGCACCGAGATCTCGGTCGGATGCCGCAGGAAGAAGTCGGCGAAGCCCTGCGACGCCCCGAACACCCGCCACGCACGTCGGCGCGCCCGCTGGTCGGTGAACAGGGCGGCGATGGGTGCCGCATCGCGCCGTGCCACGCGCAGCATCCCCTCGACCGCCGCATCGGGGTCGGCCGCGTCCGCCTCGCTGAGCAGAAGTGAGCGCTCGACTCCGATCAGGGTCGCGAGCTCGGTGAGATTCGCCGCCGCCTCACTGAGCTCGGCGAACCCCAGCCTGGCCAGCGCGGAGAGAGAGACGGAGTCGTCCGAACGGGCCATCGGCGACGCTCAGAGCAGCTCGAGGTTGTTCTTCAGCTCCAGCGGAGTGACCTGGCCGCGGTAGGCCTCCCACTCCTTGCGCTTGTTGAGCAGCACGTAGTTGAAGACCGATTCGCCGAGGGTCTCGGCGACGAGCTCGGAGCTCTCCATGTACTCGAGCGCGTGGTCGAGGCTCGCCGGAAGCGCAGAATAGCCGAGCGCGCGGCGCTCTGCGTCGCTGAGCGACCACACGTTGTCCTCGGCCTCGGGAGGCAGCTCGTACTCCTCCTCGATGCCCTTGAGGCCGGCCGCGAGCATGAGGGCGTACGCGAGATACGGGTTGGCTGCCGAGTCGAGCGCGCGGTACTCGACACGCGACGAACCGCCCTTGTTGGGCTTGTACATCGGCACGCGCACCAGAGCGGAGCGGTTGTTGTGGCCCCAGGTGACGAAGCTCGGAGCCTCGTCGCCGCCCCAGAGCCGCTTGTAGGAGTTCACGAACTGGTTGGTCACCGCCGCCATCTCGTTTGCGTGACGCAGCAGGCCGGCGATGAAGTGTCGTCCGGTCTTGGAGAGCTGGTACTTGGCGCCCTCTTCATAGAACGCGTTGCGCTCGCCCTCGAAGAGCGACATGTGGGTGTGCATGCCGCTTCCGGGGTGACCGCTCAGCGGCTTCGGCATGAAGGTGGCGTAGACGCCCTGCTCGATCGCGACCTCTTTGATGACGGTGCGGAAGGTCATGACGTTGTCGGCCATCGTCAGCGCGTCCGCGTAGCGCAGGTCGATCTCGTTCTGACCCGGGCCGCCCTCGTGGTGGCTGAACTCGACGGAGATGCCGAGATCCTCGAGCATCCGCACGGAACGGCGGCGGAAGTCGTGCGCCGTGCCGCCGGGAACGTTGTCGAAGTAGCCGGCGGAGTCGACCGGAACCGGACCCTCAGGGCCGAACGACGACGACTTGAGGAGGTAGAACTCGATCTCGGGGTGCGTGTAGAACGTGAATCCGGCATCCGCCGCCTTGGCGAGCGTGCGCTTGAGCACATGGCGGGGGTCGGAGACGGCAGGACGGCCGTCCGGCGTCGTGATGTCGCAGAACATGCGCGCGGTCGGGTCGATCTCGCCGCGCCACGGCAGGGTCTGGAAGGTGGTGGGGTCGGGCTGGGCGAGCAGGTCGGACTCGTAGCTGCGGGTCAGGCCCTCGATGGCCGAGCCGTCGAATCCGATGCCCTCGGCGAACGCGCCCTCTACCTCGGCCGGCGCGATGGCGACGGACTTGAGCGTGCCGATGACATCGGTGAACCACAGGCGGACGAACTTGACGCCGCGCTCTTCGATCGTCCGGAGGACGAAATCCCTCTGCTTGTCCACGGTCACTCGGCCTTGCCGATACCGGCGTCCCAGCCGCTCTCGGCTGCTTCCTCCTCAGCCCAGGCGCGCGAACGCTCCTTGAGCTTCTCCGGAGCCCGAGACGCCTCAGCCTCGGTGTCGAAGGGGCCGACGCGGTCGGCCGATGCGGAGATCATGCCGAATTCCACCTGGCCGGTCTCCAGGTTGTACCAGTACTTCTCATCGCCGTTCGACATGGCCGATCCCCTTCTTCACGTGGTGTCATCGATCCTACTGGCGCTGAGCGTGGTCGCTAAGCTAACCAGCATGGCAAAAGCGATCGGCGTCGACATCGGCGGCACGGGTATCAAGGCAGGTCTGGTCGACCTCGAGCACGGCACCATGGCCTCGGACAGGGTACGCGTACCCACTCCTGAGGGCGCATCACCGCAGGACGTCCTGCAGGCCGTGCAGACGGTTCTGAAGACGCTCGACGTCAAGGACACGACTCTTCCCCTCGGCGTGGCGTTCCCGGCGATCGTCAAGCGCGGCAAGACGCTCTCGGCCGCCAACGTCTCGAAGGAATGGATCGACTTCGACGCCGAGCGGTTCTTCCGCGACGGGCTCGGGCGCAACATCGTCTTCGTCAACGATGCGGATGCCGCCGGCGTCGCGGAGGCCCGCCACGGCGCGGCGCGGGATGTGCGCGGCTTCACGCTGCTCACGACCCTCGGCACGGGCATCGGCTCGGCATTCCTGTACGACGGAGTCCTGCTGCCGAACACCGAGCTCGGCCACCTGAACTTCGGCGAGTACGAGTCGGTCGAGACGTATGCAGCCACCTCGGCGCGCGAGCGCGAGGGACTCAGCTGGGCGGAGTGGGCGGAGCGTCTGCAGAAGTTCTACTCGCACATCGAGTTCCTCTTCAGCCCCGACCTGTTCGTGGTCGGCGGCGGAGTGTCGAAGAACGCCGGTGACTTCCTCCCGCTTCTCGACCTCAAGACACCGATCGTCCCGGCGATCCACCGCAACAACTCCGGCATCATCGGCGCGGCTTCGCTCGCCGGCGACTGATTCCCCGACCACAGAGACGACGAAGGCCCCGCCGATTCGGCGGGGCCTTCGTCGCGTCCGGGATTTCGGCGCGTCTCACCGGATCACCCGCACGGCGGCCCGGCGACGTGACACCATGGCACCCCGCCCGTCTGCGCCTCGACGGTGAGACCGGACGGCAACGAAAGGCAGCGTCGAGATGAACGAACCATCCGAATCATCATGGGACCGGCCGGTATCGCCGGAGACGACAGCCGGGATGGTGCCCGTCGACAGACCACAGGCGAAGAAGCTGCGGTCGCGTCACGTCACCATGATCACCCTCGGCGGCATCATCGGAGCGAGCCTGTTCGTCGGATCCGGGAATGTCATCCGCGCCGTGGGTCCGGCCGCCGTGCTGTCGTACCTCATCGGCGGCCTGCTCGTCTTCCTCGCCATGCGCATGCTGGGCGAGATGGCGGCGTCGCGCCCGGCGATCGGCTCGTTCATGGAATATGCGCGAGTGGGCCTCGGCAACTGGGCCGCCTACCTCGTGGGATGGCTGTACTGGTACTTCTGGGTCGGAGTCCTCGCGTATGAGGCGGTGTTGGGCGGCGAGACGATGGCGAGCTGGTTCCCCGCCGTCCCGTCATGGGCCTGGTCGCTGATCCTCATCGGCATCTTCGTCGGCACGAACATCATCTCG
This sequence comes from Microbacterium sp. 1.5R, assembly GCF_001889265.1. Taxonomy (NCBI): domain Bacteria; kingdom Bacillati; phylum Actinomycetota; class Actinomycetes; order Micrococcales; family Microbacteriaceae; genus Microbacterium; species Microbacterium sp. 1.5R. The sequence goes on from NZ_CP018151.1 coordinate 1,940,574, forward strand.
GTGCGCGCGTTCGGCGAGGTGGAGTTCTGGCTCGCCAGCGTCAAGGTGCTCGCGATCGTCGTCTTCCTCGGCGCGGGTCTGCTGTTCGCCTTCGGCCTGTGGCCGAACTCGGAGGTGTCGATCTCCAACCTCTGGGAACACGGCGGATTCGCCCCGAACGGCTTCGGAGTCGCGTTCACGGGTGTGGCCCTGGTGATCTTCTCGTACTTCGGCACCGAGATCGCCGTCATGGCCTCCGCCGAATCGGAGGATCCCGCCAAGGGCATCCGTCAGGCGACGAGCACGATCATCTGGCGCATCCTGCTGTTCTTCGTCGGCTCGGTGCTCATCATCGTCACCGTGGTGCCCTGGAACGAACTGCCTGTGCCGACCGACGTCGCCAACGCGCCCTTCACCTACGCCCTCGAGCAGTTCGGCATCCCGGGCGCAAGCATCATCATGCAGCTCGTGATCTTCACGGCGGTGATCTCGGTGCTCAACTCTGGCCTGTACTCGGCGTCGCGCATGTTCGCGGCCCTCGCCGAGCAGGGCTTCGCGCCGAAGATCGTGGCGAAGCGGTCGAAGAGCGGCGTCCCGGTGATGGCGCTGCTCGCCTCGACCAGCGGCGGCCTGATCGCGACGCTCGTGAACTTCTTCACCCCGGGATCGGGCATCTTCGACTTCATCATGAACTCCGCGGGCCTGGTCGCACTGTTCGTGTACGTCTTCATCGCCGTCACACAGTGGCGACTCCGCCAGAAGATGACGCCGGAAGAGGTGGCGAACCTGAAACTCAAGATGTGGCTGCACCCCTGGCTGAACGTGCTCCTGATCGCATGCATCGCCGCGGTGATCGTCGTGATGATGTTCAGCGAAGGGGGTCGCACCCAGGTCTGGACGAGCCTCGTCGCCACCGGCGTGCTCGTGCTGTTCTGGCCGCTGGTGCGACGTAACCTCGCGCGCAGGAAGCTCGAAGATTCCACGCCTCGAGAGGATCAGCCGGGACGGGACCGTCTGGCGTGACGACCGCTGGCGATGCTGTGAGCGAGAGAAAAGAGCGCCCCGGGGAACCTGGGGAATTCGCGGGGCGCTCGCCAGCATGCTGGGGACCTGCTGGCAGGTGACCCAGAAGTCGCGGTCACGCGCACAACATATCAAGATAACTAGCTAAGCAAAAGACTTGCTCGGCAATGCAACTGCGATCGCCACGCTCCCCCGCTCTCACTGACGCTGCGGCTCGCTCACGAACGGCTCCGTCACGAGCGGCTCCATGGCTCCCGGTCCCAGCGTGAGCACATCGCCGGGGTACAGCATCGAACCCAGACGGCTGTAGGTCATCGCCGCATAGACGTCCGTGCACAGCCGCTCCCTCACGGCGGATGGCGCATCCCCCGCCGCGACCGTGTAAGTCGAGATGAGCCCGTCTGCCGTATGCGTGACCGTGCCGCGAGCGAAGTCGGTCTCGCCGTTGTCCACCGGTGCGACACCGTTCCATGTCGCGTAGAAGGTGGGTTCCTCGTCTCCCTCGCTGTATCCCGGGATCGAGATCATCGACAGCACCGTGCAGCGACTCGCCTCTGCGGGTGGGGTCGGTGTCGGCGCGGGCGTGTCGCTCGGCGTCGGCACGGCCGCGGGCTGAACGGCTGCCGTGGTCGCTGCGACCTCAGGCATCGGGGCGGTGCACCCGCTGAGCGCTGCGAGCGACAGAGCCGCGAGGAGCGCCGTGGCGGTAGGACGGTTCGACATGCCCGAACGCTATCGAGCATCCGGCCAGGAAGCCAGCGCGGCCCTGCTCAGGAGGTGGGTGCGAATGGGCCGACCTGTACGCCGGGTTCTGTTCCGGGGTTCTTCGCCCCTTCGACGGCCATCTCTCTCGGCGACACGTTGCCGTGGCACTCTAGCGGTCTACCCGAGGACTCGGCGAGCCGCGTCAACATCCTCTGTCTGACCTTGCTCCGGACGAGGTTTACCTGGCGGGCCATGTCACCATGGCCCCCGGTGGTCTCTTACACCACCCTTTCACCCTTACCCCTTGCGGGGCGGTCTGCTCTCTGTGGCACTTTCTCGCGGATTGCTCCGGGTGGGCGTTACCCACCGTCCTGCCCTGAGGAGCCCGGACGTTCCTCGGTGCGGTTGCCCGCCACGCGGCCGTCCAGTCGACCCATTCACAGCTCCAGTCTACGACCAGGCTGCGCTACTTCTCCGCCGACTCCGCGATGCGGAGATCGAGCGGCACGTCGATCGGGAAGTTGCCGAAGAGGCGGCGGGTGGCCACGGCCGCGGCCTCGCGCACCGCGTCGGCCGCAGCATCCGCCTGCTCCTGCGGGACATGCAGGATCACCTCGTCGTGCAGGAAGAAGGCCAGGTGCGCGCGGGAGCCGAAGATCCCGGATGCCGGCGCTTCGCGCTCCGCGACGGGCAGCAGTTGCAGGCGATGCCTGATCTCCGCCAGCCAGATCAACGACCACTCGGCCGCGGTCCCCTGCACCACGAAGTTGCGGGTGAAGCGGCCCCAGTCCCGGGCCCGACGCCGGGCGAGGGCGACCTCCGCAGGGTCGGCATCCGCGCCGGTAGCCGCAGCCTGCATCGCCTCCCACTCCGTCGACGGGCGAGGAGACGATCGTCCCAACCACGTCGAGACGACTCCCCCGTCCTCTCCGAAGCGCGCGGCGCGGTCGACGAGGGCCATCGCGCGCGGATACACCTTGCGCAGTCGAGGGACCAACCTGCCGCTGTCACCGGTGGTCGCGCCGTACATCGCCCCGAGGACGGCGTACTTGGCCTCCTCTCGCGTGGCGACCGCGCCGGACTCGACGACTCCCTCATAGAGGTCCTTGCCCTGGGCCGCCCGGGCCATCGCGCGGTCACCGGCCATGCCGGCCAGCATCCGCGGCTCGAGCTGCGCGACATCCGCGACGACGAGCGTCCATCCGTCGTCAGCGCGCACGGCGGCGCGCAGATTGCGCGGCAGCTGGAGGGCGCCGCCACCCGCCGATGCCCATCGTCCCGTCACGACGCCGCCCGTGATGTAGATCGGTCGGAACCGGCCGTCGTGCACCCACTCGGCGAGCCAGGCCCACCCGTTCGCGCTCAGCAGCCGAGACAGCTTCTTGTAGGCCAGGAGCGGTTCGACCACGGCGTGGCTGTGCTGGGCGAGCTCCCACCGGCTCGTCGACTCGACCTGCACGCCGACGCGGTGCAGAGCGCGCAGCAGCTTCGGCTGGCTCTCGAGGTTGAGCGTGGGGTCGCTGAGGATCGAGCGCACCCTCTCGCCCTGAGCCACCATGCGGCTGGGAAGGCCACCCGCGATCGGTCGGGTGCCCAGGATCTCGGTGAGGATGCCGTCGTGCACGGACTCGTTCCACGGCAGACCGGCAGCGCGCATCTCCTCGGCGATGAGGCCACCCGCCGACTCGGCCGACGTGAGCAGGGTCAGCCGCCCGTCCTTGCTGTCGCGCAGGACTCGGCGCTGCTCGCGGTACTGATCGAGCGCATCCGCCACGGGGTCGTGCGAATCGCTGTGCTCGGCGACCTCGAACAATGCCGGTGCGTCGTCGACGGGTTCGCGTCGCACCCACGATGCGGACGGTGCGAGCGGACGAGCGACGGTGTCGGTGTCGCGGAGGATCGCGTGGCAGAGCACCAGATCGTGCGATCGGCCGAGAAGAACACCCGAGGCGAGCAGCACGGGGTAGATCTCCCGGGCGCTGCGGATCACCCACCGGGGCGGATCGACGCGTTCCTGCTCGGCCACCCACACCGGCATCTCGGTCGGAGAGAGCTCTGTGCGCGCGACCTCGACATCGTCCGAGTCGAGCTCCACGGCGATGTATGCACCGGTCACGCCCTTGACCAGGGCGATCCGACGTTCGGTCTGGAGCCGCGAGCTCACCGCCGTCGCGCTCGCGGCGCGCGGATCACAGCCCGGATTCCTCGGTGCGCACCAGGATGCACCCGCACTCGGGGCAGGACACCACGAGGTCGTCTGCCGCATTGCGGATGTCGTTCAGGTCGGTGCCGGGGAGCAGGATCCGACATCCCTCGCACGTTCCGCGGGTGAGCAGCGCCGCACCGGCACTGTTCGCAGCGCGACGCGTGTACTCGGCGAGGAGCGGCGCCGGAAGGGTCGCCGTGACCGCCTCACGGTCGCGAGTCAACTGCGCGATCAGATCGGTCGCAGTCGCGACGTCGGCCTTGGCCTGAGCGGTGAGCGCGGTGCCTTCCGCGGTGGTCGTCCCGAGCAGTGCCTGCTGTGCGGCGACTGCCGCGTCTGCGTCCTCCACGCGCCCCATGACGTCGAGCTCGATATCCTCGAGATCGCTCTGGCGCTTGGCGAGACTGGCGATCTCGTGCTCGAGAGCCTGCGCCTCCTTCGAGTTCGTCGCCGTGGCCAGTCGATCGGCGTCACGGGCGCGACGCTGTTCGACGAGCTTCACATCGGCTTCGAGACGCGTGAGCTCGGTGCGAACGTCATCGCGCACACCCGTCAGAGTCGTCAGCTCTCGGAGCTGCTCCTGACGGATGGCGACGAGCTCGGCGATGCGAGCGGCCTGCGGCGGCTTGGTGCGCGCGCGCTCAGCCTGCGCGATGCGCCGGTCCAGGTCGGCGACGTCGAGCAGGATGCGCTGGTGTTCTGGGCTGGCGTTCACGCTCTCAAATCTAGTCGCTGCCCAGCCCCGTCCATCACCCGACCTGTCCGTCGAGGTACAGCCAGCTGCGCTCCTCCCGCACGAAGCGGCTCCGTTCACGCAGCGAACCGCGCTCGGCATCCTGCCGCCAGAACGCCTCGAACTCGACCACGCCCTCTCGGTCGAAGGGTCCGCCGTCGACCCGATCGATGATCACGAGCCGCCGCCACACCACGTCGAGGTCGAGGTCGAGGTCGGTCGGACGGGTCGACGGATGCCAGGACGCCAGGAGGTACGCGGCATCCCCGATCGCGAACGCCGTGAACCGGGAGCGCATCAGGCGTTCGGCCGTCGGCGCAGCGGCGCCGCCGAGCAGCGGGCCGCAGCATCCGCCGAAGAGATCTCCGGAGCCACAGGGACACCGCTCGGCATTATCGGGGACACCGTCATCCGACGCCATCCTCTGCACCACGCTCATCGCTCCAGCGTACGCTGGCGCCATGACGGCTCTTCCTCACTTCACGGCACACAACGGCTTCGCTCTTCCGGCTCTCGGACTCGGAACATACGCGCTCGACGGCGACGCGGGTGCGGATGCGGTCACCACGGCGATCGGGGCCGGATACCGCCTGATCGACTCGGCCTTCAACTACGAGAACGAGGGGTCAGTCGGTCGCGGCGTGCGCGCATCCGACGTGGACGCCGCAGAGCTCATCGTCACGACCAAGCTGCCCGGACGCCATCACCCGCGCGCGAAGGCGCGGACGAGCATCGAGGAGAGCCGGTCGCGGCTCGGGGTCGACGCGATCGATCTGCATCTGATCCACTGGCCGAACCCGCAGCAGGACGAGTACGTGCAGGCCTGGGAGGCGCTGGTCGACGCTCAGCGGCGCGGCGTCGTGAGGCAGATCGGCGTCTCGAACTTTCTGCCGGAGCACCTCGAGCGCATCGAGCGGGAGACCGGGGTCAGGCCCGTCGTGAACCAGATCGAGGTGCACCCGTACTTCCCGCAGACCGATCAGCTCGCCTACCACCGGGAGCACGGCATCCTCACCGAAGCATGGAGTCCTCTCGGTCGGGCGAAGCAACTCATCGAGGAGAGGGTGATCGGCGAGGTGGCTGCCGCCCATGGGATCTCCCCCGCGCAGACCGTGCTCGCCTGGCATGTGGCACGCGAGACCGTCGCGATCCCGAAGGCGTCGTCGCTCGAGCATCAGGTGTCGAACCTCGCGGCCGGAGCGATCGTGCTGTCGGATGCGGAGGTCGAGGCGATCACGGCGCTCGGACGCCCCGATGGGCGACTGTTCGACGCGGATCCCGCATCGCACGAGGAGTCCTGAGGGGTCCTGAGGCGTCCTGAGGCGTCTCGGTCGTAGAGCCTCGGACGACGGCGCGTCACGGCTCTCAGACGCGCTGCGTCCCGAGCACTCTGAGCAGCTCGAGCTTGCTCTCGGCGTCGCTGCCCGGCGCCGCTGTCAGGACGATGAGCGCCTGGGATTCGTCTTCGGTGAACAGCGCCTGGCAGTCGACTTCGATCGGACCGATCTCGGGATGGATCAGGACCTTGTGGTCTTCGAAGCGCCGCCTGACCTCGTGCACCTCCCACAGCTGTGCGAACTCCGGGCTGAGCGACGCGAGCTCGCGGACGATCTCGCCGGCGCGAGACCGCTCGCCCAGGGCGCCATAGGCGGATCGGAGGGAGGCCACGAGCACACGACTGTGACGCGGATGATCCTCCTCCGGGTACCGCCGGCGCTCGTCGTCCGGGTGCGCGAACCAGCGGTAGATCCCACTGCGCTCGATCCCCTCCAGACCGCTCGCGTCGCCGAGCAGAGCGCGTGCTGCGTCATTCTGGATCAGCACCTCGTCGAGCGCGGAGACGACGAATGCGGGCGTGTCGTGAAGCCGGTCGAGCACGCGGAGCATCCCCGGATGCACGTAGTCGGTGAAGATCGTGCGGTCCGGTGCGCTGTGTCCGCAGACCCGATGCAGGTAGTCACGCTCGTCGGGGGTCAGACGCAGCGCCCGTGCGAGCGAGCCGAGGATCTGTACGCTGGGCTGCGGCCCGCGCTGCTGCTCGAGCCGCGCGTAGTAGTCGGTCGACATGGCGGCGAGCTGCGCGACCTCCTCGCGTCGAAGCCCGGGGGTGCGTCGACGCGCCCCCGCACCGAGGCCGACGTCGGACGGCTTCAGCTGCTCCCTGCGACGCACGAGGAACTCGGCCAGTGCTTCTCTGTCCACCTCTGCAGTATCTCGTGCTCTGCCTCGCGCATCCAGGGACGCCCGATCCCTGGATGCGCCATCTCTGGAGGGCCTGGGCGAGAGCACGAAGAGTGGACGTATGAACATCAGCGGAAACACCATCTTCATCCCCGGTGCCACGAGCGGTATCGGCCTCGCCCTCGCTCTGCGGCTCAGCGATCGGGGCAACACCGTGATCGTGGGCGGGCGTCGCGCCGAGCTGCTCGACGAGATCGCCGCGGCGAACCCGGGCATCCACACCGTCCGGATCGACACGACGGACGCCGACAGCATCCGGGCGGCCGCGCAGGCGGTCATGGCCGCCCACCCCTCGCTCAACGTGGTCATCCCGATGGCCGGGATCATGCGGGTCGAGGACTGGACGTCGCCCGAGGGGTTCCTCGACGACGCCGAGGCCACCGTCACCACCAACCTCCTGGGTCCGATCCGGCTGATCGCGGCCTTCATCGAGCACCTGCGCACCATGCCGGACGCGACGATCATGACTGTGTCGTCCGGTCTGGCCTTCGCGCCGCTCCGCGTGACGCCCACCTACAACGCGACGAAAGCGGCCATCCACATGCTCAGCGAATCTCTGCGTCTGCAGCTCGCCGACACGAGTGTGAGCGTGCTCGAGCTCGAACCGCCCTCCGTCCGCACCTCGCTCATGCCGGGGCAGGAGACCAGCGAGTTCGCGATGCCGCTCGACGAGTTCGTCAGCGAGGTCGTCGACCTGATCGAGACCCAGCCGGATGCGACCGAGATCCAGGTCGAGAACGTGAAGTTCCTGCGCTACGGCGAAGCACGGGGAGACTATGCGCAGGTGGTCGAGACACTCAATCGGCGCGACCCGCACGGGCACTGAGCCTGCACGGCAGTCGTCGTCGCCCGATCACAGCGCGGCGTCGACGGCCTGCTGGGCTGTCGTGTGCCGAAACTCGAAGCCCGAGCCTTCGAGCGCCCCGGGTCTGACGTCCGCATCGGAGAGCAGCAGCGAATCGGCGGCCGACCGACTCAGCGCGAGCCGGAGGGCCCAGGCGGGAGCCGGGATCCAGAACGGTCGGCGCATCCTCGTCGCGAGGGCGCGACCGATGTCGTTCGCCGAGGCACGCGTCGGCCCGGTGAAGTTGACGGGCCCCTCGAGGCGCTGGTCGATCACGTGTCGGATGCCGCGCACCTCATCGTCGAGAGAGATCCATGGCCAGATCTGGGTGCCGGGCCCGATCGGACCGGCGACCCCGAAGCGAGTGAGCTGGATGAGCGGCTTCAGCACACCCTTGCGATGGATGATCGGAGCGGTGCGCAGCAGCGCGACCGTCGTCTGCTCCCCCGCGCGCAGCGCCTCCTGCTCCCATCGGACGCACAGCTGCGCCAGGAACGTGTCGCCCGCGAGCGACGCCTCGGTCAGCACCTCGCCCGGCGCCGAGCCGTAATAGCCGACAGCGGATGCCGACACGAACGCCGGAGCATCGTCTCGCAGGGTGCGCACCGCCGTCGCGAGCGTGCGGGTGCCCGTCAGTCGGGACTCGACGAGTTCGCGGCGATACCGTCGCGTCCAAGGCAGACGCCCGACGCTCGCACCACCCAGCGCGACCACGGCGACAGCGCCCGCCAGCACATCGGGGTCGAGCTCGCGCTCCCCCGGCATCCACTGCACCTCAGACGGATCACGCGGAGGGCGACGCACGAGGGTCGTCACCTCCACACCGTCCGACCGCAGCGACGAGGCGAGCGCCGTGCCGATCAGGCCCGATGCGCCACTGATCACGATCCGCTGCGGCATGACGACTCCCTCTGTCCGTTCATCGGACTCATTGCTCTCCGCGAGTCTGTCACGTCCAGCCCCTCCTGGCGATGTCCGGAGTGCCCGGTAGGTTGCCCGACGTGACCGAACCCGTGCAGTCGTGGTGGGCGAGACGCCAGTTCTCGCGAGGACGGGAGGTGCCCTACGAGATCGGCACCTATCGTTCGCAGTGGGCCGCCTACCCCGAACTGATCCGCCAGTACCACCCCGAACTCAATCACGGCATCGCACTCTCGCAGGTGCCGTTGGCGGCCGATGTGCTGTTGTGCTGGGAATGCCGAGTGGGCCATCGTTTCGCCGCCACCCCCGCTGAGCAGCGCGAACGCCCCGGTCGGGTGCGCCGCCAGTCGGCGTGGTGCCCGGAATGCTCGACGCTCGCCAGGCCCCAGCCGGTCGTGCTGGGCGAAGCCCGCGCGATACCCCGGCGGCCGAAACGCCCGCTCACCCTCTGCAGCAAGACGCCCGATCTTGCCTCCGGCGAAGCCTTCTCCAGCGTCTGCGCCCCGGCACCGGCATCCGCCGCCGAGGCCAGACTCCGCGCGATGCTCGCCGCCCGCATCTCCGTCACGACCGGTGTCAACGCGGTCAAAGTCTCTCGCCCGTTCTTCCGCCATACCGAGGTGTGGCCGGACATCCTGCTGCCGGAGCTCCGTGTCGCGATCGAGTACGACACGGTCGGGCGCCACGGACTCGAGCATGTCGGCACCCGCGAGCAGACCGATCTCCGCAAGGATCGCGCGCTGCGCTCCGCCGGCTGGGAGGTCATCCGGGTTCGCACCGGACGGCTCGAACCACTGGGACCCCACGATCTGCAGATGCCTTCGGTGACCGCGCGGGGAATCGATCGCATCATCGACGAGCTTCGCGGGATCCGCGGGGCGCTGATCGTCGACGCGTTCCTGACGCCGGACTGACGGTGCCGCCGGGAGCGGCACGCTCGCGCTCAGACCTCGGGGAGATCGCCCGCCTGCTCCACGACCGCATCCCACTCGGACTGCAGGAAGATGGCCTCGCCGGCGGCGACGATCTGGGCGTTGTCGTTCGGCCCGAGCTCCGGCCGCATGGTGAGTCCGCCGACCTCGAGGCTCGGGATGCTCTGCCTGATGCACTCGACGCTGCCGCGCACCAGCAGCTCCGCCGTCTGCTCCGGTGTCGTCGCGGCGCCCATCACGGCATCGTCATGGGCGATGAGGATCACCTGCCATTCGGGCTGACGATCGTCAGGATCCAGCGTGTACTGCAGCAGCCCCTGCGGCGCGGCCTCGACCACGATGACGATCGATCCCGCGATCGGCTGCTCGCCTGCGTTCGTCCCCATAGCGGTTCCCCTGACCCGGGCGTCCCCACGCCCGCTGTCCGCTCAGGGTACTGCGAAAATATCTCGCCGAACGCCTTACGGCAGTCCGATCTCAACCGATATATCAACACGGGAGCGAAGGAGAAGGATCTTGACCAGCACCTACATCGAGACGGGCGGACACGTCCGCGTCTACGACGACGCCGTCCGCACGCATCATGAGTTCCCTCTCGGCACCTATCGGGTGCACTTCACCTCGAAAGAGGGCTTCAGCCTGATCAAGATCGACGACCTCACCGTCGGCGCCGAGCGCGTCTACGGCGGCCGAGACAGGAAGGTCGACAAGATCTTCCGGTCCTACGCCCTCTCGGACCGCAGCCTGGGCGTGATGCTCTCCGGCGACAAGGGGATCGGCAAGACGCTGTTCCTTCGCATGGTTGCCGAGGAGGCCCTCGAGCAGTGCCTGCCCGTCGTGATCGTCTCAGAGGACAACGACGGCATCGTGGAGTTCCTGGACACCCTCGACGAGTGTCTGATCATCTTCGACGAGTTCGAGAAGATCTTCCCCGCTGGCCGCCGCGGGGGCGCAGAGGGAGGCAATCGACAGAACCAGTTCCTGTCCCTGTTCGACGGCCTCTCGTCCGTGAAGCGCATCTACTGCCTCACGGTGAACGACATCAGCGACGTCAGCACGTACATCGTCAACCGCCCCGGCCGGTTCCACTACCACATGCGATTCGAGTACCCCGGTCCCGACGAGGTGCGCCAGTACCTCATCGATCAGGCCCCCCACGCGGACCCGGACGAGATCGAGAACGTCGCACTGTTCTCGCGTCGCGCTCGCCTCAACTACGACCACCTCCGCGCCATCGCCTTCGAACTCGAGCAGCCGGACGCACTGTTCGCGGACGTCGTGGAGGATCTCAACATCAAGGCGGTCGAACCGAGCACCTATCGCATCGAGGCTCGCTTCCCCGACGGCAAGGTGTGGTCGGATGAGGTCGAGATGAACCTCTTCGAGCGCGGCGACGTCGGTCGCACGTTCGAGCTGCGCCACGCGACACGGTCGATCTTCGCCTCGTTCGTGCCGAAGGATCTCATCTTCGAGCCGGACGGCGGCATCTTCGTGCCGATCCACAAGCTCGAGCTGCTCGACGATGAGGATGAAGAGCCCGAGGTCTACCCGACGACGGTCAGTCTCATCCTGGTGGGTCAGCCCAGCTACGGCTTCGGTCTCTGACGGCCCTGCGGCCACGCGCGTGCGCGCGACGGATCAGACGCCGACCGCGTGCGACAGTATCGCGCGCGTGAACCGCTGACCGCCGGCCGCGAGGCGCTCGAAGTACGCGTCCAGCGCCGACGCGGAGGACCGCGCTGCCGTTGCTGCCTCACGCTGAGGGGTGTCGGCGTAGTGCCGATCCAGCGCATCTCGAAGCATGCGCACCGCTTCCGCACGCTGCTGCGAGACGGCGGCGTGGGAGACGCCGAGCTGCTCCGCGAGATCCTTGACCGTGCGGTCCTCGAAATAGATCGCCGTGATGATCGCCCGCTTGCGCTCGGGCAGCGCGTCGACGGCGCGCCGCAGGAACTCGTCGCGCTCGGAGGCGATCGCGAGCTCCTCGGGCAGGTAGCCGGTCCACACGATCTCCGGCGCGTCCGGCGCATCGAGACTCGTCAGCAGACGCTCGGCGTCGGCGAGCCCTTCGCGCGCGACGGCGGTGTCGACGCCCATGGCTGCTGCGATCTCCGCCACAGTGGGCGTGCGACCGAGGGCGGCCGTGAGTGTCTGTCGGACCTTCGTCGTCTGCTTGGCTCGCACCCGAACATCTCGAGGCGCCCAGTCCATCGACCGCAGCTCGTCTTTCAGCGCCCAGTTGACGCGTCCTCGAGCGAACGCGCCGAAGGGCACGCCGAGGGTCGCGTCGAACTTCTCGGCGGCGCGGACCAGCGCGAACGCACCGGCAGAGGCGAGGTCGTCACGGGAGACATGCGTGAGTCGAGACGCCACATATGCCGTCGCCGCGCCGACGATGTGCAGGTGATCGACCACGAGCTGGTTGCGGGCACGCATAGGCATCGGATTCGCCTCTTTCACTGTAAGTGCAAGCCCTCCCCAGCGACTCACAGCGCGGCCTCTCCCCAGTGGCCAGAACTACATCTGACTACAGACTAGGGGTGCGACGGGCAAGAAATATCCCCGGAGGCCAAAACCTCCGGGGATTCTCGTTTACGTTCAGATAACGATGACTAATCGTTCACCTTGACGCGGCGGTTCACCTCGCGCGTCGCGGAGAACTTCAGCACGGTGTAGTCGTTGACCTCGGCGTCTCCGTCGTCCTTCGCGAACTGCACCCGGTGCCCCTTGTGCGTCTGCGGATAGAACTTGCCGAAGTTGGTGAGTGTGACCGTGTTCCCGCGGCCCACGAGGTCGAGGAGCTCGTCGATCATCGCGTTGTACGCCGTCTGTGCGGCCTGAACCGAGATGCCACCGCGTCGTGCGAATCTCTGCACGAACTCCCGCTTGCTCACCCGATTCGTCTCGAGCGTCCTTGATGTGCTCATGTCGTCTTCCGTCCCATGGAATGTCGCTCGTCACCGAGCGTCGTGCGCTGTACCCCTACCAACCGCATCCATGACGTGCCCCAGGTCCCGATCTCCTGCGACGACGCCGGGATCCCGCCAGTACCCCAGCCTGTGCTCTTAGAGGATAGATGCTCTTCCTTGGTATATGCGGTGAATCTCGGAATTCTCCCCGTGCCGGGAGTCCACCCTGTCGAAAGAGCCGTCGAACGTCACGCCCTGCTCAGGCACCCAGCAGGGCGCGGATCGGGTAGCGCTGATCCTCGAGGATCGCCTGTGCGGCACGGCCGGATCCGGTGTGGATCAGGATCGGCGCACGCAGGTTGATGTACACGCCGTCGGCAGAGGGGTTCGCCACGACGAACACCCGGATCTCCGACTCGTCGGCGGCGCCGATCTCGGACCGCACGTCCGCGGGGATGCTCGGCTCGTAGCCGTAGTCCCCGGATCGCGGGTCGAGGAGGAACAGGCGGACGTCGGCATCCGTCGCGCGCAGCGCGTGCAGGCCCTCCGCTCCGTCGATCTGCTCGAGGGTGAAAGACGTGTGCGGAGCGAGTCCGGGCATCGGCGAAGCGAACTCGACGTCGACCGTCGCCGTCGTCCGGTCAGTGGGTGCGCTCATCGCAGGAACTCCATCAGATTGGTCTGCAGCGAGCGGGCCGTCACCTGCAGGGCGGATTGGAACACGAGCTCGGCCGACTGCAGGTGCACGAGCACCTCGAGACTGTCGACGTTCTCGACCTCGGCACGGCGCGCTTCGAGGTCGATCGACGAGGAGAGATTCTGCGCCGACGCCCGCTCGATCTGCACCTGACGAGCGCCCGTGGATCCGCGAGCCGCGGTGACGTCCTTCAGCCGCGCATCGATGTCGCCGAGACGCGAGCCGACCTCGGCACCGCTGCGCAGTTCGGCCGCGATGTCGTTCAGCAGGGCGAAGGCGCTGTCTGCCCCTTCGCCGAACGCCTGAGCGCCGTCGAAGTCCACGCGCACGGTCTCGTTCTCGCTGATGCGGCGATGCACACCGTCGCCCGCGCCGCCGTTGAAGCTGAAGGTGGTGGGATCGAACGCGGCTCCCGCATCGCTCGTTCCCGCGAAGACGCTGCGGCCGAGCACCCTCGTGTTCGCCTTGGCGAGCAGCTCTGCGCTGATCGACTCGAGCTCCTGGGCGATCGACTCGCGAGCGGTCGGGCTCAGCGCGCCCGAGTTCGCTCCCTGTGCGGTGAGATCACGCGCGCGGTTGAGCAGATCGGCGCTCGCGCCGAGAGCGGTGTCGACCGTGGTCACCCACGCCATCCCGTCGCTGAGGTTGCGGGCGAACTGAGCGACGCGCGCCTGATCACCGTGCACACCGAGCGCCGTGGCCGCGGCGGCCGGATCGTCGCTCGGCGAGCGGAAGGCGCGCTGCGACGCGGCCTGATCCTGCAGCCGTGCGCGATCCGCGAGGTTGGTCTGCAGTGTGCGCAGCGACTGCTGCGTCATGGTGCTGGTCGTGATTCGACCGATCATTTCACTCTCCCCAGAGTCAGCGGCCGACGAGGCCGGTGCGGTTGATCAACAGATCCAGTGCCTCGTCGACGGCCGTCAGAACGCGAGCCGCCGCCTGGTATGCGGTCTGGTAGGTCAGGAGGTTGATCGTCTCCTCATCGCCGTCCACCGAGGCGTTCGACTGCTGCGCGGTGACCGCCGCGACCGCGCCCATATCGGCGATGTCCGCGCGCTGCAGATCCCCGGCGACGGCGACTGCGAAGCCGGTGACGAACGTCGACCACGTCTTGCTGGGCCCCGCCGCAGATGTCCCCAGCGCACTGATGCGGTCGGCGATGGTGGTGTCCTTCGCGCCCGCACCCGGCGCTGCCAGTGCCAGCTGATCGAGCCCCGTCGGGACGACACGGAGTCCCAGCGCCGCCGGACCCGAACCGTCGAGCGCGAAGAAGTCGCCTCCGGCCGCCCCCGACGAGGTGACGCCAGTGCGGTGCACGTCGTTCACGGCGGTCGCGAGCGCGGTCGCCGTCTCGTTGTAGGCGGCCGCGACACCGGCGAGCGTCCCCCCGTCGGACGCGGGGGCCAGAGCGCTGATCGTGCCGCCGACGACGCCACCCGTGATCGGCACCGCGAGGTTCGGTCGATCCGCCCATGAGACGGTGATCCGACCTGCGTCCGCGATGTCACGCGGTCCGCTCGCGACGAGCGCTCGGCTGCTGTCGCCCGACACGAGCGCATTGCCGTCGACGCGAAGAGTCAGTGTGCCGTCCGGCTCGACGATGCCCTTCGCGCCGACGGCCGACGAGAGCTGCTGGGCGAGGACGCTGCGCTGATCCATGAGCTCGTTGGCGTTGCGCCCCGATTGCAGCGCCTCCCTGATCTGCCCGTTGAGAGTGGCCACCTGGCTCGCAGCGGCGTTGACGTCGGCGAGCTGACCGTCGACCTGACTGCGCAGGTCGTTCCACTGCCCCGCAATGGTCTGGTAGCCCTCCGCGATCTGTCCGATGAGCACGTCGGCATTCGAGAGCACGACCTGCGCCGCTGCCGGATCCGGCGTGTTGGCGAGGTCGGACCAGCCCGACCAGAACCTGTTGAGGTTCGCGGCGAGACCGTCCTTCGTGGGTTCGGCCAGCACGTCCTCTGCGCGGCTCGCTGCCGTCGCGCGAGCCGACCAGAAGCCGGAGGTCGACAGCGCGTCGCGCACACGGGCATCGAGAATGTCGTCGCCGAGCCTCGCGATCCCGGTCACGCCCACTCCCCCGCCGATGGCGATGCCGGATGGCCAGAGCCCCGTCTGCCCCGGCGCCGAGAGCGAGGTCTGCTCCACCCGCTGGCGCGTGTAGCCCGGAGTCGTCTGGTTGGCGATGTTCTGACCCGTGACGGTCATCCCCGCGCGTGCGGCCGAGAGCGCGGATTCTGCGAGGCGGAGCCCTGCGAAGGAAGACATGGTTACCTCAGACCCTGGTGTCGAGAAGTCGGGCGTCCGCGCCGCGGACGACGTCGCCGTGCGTGTCGTACTCGCCGGTCGGCACCCCGAGGCCGGCTATCGTCTCCTGCGTCACCCGGATCGCCGTGCGCAGACGCTGCTCGTTGACCTTCTTCATGTCGCCGATCTCGTCGGCCAGAGTGGTCATGGCCTCGAGATGACCCGACAGGATCTCGCGCCACGCGTCGGTCGGCGCAGCCTCGATCAGATCGCGGAGCGTCGTCGCCTCGGGCACGCCCCACTCGTCAGCCACCGCGATGACCAGCGTGTCGCGCGACAGTGCGACGGTCGGCATGGCCGCGAGGACCCGCTCGATCTCGTTCGCCGCATGGTGGATCCACCGGTTGCGTCCGGTCGCGAGCAGCATCTGCTGCTCGTCGAGCTTGAACAGCAGCACCTCCAGCAGATCGCGCTCTCGCATCAGTTGCATGCTCAGGTCGTGAGCGGCCACGATTCGTCACCTCGTCATGTCGCGGTTTCCATGACGGGATCGCCCGTCACATGAACGACTATCGCGACAACGCTCGACGCAGTAACTCGGAGTCCCGGAGATGACACTCCGAGCGTCCGATCATGGAGCAGGGGTGGTTCTGCCCAGGGCGCCGAGAATGAGCGATTCGGCGGAGTCGTCAGAGGAGGTCTGCACGGCCTCCTGATTCGCATCGCTCACGGCGATGACGATCTCGGCGCGGTTGATGCGCTTGTCGCGAGGGGCGTCGATGCCGACACGGACACCGCTCGGCGTCACGGCGAGGATCGTGACGGTGATGTCGTCGCCGATCACGATGCTCTCGTTGGCGCGTCTCGTCAGTACCAGCATGCGTCGTCTGCCTTCCATGGCGTGAGCGCCGGTGCGCCCTCTGCTCACAAACGTATCGCACTCAACTCATAAATGAGCAGAATCGAACGCTACAACGCGCCGCTGGGAAGAGCCGACTGCGTCATGCGGACGACGCCGACCACGTCGGTCGCGAGACCGCCCGCCGCAGCCTCGTCGTAGGAGAGCACCGGAAGGCCGCTGACCTGCGACGACACCATCCGACGCACCGCCTGTCGCAGTGACGGCGCGCACACGAGAACGGGCTCCGGACCGACCTGGTCGAGTTCGGCGACAGTGCGACGCACGTTCTCGAGCACCTGCATCGTCGCCTCCGGCGTCAGCACGATCTGCGGGTGACCGTCGACGACACGCATGCCCTCGAGCATCTGCTGCTCGAGGATCGGCTCGAACATGACGACCCGGATGCGTCCGTCCTCGGCGAAGCGCGAGGCGATCGCCGGCCCGAGCGCCGCCCTGGCCGCGTCGATGAGACCCGCCGTCTCCGTCGACGTCTTGCCTCGGAGCGCGAGCGCCTCGTAGATGCGCGCCAGGTCGTTGATCGGCACCCGCTCGGAGAGGAGCCCCGCCAGCACGCGCTGGATCGCGGCGAGCGACAGCACGGCCGGGGTGAGTTCCTCGACCGTCGCAGGGCTGGACTGCTTCAAGTGCTCGGTCAGCTGGCGGACGTCTTCGAGGGAGAGCAGGCGGTCGGCCTGGCTCTGCACGATGTCGGAGAGGTGGGTGATGATGACGCTCGCCCGATCGATCACCGTCGCGCCGGCCATGTCGGCGGCGTGCGACATCTCGGCGGGGACCCACTTGCCCTCGAGACCGAACACCGGGTCGACCACGGCCGTGCCCGGAAGCTGCTCGAGTCCCGTGCCGATCGCGAGAACGTGGCCCCGAGGAACCGACCCGCGTCCGGCCTCGACCCCGGCGATGAGGATCGAGTACGTCTGCGCGGGCAGCTCGATGTTGTCCCGCGTGCGCACCGGCGGCATGAGGATGCCGATGTCGAGGGCGAGCTTGCGGCGGAGGGACTTCACCCGGGTGAGCAGATCTCCCGCTCCCCCTGAGGCGAGATCGACGATGTCGGGAGACAGCGAGATCTCGAGGGCGTGCACGCGCATCCGGTCCATGAGGTCCTCCGGGCCCTCGGTGCCGGCCTCGACGGCCTCCTGCTGCAGGGCATCCGCCTCACGTGCGGCATCGCGGTCCTCGTTCGCCTTCACGCGGGATGCCGCGAACAGCAGTACTGCACCGATCGCCAGGAAGATCACGAGCGGCATCCCGGGGATGAACCCCATGGCGATGGCGGCGAGTCCGGTGATCACCAGGGCGTTGCGGGACTGCATGAGCTGACGGCCGGCGGCCTGACCCATCTCGGCCTCCGCGTTCTCACGCGTGACGATCATGCCGGTCGACACCGCCATGAGCAGGGCGGGGATCTGGGTCACCAGCCCATCGCCGATGGTGAGGATGCTGTAGGTCTCGAGCGCCTCGCCGACCTCCATCCCGTGCTGCACCATGCCGATGATGATGCCGCCGACGAAGTTGATGACCACGATCACGATGCCCGCGATCGCATCTCCCTTGACGAACTTCGACGCACCGTCCATCGCACCGTAGAAGTCCGCCTCCGCGGCGACCTCTGCGCGTCGCCTGCGCGCCTCGTCATCCGTGATCAGACCGGCGTTCAGGTCGGCGTCGATCGCCATCTGCTTGCCCGGCATGGCGTCGAGCGTGAAGCGCGCGCCCACCTCGGCGACGCGCTCGGCACCCTTGGTGACCACGACGAACTGGATGACGGTGAGGATGAGGAAGATCACGGCACCGATCACGAGTGAGCCGCTGATGGTGATCTGACCGAACGCCTGGATCACCTGACCCGCGTGGGCCTCGCTGAGCACGAGGCGGGTCGACGCGACGTTGAGGCCGAGCCGGAAGAGGGTCGCGACGAGCAGCAGACTCGGGAACACCGAGAAGTCCAAAGGCTTCTTCACGAACATCGCGGTCAGGAGGATCAGCAGCGCGAACGAGATGTTCAGGACGATGAGCACGTCGAGCAGACCGGTCGGGATGGGCACGATGAGCAGGAGGATGATCCCCACCACACCGACGGGAACAGCCCCCTTGGACAACAGCTGACCGATCATGCGTCTCGCCTTCTGATTCTCTCTGCTCGTTCTGATGTGCTCGCGGCCGGACTCACAGGCCGCGGTCCCTGGTGCTGGCGAAGGGCATCGTGTGCGTTCCCCTGGCCGAGCCTCGACGTTTGAGGTGCTCGATGAAGGCGAGCACCTGGGCGACCGCGGTGTAGAGCTCTTCGGGGATCTCCCGCCCGATCTCGCAGGCCGAGTGCAGCGCGCGTGCGAGAGGGATGTCCCTGATCATCGGCACGCCGTTCTCCTCCGCCTTCTCGCGGATCTTCTGCGCGACGATCCCCGCGCCCTTCGCCACGACCCGTGGCGCCGACTTGCCCGGCTCGTAGCGCAGCGCCACCGCCACGTGCGTGGGGTTCACGAGCACGACGTCGCTGTCGCCCACCGCGGCGATCATCCTGTTGCGGCTCATGGCGAGCTGCCGCGAGCGGCGCTGGGAGCGCACGAGCGGGTCGCCCTCGGTCTTCTTGTGCTCGTCCTTGGCTTCGTTCTTCGTCATGTGCGTGTGCTTGCGGTTGCGCCGCATGACCACCGCCACATCGATCGCTGCGAGCAGGATGCCCACCGCCACGGCGACCTGCAGCAGCGCGACCGCTCCCCCGGCCGCCTGCTCGAGCAGCCAGGTGATGTTGTGGCTGCCGCTGGCCATCAGTACCGGGACGAGACCCGAGACGACGATCCACAGTGCGAGCCCGATGGCCACGGTCTTCAGCAGCGCCTTGGCGCCCTCCCAGAGCGCCTGCCGGCCGAAGACGCGCTTGACGCCCGACACGATGTTGAACTGCTCGGTGCGCATGGTCACCCCGCGCAGGTGGATGCCGCCCTGCGCGACCGCGGTGGCCGTGGTGGCGAGCAGCACCACCACCAGCATCGGGAGCAGGATGCCACCGAGCGAGGTGATGGCCGAGCTCAGCACATCCATGGCGGCGCCGTCGGTGGGGTTCATCGCGACGGGCGTCACGGCGAGGAACAGCTCGGTGACCACCTGCGTGCCCGAGGCGATCGTCGGCACCATCATGACGGCCGCGGCGGCGATGCAGACCCAGGCCGTGAAGTCCTGGCTGCGGCCGATCTGGCCCTTCTTCCGCGCTTCCTTCAGGCGACGCTCGGTCGCCTTCTCGGTGCGTTCGCCGGTGTCGGTCTCGCTCATCGGGTCACCCCCAGGAGCAGTCGCGCAGCCTCCTCGGCGATCACGGCGACCACGCTCGGGAGCGCCGCGTAGACGAATCCGACGAGCAGGAGGGTGAGACCGATCTTGATCGGGAAGCCCATCGCGAAGGCGTTCAGGGCGGGCGCGACGCGGCTGACCAGACCGAGTCCGACGTCGGCGAGGAAGAGCACGATGAGCAGCGGTCCCGCGATCTGCACCGCGCTGAGCATCATCTGTCCCGCAGCGCCGACGAGCGCCTCGGCGGGCTTGGCGAGATCGATCATGCCGGTGACCGGCACCGCGTCGAACGATCGGAACAGACCGCCGAGCACGAGCTGGTATCCGTCGGAGGCGAACAGCAGCATGATCGCGGTCATCTGGAACAGTCGGGTGAACTGTGCGCCGTTGATCGCCATGCCGGGATCGAAGGCCTGAGCCAGCTGGAACCCGCCGAAGGTGTCGACGAGGTGGCCGGCGCCCTGGATCGCGCTGAAGAGCACCATCACGAGGAAGCCGAGGAGCGCCCCCGTGAGGGCCTGCCCTGCCAGTGCGAGCATGAAGGCCCCGGTGTCGAGGCGCTCATATCCTGCGGTCACGACCGGCGACACGGCGAGAGCGAGACCGACGCCGAGCATCGCGCGGATCCGCATCGGGATCGTGCCGTGACTGAACGGCGGGGCGAGGACCAGGAATGCCGTGATCCGCACGCAGGCGAGCGAGGTCGCCTCCAGCCAGGTGAAATCGATCGGGATGTTCATCAGCCGCCGTTCAGCAGCGACGGTATCCGCGCGAACATCTCGTTCGTGAACGCGATCATCTCGGCGATCATCCAGTGCCCCGTGACGAGGAGCGCGATGCCGACGGCGACGAGCTTCGGCACGAACGAGATCGTCATCTCCTGCACCTGGGTGATGGACTGCAGCAGCGAGATCGCGAAGCCCACCACCAGGGCGGTGATGAGCAGGGGCGCGCAGAGCTTCGCACCGACGATGAGCGCCGCCTGACCGATGTCGATGACCGCTTCGGGGTTCACCCGCCACCCCCGTTGTAGGACTGGACGAGCGCGGTGATGACCATGCCCCATCCGTCGATGAGCAGGAACAGGAGGATCTTGAACGGCAACGAGATCATGACGGGCGGCAGCATCATCATGCCCATCGACATGAGTGCGCTCGCGACCACCAGGTCGATGACGAGGAACGGCACGAAGATGATGAACCCGATCAGGAACGCCGCGCGCAGTTCGCTGATCATGAAGGCCGGGACGAGCGTCTGCAGCGGGATGCTCGCGGCGTCGGTGGGGTTCTCCATCTGCGCTGCGCGATGCATCAGCGCGATGTCCTCTTCGCGCGTGTACGAGAGCATCCACTGCCGCAGGGGCTCCTGGGCGAGCTCGAACGCCCTGCCGAAGTCGATCTGGCCGTCGGTGAACGGCGCGACGGCGACGGTGTTGATGTCGGTGAGCACCGGCCACATGATGAACAGCGTCAGGAACAGGCTGAGACCGGCCAGCACCTGGTTCGGCGGGATCGACGGCAGCGAGAGCGCGTTCCGGGTGAGGGCCAGCACGACGAAGATCTTGGTGAAGCTCGACATCATCAGCAGCAGCGCCGGAGCGACGCTGAGCACGGTGATGCCCAGCAACGTCATGATGCTGTCGGACGGCGCCCCGTTGATGCCGTTGATCGTCACACCGTCGCCCTCGCCGTCACCGACCTGAGTCGGGACGTGCATCGCCGCTGCGTGCGCCCCTGTGGCCTGCAGCAGCACGAGTGCGGTCACGACGACGAGCACCGCGGCGAGCAGCACCCACACGCGGCGAGGCAGTCGCGGTGCGCGCGCAGACGGCGGCGCGGCGACTGCGGCGGATGCGGGCACGGCGGCACTCCGAAGATGGGTGGCGTGGCCGATCCGTAGCCAGGGGGTCGAGCGATCCGTGCTCGCAGTCGACTATCGCGACATCACGAGGTGCACGTAACCGCGTCGACCGATGCGCTGACCGCGGGTCAGGCGACCGAGCGCAGCGCGCGGTCGACGATGTCGTCGGGCATCTCGACGGAGGCGGATCGTACGTCCGAGGAGACGACCTCCTCCTGCTCGAGAGGAGGAGCCTCCTGGGTGTCGACGACGTTGATCCCGTGCTCCGTCACGCCGAGCACGTAGCGGATGCCGCCGAACTCCGCCACGACGAGCTGTGCCTTGCCGCCGATGCCCGACCTCGCCACCACGGTGATCTTCTCCGGGCGCGCACGCGGCGCCGCGGCGGGCCGCGTCGGCACGAGCTCGGTCAGCTTGGCGAGCTTCTTCGGCATCAGCCCAGCCAGCGGACTCACGCCCTTCGCCTGCGACTTCTGCAGGCGGCGGCTCAGGAAGAGCAGCAGCCCGAGCACCGCTCCCAGCGCGACGATCGCACGGAGCGCGACGAGGATGTCGTCCACGCTCAGACCGTCTCGGCGCTGTCGAGGATGCGCTCGACGCGGATCGCGAAGTCGCCCTCGGCGACGACGACCGTGCCGTGCCCGATCAGTCGGCCGTTGAGCTTGATGTCGGCGGGAGACCCGGCGGCGCGGTCGAGCTCGACCACACGGCCCGGCTCGAGCGAGAGCACGTCGCGCACCGGCATCCGCGTGCGCCCGATCTCGACCACGAGCTCCATCTCGACGCCCGCGATGCGGTTGAGCCGCTGCGGACCCGACGCGGATGCCGCCCTGGCTCCGTCGATGCGCACGGATGCGCGCGCCACGACGCTGCCGTCGGCGTCGACCATGTCGAACACCTGGGTCCCCGAGTCGGTGAAGACCTCGGCGGCGTCGACCACGGCTCCGTCGCCGAGCGAGCCGCTGCCGAGCACGGCGGCGGCCGCCTCGAAGATCGGGTGCAGGCGATCGGCCAGCTGAGCGTTCTTGGAGCCGTCCTCGAGCTGCGACGGGTCGACGACCTGGATCGCGATGCGGGCCCCGGGGCTGCCCGTGAAGGTGACGACCACCGCGTCGCCCGACGCGCCGGGGTCGGTCGACGGTGCGGGGATCACGGGGTAGCCGAACGGCAGCTTGCCGGCGATCGCCGCGGCGATGGCGGTCTCGTGGAAGGTGCTCATCAGTGGGTCTCCTCATGGGTGGTCGTGATCTTGCAGGTGAGGCGCGAGCCTCTGCTGCCCGGTGTCGCGAGAGCTATCCGGGTCTGCCCGGCCATGAGCTCGTACGGCCGGGTCTCGGGGTGAGGCAGGCGCAGCAGGTCGCCCGGTGCGAGATCGAGGATCTCTCCGGTGCCGATCGTGATCGGCGCGAGGCGCAGCGTCAGCTCCAACGGCGTGCTGCGCACCTGCTCCAGGGTCTGATCCGTCGAATGCGCCGATGCCGCGTCCGATCCCGTGCTCGCGAGGCGGTCGACGACCGCGGTCGCCGGCAGCATCACCGTCGCGGTCGACTCGGAATCGCCGAGACGCATGGTGTATCGGGCGACGATCACGGCCGCCGTCGCGGAGATGACCTGCATGTACTGGGGGTTGTAGTGCACCGCGGTGAAGCGCGGTGCACCAGGGAGCAGGGCGCCGAGGCTGGCGTGGAGGTGCTCGAAGGTGCCCTCCATCAGGTTGCGGACGAGGGCGAGCTCGATCGGCGTGAATGTGCGGGCTTCGGGAAGCGATGTGCTCCTGCCGCCCATCATCTGCACCACCCACAGCAGGGCGCTGTCGAGGCCGAACTGCACGACGCACGGCTCGTCGCGGTCGGCGAACGAGCCGGCGACCATGGCCGTCGTGCCGGGCAGGGTGTCGGCGTACTCCTCGTAGGACACGAGCTCGACGGTCTCGAGTGCGAGGTGGGCGCGCACGCGGATCTTCGCCGTGAGCTGGGACGACCACAGCCGGGCGAACGACTCGAAGGCCGCTTCGAGATGGCGGGTGCTCTCGCGTCCGAGCTGGGCGGGGCGTCCGAAATCGTATGCCGGATGGCGCAGGGCGGGGTCATCGAGCACGGCGGATGCGGTCATGACGGTCTCCTCGACGGTGGTGTTCACGTGAGCTCAGTTGTTCGCAGCAGCCGCAAGAGCGGGTATCAGCGCTCTCACCTGCTCTTCTTCGTTCGATTCGACGATGATGTCGACGCGTCTGTTGCTGGCCAGCGCCTGAGGGGTGTCGCCCGGCACGATGGGTCGGGTGTCCGAGAACGCCGTCGCCTTCACACGGGGTCCTCCGACGCCTTCGTGCTCGACGAGGAACCGCGCCACCTGGGTCGCGCGCCCGCCGGAGAGCTCCCAGTTGGTGGCGAAGGGTGCGGCGGAGACGCGGTGGTCGGCGTGCCCCTCGACACTCACCTGGTTGTCGACCGTGACGAGCACGTCTCCGATCGTGTCGAGCACGGCGTCCGCCTTCGCCGAGAGGTCGGTGCTGTTGTCGGCGAAGAACGTCTCTGCGCCGACCAGCCCCACCTGGAGCCCTCGGTCGTCGATGACGAACTGCACCGTGTCCTGCAGGCCCTGTGCCGCCAGCGAGGTGCTCATGCGATCGCGCAGTCCCTCGAGCGACTCGAACTCGATCTCGGCCCGCGCCGCGAGGTCGACCACCCCGTCATCGTCCTGCAGTTCAGGCGGCACGATCACGCCCTCGGCCGTGTCGGCACCGCCCTCGGTGCTCTCCTGCCCGAAACCCGTGGCGAGGCTGTTCGCGAGCAGTTCGAACTTCGTCTTGTCGACGTTCGACACCGCGAAGAGCACGATGAACAGGCACATCAGAACCGTGACCATGTCCGCGTACGAGACGGCCCAGCGCTCGTCCGGCTCATCGTGCGAGTCATCCTCATGCCCGCGACCGCGAGCTCGACGGGCTGTGCTCATTGCACGCCCTCTGCCCGTTCGGGCTCGCGCTTCTTCTTGGCGGCCTTGGGCTTCACGGTCGACAGCGCCTCGAGGCGCTCCTGGAGCAGGTGCGGAGCGCTTCCGGCCTGGATGGCGAGCATGCCCTCCGAGACCAGGGTCATCCGCTCGAGCTCGACGGCTCCGATCCGTCCGAGGCGACCGGCGATCGGGTTCCAGATGAAGTTGGCCGAGAGCAGACCCCAGAGCGTGGCGACGAAGGCCGCAGCGATCATCGGCCCGAGGTGGTCGGGTTCGTCGAGCTTCTCGAGCACGTGCGTCAGCGAGACGACGGTGCCGACGATCCCGATCGTGGGCGCATATCCGCCCAGCGAGCCGAAGAACTTCGACGCCACGCGGTTGCGCGACGATGTCGCGGCGATCTCGTCGTCCATGACCGTGCGCAGATCCTCGGCATCCGTTCCGTCGGCGAGAGCCTGCAGCGCCTGTCGGGTGAATGCATCGGGTGCCGAGTCGAGCTCCTGCTCCAGTGCCAGCAGACCTTCGCCCCTGGCCTTCTCGGCATACCCCACGAGGAAGGGGATGACCGCCTCCGGCGTCATCTTCGGGCCCCTGACCATGCGCCCGAGGCTCTTCACAGCGAGGATCGTGTCGCGGAGGGTGTGGCTGGCGATGCCGACGCCGATCGTCGAGCCGAGCACGAGGATCATCGGCGCCGGAATGAGCAGAGCCTCGAAGCTCGCCCCCTCCATCGTGATCATCGCCACCAGCGCACCGAACGCCAGGATCACCCCGATGATGAATGCGGGATCCACCGTCATGCCCCCGTCTGCGAGGTCAGTGCCTGGGCTGCGCCGAGCACGCGCGCCCGGTACGCGACGATCAGATCGATCAGGGCGTCGAGATCCTCCTCGACCACGTACACATGACCGTCGACCATGTGCAGAGTGGTGTCCGGCGAGGCGTGGATGCGTTCGATCAGGTCGGGGTTCACCGCGAACCGGGTGCGGTCGAGGCGGGTGACGATGATCATCGGGGATTCTCCGGGCTTCGGATGAGAGGGGGAAGTCTGCTCCGACTATCGCGACGAGGCCCGCCCCCGGTAACCAGGGGCGGGCCTCGTCGCGCGTGTCCGACCGAGTCGGCGCAGGCGATCAGCGCTTGAGCTGCGTGAGCTCCTGCAGGACCTCGTCGCTCGTGGTGATGATGCGCGCGTTGGCCTGGAACCCGCGCTGGGCGACGATGAGGTTGGTGAACTCCTGCGAGAGGTCGACGTTGCTCATCTCCAGCGCACCCGAGACGAGGTTGCCGAAGCCGGCCTGGCCCGGCTCCCCGATGCGCACAGCTCCGGAGTTCACGGATGCGCGGTAGGCCGTGCCGCCCGCCTTCTCCAGCCCCTCGGGGTTCGCGAACGTCGCCATGGCGATCTTGCCGAGCGTCTGCGTCGCACCGTTGCTGAACGTGCCGACGATGGATCCGTCGCCGGTGATGCTGTAGGACTTCAACGTGCCGGCCGCCGATCCGTCCTGCTCCGTCACGGCCACCGTCGACATGTTCGCGTAGCCCGTGACCGCACCCAGGTCGACGCTCACGGCGCCGGCCGCGAGCGTGAGACCTGCACCGGCCTGCTTGCCGTCGGTGAAGGTCAGCGCCCCCGTCGCGCCGCTGGTCGGCTCGGTCACGTCCCATCCGGCCGCCGTCTTCGTGAAGGTCAGGCTGAGGGTCGACGGCGTGCCCTGGGCGTCGTAGACGGTCACGTCGCGCACCAGCTCGTCACCGACCGCGGCGGTCGAGGGCAGGTTGCCGGTGACCGTCGCCGAGGTCGTCGCCTTCGCAGGTGACACCGCCTCGAGCGGCAGCACGATGTTGCCCGTCGCCTGCCCCGTGTTCACCACGCCGTCCTGCGCCGACCAGCCCTGCACGATCGAGCCGTCGGCGGTCACCATCTTGCCGGTGGGGTCGAACGAGAAGCCGCCCGCCCGCGTGTAGAGGGTCTCTCCGCCGGCTCGGACGGCGAAGAAGCCGTCGCCCGAGATCATCAGGTCGCCACCGCGGCCCGTCGCCTGGGCCGAGCCCTGAGCGAAGTTGGTGCGCACGCCGGCGACCTGCACGCCCAGACCGACCTGGGCGGGGTTGCGACCTCCGACCTCGTCGTCGGGGATGCCCGGGTTGCCGATGAGCTGGGACAGCGAGTCCTGGAACAGCACGGACGAGCCCTTGAACCCTGCCGTGTTGACGTTGGCGATGTTGTTGCCCGTGACGTCGAGCATGGTCTGGTGCGAGCGGAGACCGGAGATTCCGGAGTAGAGCGAGCGAAGCATGGGGTTTCTCTCTTCCTGGGTGAGACGGGGTCAGACTGCGGCGGGGGTGGGCGCAGCGGGGGTGGTCGGTGCGGGGGTGGTCTGTGCGGTCGCGACTCCGGTGATGACGTCGAGCGCGACCGTCTTGTCGCCGATGGTCACCTGCGGGATCGGTCCGTCGAACGAGACCTTGGTCACGATGCCCGAGACGGTCTTGCCGTCGGCGTCCTTGTAGCTCGCTTCCTGTCCGATCAGGGCGCTCGCCGCCTGACGCATGTTCAGGGCGAAGGCCTCGGCGCCGTTGTCGGCGAGCGTGGTGAGCTGCTCCATCATCGCGAGCTGGGTCGTCTGCGAGATCATCTCGTTCGTGTCCATCGGGCTCGAGGGGTCCTGATGGGTCAGTTGCGTCACCAGCAGCTTGAGGAACACCTCGCCGTCGAGCACCTGCTTGCGGGCTGCGGGATCGGTCGTCCCTCCCGTGTGGATGGAGCTCGGTGCGGTCACTGCGTCGACAGTCATTCGGTCGTCCTCTCAGGCGAAGATGTCGAGCCCTGCACCGGATGCGGCAGAGGACGTCGTCGGGATGATGCGGGAAAGATCGGGGCTCTGCTCGGCCCCGCGGCGCTGGTCGGAGCGTCCGCGCTGCGCGTCGCGATCACTGGAGCCCTGCTCCGGTGACGCATCGCCCGCGCCCTGCTGGCCGCGGTCTCCGGCGGTGTCCGCCGATGCCCCGTGGGAGACGTTGAGAGTCGCGTGCGGCATCACCGCGGCGAGATCACGGCGAAGGTCGACGAGCATGGTCCGCAGCGCGTCGCGCCCTGCATCGGTGGCGCCGCTGAGCTCGACCTGCACCTCGCCCGCCGCGCTGATGTGCGCGCGCACGGTGACGGGGCCGAGGCTGTCCGGGTTCACCGTCATCGTGAGCTGATGGGTGCCCATCGGGCGCTGCGCGATGCTCACCACCACGGGTGCGACCTGCGCGGCGACGGCCCGGTTGGTCGACGCGGCCGCTTCGGGCGAGGACACGGGCATGGCCGTCGCCGCGGCCGGAGATGCGACCGGAGCGAGAGTCATAGAAGGCGACCCGGGCTGCGGACCCGGCAGTGGGTCGACGGAGTCGCTCGCCGGCAGCGGCTCTGCGTGGCCGCCCATCACGGACGCAGCGGAGACGCCGACGGTGGTCGGGATCGGAGTCGGCGGTGCCGCGTTCCGCGGGGACTCGGACCGCGGAGCCGCAGCGGCAGCGGAGGATGTCGCCGGGTCGGCAACGCCCTCCGCCGGGTCCTGCTGACCCGTCACCGGAGCGTCAAGGGGAGCGTCGCTCGACAGGGTCTCCGGGCGCACTCGGGCGCCGGCCACAGGAGGCGCCCCGTCAGCGCCCCTCGCCGACGCCGACGCCGATGCCGATGCCGATGCCGATGAGATCTCGGGCGCAGGAGTCCGTTCCGGCGCCGACACGCCGAGAGGCGGGGAGGTCACCGTCGCGCCCGTCTCGACGGCTGCCGCGGCCGGGCCTGTGGGGAGCTCGGCAGGGCGCGCCTCACCCGACGCTGCGGCGGGAGCGGGGAGAGCGCTGCGGGCGCTCCCCGCTGCCTCCGACGCCTCCGGCGCCGTCTGCACGAGCGTCGTCCCATCGAGCGTCGTCGCATCCGGCGTCCTCTGCGCAGGCGTCGACGTGGATGCAGGGGCCGCCGCAGCCACGGCCGGAGCGAACTGCGCGGTGAGGTGCATCATGGTCGCGATCGGCGCCTCTGCCCCGCTCGCGTCGTCGGATGCCGCAGTCTCCTCGGCAGTCGGCGCGTCCTGTCCGTCCGGCGCGAGCGTCGCTGCGTCCTGATCCGTCGCACCGTCGAGCACCCGTCCAGCGGCGATCAGCGCCTCGCCGAACAGAGAGCCCGAAACGGCCGAAGATCGTCCACCTGTCTCCGTTTCGCCGGTTCCTGAACCCGCCACCGTCGCGAGCAGCCCCACGGCGGTCATCGGAGCATCTCGATGATCTTCTGCATCGACGCCGTCGAGCCGTCTGCGCCGGTGGCATTGGCCGAGAACAGCGTCTGCAGCGCCGAGATGACCTCAGCGCTCGCGTCGCCGCCCGCTCCCGTGCCGGCTGCCGCCGCCGCAGTCTGCGGGGTCTGGCCGGCAGCGGGTGCTTCCGGGGTCGAGGCCGCCTTCGCCGCTTCGAGGACTCCAGCGAACGTCGTCGCGCTCGCCGCCGACGTCTCGGCGGTCGCCGCGGTCGCGGTCGCTGCAGCCGACGCCGCCGCCGCGCGGCCTGCCGGATCCAGCGACACGATCTGCGTCTCGATCGCGTCGACGCGGGCGATCACCGCCGCGAGCCCGGTCATGCGGCGCTCCCCTCACGTCGCGCGGTGCGGACCACAGCGATCTCATCGAGCGCCGACTGCTCCGCGGCGAGCTCGGCCTTGGTCGCCTCCACGCGGTGGGTGCTCTCGAGCCGCTCGAGTCCCTTCAGGTCGCGCCGCGCTTCGACGTGGGCCGACTTCGCCTCCGACTCCGTGCCGCGCCTCATCTCGACGAGCGCCTGCAGATCGCTGAGCGTGCTGCGTCCCGCGGCGCGAGCGGCGGCCATGGCCATCAGCGCTCGTGGATCGTCGATCTGCGCGCTGATGTCGGCGAGGCTCGAGATCGCGGTCTGCTCGTCGAGCTCGGCCTGCGCCCGTTCCGCGCTCGCACGCGACAGCTGCTCGGCGGCGACACGCTCCTGGGCGCCGCGCACGCGCAGCAGGCCAGCCAGTGGGAAGGTCATGGGGTGAGTCCTCCGAAGTCGGTGGTGAGGGCGGCGAGCCGCTGCCAGGAGTCGTCGGACGCCGCAAGATCGTCCATCCGCTGGGTGAGGAAGCGCGAGATCGCGCCTTCGTGCGCGAGGGCGGCGTCGACCATCGGGTTCGCTCCCTGGCGGTAGGCGCCTATCTCGATGAGGTCGTTCGCGCTGCGACGAGCCGCCAGGACGCTGCGCAGCATCACCGCGTCCTGACGCTGCTCAGGAGTGGTGATCTTCGACACGACGCGAGACACCGAGCCGAGCACGTCGATCGCGGGGAAGTGTCCGCGGATCGCCAGCGCGCGGTCGAGCACCACATGGCCGTCGAGGATTCCTCTCGCGGCGTCCGCGATCGGCTCGTTGTGGTCGTCGCCGTCGACGAGCACCGTGTACAGGCCGGTGATCGATCCGACGGGTCCGGTTCCTGCGCGCTCGAGCAGGCGGGCCAGCACCGAGAACGTCGACGGCGGATACCCGCGGGTGGCGGGCGGTTCGCCGGCGCTGAGCCCGATCTCGCGCTGCGCCATGGCGACGCGCGTGAGGGAGTCCATCATCAGCACCACGTCGAGGCCGTCGTCGCGGAACGCCTCGGCGATCCTGGTCGCGACGAATGCCGAGCGCAGGCGCGCCATCGCGGGCTGATCCGAGGTCGCGACGACCACCACCGACCGCGCCAGACCCTCGGGGCCCAGGTCGTCCTCGAGGAACTCGCGCACCTCGCGACCGCGCTCCCCGACGAGGGCGATGACGTTCACATCGGCAGTGGAGCCACGGGCGATCATCGACATCAGCGACGACTTGCCGACGCCGGAGCCGGCGAAGAGCCCGAGACGCTGCCCCGAGCCCACCGGCGTCATCGTGTCGAGCACGCGCACGCCGAGGCCGAGCTGACGATCGATGCGCTGGCGATCCATGACGCTCGGCGCA
Organism: Microbacterium sp. 1.5R; assembly: GCF_001889265.1. Lineage (NCBI taxonomy): Bacteria > Bacillati > Actinomycetota > Actinomycetes > Micrococcales > Microbacteriaceae > Microbacterium > Microbacterium sp. 1.5R. The sequence goes on from NZ_CP018151.1 coordinate 1,971,024, forward strand.
TCGTGGTCGAGCGAGACGGGAGCGACACCCCGGTCGAGCGGCCCCTTGCCGTCGATCGGTCGCCCGAGTCCGTCGAGCACGCGTCCGAGCAGCGCTCGTCCGGTCGGCACCTGCAGCGGCGCTCCCCCGTGCCGCACCCGGGCACGGGCGGTGATCCCGTCGAGCCTGCCCAGCGGCATGCAGCGGGCGGCGGCTCCGTCGACGGCGACGATCTCGGCATCCACCACTCGGCCGTCAGTCGCGTCGATGCGGATGCGGTCGCCGACCGCGCCGTCGATGCCCAGCACCTCGACGCCGAGCCCTCGCACGGCTTTCACGGTTCCTGAGCGCTCCGGGCGCGCTGCCAGGAGCGCACGGTTCCACGACCGCGTCGCGGTGATCACACGATCACCTCGGCATCCTGTTCGTCGCCGTCGAGTGCTGCGGCCGCGCGGGCGAGCGCCGACGTGATGCGCGTGTCGACGGCCCCGTTCTCGATCTCGACGATGGCGCCGCCGTTGTCCACGGCCGGAGAGGCGGAGATCCGGATGCCGCGCAACGCGTCGATCGACGACGTCTCGTCCTGCAGGACTGCGACGTCCTGCTCGCTGAAGGCGACCCCTGTCCAGCGCTCCGCCGGCATCTCCGTGAGCGCCCGGCGCAGCGCATGCGCCGCCGAACGTGCCGGATCCGACAGCTCTGCTCCGAGGATCGTGGTGGCGAGGGCGACGGCGAGCTCTTCGATGCGATCGGCGGCGAGCATGCTCAACTCGTCGATGCGGCGGTCGAGGGCCGCGTGCGCGCTCTCCAATGCGCGCAGACCCGAGCCGCGCTCATGCAGGTACAGCTCCTGGAGTTCGTGCATCCGCTGCTGCTGCGCGGCGTGCTGCACCTCCCCCTCGTCGAGGGCGAGCCTGCGGCCCTCGGCGAAGCCGTCGGCATAGCCACGGGTGCGGGCCCTGTCGGCCTCGCCGCGGAGGTCCATGGGCGTCTCGCCGACGCGCGGCACGACCAGTGGCGTGAAGGCGGAATCGAGCACGGCGGACACCTCGGAATCGAAGGGCGAGGCCTGTCCGTGGCCCGTAGGTCGAGCGATCCGTGCTCCAGACCCACTATCGCGACACCCGGCTGCGTCCGTAACCGGATCGGCCGACTCACCTGCCGTCAGAGGGATCACTCGATGAGCTCATCCTCGTCTTCGCGCGAGATCGTGATCTCCTCCGCGGCTTCCAGGTCGCGGATGATGCGCACGATCTCGGCTCTGGCCTCATCGACCTGACGCATGCGCACGGGACCGAGGACTCGGGTCTCCTCAGCGAGGTTCTCCTGGTTGCGCTCCGTCATGTTGCTCTTCACCTTGTCGGTGATCTGGTCGTCCGCGCCCTTCAGCGCGAGGGCGAGCATGCGCAGGTCGATACCGCGCATCACCCGCTGGACGTCGCGATCCTCGAGGCGCGCGATGTCGGCGAACGTGACCATGCGGCTGCGGATGTCCTCGGCCAGGGCGAGATCACGGCCTTCGAGGCTTGCGAGGAGCGACTTCTCGAGCGCGGTGTCCGAGCGGTTGATGATCTCGACGAGAGGCTGCACGCCTCCGATGGACTCATGGTTGTCGCGCATCGCGAAGACGCCGGTGCGCGAGCGCAGCGAGTCGGCCACGATCGAGATCGCCTCCTGCGTGGCGGTGCCCATCGTCGCGATCGCCTGAGCGACGTCCGTGCGCAGGGGATCCTGCAGGGCGGCGAGAACCGCCGCCGCACGATCGGCTCTGAGGTTGGCCAGCACGACGGCGACGGTGGTCGGAAGCTCACCCTCGATGATCGTGGCGAGCTGGGCCGGGTCCGCCGCATTGAGGAAGTCGAACGAGACCGACCCCTGCGACATGACTCGACCGACCATCCCGACCGCCTTCTCGCGGCCGAATGCCGTCTCGAGCAGTCCGGTGGCGAGCTCCTGCCCGCCGCGCGACGGCACCGAGCCGCCGGTGGCGATGCGCCGGAACTCGCCGAGAGCACGGGCCGTCGAGGCCACGTCCACTCCCCCGAGCTGTGTCAGCTCGGCCGCGAGCATCTCGGACCGCTCCTCGCCGAGGTGGCGGAGCACTTCGGCGCTGGCGGCGCGATCCATGTTCATCAGCACGATCGCGGCCTTGCGCAGTCCGCTCATCTCCGGCGCAGCCACGGGCGCCGGCGCCTCGACGGCCGACACCTCGACCGTGTCGGCCTGCGCGTCCAGCAGCTCGGTCAGCGCGCTCATACGGTCGCCTCATCCATCAGGTCGGCCAGTGCGCTGGCGATCGTGTCGGGTTCGCGTTTGGCGAGGTCGTCGATCTCCCGGCGACGGCGCTCGACCAGCACCTTGTCGGGCTCGGGCTCATCGTCGAGATCAGCCGACGCGGACGGCAGCAGCTTGGTCGGCGCCGGGGCGATGATCGCCTCGGCCTCCTTCAGCCCTCTGAGCGAGCGGAGCTTCTGCTCCTCGCTCTCGGTGACCGTCGCGAAGTACTCGATCGGTCCGTCTTCGGTGTACATCACCCGACGCTTCATCTTGCGGCGCACGACGAGGAAGACGATCAGGATGATCGCCGCGAGCAGGATCGCTCCGCCGATGATCGCAGAGCGCAGCAGCTCCTGCTGGAACTGCGCGTCGCGCTCGGCCTCCGCCGCCTGCAGCGCTGTCTGCGCCGCCGTCGCACCCGCCTGGTTGAACTCGACGAACTCGACGGCGATCTCGTCGCCGCGCTCGACATCGATCCCGGCCGCAGATGCCACGAGCGATTCGATCTGGTTCGCCGTCACTCCGGTGACCGTCCCTCGGTTGAGCGCGATGCTGACGGTCTGCCGCGTCACCTCTCCGGCGGGGGTGATGGTCTTCTCCGTCGACTTGTTGACGGCGTTGTTGCGAGAGGTCTCCTCGAACTCATAGGCGCCGGTCCCCTCGGCGTTGTTGGGAACCGCGATGTTGTCGGGGCCGAGCACGCCGGCACCTCCGCCCTCGCCGCCGTTGTAGGTCTCGGTCTTGGTCTGCTCCGATGCGCTCAGCTCGCCCTCGGGGGCCGAGTACGTCTCGTCCATGCGCTCGGATGTGGAGTTCGCGACATCGGCCGATACCGTCACCGTCGCGTTGCCGGGCCCGACGATCGTCTCGAGCATCTTGCTGACGGATGCCGCGACCTTGGCCTCATGCTCCGTCGCCTGCTTCGAGGAGTTCCCGGTGAGCCCGGTGCCGACCGCCGAGAGCACGCGGCCGTCCTGATCGGTCACCGCGACGTCCTCCGGCGTCATCCCCGGCACGGCGGCGCTCGTGAGGTGCACGATCGCCTCGATCTTCTCGTCGCTGAGCCCTGAGCCGTTGCGGGTCTTCACGAACACGGATGCGGTCGGGCTCTGCTGCTCCGAGACGAAGACGCTCTCCTCCGGGATCGCCAGCTGCACCGACGCCGTCGAGATCCCCTCCATCGCGCCGATCGTGCTGGCCAGCTCGCCCTCGATGGCACGCTTGTAGGTCACCGACTGCTGGAATTCACTCGCCGTCACACCCATCTCGTCGAGCAGGGTGTAGCCCTCGCTGGTGTCGCCGGGCAGCCCGGCGGATGCCGCCGCGAGACGCTGCGGATAGACCTGGTCGTCGGGAACGAGGATCGTCGCGCCTCCCTCGGCGAGCTCGTAGGTCACGCCTGCCGACTTCAGCTGCTCGACGACGGCCGACGCGTCGCCGGCGCTCAGGCCGGTGAAGAGCGGGCTCATCTGCGGCTTGGTGAGCCACGCGCCGAGGGCGATGGCGCCCATCACGAGCAGCGCGACACCGATGATGGCGATCGTGCGCTGTGCGAGGGAGAATCCTGAGACGACCTGCTTGGCGCGGTCGTAGTAGGTCGTGAGCATCTTGGGCATCGTCAGGCCTGCATCCTCATGATCTCGTTGAACGCCGAGACGCTGCGGTCACGCACTGCCACCACCAGGTCGAGCGTCACCGAGGCGCGCGTCGACGCGATCATCGCCTGATGGATGTCCTGCAGGTCTCCCGTGACCGCCTGCACCGCGAGCTCGTTCGACGTCGACTGCAGCTGCTGCAGGTTCTCCATCGCCCCCGAGAGCGTCGTGGCGAAGGCGTTTCCGGAGGCAGGAGCACTGGTCGCGTCCGGGCCCGTCTCGAAGCTGAGCGTCGAGAGCGGCGCGACACCGGAGGCGCCGATGGCCTCGATGCCCGACATCAGTTGCGGCCGATCTGCAGCGCTGCCTCGTAGGTCGTCTTCGCCCGGTCGACGACAGCGGCGTTCGCCTCGTATCCGCGCTGAGCGAGGATCAGCATGCTCATCTGGTCGCCGAGCTCGACGTTCGGGTACTGCACGTAGCCGTCCTCGTTCGCATAGGGGTGCTCGGGGTCGTACACGAGCTTCGCGTCGGCCTCGGATTCGACCACGCCGGCGACGTACACGCCCGGGCTGTCGGTGCCGGCCTGCACGGTCACGAACTTCTCCCGAAACGCCTCCTGGCCTGCGGGTGTCGCGGTGTTCACGTTGGCGATGTTGTCGCTGAGCGCGTCGAGCCACTTGCGGTGCGCGGTCAGGCCGGTGCCGGCGATGCCGATCGCGTCGAAGGTCATGCGGAGGCCTGCCCGATCGCCTTGGTGATCGAGGCCGCCTGACCGCCGATCGCCTGACTCGCGAACTGGAAACGCAGCACGGTGTCGATGTTCGAGAGCGTCTCGGTGTCGAGGTTGACGTTGTTGCCGTTCAGCCTGGTCGGCTCGAGCGACCGCTCGACCGTCGCGGCGACGCTTCCGGAGCCGCCCTGGACGGCAGAACGGAGTTCATCCTCGAACCGCACGCGCTGGGCCTGGTAGCCCGGCGTGTTGACGTTGGCGATGTTCTCAGCGATCGAGCGTTGGCGCAGGGCCAGCCCGTCGAGCGCGCTGATGAGCGCAGAGGACGTGACGGATTCGAGCACGGGGGCACTCCGGGATGTTGGTGGAGAGGCCGATCCCTGGCCAATCGTCGAGCGATCCGTGCTCTGTGCCGACTATCGCGACACCCGGGCATCCATGTAACCGCTGTGCTCAACCCTCGACGTCGAGATATGCCGGCACATTCTGGGTGGAGGTCGGCACGCGCCGCAGTGCGGCGATCTCGCGAGCCACATTGGCGCGCGATGTGACGAGTCCGCCGATCATGAGCTGCTGCCGCGCGAGCACGGCTTCGGCACGCTCGCGCAGCTCCTCGGGGACGGGGCCGTCCGGCGCCTCGAAAGACTGCTCGTCGAGGTGCTCGTCGGCGGCGTCGAGGGCGCGCTCGAACTGGTCGAGCACCGTCAGCCAGGCCGAGAGAGTGTCGGGCACGGTCGCTCAGGCCAGGGCCGTGATGGGGGTCTGCGCGGTCGACGAGACCGCGGCAGCCGCCGCATGCCACGCTTCGCGGAGCGGCACGACGAGAGCTCGGCATTCCGCGGTGGCCGCGCGGTCTCGAGCGATGTTGGCGGTGATCAGGCGTCCCGTGAGGTAGGTGTACACGCCGTGCAGCTCTGCGGAGCCGTCCCACTCATCGGTGAGCGAGCCGTTGAGCTCGGCGACGATCTGCTGCGCGTGCACGAGGTGGTTCCCCGCAGCCGCCCAATCCCCCGCTTCCTGGCAGGCGTCCGCGCGCTCGATGTCGACCAGGAGGCGGTCGTAGAGCAACACGAGAAGGCGCTCAGGCGTGGCGGAGGCCACCTGCTGCTCCAGATACTGCTGCTTGGCCCGGTCGAGTGAGGTGAGTGCCATGAGTACGTGCTCCGATGCGATGCGATGTCACGAGGACGAGGTCAGGAATCCGACGGGGTGAGTCCGGCGAGCTGGCTGGTCAGCCACGACGATTGCGACTGCAGCTTCGAGAGCTGCACCTCGAGCTGCGCGTACGTGCGTTCGAGGGTGGCGCGGCGCTGTTCGAGCCGGATGTCCCAGCGCTCGACCTGGGTCTTGAGCGTCTTGACCTCGTCCTCCTGGCCGGTGATGCGCTTGGTCAGGAGGCCGTCGTACTTGTCGGAGTACTGGGTCGTCACGTCCTGCACCCGCGCCGAGACCGCCGAGAACAGCTCCTGCGTGCCCTCCGGGTCTTCTGCGAGAGCGGCGGCGAACTTCTCGGCGTCGAACGAGAGCACGCCCTTGTCGCTGACGGTGATGCCGATCGTCGAGGGCGAGATGCCGTCGATCGGATGCTGCACGGCGGTCGCCAGCGCGCCGCGAAGGTTTCGCACCGTGCTGTCGCCGGTGAAGACGCCGAGGGTCGTGGTCTCGCCGACCTCGCCGATGGTCGCCTTCGAGCCGTTGTCGATGCGCACCAGCAGCGCGGCGATCTCCTTGACGAACGCCTCCGCCGTCGAGCTCTGCTTCTTCGCATCGCGTGCGACGGTCACGGTGACGGGGTCGGCACTGGCCTTCGTGACGGTGACCTCGATGCCCTCTCCGACGGTGATGGTGTTGCTCGCGCTGTTCAGGGTCTGCTCGGCGTCGGTGCCGGCGAAGAGGCGGATGCGGGCATCCGCGCCCTGGGTGAGCAGTGCGGCGCCGGGGGCGGCACCGAGGTCGACCGCGGTTCCGGCGGTGACCTCCGCCGCGGTGCCCCGGTTCAGGGTGAAGGCACCAGCCGCGCCCGTCTCGGCGGAGGTGAGCTGAATGCGCGAGAGCGGCTTGCCGTCGGCATCCGTTCCCGCGGGCACGACGGTCGCGCTCACACCGGCCTTCGACGCGTTGATCGCCTTCGCGAGGTCCTGCGGACCGGTGCCCAGCGGAGTGACCTCGACGGCTTCGCCGTCGGATCCCACGAGGGTGAAGGTGCCGCCCCACGCTGTTCCTCCTGCGGCAGCGGTGACGACGGAGTGCGCTGTGGCGACGGCATCCACCACGATGGCGGTCGAGAATGCGGTCGCCTTGCTGCCGGCGGTGATCGTGACCGTCTCGGACGACGAGGACGCGGTGAAGGATGCCAGAGAGCTGGGACCCGCGGCGGTCTTGGCCTTGTCGACGAGCTCCTGCAGCGTCTTGTTCAGCGACTGCAGGTTGGTGATGACCGAGTTGCGGTCGGTGATCTTGTTCGTGATGAGCGTCTTCGGGATCGCCGAGACGTCCATGAGCGCCTTGATGAGCTCTTCGGTCTTGAGCCCTGATACCAGTCCGTCGAGTTTCATCCCGGTCGTCTTCCGTGCGTTGCGGTCAAGGGTGTCCTACAGGAAGGCGCCCGGGCGGAGGTGACTCCGCCCGGGCGCCCTGTGCGCCTCAGGCGCAGCGACTCAACGGAGAAGCTGCAGGACGCCCTGGCCCGACTGGTTCGCCTGAGCGAGCATGGCGGTGCCGGCCTGCTGCAGGATGTTCGAGGCGGTGTACTTGACCATCTCGGCGGCCATGTCGGTGTCCGCGATGCGGCTCTTCGCTGCGGCGAGGTTCTCGGCCGAGACCTGCAGCGAGTTGATCGTCGACTCGAAGCGGTTCTGCACCGCACCGAGACCCGCACGAGCGGTCGAGACGGCGGTGATCTCGTCATCGATCGCGCCGATCGAGGTGAGTGCGTTGGCCGCGGTGTCGACCGTCAGAGCGCCGATCGTGGCGCCCAGGCCCGAGAAGTCGGTCAGCGTGACGCCGATCTGGTCCTCGGCGGCCTCGGAGCCTGCGCCGACCTGGAACGTCAGGGTGTTCGCGCTGTCGAGCAGCTTGATCCCGTTGAAGTTCGTGCTGGCGGCGACGCGGGTGAGCTCCTCGCCCAGCGAGTCGATCTCGGTCTTGATGGCGTCGCGCGACTCGGTGTTGTTCGAGTCGTTGCCGGCCTGGACCGCGAGGTCGCGGACACGCTGCAGGATCGAGTGGACCTCGGTGAGCGCGCCTTCTGCGGTCTGGATGACCGAGATGCCGTCCTGAGCGTTGCGGGCTGCGACGTTCAGACCGTTGACCTGCGAACGCAGGCCCTCGGAGATGGCGAGGCCGGCGGCGTCATCGGCTGCACGGTTGATGCGCAGACCGCTCGAGAGCTTCTCGAGCGACTTCGAGACGTCGTTCTGGTTGACAGAGAGGTTGCGGTACGCGTTGAGTGCACCGACGTTGGTTGCGATCTGAAGACCCATGAGAATTCCTCCGTGGTTATGGGGCTGGACGCGGGCCCATCCGTGGGCCTGCACAACCGATATTCGCGACATCGGCCGCCGGCGTAACCACGGATCCGGAAGATTCCACGGGTCGCGTCACACGGCGGCGAGGAGCTCGCTCGACCGGTCGCGGATCTCGGCGCGGACGGGCCCGAAGAGCGCCTCGAAGAACTCGGCCCTGGCCTTGGTCGATCGGTCTCCCGTCGTGCCGTTCTCCCAGGCCTCCATGGCCTCGCGCATCAGTTCGAGACCACGCGAGCGCAGCTTCGACACATAGGCATGACTGACGGCGAGCTCTTCGGCGATGTCCTTCACCATGCGGTCTTCGAGATAGATGCCGCGCACGACCTGCTGCATCGCCGTGGGCAGAGCGTCGATCACTCGGTTCATCATCGCTCGCGTCTCGGACTGCTCGACGGCGTGCTCGGGGAGGATGACGCTGTCGGTGAGATCGACCGCCTGTCGGCCGGTCTCGGCATCGAAGTGCTCCTCGAAGCTGATCGCGGTGCGCACCATCTCGTCGAGCTTCATCATCTCCGAGACGACCTCGGCGGTGAGCCCCGACTCCCGCGCGAGCTCCGCCGTGCTCGCGGCTCGGCCGGTGCGGGCGAGCACCGTCTCGGCGGCGACTCTCACGCGCTCGATCTTGTCGCGTCCTCTCTCGCCGGCGGGGTCGGCGCGACGCATCTCCGACAGCATCGCCCAGTTGATCTGGCTGCTCGCGAACGCACCGAAAGGAATGCCCCGCGCGGCGTCATACGACATGGCCGCGCGGGCGAGGCCCAGGCGGGCGGCGGAGAGAAGGTCGTCCAGATCGACGTGCGTCGCCGACCGCGCCTTCTCCACAGCCAGGAAGGTGGCGAGCGGCATGTTGTCGCGTGCGAGTTTCTCGGGCGAAGCGGGGGCTTCCGGGTGCTGAGTGGAATCAGCGGAAACAGCAGAACTACTCAGCAATGTGACTCCGTGGCTAGAACAACTGTTTTACGAGTGAAGCTAGCACGAACAACACGTTTATGAGCAGAAAACGCGGAACTCGATCCTCGAGTCGTTCAGTTCTCCGGACCCGGTTCGCGGATTATCCCCGTCGCCCGGCGGTCTGTGAAGCCCTTATCCCGTCGCAGCGAGAACCGGTCTCATGGGCACCGTTCCCGAACCCCGGCGCTGAGGACGGCACGGACGTCTCGGTCAAGGTCGAGGCTTTCCCGCAGGTCTTCGCTGCCGGCATCGACCCCGCCATCTCCGAGGTCCTCGCCGTGGCACAGCGCCCCCTCGCAGCCCTTGCGTTCAGCGAGGCCACACCGGTCGCTGCATGGAAGACCAAGCCTGCCTTCGGCATCGTGTCCGCTGCCGACCACACCATCAACCCGGACGTCGAGCGCTTCGGCTACACCCGCGGCAACTTCCGTCGCGTCATCGAACTCGACGCACCGTACCTCGTGATGCGCGCCCTCCCCCAGGACGTCATCCAGTTCATCGTCGAGGCGGCTGCCGAGGTCGTCTGACCTCTCGAGGGCGGAGACGCCGTCCGGCGCTCTCCGCCCTCGAATGGTGCGACACCGCGCCCCACGGTCCTAGAATCGGGGCGACCCGCGCGTGCCGCGTTCGACACCTGCAGGAGGCGTCCGCCCGTTCAATCGGGTGGAATGAGTGGGACCAACGAAAGAAGGCGATCATGGCTGTGATCTCCCGCGGCTTCGGCGCCCGGCGACGCGAGTCGGATGACCGGCTCCCCCCGGGTCAGTACCTCACCGAGGACTTCCCGGTGCTCTCGGCCGGACCGACACCCCGAGTCGCGACCGACACCTGGGAGTTCGCGGTCGTCGGGCTCGACGGCATTCGCCGCACCTGGTCGTGGGATGAGCTGCAGGCACTGCCGATCGATACGATCACCACCGACATCCACTGCGTGACGCGGTGGTCGAAGCTGGGCACGCAGTGGCGCGGAGTCTCGCTCGATCATCTGCTGCAGGATGCCGGAGACGGCGACTTCACGCGGGTCTTCTCCTACGGCGGGTACACGACGAATGTTCCCCGCGCCGACCTGACCGGCGGCAAGGCGTGGATCGCATTCGAGTTCGAGGGCGAGCCGCTCGCGGCAGAGCACGGCGGCCCCGCCCGGCTTCTCGTCCCCCACCTCTACTTCTGGAAATCCGCGAAGTGGGTCCACGGCCTGGATCTTCTCGAGAACGACGAACCGGGGTTCTGGGAGCAGAACGGATACAGCATGTACGGCGATCCGTGGAAAGAGGAGCGTTACTGGTGACCTCGTCGTCGCTGTGGCTTGTCGCCAGTGTCATCGAGGTCCGACGAGCCACACCCCATGGCCGCGTGCTCTCCCTCCGGGTCGACGGGTGGCCGGGGAATCTCGCCGGACAGCACGTCGATGTGCGTTTGACCGCTGAGGACGGCTATCAGGCCGTGCGGTCGTACTCGCTCGCATCGTCCGGAGAGGGTGACGTGCTCGAGCTGGCCGTCGACGAGGTGCCGGAGGGCGAGGTCTCTCCGTATCTCGTCGAGGATGTCCGGCCCGGCGACGAGCTGGAGGTCCGCGGTCCGATCGGCGCCTACTTCGTGTGGACCCCTGCCCAGCCCGAGCCCGTTCAGCTCATCGCGGGCGGGTCAGGGATAGTGCCGCTCCTCGCGATGGCCCGGGAGCATGCGCGCTCGGCCAGCTCCGCACCGATGCGGCTCCTGTACGCGGTGCGTTCCGCGGACGACGCTTTCTACGCGGCCGAACTGGGCGATCTCGCCGACGACGCCTTCAGCGTCGACTGGGCGTACAGCCGCTCGGCACCGGTCGGCTTCGCTCGCCCCGCGGGCAGGGTGGATGCCGCGACGCTCGAGGCCTCGACCATCCCCGCCGCCCAGCGCCCCTCGGTATACGTCTGCGGGCCGACCGGCTTCGTCGAGGCGGTCGCCGATCTGCTCGTCGCGGCGGGGCATCCGCCCGACCGCATCCGTACCGAGCGTTTCGGAGGTGCCTGATGAACGCTGCCCACCCCGGCCATCGCACGAGAGTCGACGGCAACGCCGCTGGCGGGATCCTGATCGAAGTGTTCGGCAGGGACATGACCGGTGCTCGGGCCACCTGCACGCGCTGCGATCGCAAGGCCGTACTCGGCGACGCCGTCGCAGAACTGGATCCGGCCGGCGTGATCCTCTTGTGTCGCGGATGCGGACACACCCTGTTGACCTGTATTCAGATCGACGGGCGGTACTCGCTCGATGTCGGGGCTCTGTCCCGCCTGGAGTGGGCCTCCGACGGCGACTAGCTCGCTCGTCGGCGACCGGCGCTCAGACGGGGCCCGAATCGCATTCGGCGTCGAACACCTCACGGACGTCGTCAGGCTCGAATGCCGTGGTCGCCGTCGGCACAAGCGCCAGAGCACGGGCCCGGATCCCCTCAGCTGCGCCATCATCGTCCTCGATCTGCGGCGACAACTCCGCGTGCGCCACCGCGATCGGCAGCATGGCACCGAGCGTCACCCGCACACTCGACCGACCGCCCGCGGGGCCGACGACGGGGATCTCCACGACATCCGAGCGCCGCTCCTCCGCCAAGGCCTTCCAGTACTCCAGCACCGCGTCTGCGGTCGCGTCACCCGTCAGGTAGGTGCCGACCTGGGTGATGAGGGACTTCATGATCACTCCCGGAACTCTCGACGGTTGCATTTCCGCTACCGGGGCCGGGGCAGCGATTTGACGCTAGGCCCGATCGTGTGCGAGGTCGACCCCCCTTGCGCTTTCAGGATTCAGGTGATTCAAGCCTGATGTCCCGCCGCACGATGCGTTCAGCCACCTCGCTCAGACGCAGGCCGCGATCACGGGCGAAGGCGCGCATGAGCGTGAAGGCATCGGGGATCGGCACCCCCGCCGTGAACGAGACAACACCCTTGGCCTGCTCGATCATCACCCGGCTGTTCAGTGCGGTCTGCAGTTGCGACGACAGCGATTCCTGCTCTCGGAGGCTGCGCTCGTGCAGGATCCCGATCGTTGCCACATCGGCGAACGCTCGCGCCGCGGAGAGGTCTTCAGGGGGCGGCGACCCGGTATCGGATCGGAGCAGGTTGAGGGTGCCGATCGTCGTGTTCCGCAGCCGCATCGGTATCGCCTCGATCGACGCGAAGCCGTTCTCCAACGCCGCCTGGCGGAAGACCGGCCACTTCTCTGAACCGGCGGCGATGTCGGGAACCGACACCGCTGTCCCCGTCAGGAAGCACTCGATGCAGGGTCCCGCCTCTGCGGCGAGCTGGATCACCTCGACGAGCTCGGTCGCCTCGCTCGTGGATGCGACGAGTTCGAGTTCACCGGAGGGGTCGGCGAGAAGGATTCCGGCGTCGCTCGCATCCAGCAGCTCCTGGCACGCATCCACGAGTGTCTGCAGCAGATCCACGACGTCGTAGTCGTCGACCATCGTGTCGGCGAGGGTGGCGAAGAGCTCCAGCAACCGAGCTTCGCGCGTGGGCGCGGTCATGACCCCGCCTCGATGCCGCCTGACGTGCGCGAGAAGCGGAGAGTACCGTCGACTACCGCCTGCGCGACCTCCATGACGCGCTGCCCGGTCGAGAACGCCCGCGCCTGAAGCATGAGCAGCGCGTCGTCCGGACCGATGTCGAGTTGCGCGAGAACGATGCCGGTCGCCTGGTGCACGGTTCGTCGAGAGTAGATGCCCGTCTGCGCGTCGTTGTCCGCGAAGTCCGACAGCGCGTCCCTCAGCACATGCCGGCTCACCACATCCGCCATGGCGCGCGCCTGCGTGCACTCGCTCGGAGTGAGCGCCACGGGTGCTGTCGAGTAGAGGTCGACCGCCCCCATCTTGATCTCGCCGACCGACAGCGGGAAGGCGAACATCGACGCGACCTCCGCGCCGTCCTCCACAGCCGAGGCGAAGGCGGGCCACCGAGAGACGCCGCGGTGCCGGAAGTCGGGCTCGAGGACAGCGGCAGAGGTGCGCATGGCCTCCCAGCACGGTCCTTCACCGAGGTCGAACTGGAGCTCATCCAGGCGTGCCGCCACGTCGTCGGACGCGGAGATCGTCTCGCTCCCGAGCACGTCCCCCACCGTCGAGACCGCGGCACCGGTGACCGGGAACCGATCGACGAAGAAGACACTGAGGGCGTCCAGCTGACGACCGGAGCGCTCCAGATCACTCAGCGCATCGTCGAATGACTCACTCATAGTGGTCTTCACGATACCGCCACCGGACTGGCCGCGCGATGGAGGCACCTACGAAGTCCGAGAGTTCAGGCTGAGCGCGAAGATCGCGAGGAAGACGAGGCTGAGTCCCCCGTCTCTGACGAAGCGACGCATCTGGTTCACCTCCCCATCACAGGCAGGGCGATCATGGTCGCCAGCCCGACCACGATGATGAGCGTCCATGACCAGAACGCGATTCGCATCGATGCGCGACCGATGGTTCGATCCGACAGGACTGTCTCCTCTCTCTGCCACCTCAGGCGCTGAACGCCTCGAGCGCCGGTCGGGGCGCTCGTCCTCGAGGCTGCCGGGGCTGCGGCCCCCGCGACTGCAGTGGTGGAATCCCTCTGGTGACGGGATGTCCGGCGTCGAGCGTCACCTGCTCGTCGTAGTGGGTGATGGTGACCGGGTCGCCTGAGGCGAGCCGATAGGTGGCCTCCGCCTGGCGGACATCGACACGCAGGATGCAGCCGTGGATGCGCACCCCGAACTCGAGCCCGTCGATCTCGGACGGAAGACGCGGGCAGAACCGCAGGCCGCTGTCGCTGTCGCGCATCCCGCCGAAGCCCGCGGTGATGGCCGTCCAGACCCCCGCGAGAGCGGCGACATGAAGCCCCTGACCGGTGTTGCCATGAAGGTCGTCGAGATCGAGAGTCGCGACCTCGGCGAGGTAGTCGAGCGCGAGATCCAGGTGACCGACCTCTGCGGCGACCACGGCCTGCGCCGCCGCCGACAGCGATGAGTCCCGCACGGTGATCGCCTCGTAATACTCGAACGCACGCTCCTTCTGCTCCGCGGTGAACGACTCATGCGAGAAGAACAGGGCGAGCACCAGATCGGCCTGCTTCACGACCTGCTTGCGGTAGAGGTCGAAGTACGGGAAGTGGTCGTGCAGCAGGTATTCGTCCGGCGCCGTCGACTCGAAGTTCCACCGTTCGAGGTCGGTGTAGCCGGCGGACTGCGGGTGCACGCCCCGTTCGTCATCGAAGGGCACCGTCATCGCCGCGGCAGCGAGTTCCCACCTCGCGATCTCGTCGTCTACGACCTCGAGCTCCGACGCGACCTCCGGATGCCGTCGGGCAGCGGCCGCCGCCCCTCGAAGGTTCTTCTGAGCCGCCAGGTTCGTGAAGACGTTGTCGTTCGCGATGGCCGAGTACTCGTCCGGCCCCGTGACGCCGTCGATGTGGAAGCCGCCGTGCGGGTCCCACCGACCGAGCGAGGCCCAGAGGCGAGCGGTCTCGACCAGGATCTCGAGGCCGGCCTCCCGTTCGAAGTCGGCATCGCCCGTCGCCCGCACGTAGTGCAGAACCGCTCCTGCCACATCGGCGTTGATGTGGAACGCGGCCGTGCTGGCAGGCCAGTACCCCGACGACTCTCTGCCGTCGATGGTTCGCCACGGCAATGCGGCACCCTGCAGATGCAGTTGCGCCGCCCTGTCACGAGCGCGGTCGAGCACCGAATGTCGCCATCGCAGCGCCTGTTCGGCGGCGTGCGGGAGGGTCGAGGTGAGGACGGGGAGCACGAACGCCTCGAAGTCCCAGAAGGTGTGCCCCTCGTATCCGGAGCCGGTCAGCCCCTTGCCCGGAACGGATCGCAATTCCATGCGGGTGGAGGCCTGGAACACCTGGAAGAGCGCGAAGCGCACGGCCTGCTGCAGCCGTGCCGGTCCGTCGACCCGCACGTCGGCGCACTCCCAGAAGTCGTCGAGCCGTGCCCGTTGATCGGCGACCAGTGCGTCCCATCCGGCCCGCAGCGCGTCGCCGACCGCCGTCTCGGCCCGGTCCCGCAGGGCGGCGGTCGAGAGGTCGGACGAGAACTCATGACCGACGAGCTTGACGATCTCGAGCGTCTCTCCGGCAGCCAGGGATGCGCGCACCGTGGTACGCGCACGGTCGCCCGTCGCATCGACATCCGTCTCGACGCTCGGCTCGTTCCGGGGAGAACCGCTCACGCGATGGTCCATCGCGACAGCGGTCGTGAACCCGCTCTTCCTCGTGCGGTGCACGAGGGTGGCGGCACCCGCGTCGGCGGCCGAGGCCACCCCCTCGAGCGGCTCGCTCAGCAGCTCCTGCACCCGGGGGTCGTCGTGCGTGATCGGCAGCGGCTCGTTCGCCAGCAGTTCGGAGATGACGGTGACGTCCGCCGGACCGCCGAGCGCCTGCACACGGTAGTGCACCGCTGCGACGGAGCGGTGCGCGAAGGAGACGATCCTCGTCGACCGGATCCGCACCCGCTGGCCGGTCGGACTGGTCCACTCGACCTCGCGTTCGAGAGTTCCCGCGCGGAAGTCGAGACGACGGGTGTGCGACGTGAGCGATCCACGACGGACATCGAACGGCTCGTCCCCGACGATCAGCCGGATGAGCTGGCCGTTGGCCGCGTTGATCACGCTCTGCCCGCACTCGGGGTAGCCGTATCCCTCTTCGGCATACGGCATCGGGTGCTCTTCGAAGAGGCCGTTCAGATAGCTTCCCGCGACGCCGCGCGGGTCGCCTTCGTCGAGGTTCCCCCGCCAGCCCACATGACCGTTCGAGAGGCCGAAGACGGACTCCTCATGGGCGAGGTTCTCGACGTCGATGCCGTCGGCACCGATGCTCCACTCGTCGATATCGAATCGCGGCCGCGTCCTGCTCATGGGCTCCTCTTCCGTCGACAGTGCTTCTGGAAGAGAAAGTAGTCAGGATCGAGGAACGTGGGGAGCGGGTTGATTCCCGCTCCCCGTGCGGGTAAGACGGTCAGAGCTCGACGGGCGGCGCCGGCTCCGAATCCGCGGCCTCGGGGTGACGAGCGAGGTTCACGACGGCGGCGATGAGGCCGCCCCAGATCGTGACCATCGCGATGATCATCATGACGACCGCTGTCGTGGTCATGCGCCCGCTCCCTTCTCCGTCGCGTGCGGTTCCGAGGTCGCGATCAGCGGGATCGACGAGGTCTCGGCATCCGGTTCGTAGTCTTCCTCGGTGAGGAACTCGTCGTACTCGGGATCATCCTTGGCGTGGGAGCGGCCGCTCCATGGCAGCGCCGAGAGCAGCAGTGCGATCACGACGAGCGCGATGACCATGCCCCATCCGAAGACGGCGAGGAACCATCCCGGATAGCCGCCGTACGGCTCGGAGATCTTCGAGATCAGCTCGGTGACGAGCAGGTACCCGAGCACGAGGGGCGCGAGCGCGCCGACGAGCAGCATCCACACTCGCCCGACCCGGAAGCTCGACCGACGATCGAGGTGGTCGACGAGTGCCGGCAGCTTGTGCAGCAGCCATGCGACCACGATCACCGCGACCAGGGCGACGGCCATGATGCCGAAGGCATTGACGAAGGCATCAGCGGTATCAAGCACCGACAGCGCGGTGGTCGTCGAGAACAGTGCCATCGAGACGATCGCGAGCGGGATGGACACCGTGAGCGTCGTGCGGATGCGCGCCCAGCCCAGCTTGTCCTGCAGCGCCGCGACGATCACCTCGAGGATCGAGATGAGCGAGGTCACCCCCGCGAAGACCAGCGCTCCGAAGAAGAGGACGCCGATGATCGAGCCGCCTGCCGCCTGAGAGACGATCGTGGGGAAGGCGATGAAGGCCAGGCCGATTCCCGACGACGCGACACCGGCCACTTCGGTCCCCTGCGCCTGCGCCATGAAGCCGAGGGCCGCGAATACGCCGATTCCAGCGAGGATCTCGAAGCCGGAGTTCGCGAACGCCACGACCAGACCGGAACCGGTGAGGTCGGTCTTGCGCTTCAGGTACGACGAGTAGGTCACCATGATGCCGAAGGCCACCGACAGCGAGAAGAAGATGTGGCCGTAGGCCGATGCCCAGACGGCCGGGTCGCCCAGCGCTTCCCAGTTGGGGGTGAAGAAGGCGTTCAGCCCGTCCATGGCGCCCGGCAGGAACAGCGACTGCACCACGAGGATCGCGAACATCACCGTGAGCAGAGGCATCAGGATCATGTTCGCCCGGCCGATCCCGCGCTTCACACCCAGCGCCATGATGACGATGACGATCAGCCAGACCGCCACGAGCGGGAGGCCGACCTGCGGCACGAAGTCCGTCGAGATGCCCACCTCGGCGACATCGGCCGAGCGGAGGAAGTCGATGAAGAAGAAGTCGTTCTCGTTGCCCGGCCCCCAGGTCAGCTGCGCCGAGAACCAGGTGTACATCGCAGCCCACGCGATGATCACCGCGTAGTAGACCGCGATCACCACGCAGATGAGCACCTGCCACCAGCCGAGCGGCTCGGCCCTGCGGTGCATCCGTCGGAAGGCCAACGGCGCGGAGCCGCGGAACCGGTGGCCGATCGCGTAGTCGAAGAAGAGGAGCGGGATTCCGGCAGTGAGAAGCGCACACAGGTACGGGATGAGGAACGCCCCGCCTCCGCCTTCGTACGCCACGTAGGGGAATCTCCAGATGTTCCCCAGCCCGACGGCAGAGCCGATCGCAGAGAGGATGAAGACGTTGCGCGAGCCGAAGGCCTCGCGTTTCGGGGTCTGCGTCGTTGCGGTGGCCATGCGCATGAGGTTACCGGAGTCAGCGTGACGAGACGTGGCGATTCTCGTGCCGATCTCTCCGCTCTCGGATCGTCATCAGGATGCGGCGATGCCCGTAAGCACGCCCCGTTTTCACACCGAAGATCGCGGCAGCTGGCGGCTACAGGTCGGCGGGCACTCCGAGCTTCTCCCCCGATGACAGCTCATCCGGCTCTGCGACCAGGTACAGCCCGGTCGGGGCATTCGCGGTGAATGCGAGCGCATCGACCCACCGCCGGTTGATCGATGGCTGCCTGCTGCCGAGGAACCGATAGACCAGCGCACTCCCCGGGTGCAGCCAGACGGTGGTGCGGCCTCCCCCGATGCTCTGATCCTCGCGCCAGCTGAAGTTGAAGGGCTCGGCTCGTCGGAGCTTCGCGGTGATCACGAGCTGCAGGTGACTGAGCGCGCGATCCTCGATCTCGATCCTGATCGAGCCCTCATAGATGAATCTGCCCATCATGCACCTCCCTGCGGCGCGTGCATGGTGAGTCGCGACGGCGACGATGTATCGGATTCGTGCGGCCACGTGAGCGTCAGTGGCGCGCCGGTGAGGTCGGACATGGTGCCAGGTTAGGAAGACAGCGGGCGCTATCGCAGGGTATTGACAAGTTCGTCCTCACCCTGCGCGGTGCCCGCGGGTCAGTCAGGCGCCATCGAGCGTCTTCAGCACCTCGGCGACTCCGTGATAGTCGCGGGCGGGCAGCTCGTGGATGGCGTCGATGGTCGCGACCTCGAGATGATCGACGACGGCGATCCTCAGCAGATCGTCCTTGGTCGCGGGGTAGTCGATGCTCCGGAGGGTCCGTGCGAGTCTCATGTCGGAGGAGGGGTGGGCGGCAAGCGCATGGGGCAATGGGTTCATGCGGTTCATTCTTCGGACCGCGCGGCCCGAACTTCGCCTCTCTTGACAGCCGACGGGATCCCGATGTAAGTGGTGTGAGCGGCCTACATATCCTCGATCAGCAGTTCTCCGTGAGCGTTGAGGCTGTTCATCATCCGCGACACGCGCTCGGCATCCACGTGAATCGGCTCGACGCTGTCGAACGCCAGGACGAGCGGAATGCTCGGATGAATCCATGCGGTCAGTCGGCCGTCGCGGGAATCGTCTCCCGGGATCCAGGACATCATGAAGCTCTCCTGCCGCCTGAGCTTCGTGCCGACGACGATCTTCATGTGCGCGAGCGTCACATCGTCGATGACGATCGGGTCGAGTGTGCTGTCATACCTGAGGCGTCCCATCCGGCGATGCTAGGTGAGCGCCCGCCCGGGTGAAGGGGCGTTGACAACCGGAGGATCGTCGGGTGCTGTCTCAGGCCCGCGGAAGCGCACAGGCGGCCGTGCCGCCGGGAAGACGGTGTCGGAAGCGCGCGATCAGCGAATAGCCCAGCGCAGCGACCCAGGAGAACGGGGGCGTGACGAGGAGCACGCCGGCGAAGCGCAGCTGCCGGGATCGCTGCATGCGGAGCAATCCTGCGAAGGCAGCATGTCCGCGCATCCGACGCGCGCCGACCAGCAGCCACGCGTAGCGGGTGACATCCGCGGAGCTCAGTCCGATTTCATCGAGGTCGAGCCATTGCCACGGCTGAGCCTCGGGAAACCTGCCGAGCCAGCGTTCGAGTCGCTGCACCCACGTGGTGCAGAACGCGCAATCGCCGTCATAGACGAGAAGTGGCCGGGCGTGCATGGAATCGACCCTACGCCTCACCGGAGAGCAGTCGCCCACCACATCATCCTTTCGATGACAAGCCCCTGTTCGCCCACGTCACCGGTGGCGGAGCCTGTCTGCATGAGCCACCCAGACGACATCAAGCAACCGCTCGACCATCTGCCTCCTCTCGACGAGCGAGACAAGGCCGTCGAGATCGACGAGCCGCACTATCCGACGTCCGAAGCGGGGCCGACCGGACCCGCGCACGTGTCTCCCGATACCGCCGCGGAGCCCGACAAGCCGAACCGGCACGGCGTGGACAAGCTTCCGCCGACCGCACGCTGATCGGTCATCGACGGTCGGACCCGTCGGATTCGCGGTGCCCCGATTCTGCATCGGCATGCTCGCGGATGCGGCGGGCCTCGTCGATGTCCTGCCGCTCCTTCTCTGCGGCCTTGTCGCTCTTGCGTGTGTCCCTCGGAGGAAGGCGGATCTCCCGCTCTGCGGCGATGCCCGCCTGCAGTTGGCGACCTCGCTCGAGTTCGGCGTCGAACTCCGCTCCGACGAGAAGCGCCAGGTTGGCGATCCACAGCCACAGCAGGAACACCACGATGCCCGCGAGGGAGCCGTAAGTGCGGTCGTAGTTCGAGAAGTTCGCCACATAGAAGGCGAAGCCCGCCGTGGCGACAGCCAGCACGATGATCGCGAGAAGCGCCCCGAGGCTGATCCACCGGAAGCGCGGCTGCTTCGCGTTGGGAGTGGCGTAGTAGAGGATCGCGACGGCGAGGACGACGATGAACCCCAACAGAGGCCACTTCGCGATCGACCAGATGGCCTGAGGCACGGTGCCGAGTCCGAGTGAGTCGCCGATGGCTCGTGTGACCGGCCCCGACACCACCAGGATGATCGCCGCGATGACGAACAGCACGACGGTGATCACCGTCACGAGCAGCTGTGCAGGCTTGAGCTTCCAGAACGGTCGCCCCTCGTCGATCTCGTAGATGCGGTTCATCGCTCGACTGAAGGCACCGACGTACCCGGACGCCGACCAGACGGCGAGCAGGATGCCGCTGATCAGCGCGAACCCGGCGGCCGGCGAGTCCGCGACCTGTTCGATCGGGCCCCGAAGAGCGTCCGCAGTGTCGCCCGGGGCGACCTGCTCGACGATGCCGATCACCGCTTCCCCGGCGGCCTGTCCCTGACCGACGACGCCGAGGAGGGAGAAGATCGCTATCAGACCGGGAAAGATCGACAGCACCGCGTAGTACGTCAGCGCGGCAGCTATATCGGTGCACTGATCGGACGAGAACTCACGGAAGGCCTTCTTCGCCACGTACTTCCATGATCGTCCGTGGAGATCGTCCGGGGAGTCCGGCTTGCTCGAGGCCTCGGGATCGACATTCCCGTCTCGGGCCTCCGTGTGCGGCTGCGACATCTTCATTCCTCTCATGACGGACGGACCCGTCGCCTACTCGCGTGCGACGGGCCGTCCGGTCGATGGCGGTCAGCTGCCCGCGATGTTCTCGCGCGACTGCTGCGCCTGATCGGTCACTTCACCGGCCGCGGTCTGCGCTTCGTCCTTCACGACAGCCACGGATTCCTGCGCCGTTTCCCTCACGGACTCGACCGACGCCTGTGCCGGTTCCTTCAGATGCTCGCCGACCTCCTTGGCCACGTCCGTGACCTCATCGAGGAGCGGCTGGGCCTGGTCCTTGACCGTCTTCGCGAGCTGCTGCTCCTTCGACGACGCCGGAACGAGCGATGCGATCAGCAGCCCCGCCCCGAAGGCCATCAGGCCGACCGCGAGCGGACTGCCCTCGGCTTTCGCGATGGCGCGGTCCTTGACCTCGGTCACGCGGTCACCGGCGTCCGAGAGCGTGGATCCCGCATCGTCCGCCGACCCCATGACGCGCTCGCGCACCGAGGTGAAAGCACCGCGCACTTTCCCCATCTGCCGGTCCACGATCTTCGACGGCGTCACCTTGTCGGCGAGCGCGTCGACATCCGACCCCAGCTCCTGTCGCGTCCGCTCGATGTTCGCGCGGATCTCGTCGGGTGAATCACTCATCGGTTCTCCTCATTTCTCTTCAGTGCTTCCGGAATCTCCTTGACCGTGTCGACGGTCTGCGGCATGCCCTCGACCTGCTTCAGCTGGCTTCGGCCGACCACGAACAGGATCAGCGCGACGATCGCCCAGATCACGGCCACGACGACGCCCGACCAGCCGCGCCCCATGAGCGAGCCCACCGCCCACCACAGTGCGACGGACAGGAAGAACACCGCCATCAGCGCCGCATAGCCGGCGGCACCCATGATGCCCGCGCCCTTCGCGGACTTCGTCGCGGTCTCCCGCAGCTCCGCGCGAGCGAGTGCGAGCTCCTGACGCATCAGCGTCGACAGGTCTCGCGAGACCTCACCCAGCAGATCGCCGAGCGAGTTCGACGCGGCCTTCGTCTCAGAGGGTGTGGGGTCGCTCATCGCCACCCTCCCCGAGTGCGCCCGATCCGGTCCAGGCGGTCTGTGCGCCGCCGCGACGGGTCGGAGGTGTGAGACCTTCTGTCTCCGTGCGTGTCGGAGCGCCGGTGAGGTCTGCAGCCGTCGCCCCGCCGCTGTCGGCGGCACCGCCCGCGGGAGAGCCGACCGGCACCGGTACGGCCGGGTCCGGGTGGACCTCACGGGGCGGCGTCACCGGCCGTGGAGATGTATGCGTGTCATCTGCCGAGGCGTTCGATGCCAGCGCTCGGCTGAGCCTGCCGACGGCGACGCCGACGATCGCCGCCCCGAGGATGAAGGTTCCGGGCTTGCGTCTCGCATACCGCTTCACCTCCGTGAGCACGGAGGCCGGATCCCGGTCCCCGAGCCAGCTCGCCGCGCCCGACAGCCGCCCGGCGACCTGCTGCACCAGATCGCTCGCGACACCGCTGCCCTCCGAGTTCGCAGCCATCGAACCGAGTTCGTCGCTGACCGACCGAAGCCCACCGGCGAGGCGCTGCTGCTGCGTGTGCGCCTGCTCCTTCAGCTCACGGGTGGTCTGCGCGTACAGGTCCTTCGCCTGCGTCTTGGCCTCGCCGACGACGCTCGCCGCCTCTTCCTTGGCGGTGCCCATCACGTCCTTCGCCTGAGCGCCGGCCGTGTCGGCAAGACCGGCCGCCTCGTTCTTGGCAGCCTCCGCCTTCCCTGAATCCTGCTCGTGATGCGCGTCCGAGCCGCCCAGGCTCGTCGTGCCATAAGTGTCCGACATCAGTGCTCCTTCGTGCGGGGTCGTCTCGGATCGAACGACTTCGTCGACCGATCCGCTGGATTGGTGAGCACTGGTCTAACGGGGTGAGAAAGCCGTTCCAGCACCCTTGCCGAAATCGAGGTCTCGGGTGTAAAAGGCGTCCGACCGAAACTCCTGCGAACGGCGCAGGAACACTCTCGATCGGTCTGCAAGGGCCTTGCGGGGGGCACCCCACCCCTGTAGGTCTGGGCACAGAAGGAGATCTACGAAGGGACGTCCCATCATGGGCAAGTTCGTGTACGAGGGAAATCAGAAGGTGGAGATCGACGACCGCGCGCTCCATCATCTGCAGGTCGTGATGACGACGAAGCTGCGCCGCGGCGAGCCGTTCCTCTTCACCTGGAGGGAGGACGCCAGCATCGGCGGCGGTCGGAGCTCGGTCTGGATGCACCCCGGCTGCAACCTCGTCTTCAAGTACAGCGGGGGCAAAGTCCCCGAGCTCAATCGGCACTGGATCGACGCACTCGCGTTCACCGCGAATGCGCCGTCCGGACTGTATCTGGTTCACGAACCCGAGAACGTGGGCGCAGAGCAGGGCCATGCCGTGGGCGTGAGTTGAGGATCGCATCCGAATGCCGTTCGATGTGATCCGCGACCCGCACTCGCCGAACGACCTGACCGCTGTCTTCCGCCGCCTGGCTGACGCTCTGGATCCGGACTATGACGTCATCGACACCGTGGACCTCCTCGTCGACGCCGCGACGCACTTCACCCCTGCGGTCGACGCCGGCATCGTCCTGGCCGATGCCGGAGGACAACTCCACGTGCTGGGCTCGACGAGTGAGCGCGCGAGCGATGTGGAGGAGGCAGAGCTCGGCATCGAGCAGGGCCCCTGCCTCGACAGCTTCCGGTCCGGGCGCGTGGTCGAGACACCTGATCTGCAGGCGAGCGCCGATCGCTGGCCCGAGTTCGCTCCTCTCGCGGTGCGACGCGGCCTTCGCGCCGGCTACGCGGTGCCGCTCTCGCTTCGCGATCAGCACCTCGGTGCGCTGAACCTCTTCTTCGACAGGGTCGGCGTGCTCACCGACCAGGATGCGGCCGTCGCTCAGGCACTCGGCGAGTTCGCCACGATCGGTCTGGTGCAGCATCGCACGCTCCGCGCGCACGCCGACCGCACCGCGCAGCTTCAGCACGCGCTCGACAGCAGGATCGTGATCGAGCAGGCGAAGGGCGCGCTGTCGTTTCAGCGCAGCGTCACCACCGACGATGCCTTCACCATCCTTCGACGACACGCGCGCTCTGTCGGTGGGCGACTGCACGATGTCGCGCAGCAGATCGTCGACCGCCGCCTCACCCTGTGAGCGAGTCGGTCACCGCCCTCCGCCTGCGCGTTCCGATTCCCCGCCTTCGGTGGGATCGATGATCTCCGCAGTCAGGCAGACGCCGCCCGTGCTGCTGAGCGTCTGAGAGAGCTCCTCGATCCACCGACGGTTCAGCGTCGGCGCCTCCGTCTCGTCGAACACGAAGCGCAGCGGGATCGATGGATGCAGCCAGATGGTCGATCGACCGGGGGCCTCGCCGTCCTTGTGGATCCACGACAGGGTGAAGCTCTCGTTGCGGCGCAGCTTCGTCGTGACGACGATCTTGAGGTGAGCCAACGCTCGGTCCTCGATGAGGATCGGCGGCTGAGCGGCTCCGTAGAAGAGTCTTCCCATATATCAACGCTACGCGCGTGCGGCGCGCGATGGGAGGTGACTCTTGTCCGCTCGTCTGCCGTCAGATGCGCTGCACGGGCATCGGCTCGTCGGCGAGCCCGCTGAGGAAGTCCGCGGACGGCGCGAAGAAGGTGCTGCCGGTCGTGGCGCGGGAGAAGTCAAGGAGTCGGTCGTAGGCGCCGGGCGGGTCACCGATGAACATGTTCTCGAGCATCTTCTCGATGACCCACAGGTAGCGCGAGTATCCGATGAAGTAGGTGCCGAAGGACGACGAGCCCGGGCTGCCGAAAGGCATGTTGTCACGAAGGATGTCGTGCTCGACACCGTCGACCACGATCGTGGCGAGGGTCTTGTGGGACTTCTGCCCGACGGCCGCATCGTCGAGCTCGACATTGTCGGCCTTCTTGCGGCCGATCACGGCCTCCTGCTGCTCGGTCGTCAGCGCCTGCCACTGACCGAGGTCGTGCAGATATCGCTGGACGACGACGTAGCTGCCCCCGACGTGATCACCGTCCTCTGCGCCCACCAGCGTCGACTCGGCGACGGCGTTCCCCACCGGGTTCGCGGTCCCGTCGACGAAGCCGAGCAGGTCGCGCACGTCGAAATACCGGAATCCCGAGGTCTCGTCGACCACGGTCACGGCGTCGCCCAGCACGTCGAGCAACTGGCGCTCGAACTCGAACACGAGATCCTGGCGGTTCGCACGGATATGGAAGAGGAGATCCCCGGGCGTGCCCGGCGCGGTGTGCACCGGGCCGACGACCGGTGCGAAGGGGTGCAGCTCCGCCGGAACCCGGCGCGCGGTGAGGCGCGGCCATGCCGCGGCTCCGATGCCGACCGTGCACGACAGCATCGCGTCGAGATCACGGAATCCGACGTTCTTCACGAGGTCGTCGATACCGGCGATCGCGTCGCGCGCGGTCGACGCGGCATCCGCTCCGTCAGCGATCTGCAACACGAGGAACGTCGCGCTGGACGTCAGCGGCGCATCGACCTTCTGCGATTCGATCGGGACCCGGCGGGAGGAAGAGGTGCTCACCTCCCCGAACCTAGAGGATGTCGACGAGCACGGCTTCGACGGGTGTCGAAGGAACATGAGGACTCCCGCGGGCACCCTTGAGTACGACACGGAATCCCGACATCATGACCCCGACGGCATACCGACGACAGGAGATGCACCCATGAGCGACGTCAGCGACTTCATCCGGGCGGACGTTCCCCCCTCCGGCCCGGGGTGTCTGGACTGCGAGGCGATCGGCTCGTGGTGGCTGCATCTGCGCCGGTGCGCCTACTGCGGGCACATCGGATGCTGCGACGACTCCTTGCACAAGCATGCGACGAAGCACGCGCACACGAGCGGCCATCGAGTGATCCAGAGCTTCGAGCCCGGTGAGGACTGGTTCTGGGACTTCGGCACCGAGACAGCCTTCGACGGTCCCGTCCTCGCTCCCCCGCACAGCCATCCGCGGTCGCAGACCACCCCCGGCCCGGCTGAGCGCGTGCCTGCGGACTGGCAGGAGCAGCTCGCAGGCGACGCGTGACCGAGGCACCCGACCAGCGGTCGCCCCTGCGTCTCATCGCCGACGCCGACGGGCCGCAGGCTTTCGCGTTGCGCGACTATCTGACCCGCAGCGAGGTTCCGTTCCTGCCGATCATGGTTCCCCGAGGTGCCGCCGCGGCGGCAGGAATCGACCTGACCGGCAGGCGGCTACCGCTGGTCGTCCTTCCCGAAGGCGCCGTGTTGGAGGACCCGAATCCCGAGCAGGTCGCTGCGGCTCTCGGCTGGGTGAAGCCTCCGGCGCAGTCGACGTACGACCTCATCATCTACGGAGCAGGACCCGCCGGACTCTCGGCCGCCGTCTACGCGGCATCCGAGGGTCTCAGCGTCGCCGTCGTAGAGCGCGACGCCGTCGGCGGGCAGGCCGGTTTCAGCAGCCTCATCGAGAACTACCTCGGTTTCCCCGGGGGGATCTCCGGGGCGGAGCTCGCCGAGCGCGCCCGCCGGCAGGCGCTCTCCTTCGGCGCCGAACTCATCGTCATGAGGTACGGCATCGCCCGCACGTTCAGGGACCACGACGTGCGGGCTCGGCTCGCCGACGGGTCGGAGATCCATGCACGCGCGGCGCTCTGCGCCACCGGCGTGCAGTGGCGCAGACTCGGCCTCGACGGCGAGCAGGGCTTCCGCGGTGCCGGCATCTACTACGGCGCGGGCACCAGCGAAGCCTCCGCCTGCATCGGTCAGCACGTGTACGTCGTCGGCGGCGCCAACTCCGCAGGACAGGCGGCCATGAACCTCGCGGCCCACGCGGCGCACGTCACTGTCGTCGTCCGCGGCCCCTCGCTCTCGTCGACCATGTCGGCCTATCTGCTCGACCGGCTCGCCGCGCAGAGCAACGTCACCATCCTCGTCCACTCCCGCGTCGTCGCGGTCGACGGAGACGAGCATCTGCGGGAGATCACCCTCGACCAGGCGGGCAGGACCACACGCGTGCCCGCGACCCACCTGTTCGTCTGCATCGGCGGGGCTCCCAACACCGAGTGGGCGGCGACGACGGATGTGCAGCTCGACAGTCGCGGGTTCCTGCTCACCGGCGTGGACCTCTCCTCCGACGACCTGCAGAAGTGGCCGCTGGATCGCTCGCCCTACTACCTCGAGACATCCGTGCCCGGGATCTTCGCGGCCGGCGACGTCCGTGCGAACTCCGTCAAGCGCGTCGCATCCGCCGTCGGCGAGGGCGCGATGGCCGTCACCCTCATCCACCGATACCTCGCCGAAGGCGCTCAACGCTGATCGCGCTCGGAGGGCGCTGATCAGCGCAGTGGTGTGATGCCCTGTGCGCCGCGGGGGAACGTCGCCAGCACCGCGGGGTCGATGTTCAGGTGTGCGGAGACGAGCTGCGGGGGCACGTGGGAGAGCCAGTTCGCGAGCGAGATCTCCTCGTACTTGTCGGTGCGGAACACCTCGAGGAACTGCAGCACGTCGTCACCGGTGTTCTCGATGTAATGGCCGAGATTCTTCCTGACCACGCCCACGTCACCGGCGCGGAAGTCGGTCGTGTTCGCATGGGGGCCGGTGTTGAACACGGTCATGCGGGCGGAGCCGCGCAGGTAGTACTGCCATTCGTCGGCGTTCGGGTGCCAGTGCAGCTCGCGCATCGACCCCGGCTCGACCGTCACGAGGGCTGCAGCGACGGTGCTGGAGTAGGCGTAGTTGGTGGAGTCGGCGATCTGGATGGATCCGCCGGAGTTCTCATACAGCGGCTTCGAGCGCGACAGCCGGAAGATGACGGGCTCCATGCCCCATTCCACGCCCGCGGCGGCCTGGTCGATGTCGAGCGCGGGTGGTTCTTCGCCGGGGAAGATCCAGAGGTTGTGCAGCGGGATGTCGGAGAAGACCTCCTGGGCGACGCCGAAGTTCTTCGCGAGCACCTCGGGAGGGGTGTGCGCGAACCAGTCGGTCAGCAGCAGCGTGTTCGACTCGGACTGGTCGCCGTCATCGAAGGCGAGCACGAACTCCGCCCCGTCCGGCCCGAGACCCTGCAGGGAGTGCGGGGTGCCCGCCGGGAAGAACCACAGGTCGCCCTCCTCGACATCCTCCACCGCGGGCAGACCCGACCGGCTGAGAGTCGTCACCCGCGCCTTGCCGCGCGTCATCACGGCCCATTCGGCTGTCTGGTGCCAGTGCAGCTCGCGGATGCCGCCGGGCTCGAGGTACATGTTGACCCCGGCGATCTCGTCGGAGATGTGGAAGTCCTGCTTCGTGAGCTCCCGCGCCCAGCCGCCGCGCTGCACCCGGCGGGGTGAGATGTTGAACGAGGACCAGAAGAACGGCTGCGTGCTGATGTCTGTCGCGGGCGCGTGCATCTGGTTCGGGAACTGCGACTCGATGACCTCGTTCTGCGGACCGGTCATCGTGTTGCTCTGCGGGCGGTCGGCGATGTTCACCTCCCCCTCCTGCGGCAGATCGGGGTCGCCCAGCGACGGGATCTCGGGGTGAGTGGTGGGGTTGTCGTCACGTTCCATGCGGGATGCTCCGTCTCTTGTCGCGGGTGCGGCGCTTCTCGACGCCGCGGTGGTGAGGCAGGGGGATGGCGAGCAGGTGCGTCACCTCGAGCTCCTGGGTGCTCATCGCGCGCGCACGGGCGATCTGCTGGGCGTCGAACTCGGTGGTGCGACCTTCGTGTTGACTCACGTGCTCGCGCCACGAGCCGACGGAGTACGCCTCGATGACCGACCCCGGGTCGTCGGCGTCGACGTACACCTGCCACGCCCGCGCCCCCGTCCGCAGACGGGTCTGCTGCACGCCGGTCATCGTGTCGAGGAGCTCCTGTCTCCGCTCGACCGGAATGCGATACCGGATGACCACCAGAACGGGCGCGTCGTCAGCACCGTCCGGGCGGGGCCGGTCCTCGACCCCCGGCACCTCCACGATGCCGCGGCCGATGCCGCTCGTCGCCGGCATGGGCCACACGAGCAGGGAGAGTCCGCCCAGGCCGCAGAGGATCCCGGCCCCGATGACCACGAGCCCGGGATCCCACACGGACGCGAGCACGCCCGCGCCCGCAGACCCGGCGGCCGTGCAGCCGAAGAGGACGAGCTGGTAGAACGACAGGCCGCGCGTACGCACCCAGACGGGCAGGAACGCCTGCACCGTGCCGTTGATGGTCGCGATCACCCCGATCCAGGCGAGACCGGTCGCCACGAGCGCCGGAAAGGTGATCCACAGGGTCGGCGAGGTCACGAGGACCACGAGTCCCGCCCCGAAGACCACGGACGAGGTCAGCACCACACCGTTGACCGCTGCGACGCGCCGCGCCCACGGAAGCACGAACGCACCGACGATCGATCCTGCTCCCAGCGCTGCCAGCAGAAGGCCGTAGCCACTCGCAGAGAACCCGAGCGAGTTCTTGGCGATGGTCGGCAGCAGCGCCCAGAGCGCGTTCGCCGGTATCAGGAAGACGGCGAGCCGCAGCAGGATGCGGCGGACGATCCGCGAGTGGCGGATGTAGCGGATGCCGGCCCGCGTCGCATCGACGAAGGGCTCGGGCCGAGCCACCGGCGGACTGTAGGTCTTCCAGAAGAGCAGCACGCCCAGGAACACCAGGAAGGAGAGCGCATTGAGCAGGAAGACCGCCGCGACGCCGAACTGGGCGACCACGAGGCCGGCGATCGCCGGTCCCACCGCGCGGGCGATGTTCACGCCGATCGAGGAGAGGCTCGCCGCATCGATCAGGAGCTTCGGTGGCACGATGTCCGGCACGAGTGCCTGGAATGCCGGCAGCTGGATGGCCGAGACCGTCCCCAGCACGAACGTCGACGCCAGCAGGATGGTCGTGGTCGTCTGGCCGACCGCGGTCAGATACGTGAGACCCAGCACGACGGCGAGTTGGACCGTCTGCGACCAGAGAAGGACGCGCCGACGGTTGAGGAACTCGCCGATGACGCCGGCCGGGATCGCGAACAGGAGCACGGGCGCTGCCGATGCCGTCTGCACGAGCGCGACGAGCAGCGGCGAGCTGTCGTCCTGCACCAGGAGCCATTGAGCGCCGACGGTCTGCATCCAGCTGCCGATGTTGCTGACGATCGATGCCAGCCACACCAGGCGGAAGATCGGGACGGCGAGCGGCGCGAACCCCGCCGTCCAACCGGGGCGGGTGTCGACAGCACTCCCCTGCTGCTCAGCCACGGGTCTCGATCTCGTCGAGGATGCTGTCGATGAACCGCACGATCTCCGCGGCGTGCGTCTGCGTGACCAGGTGCGGTGCGTCCAGCTCCCTCACCGCTCGACATCCCGCTCGCCGATATCCGAAGCGCTGGAGGTGCGGGCTGATGAGACGGTCGTGAGTCGCCACGACGCCCCAGCTCGGCGTCACGCTCCAGCCCGCGCCGGACGCCCGCTCGGCGAACACGGAGTCGGAGATCGGGCGCTGTGAGACCGCGAGGACTCCCGATTCGTCGGCGGGAAGGCCCTGCGCGAGAAGGCGCGCGAACTGGTCGGGTGCGACGGTCAGCTCCGTTCGCCGTGCGCCGTCTTCACCCGGGAACACGGTGGCCACGAGATGCGCGGATGCCTCTGCCGGCGCGAAGAGGTCTCGCATCTCGGCGATGCTCTCGCCCCGTTCCAGCGCATAGCCCGCGATGAAGAGCAGCCCTGAGACGTTCGCCGCCTCGCCGACGACCGTGATGACGGCCGCGCCATACCCGTGTCCGACGAGCAGCACCTCTCCGTCGACGTGCTCGACGATCGTGCGGATGTAGTCGCAGTCGCCGCGGAAGCTGCGGCCGGTCACCGGAGAAGCGAGCACCCGGTGTCCGCCGTCTAGCAGGCGGAGCACGACCGGCCACCAACCGGATGCGTCGAGGAAGGCTCCGTGCACGAGGACGACCGTGCTGCTGCTCATCATCGCGTCACCTCGTGTCCCTTCGTCCGCTGAATACGAATCTATGAACCGTCAGACTCACGACCATGCGACAGGAGTCGAAGACGGTCGTTCCTCACTTCTGCCTGCTTTCCGCCTGGTGCGGCTGCTCGGAAGACGCTTCTATGGGGCGTACTCGAGTTCGGTGGATGTGACGTCCGCATCCATCGACGCAGAGCGACACGGTGAGCCCATCCCCCGCACAGGAGCGACCCATGACGATCAGCGATACGACGACCCCCGCAGCCTCGACGGCGCTGTCGGAGATCGCCCTCCAACTCGCAGCATCCCTGCACCGCCGAGTGGTCGTGCACGAGTTCGGTCCGGCGGCGTCCGACGGCGGGCTGTCCGCATCACCTCAGGCATCCGCCTCGCTCCTCTCCGTTCCGGTGCATGACGACGGTGTCCCGGTCGCCGTCATCGAGATCGACCTCGGAGATGGGCCGCAGCTCACGGCGAGCGAGTTCGAGGCGATCGATGCGGCCGTCGCCCTCACCCGTATCGCCCTGCGCAGGGCCCCTGGCTCGTCGCGTGTCGATCGAGAGTCGATCCTGGTCGATCTGCTGCACGCCGACGAGTCCGTGCGTCGCGGCGCCTTCGCGCACGCCGTCCAGCAGCGGTGGCTCCGGCCGGGCCCCGGCACGGTCGCTCGAGCCGTCCTCATCGATGCGACGGTGAGCGATGTCGACCGCATCGCCTTCGGACGCCACCTGACGCGCCTCCGGCCCGTGCCGGCTCATTTCATCGGGCTGGAGCGCGGTGTCGTCCTGCTCGTGGGACAGCCGTCCGACAACGGCCTCACCGACCTCCTCCTCGACGAGGCGGCGAGACGCGGCATCCGCATTCTCGGAATCGGCACCGCGTCCCCTGCGCAGGGCGCGTCGGACCTGCGCAGCGCCGCCGATGAGGCCGTCATCGCCGCCTCTCTCGCGGCCGCCCTCCCGCAGTTCCACCCCTCGGTCGACTCGAGCGCTCTCGGCGGATGGCGGCTGCTCGCCTCGGCGTCAGCCGATCCGGCAGCACTCCGGATCATCTCGCCCGCCGCGCATGCGCTCTACTCCCAACGAGACGATAGCCAGCGGGTGACCGTCGAGACGTATCTCGACGTGGGTGCGAACGTCGTCGCGGCATGCCGCATCCTGTTCGTCCATCGGACTACGCTCTACTACCGGCTCGAGCGTCTGCCCGAGGTGGTCAGAGAGGCGCTCGACGACGGCGTCGCGCGCAGCACTCTCCATCTTGCGTTGAAGCTCATCAGGCTCTGGGAGTCGACCGGCCGCCTGTGACCGCGGGACCCCGCCGGACGATCACGCTGCATCGCCCTCTGAACCGGGTGCGCGAGACGTGCCGATGAGCGACACCTCCCGGCGCACTCTGTCGAAGATGAACGCCTCGCTGCTCCCCGGCCCCAGCATGGCCAGAGCCTCATCCGCCTCGGCGATCGCAGCGTCGCCGTCGCCCGCGTGGATCAGCGCACGGATGTGCCGGCGCATCATCAGCAGCACACGGGTGTCGTCCTTGAGCGATCGTGCGATCTCGATGCCCAGCGCGCCGACTCGGACCGCGTCCTCGTGTCGTCCGACGGCGACGTAGGCGTCGACGAGGTCGAGGCACGCCGCGAACTGCGTGACGATGCTGGTCAGACTGTCCGTGGTCTCGGCGGATCGGACGCGCGCGAGCGTCGCCTCCGTCTCGGGGATCGACTCGAGGTACTTGCCGCGTCGGGCCTTGACCATCGACGAGAGCACCTGCGCGTTCTCCGCCCCTGTCGTCTCCTGAGCCGCGCGAAAGGCGACCATGGCGGCCGCGGCCGCCTCGTCGGCCTCGACGAGACGATCCAGCGTCCAGCTCGCCCACCCGATGTAGTAGTGCGCCCAGCCCTGCTGCGCGGCATCACCCGCGCGGGTGGCCGCCTCCAGCGCGGCATGCCCGGTGAGTACCGCGTGCGCCCGGTCACCGACCTCGACGATCTCCGCCCACGCGACGTACCCCAGCTGCGCGGCTTCTGCTCTCGGGTCGCCCAGCCTCTTCGCCGCCGCAGCCGCGAGAGAGAAGAATCGATGCCAGTGTCCCCACGTGATCCAGATGTCGGAGTACCAGTGCAGCGCATCCGCGACGTCGCAGACCATCGCGTCCTCGCCGAGCTCCGCTGCCTCCGCATACGCCGGCCACCAGTGCTCGACCTCCTCGCGGATCCACACCGCGGCGGCCTCGGCATCGATGAAGCTGCGGCCGTTGCGTGAGACTGCGCTCGCATCCCTTCCCGGTTCGTACCACGCGCCGGCGCGCTCCAGACTCCCCAGCAGCCACGCGCGGATATGGGCGTGCCGCCGTGCGATCTCATCGGATCCGACAGCATCGCGCAGCTTGCCCAGCCCGAAGAGACGCATCAGGTCGTGCAGACGGTAGCGGTCGCCACCACGCGCCTCGAGCATTCCCAGGTCCGTGAGGTCGTCCAGCCGTCGCTCCACCTCGGCCACATCTGACGATCGCACGGCAGCCGCGGCGAGATGGGCCCCGAAGGTGCGACCGTCGATGAGCGAGATCCACCGGAACAGCGCGGCAGTGCGCGGGTCCAGCTCCTCGTAGGAGAGAGAGATGGCCGCTTCCACGGCCAGGTCACCGGCGACGAGCATGCGCAGCCTGTCCTCCGACGTGCGCAG
Source organism: Microbacterium sp. 1.5R (assembly GCF_001889265.1). NCBI lineage: Bacteria > Bacillati > Actinomycetota > Actinomycetes > Micrococcales > Microbacteriaceae > Microbacterium > Microbacterium sp. 1.5R. Next base: position 2,004,497 of record NZ_CP018151.1, read on the forward strand.
TCGGCTCAGGAGATCGGCGGCCGTCCATGAGGGGCGACTGGCGATGCGGTTGCCGACCACTCGAAGCGCGAGGGGCACGTCGTCGCACAGGGCCGCGATCTCACTCAGCGCATCCAGATCGGAGGCATCGTCATGCGGGATGAGACGACCGAGGAACGCGATGCTCTCGTCCCGCTGCAGGGGCCCGAGCCGCAGGCGCCGCACCCCTTCGAGGCCTGCGAGACTGCGGCGCGACGTCACGACCACGACATCCCCCGCGCAGATCGACAGGATCGGACGGATCTGCGCCTCGTTCGCGACGTTGTCGAGCAGCACCTGGACGGGAGCCTCTGCGACCGCTGCCCGCCATTCCGTTCGCGCCGTCGCCAGATCAGCAGGCGGCTTCTGCTCCGCTCCGGGGAGCTGCCGCAGCATGGCGGTGACCACCTGGAGCGGTGTCAGCGGAGACGAGCTGAAGCCGTCCAGCCCCACGAAGACCAGCGGACGGCGGTCGGCCTCTCCTCCACGCGACAGGATCTCGACGGCGCCGGTCGTCTTGCCGATTCCCGGCGCGCCGCTGATGACCAGCGCCGGTCGCTGCCGATCTGCGGGCGGAGGGCCGTGCAGGATGCGAAGTGCTTCATCGATCTCGGCCTGCCGGCCCGAGAAGTCGAACACCCGGTGCGGGGCTATGGCCCCCGCGGGCTCTGTCGCGACGGCGGCACGGGGCCGGGCACGCGCAGCGCGGAGGAACGCATGCTGATCGGCCACATCGAGTCCGAGTCCGTCGGCGAGCGCATCGACGGTGCGCCGTTGCGGCGAGGCGCTCGCTCCGCGTTCGAGGTCGCCGATCGTGCGCACGCTCACCCCGGATCGAGACGCCAGCGCTTCGAGAGTCAGGTTCTGGCCCACGCGCAACGAGCGCAGCATCAGCCCGAAGGGTGAGGGTTGTGTCACGACGTCCGCCTTTCGCTGATCTCAGCTTGGCAGGTCTCGTCGGCGGGATGATGGCGCGCCGGTTACGGGGCGGTTTCGTCGGGACCGGACACTGCACGTCCGGCCCTCGCGCCGGGCTCCTGACCGACGAGCGCGCGACGCATGACGACCGCCGCCGAGACGGTCGCGACCGACACGATCGAGATGAAGACGAGGAGCACCGTGGTCTGCGATGCGAACGTGAGGATCACTCCGATCGCGAGCACCGGAAGCGCGAGGCCGCAGTAGGCGATGAGGAAGACCAGCGCGAGCGTCTCCCCCCGTCGTCCCGGCTCGGCGAGACCCGCGGCCGTCGCGACCGACGACTTGAACAGCAGCCCGACGCCGACGCCTGCGACGACGCCTCCGAAGAGGAACACCGCGAGCGACGGCACCAGCGTTCCTGCGGCGACGGCGACGAGCCCGCATGCGCAGCAGACGGCCGCGACCGTCAGCTGGATGCGCAGCGGCACCCGAGCGAGAGCCACCTGGCCGGTTGCCGCGGCAGCGAACACCGAGCACGCGGTGATACCGGCGAGAAGGTGGTCATGCTCGCCGAACGTGCTGATGAGGATGGTGGGCGCGAGAGAGGTGAACAGGCCGAACAGGGCGAATCCGGCGAATGCTCCGAAGCCCGCGGCGATGAATGCCGCCCTCGATCGCGGCGGTGCGGCGATGCGTTGCGGCCTGTACCGTCTCGGCTCGCCGGGTGGTGTCACCGTCTCCGGGACACCGGACACCGCGATGGCGGCCGCGATGAGCACCACGAGGAAGACCGCGTGCGGCAGCACCAGCGGCGCGGGCAGGAACTCGGCGAACAGACCGCCGATCAGCGGTCCGAGCGCCAGTCCGCCGAGATTGGCGGCACCCGCCACGGATGCGGCCACGATCGCGTTCTCGCTGGGGCGCGCCTGGGCCCGCAGCTCACCCAGATGCGCGGTGGCGGTGGCGGTGAGGATGCCGACGCTCGCGCCGTTCACCAGCCTCGCGGCGAGCAGTCCCGGCACCTCGTGCCATGCGAGGAACAGGACGGCGCTGAGAGCCGCGATGAGGATCGCGATCACCAGCATCCGCCGTCGCCCCATCCAGTCGCTGACATGCCCGAGCAGGAAGAGGCTGAGCACGACGCCGACGGCGAAGGCCGCGAAGATCAGGGTGATCACCGAGACCGGGAACCCGTCGACCTCCTGGTACAGCGGGTACAGAGGGGTCGGCACGGTCGCGTACGCCATCACGAGCAGGAAGGCGGAGGCGACCACCCAGAATCCCGCCCCGTGCGAGATCCGGGAGTTCGACATGGTCGAGACGCTATCGATGCGGCCTCGACGCCGCACCGGACAGATGTCGAAAACGGCGGGGACGGATTCTGGACAGATGTCGAGCGCGCCGTGAGGACGGACGGGTTAGCGTGGTCGCGCTCCCACGAAGCTGACGTGGGGCGTTCGACAGTCGTCCTGATCTCTCTCGGGACGGCGGAAACCTGGAGGCTGATCATGGCGTTCGTGACCACGGATGATGGCGCAGAGATCTACTACAAGGACTGGGGCAGCCCCGACGCGCAGCCCATCATGTTCCACCACGGCTGGCCGCTCTCGTCCGACGACTGGGACGCGCAGATGCTGTTCTTCCTCGACAAGGGCTACCGCGTCATCGCGAGCGACCGCCGGGGCCACGGAAGGTCGTCGCAGATCGGCACCGGCCATGACATGGACCACTACGCCAGCGATGCCTCGGCCGTCGTCGAGCACCTCGACCTCCGCAACGCCATCCACATCGGGCACTCGACGGGCGGCGGCCAGGTCGCGCGCTACGTCGCGCAGTACGGACAGCCGCAGGGCCGCGTCGCCAAGGCGGTGCTCGTCTCGTCGGTGCCGCCGCTGATGGTGCAGACCGACAGCAACCCCGAGGGCACCCCGATCTCGGTCTTCGACGGCTTCCGCGAGGCACTCGCCGCGAATCGCGCCGAGTTCTTCCAGGCTGTCGCCTCCGGGCCCTTCTACGGCTTCAACCGTGATGGTGTCACGCTGTCGCAGCCCGTGGTCGACAACTGGTGGCGACAGGGCATGACGGGCAGCGCCCTCGCTCACTACGAGGGGATCAAGGCCTTCTCCGAGACGGACCAGACCGAAGACCTCACGGCGATCACCGTTCCGGTCCTCGTGATCCAGGGCGACGACGACCAGGTCGTGCCGTACAAGGATGCCGCTCTGAAGCAGGCGGAGCTCCTGAGCGACTCGACCCTGAAGATCTACCCCGGGTTCCCCCACGGCATGCTGACGACGCACGCCGATGTGATCAACCCCGACATCCTCGCCTTCATCCAGCAGTAGCCGCCCACGCGGCACACGATGGCGCATCCGGACCGAGAGTCCGGGTGCGCCATCGCTATGTCCCGGCGAGACCGGCCCCGGCCACGTCGAAGGCCGCGGCGAGCAGTCCGACGGCCATCGCTTCACGAAGCGCCTCGAGCGGCCGGCACGCCCTCGGGTCCTCGTCGGGGCCGTGGTCAGGACGAGGGTCGCGGTCTCGGCGGCGCGGGACCAGGTGCGCATGCACATGCGGCCCTGCAGCTCCGGAGAGCACGACATCGACCCGATCGGCTCCGGTCGCTCGGCGGATGATGCGAGAGGCGAACTGGATGTCGACCAGGAAGAGCTCGGCGATCTCCGCCGGCGCGTCGGCGATGTCGTCGTAGTGATCGCGGAGGCTCAGGATGCTCCGGCCGGGGAACCGGGCGTCGGAGAGCAGTCCCACACGCGAGACGGTGAGTCGGCCCACCGGATTGACCACGATGAACCGACACTCTCGACAGATGTCCACGTGGCCTCCTTCCCGGCATCGCCTCGACGTCCGCAAGCCGCTCAGAGTCCACGGAGAACTCTACGAGCGGCGCGACGCCGCAGGAAGAAATCAGCCGACCCTGGCCATTCTCGACCCTGCGGAGTAGAGTTCTGCGCCCCGTCGGAGACACGGGGTGGAGGATCGGCCGCCTTCAGCAGGTGATCGATGCGGTGGGCCCTGCCGGGATCGAACCGACGACATCCACGGTGTAAACGTGGCGCTCTACCAGCTGAGCTAAAGGCCCTGGTGCGTCCCAGTCTACAGATGACCCGATGCGCGCTGATGTCGTGGAAGAGGGATAGGCTGAGGGCGGCACGCGTTGTGCACAGCCGACAAGGCTGCCCGCGTCGCTTCCCGTTTCATTGGCATGACCTGCCAGCTTGACGAAAGGCTCCCCGTGACTGTGCACGACCAGGATCCGTATTCCCAGGGCCCCCTCGACAGCGATCCGGAAGAGACGGGCGAGTGGCAGCAGTCTCTCGACGAGCTCGTCGACGCGAAGGGCCACGGTCGTGGCCGCGAGATCATGCTCAGCCTGCTCAAGCGCTCGAAGGAGCTGCACCTGGGCGTGCCGATGGTCCCGACCACCGACTACATCAACACGATCGCGCCGGAGAACGAGCCCGAGTTCCCGGGTGACGAAGAGATCGAGCGCCGCTACCGTGCGTGGATCCGCTGGAACGCCGCGATCACCGTGCACCGCGCGCAGCGCCCCGGCATCGGCGTCGGCGGCCACATCTCGACGTACGCATCGTCGGCCGCTCTGTACGAGGTCGGCTTCAACCACTTCTTCAAGGGCGCAGACCACCCCGGTGGCGCCGACCAGATCTTCATCCAGGGCCACGCCTCCCCCGGCACCTACGCGCGCTCGTACCTCGAGGGCCGCCTGAGCGAAGACCAGCTCGACGGCTTCCGCCAGGAGAAGTCGCACGCACCGCACGGCATCCCGTCGTACCCGCACCCGCGTCTGATGCCGGAGTACTGGCAGTTCCCCACCGTCTCCATGGGACTCGGTCCGATCAACGCCATCTACCAGGCGATGTCGAACAAGTACCTCGAGAACCGCGGCATCAAGGACACCTCGCAGTCCCACGTCTGGGCCTTCCTCGGCGACGGTGAGATGGACGAGGTCGAGAGCCGCGGACAGCTGCAGGTCGCAGCCAACGAGGGGCTCGACAACCTGACGTTCATCGTCAACTGCAACCTCCAGCGTCTCGACGGTCCGGTGCGCGGCAACGGGAAGATCGTCCAGGAGCTCGAGTCGTTCTTCCGCGGCGCGGGCTGGAACGTCATCAAGGTCGTCTGGGGTCGCGAATGGGACGACCTGCTCGCCCGCGACACCGAGGGTGCGCTGCTCAACCTGATGAACGTCACCCCCGACGGCGACTACCAGACCTACAAGGCCGAGTCCGGCGCGTACGTCCGCGAGCACTTCTTCGGCCGCGACGAGCGTGCTGCGGCCCTCGTCAAGGACTACTCCGACGACGACATCTGGAACCTGAAGCGCGGTGGCCACGACTACCGCAAGGTCTACGCCGCGTTCAAGGCCGCGACCGAGCACAAGGGCAAGCCCACCGTCATCCTCGCGAAGACCGTCAAGGGCTACGGCCTCGGTCCGCACTTCGAGGGCCGCAACGCGACCCACCAGATGAAGAAGATGACGCTGGACAACCTGAAGACGTTCCGCGACGCGATGCATATCCCGATCACGGATGCGCAGCTCGAGGAGAACCCCTACCTGCCCCCGTACTACAACCCGGGCCCGCAGGACGAGACGATCCAGTACATGCTCGAGCGTCGCCAGGCTCTCGGCGGCTACCTGCCCGAGCGCCGTTCCACTCACGTGGGACTCTCGCTTCCCGACGACACGGCCTATGCGCTTCCGAAGAAGGGCTCCGGCACGCAGGAGATCGCCACGACCATGGCGTTCGTCCGTCTGCTGAAGGACCTGCTGCGCTCGAAGGACTTCGGGCACCGCATCGTCCCGATCATCCCGGACGAGGCCCGCACGTTCGGCATGGACGCGTACTTCCCCTCGGCGAAGATCTACAACCCGAACGGCCAGCACTACACCTCGGTCGACCGCGAGCTCCTCCTCGCCTACAAGGAGAGCCCTCAGGGACAGATCGTGCACGTCGGCATCAACGAGGCGGGCGCCCTCGCGGCGTTCACTGCGGCCGGCACGTCGTACGCCACGCACGGCGAGCCGCTGATCCCGATCTACCTCTTCTACTCGATGTTCGGCTTCCAGCGCACCGGTGACGCCCAGTGGGCCGCCGGTGATCAGATGGCGCGCGGCTTCATCATGGGGGCGACGGCCGGCCGCACCACCCTCACGGGTGAAGGCCTGCAGCACGCCGACGGCCACTCGCACCTGCTCGCCGCCACCAACCCGGCGACGGTCTCGTACGACCCGGCCTACGGCTATGAGATCGCGCACATCATGCGCTCCGGTCTCGAGCGCATGTACGGCGGCAACCACGAAGACCCGAACGTCATGTACTACATCACGCTCTACAACGAGCCGATGGTGATGCCGGCCGAGCCGGAGAACGTGGACGTCGACGGCATCGTGCGCGGCATCCACCGCATCTCCGTCGGCGAGGGCGAGGGCCCGCGTGCCCAGCTCTTCGCCTCGGGCGTCGGACTCCCCTGGGCTCTCGAAGCACAGGAGCTGCTGAAGAACGACTGGGGCGTGATCGCCGATGTCTGGTCGGTCACCTCGTGGACCGAGCTGCGCCGCGACGGCCTCGCCGCCGACGAGCACAACTTCCTGCACCCCGAAGAAGAGCCCCGCACCGCGTACCTCACGCAGAAGCTGCAGGGTGCCGAGGGTCCCGTCGTCGCAGTGAGCGACTACATGCACGCCGTGCAGGACCAGATCCGTCCCTGGGTCCCGCAGCGTTTCGCGACGCTCGGTGCCGACGGATTCGGCTTCTCCGACACGCGTGCGGCCGCTCGTCGCTTCTTCAAGATCGACGGTCCGTCGATCGTCGTCCGCACGCTGCAGTCGCTCGCCGAAGACGGGGTCGTCGACCGCTCTCTCGCCGCGCAGGCCATCCAGAAGTACAGCCTGCTCGATGTGAACGCCGGCACGAGCGGCAACGCGGGCGGCGAAAGCTGAGTCATCGGTGACGGGTTCCTCTTCGCGCGGCATGGACAAGTCCGCCACGCTCACCTGGCTGCGCCGGATCTCCGGTGACATCGCCTCGGTGACGATCAAGCGCCTCGAGGACACCCTCCCGTGGTACGCCGACATGCCACCAGCCCGCCGCTCTGCGGTCGGGCTGGTGGCCCAGGCGGGCATCACCTCGTTCATCCAGTGGTACGAGGACCCGACGTCGACGCCGTGGATCGCCGCCGACATCTTCGCGGCGGCACCGCGCGAGTTGCTCCGCAGCGTCAGCCTGCAGCAGACCCTCCAGTTGATCCGCGTCACCGTCGAGGTGACGGAAGAGAGGGTCGCGGGTCGGGGTGCAGATCTCCGCGAGGCGATCCTCCTCTACTCTCGCGACGTGGCCTTCGCCGCGGCCGACGTCTACGCCCGCGCTGCTGAGGCCCGCGGCCTCTGGGATGCCAGGCTCGAGGCGCTCGTCGTCGACTCGATCCTGACCGGCGAAGCCGACGAAGAGCTGCCGAGTCGCATCGCCGCGCTGGGCTGGCACGGACACGGCGAGGTCGCGGTGCTGGTGGGCACGACTCCCCCGCAGTTCGATGTCGATCTGGTGCGTCGCACGGCACGCAAGCTCGCGGTCGATGTGCTGATCGGCGTGCAGGGCTCGCGCCTCGTTCTCGTCATCGGGCGGGCACGCGTCGCAGGCCAGGAGCTCGCGGAGGGCGAAGAGGAGGAACTCGGCTTCGAAGAGATCGCGACGCGCCTCGAGCCCTCCTTCGGTCCTGGTTATGTCGTGCTCGGCCCCGCGGTCGCCGCGCTCGTCGACGCGAGCCAGAGCGCACGAGCCGCCCTCGCCGGGTTCGCCGTGGCGCGGGCGTGGCGGAGCGCTCCGCGGCCCGTCGACGCCGACGACCTGCTTCCCGAGCGCGCCCTCGCCGGTGATCCGCTCGCCAAGCAGACGCTGATCGAGCGCATCTACCGACCGCTGCAGGCCCATTCGACCGACCTCGTGACGACGCTGTGGAGCTACCTCGACAACGGTCGCTCCCTCGAGGCGACCGCCCGCGAGCTGTTCGTGCACCCGAACACCGTGCGCTATCGCCTGAAGCGCGTCAGCGAGGTCATCGGTTGGGACGCCACGGGCCCACGCGAGGCTCTGATCCTGCAGACGGCGCTCATCCTCGGTTCGATCGGCGCCGCCGAGCAGGTGCGACGTCGCCCTCCGCTGCGGCGTCCCTCACGCTGATCGCCGCACCAGACGCCCTTCAGCTGTACGCCACACACAAGGGTTCTTCGGAATCTTGTGATGGATCATCCACCACTTCTGTCAGATCGTTGGCAGACTGGGGTGGTGATTGTCGTCGTATGCCCTGGACAGGGCTCGCAGACCCCCGGTTTCCTCTCCCCCTGGCTCGAGCTGGACGGCGTGACGGAGACTCTCGCCTCGTACTCCGAGGCCTCCGAGGTCGACCTCCGGCAGCACGGAACGGTGTCGGATGCTGACACGATCCGCGACACGCGCATCGCCCAGCCGCTGATCGTCGCCGCGTCCCTCATCGCCGCCGCCGCACTCACCGCTCGCGCGGGACGCCGAGCAGACGGCGTCGCCGGACACTCCGTCGGCGAGATCGCCGCACTCGTCGGCAGCGGAGTGATCGATGCCGAGACCGGCATGCGCCTCGTCGGCATCCGCGGCCGCGCGATGGCCGATGCCGCCGCCCAGACTCCGACCGGCATGAGCGCCGTGCTCGGCGGAGACGAGGAGGCCATCCTCACCCGTCTGAGCGAGCTCGGCCTCTCCCCCGCCAACTACAACGGCGGCGGCCAGCTCGTCGTGGCCGGTGAGCTCGCCGGGCTCGACGCTCTCGCCACCGAGCCCGTCAAGGGCACCCGCGTCATCCCTCTGCAGGTGGCGGGCGCGTTCCACACCTCGTTCATGGGGTCGGCCGTCGCCGCGCTGCGTGACGCCGTGTCGACCGTGACTCCCGCAGATCCCGACATCACACTGTGGACCAACCGCGACGGCTCGGTCGTCAGTGACGGTTCGCAGGCGTTGACCTATCTCGTCGACCAGGTCTCCTCGCCAGTGCGCTGGGACCTGTGCATGGCCTCGTTCGCCGACCAGGGCATCACCGGCCTGATCGAGCTCGCCCCGGCGGGCGCGCTGACCGGTCTCGCCAAGCGCGGCCTGCGCGGCGTGCCGACCGTCGCCGTGAAGACCCCCGATGATCTCGATGCGGCCGTCGCGCTGCTGAACGGAGAAGCCGCATGAGCCCCACCCTGAACCAGATCACCGGTCCCGCCTACACCCGCATCTACTCCTTCGGCGCTGCCCGGGGCGAGAACGCCGTGCCGAACGAGGACCTCATCGGACCGATCGACTCGAGCGACGAGTGGATCCGCCAGCGGACCGGCATCGTCACGCGTGTCCGCGCGGACAAGGGCACGGACGCGATCGATCTCGCCGCGATCGCCGGCGCTGAGGCTATCGAGAAGTCGGGCATCCCCGCTGACCAGGTCGACCTCGTGATCGTCGCCACCATCAGCAACCCCAAGCAGTCGCCGTCGGTGTCCGCGATCGTCGCCGACCGGGTCGGTGCGAACCCCGCCGCGGCCTACGACGTGAACGCCGCCTGTGCCGGCTATGCCTACGCGATCACCCAGGCGGACGCGCTGATCAGGTCCGGCGCCGCCCGCTACGCGCTCGTGATCGGAACCGAGAAGCTGTCCGACGTCGTCGATCCGACCGACCGCAGCATCTCGTTCCTGCTGGGCGACGGTGCCGGAGCCGCGCTCATCGGCCCGAGCGACACGCCGGGCATCGCGCCCGCAGTGTGGGGATCCGACGGGTCGAAGGCCGACGCTGTCGGCATGAATGCGACGCTCACCGAGTTCCGCGACGGCGAGGTGCCGTGGCCCACCCTTCGTCAGGAGGGCCAGACGGTCTTCCGCTGGGCGGTCTGGGAGATGGCGAAGGTCGCGCGCGAAGCGCTCGACCGGGCCGGCGTCGAGCCGACGGACATCGCCGCGTTCATCCCGCACCAGGCGAACATGCGCATCATCGACGAGTTCGCGAAGCAGCTCAAGCTTCCGGAGAGCACCGTGATCGCCCGCGACATCGAGACCACCGGCAACACGTCGGCGGCCTCCATCCCGCTCGCGAGTCACCGTCTGATGGCCGAGCATCCCGAGCTCTCGGGCGGCCTCGCACTGCAGATCGGCTTCGGCGCAGGTCTCGTGTTCGCCGCTCAGGTCGTCGTCCTTCCCTGACAACGTGCCGACTTTCCCTAGACTGTTCCACGGTTCCGAATACAACCCGTAAGAAAGAGGAAGACCACATGGCTTTCACCAACGATGAGGTCCTCGCTGGCCTCGCAGAGCTGATCACCGACGAGACCGGCATCAACGCCTCCGAGGTCGCCCTCGAGAAGTCGTTCACCGACGACCTCGACATCGACTCGATCTCGATGATGACGATCGTCGTCAACGCCGAGGAGAAGTTCGGCGTCACCATCCCCGACGACGAGGTCAAGAACCTCAAGACCGTCGGCGACGCCGTCAACTTCATCGTCGCAGGCCAGGAGTAATCCACGCAGGATGCCACCCCCGCATCTGCGGGGCGTGGCATCCTCCGCCTTGCCCGCCCTCTGCTCGACCCGCCTGACAAGGAACCACACATGACCAAGCGCATCGTCGTCACCGGCATCGGCGCCACGTCCGCCATCGGCGGGACAGCTCCCGAGAACTGGACGAACCTGCTCGCAGGCCAGTCCGGCACCCGCACTCTCGAGCACGACTGGGTGCAGCAGTACGAACTCCCCGTGACCTTCGCCGCTGAGGCGATCGTCCGCCCCGAAGAGGTCCTTCCCCGCCACGAGGCGAAGCGTCTCGACCCGTCGTCGCAGTTCGCGCTCATCGCGGCGCGCGAGGCATGGGCGGATGCCGGCTCGCCCGAGGTCGCACCCGAGCGCCTCGGTGTCGACTTCGCCACCGGCATCGGCGGCCTCTGGACCCTCCTCGACGCCTGGGACACCCTGCGCGAGAAGGGACCGCGCCGGGTGATGCCCCTGACCGTTCCGATGCTGATGCCGAACGCCGCTGCCGGCAACCTGTCGCTGCAGTTCCAGGCTCGCGCCTACGCGCAGACCGTCGTGAGTGCCTGCGCATCGAGCACCGAGTCGATCATCCACGCCTTCCACCACCTGCAGGACGGTCTCGCCGACGTCGTGATCGCGGGTGGCACCGAATCCGCCATCCACCCGATCACGATGGCGTCCTTCGCCTCGGCTCAGGCCCTGTCGCGGCGCAATGACGACCCGGCGACCGCCTCGCGCCCCGGCGCGATCGACCGTGACGGCTTCGTGATGGGAGAGGGCGCTGCGGCGCTGATCCTCGAGACCGAGGAGCACGCCCGGGCGCGCGGCGCCAAGATCTACGGCTACGTGCTCGGCGGTGGCGTCACGGCAGACGCCTATCACATCACGGGCAATGACCCCGAGGGCACCGGTGCCGCCCGCGCCGTCACCCAGGCTCTCGACGAGGCCGGCATCAGCGCCGACCAGGTGGCCCACATCAACGCCCACGCGACGTCGACCCCGGTCGGCGACCCCAACGAGTACGTCGCACTCAAGAAGGTCTTCGGCGACCGGATCGATGAGATCCCCGTGTCGGCCACGAAGGCGTCGACGGGGCACCTGCTCGGCGGCACCGGAGCCCTCGAGGCGATCTTCTCGCTGCTCGCCCTGCGGGACCGCGTCGCTCCGCCGACCATCAACATGACCGAGCCCGACCCGGCTGTGCCGTTCAAGCTCTCAGGTGAACCGCAGCCCCTCGGCGACGGTCAGCTCTACGCGATCAGCAACTCGTTCGGCTTCGGCGGGCACAACGCCGTCGCCGTGTTCGCAAGCGCCGACTGACTGAGGTGGAAGAGAGAACGGCCCCCGGGTGATCCCGGGGGCCGTTGTCGTCGACAGCGGTGGGACTACGCGCGGGCGAGCTGTCGTGAGCGAGCCGCCCGCACCCTCGTCGTCCAGGGCAGGAACCACCCGATCAGCGGCCCCACTCCGAACGCGAAGAGCACGGTTCCCACGCCCACAGGTCCGCCGAGCAGGAACCCGATCAGCAGCACGCTGCCCTCGATCAGAGTGCGGACGAGCCAGACCGGCCAGCCCGTTCGCCCGACGAGACCCGTCATGAGGCCGTCGCGTGGGCCGGGACCGAAGTCCGCGGCGATGTAGAGCCCGGTGGCGAACGCGAGGAGCAGCAGCCCCGCCACGAACATCGGGGCACCCACCCACACCGACGGGGGCACGGGGAGGAGGAAGAGTGCGAGATCTGCACTCGGTCCGACGAGCAGTGCATTGAGCAGCGTGCCGAGACCGACGCGCTGCCGCAGGGGGATCCACAGGAGCAGCACCAGCACGGAGACGAGCACCGTCACCACCCCGTAGCCGATGCCTGCGTTGCCGGCGATGCCGAGAGCGAGGACATCCCAGGGCGCGACGCCGATGCCTCCGCGCACCATCAGACCGAGTGCCACACCGTAGAGGAACAGCCCGACGAGCAGCTGGACGATGCGCTCGACGACGTCACGACGACTGGTGGCTGCGATGGGGAGGAAGACGGAGCGGAGCTGCATCCCTCCATCGTGCACCCGCCGGGGATGCGCGCCAGACGTCCACTCGACGAGAAGTGGCCTGCTTTCCTCAGGCCACTTTGCGGCATGCTGGACGGATGACCTCACGACTCGTCCAGCAGCTCGGCGCACAGAACGTCGCCGGCGGTACAGCGAAGGCCCTGGCCGAACAGATCCGTGCGCTGATCCTCGACGGTCGACTGACGGTTGGCGAGCGTCTGCCGTCCGAGCGAGCGCTCGCCCTCGAGCTGCGACGGTCCCGCTCCACCACGACCCGCGTGTACGGGCTCCTCGAGGTCGACGGCTACGTCTCGCGTCGGCACGGAGGCAGCACCCGTGTCACACTTCCGCACACCGCAGCACGTGTCGGTCCTGTGGCTGACGCCTCGGCGATCGATCTGTCGATCGCCTCGATGGATTCGACGCCGGGGCTGTACGACGCGACGGTACGATCGCTCCCCCGCCTGGCCGCGCTGCGCGGCGCGAGCGGATACTCGCTGCAGGGCCTCCCCGAGCTGCGTGACGCAGTCGCCGAGCGCTTCACGCAGCGGGGGCTCCCGACGGATGCCGACGAGATCATGATCACGTCCGGCGCTCTCCACGCGTTCAACCTGGTGCTCGCGACGATCGGCCGACGCGGAGAGCGTGCACTCGTCGAGCAGCCGACCTTCCCGCACGCTCTCGAGGCGCTCCACCGCCATGGCTACCGACTGGTGCCGACTCCGGTGGATGTCACCGGGTGGGATGAGCGCCACATCGCCGACACGCTTCTTCGCAGTCGCCCCCACCTGGCGTATCTGATCCCCGACTTCCACAATCCCACCGGCGCGACGCTGCCCGACACGGCCCGGTCACGCATAGCGGCGACGGCGCAGAGCGTCGGGACGCATCTCGTCGTCGACGAGACGACCGCGGAGCTCGACATCGATCGAGGATGGACTCCACGTCCTCTCGCGGCGTTCGGCCCGCGCGTCATCACCGTCGGCTCGATGTCGAAGATCGCCTGGGGCGGCATGCGCATCGGCTGGATCCGTGCCGACCGCGCGATGATCACCCGCCTGCTCGCCGTCCGCCCCTCGTTCGAGCTCGGCACGGCGCTGCTCGAGCAGTGCATCGCCGTCGAGCTGCTGCGCGAGATGCCCGCTCTCACCGCGCACGTCGCGTCACGCCTGCACGCAGGACGGGATGCCGTGGCGGCGGGACTCGAATCGATCGAGAGCCTCTCGATGCCTCAGACGAACGGCGGACTGTCCGCCTGGCTCGATCTCGGCGCTCCCGTCTCGACGGAGTTGTCGCTGGCCGCACGTGATCACGGGCTGATCCTCCCGCCCGGACCTCGCTTCTCCACGGGTGGCGTGCTCGAGCGGCGCCTGCGCATCCCGATCACGCTGCCCCCGGAGCGCACCGCCGAGGCGATGCAGCGACTGCGGCTCGCGTGGGACGACGTGATGTCCGGCGGAACCACCGCCCGCACCGACATGGCCCGGTCAGCCGTCATCTGACGGACGAGGACCCCGTCCCTGTTGTCCAGGGGCGGGGTCCTCGTCATGTATGGAAAGGGAATTCGCCTTCTCAGCGTCCGGGATCGCTCACCGGCATCCGATACTCGCGCCTTCCCCTTCCAGGTCTGTGGGCGGCTGCCTAGCCGACCTTGTGCAGCCACACGACACGCGCGTCATCGCTCGCGTGGCGGAACGGCTCCAGCTCCTCGTCCCAGGCCGAGCCGAGTGCGATGTCGAGTTCACGCTGCAGCTCGGTCGCGCTCCCGGCCGCGATCTCCAACGCGTAGCGGATGCGGTCCTCGCCGATGACGATGTTTCCGGCCGCGTCCGTCTGGGCGTAGTGGATCCCGAGGTCGGGAGTGTGCAGCCAGCGCCCTCCGTCACTGCGAGGAGTCGGATCCTCGGTCACCTCGAAGCGGAGATGCTCCCAGCCGCGGATCGCGGTCGCGAGAGCAGCGCCCGTGCCGACCGGACCATCCCAGTAGAACTCGGCGCGGCGTGCGCCGTCGAGCACGGGCTGGTCGCTCCAGTCGAAGTTCACCGCACGACCGATGGCGCGTCCTACCGCCCATTCCAGGTGCGGGCAGAGCGCGCGAGGTGCAGAGTGGATGAACACCACTCCGCGTGCGTAAGCCGTCGCCATGATCTCTCCGTTTCATCAGGTGCGTCTTCCCCAACGACCTGAAACACCGAGAACTGGCGTGAATATGCGGTTATGGGGCTATTCTCGCCCAGACCAGGTGAAATCACAAGCATGTGATTCCACGAAGAAGGCCCCGGTCAGGAGGACCGGGGCCTTCGGACCGTCGCCGGTCCTGATTCGGATGAGGCTCAGGCCTCGCTCATGGCCTGCTTGACCTGCTGCCCCTTGGCGGCGTAGTACGCGGCACGGGCGGCGTCACGGCGAGCCTGCTCGGCGTACCCGGCCTCGAGGACCTCCTGCGGGACCTCGACGTTCGGCACGTCCTGGGTGCCGTGGTACTTCTCGATGTAGGCGTCGAGCTCAGGGCCGGACGTCCACGACGTGATGAGGCAGTAGCGGGGCTCCGTGCCCACGTGCGTCGCGGCGTGCCACAGACGCTGCGTGTCGACGATGAGCTGTGCACCGGCGGGCAGGGCGATGCGATACTCGATGCTCGGGTCCGTGCGGTTCTCGCGCAGGACGAAGAAGCTGTCCTTGTCGTCGCTGAGGTTGAAGAATCCGCGCACGACCCATCCGGTGCCGTCGGGGTTCAGGCGGTTGTTGTCGTCCTGGTGGAGGTTGTACAGGCACTCGCCGTACGGGGTCGGCTGCAGCTCGATGACGCGGCAGCGACCGACGTTGGCGCCGGGCTCCTGTGCGCGACGCGTGAGGTTCGGAGCCTTCGCCGTCTGCGAGTCGATCCAGACGCCGTCCTTGTCGGTGCGCGGCGGCTTGTGGTTCCAGAAGCCGTTGCACTCGATCTCGCCCTTGGCGCTGGCGAGCGGCGCGAAGCGGGTGTCGCCCGACGACTTCCAGTCGTTGTACTCGATGTCGAGCCACTCCTTGGGGTCGAGCTCCTGGTCGTAGCTGTCGAGCACGACGAAGCCCTTGTCTTCGAGCGCCTTCGATTTGATGTATCCCATGATCTAGGTCATGTCCCTTCATCGGGGGCCAGCACGTTTTAACAGGCCCTGATAAGGCAAGCCTAACAGGGCACCTCTGGAGCGCCGCCGAGGGCCGCCGTGAATAAGCGAATAGACTGAATCGGGCGCCTGGCGACTCCTCGGCGCCGGGCGTTACGGGAGGACGAGACACCAGCATGAGCACTGCGACCAACGTCGAGGCGACAGCTGTCAACACGATCGAGTGGCTCGCAGAGGACTCCACGACCATCGTCGTGCCGGTGTACCAGCGCCAGTACCGGTGGGACATCGGCGGGTGCGAGCAGCTTCTCTCGGACGTCCGTGCGGTCGCCCGCGAGGACTCATCCCACCGCCACTTCATCGGGTCGATCCTGTCGGCGGCCGACGACAGCGATGCCGACACCGACCTCGTCCTGATCGACGGGCAGCAGCGCATCACCACGCTGATGCTGCTGGTCGCGGCCCTTCGGCATGCGGTCCAGGACTCCGACCCCCGGCTCGCCGCCGATCTCGACCGCGTGCTCGTGCGCCCCGACGACCCCACCCGCACGAAGCTGCGTCCGCACGACGCGTGGGCCGAGCTCTACGAATCCGTGGTGCTCGAACGCGACGGTCACGCCGACCGCGAGTCGCGGTTCGATGACAACTACGCGTTCTTCCGCAGCCAGGTGCACGCCGATGAAGCCCCGCTCATCTGGGCGGGCCTGCAGAAGCTCGAGCACGTGTCGATCACGCTCGGTGCCGACGCGAACGCCCAGCAGATCTTCGCGAGCCTGAACTCGACGGGCGAGCCGCTGCGCGACCACGAGCTCATCCACAACTACATGCTCATGGGCCTGACCCACACGGAGCAGCTCGAGGTCGAGGAGCGGTTCTGGCTTCCGATCGAACGGCACACCGGAGAGGCGATCGGAGCCTTCTGGCGGCACTATCTGGTGATGACGACGGGACGGGAGGTCGCCGCCAACGGCGAGCACGGCGTCTACAGCGCGTTCCGGCAGTCGTTCCCTCGCGTCGACCTGGACCATCTGCAGGCGGATGCCGAGGTCTGGCGCCACTACGCCGAGATCTACGGCATCCTGCTCGATCCTTCGCGCGAGCAGGACCCGGAGATCGCCCGGCAATTGCGCTACGTCAACACCTTCGGTCGGGCGTCCTACCCTCTCGTCCTCAGCGTCTACAGCGAGCACGCTCGAGGTCTGATCGAGCGGGATGAGCTCGTCGAGACTCTCGAGTGGATCCAGGCGATGTACCTGCGGCGGACGCTCGTCAATCTTCCGAACGAGCGCCTGGTCGCCCGTCTCTGCCGCGCACGTGCGCATGGGCGCGACGCCCTGGCTCGCGCCTTCGCCCGCATCACCCCGTCTGACGAACGGGTGAGTGCGGTGGTGAAGTACAGCGAGCTCGCGCACCCGGCATACGTGCTGGGCCGCATCGAGGGGGTCGATGACCCGATCGACTTCGATGTCGAGCACATCGTGCCCACGGTGCCCAGCGACAGCTGGTCCGGCGACGGCGTGCGCCAGTGGATCGAGTACTCGGACGACGAACGCAACGCGCATCGCACTCTCGCACCCACGCTCGGCAACCTCACGCTTCTCGAGCAGCGACTGGCGGAGCGGGTCTTCGGAGAGTCCTATTCCGTCAAGCGCGACTCCGCGTACGCCCGCAGCACGATCGCCGAGACGAAGGCGCTCGCGGCCACCGACACCTGGGGCACCGCGGCCATCTCGCAGCGCACGATCCGCCTGACCGCCGACCTGCTGCGGATCTGGGCCCGCCCCGCACTGCCGGAGATCGATGACGACGGCCTCACTCCCATCCTCGATGCCGTCCGCCGCCGTGGGTGGCCCGCCGGGTGGGAACGCGAGTTCGAGTACGTCGAATACCGCGGAGAGCGCTGGGAGGTCTTCGACGTCAAGCACCTCTTCAACCGCGTCTTCCGCCGCGCCTGGACCGACACCCGCGCGGCCGCCGTGTCGTACTGCGCCGCTCACGGCGGTCCGATCTACGACACCATGGCCTGGAAGGGTCAGTGGGACCAGCTGGACGAGACGCACCACCTCTACATGGGGTGGGATTCGAACTACATGATGAACGCAGTGCAGGGCGTGCTCCACGAGGCCGACATCGCCTCGGAGGTCTTCGTCAAGTACTCCTACATCGGGAATGTGATGTGACATGACCACCACCATCCACCGCCTCTTCGACCTCACGATCGAGGAGCACACGCTGACCGTGCCGCTCGTCTGGGGCGACGCCGCAGACACCCGCACGATCGACATCTTCGCCCGCGTCGTCACCCGCGAGGGAGGCGAGCGACTCCCCTTCCTCGTCTACCTGCAGGGCGGCCCCGGTCACGAAGCGCCGCGACCCTTCCACGCCTCATCCTCCCCCGCCTGGCTCGACGAGGCCCTCGCGCACTACCGCGTCGTGATGCTCGACCAGCGCGGCACCGGCCTGTCCACGCCCGTGGGCGACGGCGACCTCGCACGAGGCTCCGAGGCAGTGGCCGAGTACCTGACCCATCTCCGCGCGGACTCGATCGTCCGGGACTGCGAGGCGATGCGCGAGCACCTCAGCGCTGAGACGTGGAGCGTGCTCGGCCAGTCGTTCGGCGGGTTCACGACCTTGGCCTATCTGTCCACTGATGCGGACTCGCTGGCGGACGTCTTCATCACGGGCGGCCTGAGCACCGTCGATCGTCATCCTGACGAGGTGTACGCGCTCTGCTATGACAAGATGCGCGCGGCCTCCGAACAGTACTACCGGCGATTCCCGCAGCATCGCGACGTCATGCGGGGTCTGGTCGACCGGGCAGCAGCCGGCGACATTGTGCTCCCCGACGGCGAGGTGGTGTCGCCGTCTCGACTGCGCTCTGTGGGTTCGGCGCTCGGCACCAACGAGGGCTGGCAGACCCTGTGGTCGCTTCTGGAGCGAGATGCCGCATCGAACGCGTTCCGCCACGACCTCATGCACGCGCTGCCCTACAGCGGGCGCAACCCGCTCTACTTCGTCTTCCACGAGTCGAGCTACGCCAGCGGACACGCGACCCGCTGGTCCGCCGAGCGCACGGAGCCCCAGGACTTCCGGGACGACGTCACGCTGTTCACCGGAGAGCACATCCGCCGCGATTGGACCGAGACCGTGCCGGCCTTCCGGCCGTGGCGCGATGTGACGCTCGCGCTCGCCGAGTTCGAGTGGCCGCGCATCTACGACGAGGTCGCCATCGCCACCTCGGGTGCGACGGGCGCGGCCGCCGTGTACGTGAACGACGTCTACGTGCCGCTGGAGTACTCCCTCGAGACCGCGCGCCTGCTTCCGGGCGTGAAGCTCTGGGTGACGAGCGAACACGAGCACAACGGCCTGCGGTCGGGTCCCGTGCTGACGCATCTCATCGATCTCGCCCAGGGCCGACGCATCCGCTGAGGATCCTCCTGCAGACGGATGCCGATCGGCGCCGTCCCGCCTAGCCTGGAGTCATGGCCGACATTCTCGGGACCCTGCTGACGATCGCGATCCTCCTCGTCGCCGCGACCGCGGCCGTGGTGGTGATCGTGGCGGTCTACTCCCGTACTCCGCTCGAGAAGAAGTACGAGAGCGCGGGCGGCGGCCTGGGCGGATCGTTCGACGCGGTGTGGATGCCATCGGCGCACGAAGCCGGTGCCGAGCGAGACCGTCAGACTCAGCGCACCGCCCCCGCACCGGCCCCTGGCGACCCGCTGGGCCGCATCGACGGAGAGCGCATCGTCATCGACGTCTGACGACTCGCGCGCGATCCGACCGCAGAAGACGAACCCACTGCAGACGACGAAGGCCCCGTGTTCCGAGGAACACGGGGCCTTCGATCGCGGGGGTCGTTACTTGGACGATCCGCCGAAACCCTTGAAGCGCTGGTTGAACTTCTCGACGCGACCGGCCGAGTCCATGATGCGCTGCTTGCCCGTGTAGAACGGGTGCGATGCCGAGGAGATCTCGACGTCGATCACCGGGTACTCGACACCGTCGAGCTCGATGGTCTTGTCGCTCGAGACAGTCGAACGGGTGAGGAACGTCTCGCCCGAGCCGAGGTCGCGGAACACGACAGCCTTGTACACGGGGTGAATGTCAGTCTTCATGGGATTCCTTAGTTGCTGCCCTGGATTGTGCCAGGGACGAGGGAAGTCTGCGGTGCAGAGAGCACCAAGGATCGATTCTATCAGATGCGCATCAGGATGCCGCGCGGGCCGCATATCGACCCTCTTCGCTGCTGAGGACGATCGGCATGCCGAACGTCTCGGTCAGAGCCTCGGCCGTCAGAGTCTCGGCGACGGGCCCGGCGGCGACGATGCGCCCCTCGCGCATCAGCAGCACATGAGTGAATCCGACCGGGATCTCCTCGACGTGGTGCGTGACCATCAGCATCGCCGGCGTCGTCGGCGACGACGCATAGCCGCTCAGGAGTGCAAGGAGCTCCTCACGAGAGCCGAGGTCGAGAGACGCAGTCGGCTCGTCGAGCAGCAGCAGCTCGGGATCGGTCATCACGGCGCGGGCGATCTGCACGCGCTTCTGCTCGCCGTCGCTCAGAGTGCCGAAGGTCCGGTCGGCGAGGTGGTCGAGTCGCCAGTCGCCGAGGACGCGCAGCGCACGACGTTCGTCGATGTCCTCATAGCTCTCGTTCCATCGCCCGAGCACGGAGTATGCCGCAGTGAGCACCGTGTTCAGAACCGTCTCTTCGCGCGGCACGCGCTTCGCCATCGCGGAGGACGCGAAGCCGATGCGCGGGCGCAGCTCGAACACATCCGTGCGTCCGAGGGTCTCTCCCAGCACCGTGACGGTTCCGGACGTCGGGTGCATCAGCGTGTCAGCCAGCTGGAGCAGCGTCGTCTTGCCTGCGCCGTTGGGTCCGAGGATCACCCACCGCTGATCATCGTCGACCTGCCAGGTCACGTGATCGATGATGTTGCGCCCCTCGCGGCGCACGACGACGTCGGTGAATTCCAGAGCGCTCGACATGCCTCCAGCCTATCGGCTCAGGCGGTCAGCTCCGCGTACAGCGCACGCGTGGTGTCGGCGATCGCGCCCCAGCTGAACTCGTCGCGAGCCCGCTCCCGGCCAGCCGCGCCATAGGCACGGGCTCGCTCGGGATCGGACGTCACCTCGGTGAGCACGTCAGCGAGGTCGGCGACGTAGCGCTCCGGATCGACCGGCGTCCCCGTGCCGTCCTGGAGCTGCTCGATCGGCACCAGGCGGCCGGTGACCCCGTCGTCGACGACTTCGGGGATGCCGCCGGTCGCCGTGCCGACGACGGCAGCGCCGCAGGCCATGGCCTCGAGGTTCACGATTCCCAGCGGCTCGTAGACGGACGGGCACACGAATGTCGTCGCCGCGGTGAGGATGGCCGACAGCTCGTCGCGCGGCAGCATCCGATCGATCCAGACGACGCCCTCGCGGGTCTGCTGGAGAAGCCGCACGCCCTCCTGCACCTCCGCCATGATCTCGGGGGTGTCCGGCGCGCCGGCGCAGAGGATGAGCTGGACCTCCGGGGGCAGCAGACGAGCGGCCTGAAGGAGGTACGGCAGGCCCTTCTGCCGGGTGATCCGGCCGACGAACACGACGGACGGCCTGGTCGGATCCATACCGACCGAATCGAGGAACGCCGGGTTCTGCACCGGCCGCCAGCGATCCACGTCGATGCCGTTGTGGATCACGCGCACACGGGTCGGGTCGACCGACGGGTAGCTCCGCAGGATGTCCTCGCGCATGCCGGCGCTGACCGCGATCACCGCCGCCGCGTTCTCGTACGCGAGCTTCTCGATTCCGCTCGACACCGCGTATCCCCCGCCGAGCTGTTCGGCCTTCCACGGGCGGAGCGGTTCCAGGCTGTGCGCGGTCAGGACGTGCGGGATGCCGTGAAGCTGAGAGGCGAGGTGCCCGGCGAAGTTCGCGTACCAGGTGTGACTGTGCACGAGATCGGCGTCCGAGATCGCCGCGACGATCTCGAGGTCCGTCCCGAGCGTCTGCAGCGCGGGGTTCGCGGAGGCCAGTCCCGAGGGTGTCCGATAGGCGAAAGTTCCCGCCTCGTCACGAGGAGCTCCGAAGGCCCTGACCTGTACATCGATATTCTGCCGCAAGGCCGTGACGAGCTCGGCGACGTGCACACCGGCGCCTCCGTAGATCTCCGGCGGGTATTCCTTCGTGATCATCTCGACGCGCATGTCTAGACGGTAGTGACTCAGTTGTCCAGATGCTAGTTAGCCGAGCCGAATCGCATCTATGGTTGGTGCATGTCCGCACCAAAGAAGATCTTCGGCATCATCCTCGCCGGCGGCGAGGGAAAGCGTCTCATGCCCCTCACGGCCGATCGGGCCAAACCTGCAGTGCCTTTCGGCGGACAGTACCGATTGATCGATTTCGCGATCTCGAACCTCATCAACTCGGGTCTGCGCCAGATCGTCGTGCTCACGCAGTACAAGTCGCACAGCCTCGATCGCCACATCTCGCAGACGTGGCGCATGTCAGCTCTCCTCGACTCGTACGTGACCTCGGTGCCCGCGCAGCAGCGTCTCGGAAAGCGCTGGTTCTCGGGCTCGGCCGATGCGATCCTGCAGAGCCTGAACCTCATCAACGACGAGAAGCCCGACATCGTCGTCGTGATCGGCGCCGACCACGTCTACCGCATGGACTTCCGACAGATGCTCGACGCCCACATCGAGTCCGGCGCGAAGGCCACCGTCGCGGGCATCCGCCAACCGCTCGCCATGGCGTCCCAGTTCGGGGTCATCGACGCCGACACCGAGTCCGGCCGCATCAAGCAGTTCCTCGAGAAGCCGACCGACATCGCCGGCCTCGAGGACTCGCCCCACGAAGTGCTCGCTTCGATGGGCAACTACATCTTCGACGCGGATGCGCTGATCGCCGCGGTCGAGGCAGACGGCGAATCGCCGACCTCCGGGCATGACATGGGCGGCGACATCGTGCCGTATTTCGTCGATCGAGGCGAGGCCGGCTACTACGACATGAAGCGGAACGATGTCCCGGGCTCATCGCCGCGCGACCGCTCGTACTGGCGCGACGTGGGTACGATCGACTCCTTCTTCGACGCGCACATGGACCTGATCTCCACGCTTCCGATCTTCAACCTCTACAACATGGAGTGGCCGATCCACTCGCAGGCCGTGAACTCGCCGCCCGCGAAGTTCGTGCGCGACTCCGTCGGGCGCATCGGCAATGCGATCGACTCGATCGTGTCGCTCGGATCCGTGCTCTCGGGCACTCATCTGGAGCGCAGCGTCGTGGGTCCGTGGACACTCGCCGGAGGAGGATCCACCATCACCGACTCCGTCGTCTTCGACGGTGTGCGGGTGGGAGCGGGATCGAGAGTCCATCGAGCCATCCTCGACAAGAACGTGGTCCTGGCGGACGGTGCGACCGTCGGCGTCGACCGCGAGCGGGATCTGGCTCGCGGGTTCACCGTGACCGAGTCGGGCATCACCGTGGTGGGCAAGGGCCTGTTCATCGAGAGGTGACGGTGTCGCCGCGATACGCGGCTGCACAGCGGGCCGTTCTGCTGTCGATAGGCTCGAAGGCGTGACTGCCGCGCGTTTCCTCGTCGTCCTCGATGCCGATTCCACCCTCATCCGCAACGAGGTGATCGAACTGATCGCCGATGAGGTCGGGCGGGGCCCCGAGGTGCAGGCGGCCACCGAAGCCGCGATGCGCGGCGAGATCGACTTCGCCACCAGCCTGCGCTCCCGCGTCGCTGCGCTCGAAGGCGTACCGGTGTCGGGGTTCGCGCGCGTGCTGGCGCGCATAGAGCCGACCCCTGGGGTGCGCGAGCTCACTGCGGCCGTCCATGAGCGCGGCGGTGTCGTGGGAGTCGTGTCCGGAGGGTTCCACGAGATCCTCGACGACGTCGCCCCCGGGCTCGGCGTCGACCGGTGGCGCGCCAACCGCCTCGAGATCGTGGACGGCGCCCTGGCCGGCCGCGTCGATGGCGAGATCGTGGATGCCGCCGTGAAAGCCGCCTCACTGCAGCACTGGGCCGACGAGCTCGGGGTCCCCCGTCACGCCACCATCGCGATCGGAGACGGAGCCAACGACCTGCAGATGATGGCCGTCGCCGGTCTCGGACTGGCGTTCAATGCGAAGCCTGCCGTACGCGCGGCGGCGAGTCTCGTGATCGGCCCGCAGGACCTCTCCGAGGTCATCGCGCTGCTGCCCTAGCGGATGTCCGAGGCCCCGTCTAGCGTCGGGGCATGGACATCATCCTCATCCCCGGTCTCTGGCTCGACGCGTCCAGTTGGAGCGAGGTGACCGCCGACCTCGAACGCGCGGGGCACTCGGTGCATCCCCTGACGATGCCCGGCGTCGGTCTCCCCGCCGCCGCTTCCTCCGACATCGGAATCGCCGAGTGGGTCGATGCCGCCGTGGCCGCGGTCGACGACATCGGGGCACCCGTGGCCGTCGTCGGTCACAGCGGCGGCGGCAACGTCGCCTGGGGCGTCGCCGACGCACGGCCCGACCTCGTCTCGCGGGTCGTCTTCGTCGACACGGTGCCGCCGCCCTCCGGGTTCGGCATCAGCGAATTCGAGGTCGCGGACGGCGTCGTCCCCTTCCCGGGGTGGGACTACTTCCCCGCCGAAGACGTCGACGACCTCGACGACTCGACCCGCGCCCGCACCGCTCCGCTGGCTCGGAGCGTTCCCGCGCGGGTGCCCACCGATCCGATCGAGCTGCGCTCGGAGCAGCGCCACGGGGTCCCCGTGACACTGCTGATGGGCGCGATGGATCAGGAGACTCTCGAGTCGGAGCTCGAGCAATGGGGCCCGTACGCGGATGAATTCCGAGCGATCGGCGATGCCGAGGTCATCCGCATCGGCTCAGGTCACTGGCCGCAGTTCTCGGTTCCGGGCCGCTTGGCCGAGCTCATCGACGCGGCGGTCTCCCGTCGGTGACGACAGGGCGTCGTTCTCGGCTCAGTGCCCCATCCCGAGGCCGCCGTCGACGGGGATGACCGCGCCCGAGATGTAGCCGGCGTCGTCGCCCGCGAGCCAGGTGACCACGCCCGCGACCTCGTCAGGTGTGGCGAAGCGTCCGGCGGGAATGTTCGCCTCGTACTGCTTCTGAGTCTCCTCGGGCAGCTCTGCGGTCATGTCGGTCTCGATGAAGCCCGGCGCGACGACGTTCGCGGTGATGCCGCGTCCGCCGAGTTCGCGGGTCAGCGATCGCGCAAAGCCCACGAGTGCACTTTTCGATGCGGAGTAGTTCACCTGCCCCGCCGAGCCGTACAGGCCCACGACGCTCGAGATGAGGATGACGCGTCCGAAACGAGCCCGCAGCATGCCCTTGGACGCGCGCTTGACGACACGGAACGTTCCGCCGAGGTTAGTGGCGACGACGCTGTCGAAATCGTCCTCGCTCATGCGAAGGAGGAGAGTGTCCTTGGTGATGCCCGCGTTGGCGACCACGATCTCCACCGGCCCGAGCTGCTGCTCGACCTCGGTGAATGCCGCGTCGAGAGCCGCGGCGTCCGTGACGTCCGCGCGGACCGTCAACGTGCCGTCGGGGCCTTCCCCGCTCCGCGCCGTCACTGCGACGCGGTATCCGTCACGGACGAACCGCTCTGCGATGGCGCGGCCGATGCCGCGGTTGCCGCCGGTGACGAGGACGACGCGAGAACTCATTTCCACTCCTGATCTGGCCGCTGGGGTCGGGGCCTGGTCGTCCTCGATCCTACCGAGGATGCCGCCGTCCGACCGGCGTCGTTTGACAGACGGACGCCGCGACTGGAACGCTGAACCCGACGAAAGGCGCCACCGTGAGCGACAACAGCATCCCCACCCCTTCGGGCGGACCGCAGCCGACTCCCCCGCCGCCCGCAGCGCCGGCACCGCCCGCACAGCCTTACCAGGCAGCTTCTCCGGCGGCGCAGCCGCCGTCGTACCCGACTGCCCCTCCGGCGTCGCCCACCCAGGCGTACCCGGGCGCCGCGCCTTCCTTCGCGCCGAGCCCGCCTGTCCACGGCGGCGGATCGATGCACCCCTACGGCTCAGCGTCTGCAGCGTCGCCCTACCCGACGTCCGCTCCCGGCCAACCCGCCACCGGATACCCGAACTACGCGGCACCGAACTACGCAGCACCGAACTATCCCGCACCTCGCCCGGCGAGCGGACTCGCGGTCACGTCGCTGATCTGCGGAATCGCCGGAGTCGTGCTCTTCTGGGCTGTGGTGCCTCTGCTCGCCTCGATCGTCGCCGTGATCACCGGCCACATGGCGCTCCGACAGACGAAGGCGAACCCCTCGATCGGCGGACGCGGCATGGCCTTCGCCGGCCTCATCATGGGGTACATCATGGTCGCGGTGCTCGTCATCGGCATCATCATGACGGTCATCGGGTTCCTGTTCTTCGGCGCCTTCACTCTGCCCTTCCTCTTCTCGACCTGAGCGGCAGACGGGCGCGCCGTGGTGCCCGCACCGGCGTAGGCTGGACTCATCGTGAAGAGCAAGCCACTGGTCCCTGCTGTCACCTCGCTTCCGCAGTCGCCGAAAGACGAGGCGGACCACCGCGTGCGCCGATACGCGCTCACCATGACGATCCGCATCGTCTGCTTCGCGCTCATGATGTTCGTGCAGCCCTACGGCTGGTACACATGGGTCTTCGCGCTCGCGGCCGCGCTCCTTCCCTACATCGCGGTGGTGTTCGCGAACGCAGGAAGCGACAGCACCGAGACGACGGCGGAATCTCCCGTGCAGCAGCTGGAGGCACCTGCCCCGGCCCCGACGCTTCCGGTCGAACAGGATCCGCCGCCTCACGTCATCACCATCCACGAAAGCCGCCAGGATCGCGAGTGAGTGGACTGGAGTGCTCGCGTGCCGGATGCCGGAGCGCGGCGACCACGCAGGTGGTGTGGCGCAATCCGCGTATCCATGCCGCCGACCGTGAGAAGATCTGGCTCGCGTGCGACGAGCATGTCTCGTTCCTCCACGACTACCTGGCTGCCAGAGACTTCCCCGTGACAGTGAGAGATGGTATGCCCTCGTGAGTGCCCGGATGGGTCGATGGA
The DNA here is from genome assembly GCF_001889265.1 of Microbacterium sp. 1.5R. Lineage (NCBI taxonomy): Bacteria > Bacillati > Actinomycetota > Actinomycetes > Micrococcales > Microbacteriaceae > Microbacterium > Microbacterium sp. 1.5R. The sequence goes on from NZ_CP018151.1 coordinate 2,031,195, forward strand.
CCGTGTACGTGCTGATCGCGATCGGCTTCGCGGTCGGGTGCGCCTTCCTGTCGAATTGGCAGTTCGAGCGCAACGAGACGAGATCCGAGCAGATCGCTCTCGTCGAGAAGAACTATGACGCGGATCCCGTCCCGCTCTCCGACCTCATCGGCGCCGACGGAGCCCTCGAGCCCGGCGACGTCTGGCATCCTGTCGTCCTGAACGGCGAGTACATCGCCGATGACCAGCTCCTCGTGCGCAATCGGCCCCACGGCGGCACGAGTGCGTTCGAGGTTCTGGTGCCGTTCCGCGATGTCGACGGACGTGTGTTCATCGTCGACCGCGGATGGGTGCCGCCCGGTGACGGTGACTCCCCGGATGCCGTTCCTGCGCCTCCGAGCGGAGAGGTCGAGGTCATCGTGCGTCTGCGTCCCGGAGAGCAGCTGCCGGCCTCGGGACGCGGCGCTCCCGAGGGCCAGGTGCCGACGATCAACCTCCCCTCGATCGCCGAGCTGGTCGACGGAGACGTGATCACGAGCGCGTACGGGCAGATCGTGAGCGAGGAACCGGCGGGCGAAGGCACCCTGGGCCGCTTCGACTCCCCCACCGACGACCCCGGCCCGCATCTGTCGTATGCGATCCAGTGGATCCTGTTCGCGCTGATGGGCTTCGTGTTCATCGGCTACATCATCCGCACCGAGATCGTGAAGCACCGCGAAGAGGTGGAGGGGATGCCCGCACCCGTCAAGAAGTCCCGGCGCCGTGACAGCGATGCCGACGTCGAAGACGAGCTCCTCGATGCTCGCTGAGACGCGTCAGCCCCAGGCCCGCACGTCCACGACGAGGGCGGACTTGGGGTAGCTGCCCGAGGGCGTCCCGATCTCGAAGAGATCGATCAGGAGCATCAGCGGATAGTCGGGCGACTGCGGGATCCGCCGCAGCACCCTCCCCTCGCAGCCGATCACCGTCTCGCCGTCACCCCAGACGACTGTCCAGGTGTGCTGCTCACTCGCGTCGAACGGGAGCACCACCTCGGCCATCTCGGTCTGCAGACGCGGATCACCGTGCGCCTTGATGCCGGTCCGCGCTCGAGTCGTATTCGAGACCGCATCCGCGTCGATCTCGAAGATGCAGATCTCGCCGGCATCCCTCTCCGAGAGGTGTTCGATCCCGACGAGCCAGGCGGCGAGCATGCATCCTTCGTCGGTGCTCGCGGCGACGGTCACATCGATGCGTCCGCGGGCGGGAGCGAACAGCAAGTGCAGAGGCGTCTCCGTTCGCACCTCCAGACCGTCCGGACGATGTCGGTGCGTGCCGCGCGCCGACCCGACGGATCCGGAGAACACCGCGGTCTGCACATTCGACACACGGAGCGGGGCATCCTCCTTCCGCCAATCGAGCTGATCGCTGTCGATACGCAGGCGCAGCACCGAGTCGACGATCTCATATCGCGCCGCCGACCTCTCGGGAACCGTCCAATGCGGGAGGTAGTGGGCGACCCATTTCTCGTCGTCGAGCCCCGTCGAGAAGTCGTCGGCGAAGCTCGGGGCCTCTGACGGCGGAGGCGGGAGAACCTCGCTCATCGTTCAGTCGGTCCAGGGCAGCGGCCGGTCGGGCAGGCGCGCACTGTCATCGGGAAGATGCGGCAGCTCCTGGCCTCCGGCCCGGATGCACAGCCAGCGGAGCTCCCCCGCACTGCCAGGGTGAGACCGCCAGGTGCGGGCGACCCCCTGACCGACTCTGATCACGGTGCCGGGGCCGACCTCGACGACCTCGTCGTCGAGACCCATCTGCCCGCGCCCCTCGAGGAAGACGTAGAGCTCCTCGATGCGTGAATGAACGTGCCAGTACCCCGCCTCCTCACCCGGAGCGAGCGCGTTCGCGGTGAGTCCGATGAACTGCATCGTCAGCTCGTGGTCGACGACGCGGCGACCATCGCGGGAGCGCGCGGCATCGAAGCCGCCGTGGTGCTCACGCCACTCGTCCAGCGCACCGATCTCGATGACCTGGAAGTCGCTCATGCGCGAGCCTCCTCCTCGATGCGGTCAGCGGCGCGACCGGAGAGCGCCCGGCTCCAGCCGTCCGCGGATGCCTCGTACACGAGGCGGGTGTGGTTCCGATCGGTCTCCCCCTGCCAGAACTCGATGCGGCTCGGGACGATGCGCCAGAGCACCCAGTCCCCGTCGGCGATGCCTGCCTGTGCGGCCGCCGAGCGAGCAGCGAGGTCGGCGGCGCTCTCCTCGGGCGTCGCCTCCTCCACGCGGCCGCGCACGCGGACTGCACGGACCTGCGGCTGCCACCAGAAGTTCAGGGCCGCTGCCGGCACTGCGCCGAGCTGCGCCCCCTTACGGGACGACCGCGTGCTCGCGAAGGCCCACCCTCGTTCGTCGATCCTCTTCAGGATGAGCGTGCGCGCATCGGGGATCCCGTCGGCGTCGACCGTCGCCAGCGTCACCGTGTGCGGTTCCGCCACCCCGGCTGCGGCGGCGGCGCGCAACCACTCGGCGAACAGGACCGCCGGGTCATCCGGCAGGTCGCGGATGTCCCAGTCCGGAGCGACGCCGATGAGAGCGTGGCGTCCTCTGAGCCAGTCGTTGAGCGGATCGAGGGCGAGGTCGGAGTCGTCATGGGTCACCCTGTCGACTATGCCACTCCCGTCGGACGTGGCCCACCCCGGACGCGTTACGCGAGCTCGATGAGGTCCTGGTACTCCTGGCTCCAGAGGTCCTCGACACCGTCGGGAAGGATCAGCACGCGCTCCGGGTTGAGCGACTGCACCGCACCGGGGTCGTGCGAGACGAGGACGACTGCACCCTCGTAGTGCGCGAGAGCGCCGAGGATCTCCTCGCGAGACGCGGGATCGAGGTTGTTGGTGGGCTCATCGAGCAGCAGCAGGTTGGCCGAGGAGACCACGAGGGTCGCCAGCGAGAGACGCGTCTTCTCGCCGCCCGAGAGAACCCCGGCGGGCTTGAGCACATCGTCGCCGGTGAAGAGGAAGGATCCGAGCACCTTGCGCGCTTCCATCTCGGTGATGTGCGGAGCGGCCGAGACCATGTTCTCGAGCACCGAGCGGTTCACGTCGAGGTTCTCGTGCTCCTGCGCGTAATAACCGACCTTGAGCCCGTGGCCCGGCTCGAGCTGGCCCGTGTCGGGCTCGTCGACTCCGGCGAGCATCCTCAGCAGCGTGGTCTTGCCCGCACCGTTGAGTCCGAGCACGACGACCTTCGATCCGCGGTCGATCGCGAGGTCGACATCCGTGAAGATCTCGAGCGATCCGTACGACTTCGACAGCCCCGTCGCCATCATCGGGGTCTTGCCGCAGGCGGCGGGTTTGGGGAAGCGGAGCTTCGCCACCCGGTCTTCCTGGCGGACCTCGTCGAGACCCGCGAGGAGCTTCTCGGCGCGCGCGATCATCTGGTGAGCGGCAGCGGCCTTCGACGCCTTCGCACCGAAACGGGCCGCCTGCTGCTGCAGCGTGGTGGCCTTCTTCTCGGCGTTGGCTCGCTCCTTCTTGCGGCGCTCCTCGTCGGCCACCCGCTGGCGCAGGTAGTTCTTCCAGTTCATGTTGTAGGTGTCGATGATCTGGCGGTTCGCGTCGAGGTAGAAGACGCGGTTGACGGTCTCGCCGACGAGCTCGACGTCGTGGCTGATCACGATCAGCCCGCCCTTGTAGTTCTTGAGGAACTCGCGCAGCCACACGACGCTGTCGGCGTCGAGGTGGTTGGTCGGCTCGTCGAGGATCATCGTCTCCGCATCCGAGAACAGGATGCGCGCGAGCTCGATGCGACGACGCTGTCCGCCCGAGAGCGTCGAGAGCGGCTGATCGAGGATGCGGTCGGGCAGCGAGAGGTTGTTGGCGATGGATGCCGCCTCGGCTTCTGCGGCGTATCCGCCCTGTGCCTCGAACTGCTCGGTGAGGCGCGCATAGCGCTTCATCGCCTTCTCGGCCACGGCGGGGTCTTCCGAGCCCATGGCCAGCGAGGCCTCGGTCATGCCGAGATTCAGCTGTCCGAGTCCGCGGGCATCGAGGATCCTCGTGCGCGCCAGATCCTCCGGGTTGCCCGAACGGGGATCCTGGGGCAGGTAGCCGAGCTCTCCGGAGCGCGTCACCGTGCCCCCAGAGGGAAGGACGTCGCCGGCGAGCACCTTGGTGAGCGTGGTCTTGCCTGCACCGTTGCGGCCGACGAGACCGATCTTGTCTCCGTCGCTCACACGGAACGACACGTTCTCCATCAGGAGGCGTGCGCCCACGCGGATCTCGAGTTCGTGCACGGCAAGCACAGGCGGGATGTCCGTTCTTTCAAGGGGGTTCAGGCCGAGGGGCCAAACTCCCAGTATAGATCGCTCGGCTGGGTGTTCAGTCGACGTACGGATCGTGGTGCAGTCGTCGGCCTGTGCACAGATCTACCTCTGCGGGTGGATGCGATCGATACCTCAGGGTGATGCTCTGCGTGCCCTCCGCTTTCTAGCCTGCTGAGGTGGACGTCATCAACGAGCTCATCCTGCAGACCGTCGCCTCCCCCTGGCTGTATGCCGTGCTGCTCGCGGTGACGATCATCGACGGCTTCTTCCCGCCTGTTCCGAGTGAGACCGTGCTCGTGGCGGCAGCCGCCGTGCTGGCATCCTCAGGAGAGCCATGGGCGCTGATCCCGCTCGGGCTCGTCGCCGCCGTCGGCGCGACCATCGGCGACAACATCGCATTCGTGCTCGGTCGTCGACTCGGCACGACCCGCTGGGCGTGGATGCGTCGACCGGGGATCGCCTCGGCCTTCGCCCACGCGGAACGCGCCCTCGACCAGCGCAGTGCGGCTCTGATCCTCGGCGCTCGATACATCCCTGTCGGCCGTGTCGCTGTGAACATGTCGGCGGGCGCGCTGCGATTCCCCTGGAGGCGTTTCCTTCCCCTGAGCGTCGTGGCCGGCCTCAGCTGGAGCGCGCTGAGCCTGGCGATCGGGCTGCTCGCCGGATCATGGATCGAAGATCAGCCCCTCGCCAGCGCCGGGATCGGCATCGGGGTCGCTCTCATCATCGGACTGGTCATCGACCGCGTCACCGCTGCCCGGCGTCGACGCGCCCCCGTCCCGCAACTGGCAGGATGACACTCATGGCACGTCGCCTGCCCCGCACACCCCGCACACCGCGGACTCCCCGCATCAGCCGTCGAACGGCCGCGCTCGCCGCGCTCGCCCTGGCGAGCCTGGCGCTCTTCGCGGTGCTCGTGTCGCTGCAGACCGTGCTGTACGGCACCGCGTTGCCGCTGACGTTCATCCTCGGCGCCGCACTCTGCTCGGCGCCGCTGCTCTCCCTGCGGTATCCGCGGTGGGCGATCGCGATGTTCTGCTCTGCGGCGTTCGCGCTCCCGCTGCTGGTCGTGCCCGATCAGGCGACCGAGGCGCCGTGGCCGTGGTCGGTGCCCGCGCTCGTCACCTTCGTCCTCTTCGTGGGCGTCGTGACCTTCGTCCACGGCGCGCGCCTGGGCGTCGTCCCGCTCGGCGTCGGCGCGCTGCTCTCCCTCACGGCCCCGCTGCTGCGCCCCGAGATCGTCGCCACTCCGGCGACGGCAGGCAGCACCACGGCAGATCTCATCGTGACCACGTCTGTGGCCGCAGCCGTGTTCCTGGTCGCCATACTGGTCGCAGGACGCGTGAGGGTATCTGCCGAGCTCACGAAGGAACGGGAGCATTCAGCCCTCGAAGAATCCCGCCGCGCGCTCGTCGAGGAGCGCACCCGTATCGCCCGCGAACTGCACGACGTCATCGCCCACAGCATGTCGGTCATCCAGGTGCAGGCGTCCACTGCTCGATACCGACTGCCCGAGATCGGCGACGCGGCGACGTCGGAGTTCGAGAGCATCGCGGCCACAGCGCGGGGATCGCTCACCGAGATGCGGCGGATGCTGGGCGTGCTGCGCACCGAGGATCAGGCGGCCGAGCTGGCGCCGCAGCAGAGCATCGACGACATCCCGGCCCTCGTCGACACGATCCGGCGCGCCGGCGTGACGGTGGGGCTCGAGATGACGGGCGCGTTCACCGACGCCCCGCAGGCCGTGCAGATCGCCGCCTTCCGCATCGCGCAGGAGGCGCTCAGCAACGCGGTACGGCACGCGTCCGGCGCCGCCGTCACGGTGCGCCTGCAGGCGGATCTCCACGCCATCGGCATCCGCGTCCGCAACGGCCGCGCCACCACCCCACCGGCTCACCCCAGCGGAGGCTATGGACTTCGCGGCATGCGTGAGCGCGTCGAACTGCTCGGCGGGTCCTTCGCCGCCGGCCCCACCGCCGAGGGCGGGTGGGAGGTCATCGCCTCCCTCCCGCTGCACGAGCGTCCATCGAGCGAGACCACCGCTCCGATCACCCAGGAGAACCCGTGACGATCAGCGTCCTCATCGCCGACGACCAGGCGATGGTGCGCGCCGGATTCGCCGCTCTGCTCGATGCGCACGAGGGAATCCGTGTCGCGGGTCAGGCGGCCGACGGAGCCGAAGCCATCACCCTCGCTGCCCGCCTCGATCCGGACGTCATCCTGATGGACGTGCGGATGCCGCAGGTCGACGGCATCGAGGCCACTCGGCGCATCCTCGGACCCGCCTACCCTGCGGCTCATGTGCCGAGGATCCTCATGCTCACGACCTTCGACATCGACGACTACGTCTACGACGCGCTCGAGGCCGGCGCGAGCGGATTCCTGTTGAAGGACGCTCTTCCCGAGGAGCTCGTGCACGCCGTGCGCGTCGTCGCCGGCGGCGATGCCCTGCTCGCCCCCAGTGTGACGCGGCGCATGATCGAGCAGTTCGCCGGACGTCGGCCCCGCACCGCGAAGGCGGCGACCTCGCTCGCGGACCTGACCGATCGGGAGCGGGAGGTGCTGGTGCTCATCGGTCGCGGACGGTCGAACAGCGAGATCGCGTCCGACCTCTTCATCGCCGAGCAGACCGTGAAGACGCATGTCGGCAAGGTGCTCGCCAAGCTCCGACTCCGCGACCGCGTGCACGCCGTGATCCTCGCCTACGACACGGGTCTCGTCGAGCCCTCCTGAGCCGCTGCTCCGGGTCACACCGCAGTAGGGGTGCGAACCAGCCCGGAGGGTGATCCCCCGACCGGCACCGCGTCCATACGCTCCTCGGACACCCATCCGAGGAGGACTCCATGGCCATCGTCGAAGCGCCGCCCCGCATCGCTCCCCGACCCCCGCTGCCGGCCGGTCGTGATGCCGCGATCGACCTGCTGCGAGCGATCTGCGTCGCAGGAGTCGTGCTGCTTCACGCCATCATGGTGGGCGTCACGATCGCCGACGGCAGCCCGGTCTTCGCGAACGCGAGCGAGGGCACCTCGTGGATCATCCCCGTGAGCTGGGTCCTCCAGGTCATGCCGCTGTTCTTCATCATCGGAGGCTTCGCCGGTCACATCGCCTTCCGGCGGTCGCAGGCGCGCGGCGGCTCCGCATCCGACTTCATCGCAGCCCGCGTGCATCGCCTGCTCCGGCCCGCACTGTTCGCCATCGCCGTCGTCGGCGTCGCGCTCGCGGCTCTCCGCGTCGCAGGTGTTCCCGCCGACATCATCGTCACCGCCGGCTTCCGCTACAGCCAGCCGCTGTGGTTCCTCGGAGTCTTCCTGGGCTGTCAGGCGCTCCTCCCGGCACTCTCGAGAGCCCACGCACGCAGGCCCCTGGTCACCGTCGCAGCCCTCGTGTGCCCATCGGTCTGCGTCGATGTGGTCCGGGCGAGCACCGGGGTCGAGGGACTGGGGTTTCTGATTCTCGCCTTCGTGTGGCTCGCACTCCAGCAGATCGGGTTCTTCCTCGCCGACGGCACGATCGACCGGCTGCCTCGAGCGACGCGGGCCCTAGTGGGAGCAGCGGCTCTGACCGCCCTCATCGCAGCGTTCGCGACCGGGATCTACTCCCCCGACCTCATCGCGAACATCAATCCCCCGACCGCCGCGCTGCTGCTCGTCGGCGTCGTGCACCTGAGCGCCGTCTCGCTTCTGCGCGATCGCATCGACGCGCTCAGCCACCGGCCGGTCCCCGCCGCGTTCGGCGCCTTCGTCAATCGCCGCACCATGACGATCTACCTGTGGCACATGCCGGTACTGCTCGCCATGGCGGGGATCTCGGCCGTCGCCTCACTCGTCAGCGGAATCGCGCTGCCGGATCCGAGTTCCGTCTCCTGGTGGGTGTCGCGTCCGATCTGGCTCGCCGTCGCCCTGACTCTGACAGCGGCGATCGCGACCTCCCTCACCCGCATCGAGACGCAGCCGTCGCCGCGATCCGCTGACAGGACGCACCGGGTCGTGATCGCCGCCGTCCTGGGCATCGCCTCCGTCGTCCTGCTCCTCGTCGCGGGGACGACCGTGCTCACTGCCTCGGTCGCCGCCGGCGGGATGCTGCTGTCCCTGCGCATCGCCCGCCGATCACACGAGACCGCGAGCGGCGAGAGCGTCGCCGACGTCGTCCGCGTGGCGTAGTGTCCTGACCATGAGCGGCACCGCGCCTCGCACGCCGCGACGGATGCCGCGTGCGAGGTGGGCCTCGGTGACCGCATGGGCGAAGCCTGCGACCACCGGAATCATCGTGAGGGTCAGCGAGATCGTCATCGCGACGGCATCGGCATCGATGCCCAGTCGGCGCAGCGGTCTCAGCATCCGATGCAGCACCGCGAGCAGATCGCCCATCCGGGTGGTGATCGTGAGAAGCGACGCCAGCAGCAGCAGTGATGCCACCCTGGCCGTGCTGACCCATGCCGTGAGCGGTGTGGCGAAGATCCACAGGGCGGCCCCGAGAACCAGTACGAGCCACCGCAGCCGCCACGCCTCGACGAGCAGGGTCGTCACCGGAAGGCCGGCGGCGAGATAGAGCAGGCAGACGACGAGAAGCGCGGCTGTGACGCTCCATCGATCGTGCGGGTAGCCGGACGAGACGAGCGCGAGCACGGCGAAGACGGCGAGCTTGGGGCCCGCCGGCATCCGGTGGACGATACTCGCCCCCGGCCGATAGGACTGGATCACGCGGCCAGCTCGCGATACTCGGCGACCACGTCCGGCGGGGCGCCCGACGCGATGATCGAGCCCGCCTCGAAGAGGACCGCGTGGTCGCACCTCGCTGCGAGCTCGAGGTCGTGGGTGACGATGACGACCTGGGCGGGAAGCGCCAGCAGCAGATCCGCGATCCGTCGGGAGTTGCGCAGGTCCAGCAGGGTCGTCGGCTCGTCGGCGACGATCAGCTGCGGTTCGGTGATCAGGACAGACGCGAGAGCCAGCATCTGCTTCTGACCGCCGGACAGCTCCGACGCCGGCACGTCCGCCCGATCGGTCAAGCCGTGCTCGGCGAGTGCCGCGGCCACACGTCTGTCGACGTCCGCACGAGAGGATCCGCGAAGCGACAGCGCGAGGTCCTCGGCAGGCGTAGGCATGAGGATCTGCGCCTGCGGATCGGTGAAGACGAAACCCACCCGCCGCCGCAGAGCCTTCACATCCCGACGAGAATCGAGACCGTGCACCGTCACGCGCCCTGCATCCGGGAGCACGAGGCCGTTCAGCAGACGCGCGAAAGTGGACTTTCCTGAACCGTTCGCGCCGATGACCGCGATCCTCGCCGTCGTGAGCTCGATGCTCACATCGCGCAGGATCGGCTGCCCCTCCCGCTCCACGGTGACATCGTCGACCGAGATCGATCCGGTCGAGGTCTCAGACCGCACGGACGGATGCCGGCACGGATGGGGCACTCGTGCCGAAAGCTCGAGGGTACGCGCGCCGTAGCGCGAGGACCAGCGCTGTGGCCGCTGCCGCCTTGAGCAGATCGCCGGGGAGGAAGACGAGACTCGCCAGTGCGGTGGGTCCCAGGTCGAGCCCGAGTACGAGCGCGGTGACGGGCACCCCGCAGACGTACACGACCACGATGCCGCCGACGACGACCCCGAGGGCGATCCGCCACCAGCGGGGCCGACCGCTGCGCACGATCAGTCCGATGACGATGACGCCCAGGAGCCACCCGAGCAGGTAGCCGGCTGTCGGACCGACGAAGACGCCGAGACCGCCACGGCCACCGGCGAGGACGGGGAGCCCGACCGCTGCCAGCACCAACACGAGGAGCACCGAGAGCGGGGCCAACCGCGGGCCGAGTACAGCGCCGGCGAGCATCACCCCCAGGGTCTGCGCGGTGATGGGCACCCCGCCGGGGATCGGGATCGTCACCATTCCGAGGACGATGATGAGCGCGGCGAAGATCGCCACCCTCGCGAGTTCGCGACCGAGGTCGTCTGTGTGCCGAGCCATCATCCATCACCTTCCTGAACACCGTTCACTTGAACGGTGTTCACTATACTGACGGGATGGCCCCGGCGCACAACTCGACCCGTCACGACCGCGACGGCGTCGCGCGCGCTGCACTCGCGCTCCTCGACGAGGTCGGCCTCGCCGACCTCTCGATGCGGCGGATCGCCGGCAGGCTCGATGTGCAGCCGAGTGCTCTCTACTGGCACTTCTCGAGCAAGCAGGAGCTGCTGGCGGAGTTGGCCGATCGCATCACCGCGGGCATCCCGCGCGACGATGCGGACGTGTTGACCACCGCCCGCAGCATCCGCGACGCGCTCTTCACCTATCGCGACGGGGCCGAGCTCGTGCTCAGCACGTATGCCCTGCGTCTCGGCTCGTCGTATGCGCACACCGCACTGGAAGCCGCGCTGACGCGCCACGGCCTGTCGGACGCACCGGAGCGAGCAGCCGCACTCCTGCACTTCGTGCTCGGCCATGCGACTCTCGTTCAGCAGCGGATGCACGCCGACAGCCACGGAGCAGCGCTCGACGACCACACGATCGACGTCACAGCGGGACTCGACCGCGTCTTCGACCTCGGCGTGGCCGCGCTCGCCGGAGAGTCGTCCGGCGCCGGCCTCACCGCTCGGGCGACTCCGCATCCGTCAGCTCCGCGGCGTGCCCCAGCCTGAGTCCCGGCACGAACGCCAGGAGCACCAGACCGAGACAGAACGCGAAGACGACGCCGAAGGCGCTCGCACCACCGCCGAGGCTGGCGACGGCGAGACCCGCGAGAGCGATGACGACCGCGGCGCCCGTGGAGTCCGAGATCGACAGAGCTGACGAGTTGAAGCCCTGGTTGCCGGCATCCGAGTACGCGAGCGTGAGCACGGTGAGGCGGGGATAGAGCAGACCCATGCCGCCGCCGGCGAATGCCCATCCCACCACCACGAAGAGCGGCGAGAACCCCCAGAGCGCTGCGAGGAGCACGAACACCAGAGCACAGACCAGCAGCGAGAGGCTGATGACGGTGATCCTCGTGTTGCCGAGACGTTCACCGAACCTCCCCTGCAGCGCGGACGCACCGGCCCAGGCGAACGCGGCGAACATCAAGGCGATGCCCGCCCACGTCGCCGTGAACCCGAACCTCTCCATGAGCAGGTACGGGATGTACGCTTCCGCGGCGAAGAACGCGCCGGCGACGACGCCCCGCATGAGCACGACGCTCGGCAGGCCCCGGCCGGCGCGCAGAGTGCGTCGAGGGAGCAGCGGCAGCACGGCCACGGCGATGACGGCCACCGAGCCCAGTGCGACCGACCATCCGATCTGCGCGGTCATCTCGGCCGTGAAGCCGATCAGCACGGCGAACACCGCGACGACGACGGCGAGCATCAGACGAGTCACGAGAGCTCGACGGTCCTGTGGTTCGCCATGCCCGAGGTCGACGCCGCGCAACCGGATCGCGATCATGAGAAAGGCGGCCGTCGTCAGCACGGCCACCCCGAGGAATGCCCACCGCCAGTCGAGGTACTCGGCGACGGCACCCGCGAGGAACGGGCCGATCATCGACGGCACCACCCAGGCCGCGGCGAACGCCGCGAAGACCCTTCCGTGCAGGTGGGGCGGATACAGGCGGGCCACCACGACGTACAGGGCCACCGTCTGTCCGCCCGCACCGAGCCCCTGCACCAGGCGGCCGATGAGGAACTGATCCATCGTCACCGCGAACCCCGACAGCAGAAGGCCGGCGATGAACAGCGACACGGCGGCGTACAGCGCACCCCGGGGCCCGCGAGCGTCCGACCAGGCACCCGCGGCGACCATCCCGATCACGCTCGTCGCCAGTGTCCCCGCGAAGGCGACTGCGTACAGCGCCTGGCCGTCGAGCGCCTCGCTGACGATCGGCATGACGGTCGTCACCGCCAGAGCCTCGATCGCCGCCAGGAAGATCAGCGCGACCGCGCCGGCGGTGACCCAGAGGCGTTCCCGGTCCCAGATCGACGATGTCGCGCGATCGACCGTCATCGATCCACGAGCGTCGCGATGCGCTCGATGGCCTCGGTGATGATCTCCGGACTCGTCCCGAAGTTCAACCGCACGAATCCCCTGCCCTGCTCGCCGAAGGCGGGGCCGAAGTGCAGGGCCACCTTCGCCTCCTTGAGGATCCGACGCGCGGGGTTGTCGCCCCATCCGAGAGCCGAGAGATCGATCCAGGCGAGGTAGCCGGCATCGGGCATCCGGTAGCGGGCGCCGGGGAGCTTCGATGCGAGCAGGTCCTCGAGGAGTACGCGGTTCGCGTCGAGTGTCGCGAGCAGCCCGTCCAGCCACTCATCGCTCTCCTCCGAGAAGGCGGCGACAGCCGCGAGCAGACCGAACTGACCGGTGCGCCACTCGACCTCGATCGGCAACCCGCGCACGACCGCGCTCGTCGAATCGGAAGCGGTCACCATGAGGGCGCACTTGAGGCCGGCCAGATTGAAGGCCTTGCTCGCGCTGACGACCGCATACCCCACGCGCTCGGCGGCCTCGCCCGTGTCGAGGAACGGCGTGAAGCCGGTTCCCGGCTGGGCGAGCGGTGCGTGGATCTCGTCGGAGACCACCGCCGCGCCGAACTCGTCGGCGATCTCGGCCAGCGCCGCGAGCGCGTCGCGACTGTGGACGGTGCCCGTCGGGTTGTGCGGATTGCAGAGCAGGATCGCGGTCGCGCCGTCCTCGAACGCTGCACGGACGCCGTCGAGATCGAGTTCCCACCCCATCCCCGTGTCGATGAGAGGCACCCGTTCCACCTCGGCGCCGGCCTCGGATACCAGGTCGAAGAACGGCGGGTACACGGGAGGGGTGACGACCACGCGCTCTCCCGGCTGCGTCACGCGGCGGAGAATCTCGACGATGCCCATGCTCACATCGGCCGTGGTGCGCATCCGCGTCGGATCCGCCTCCCAGCCGAAGCGACGGCGTGCGAACGCCGCGTAGGTGTCGGGCAATGGTGTCCGCGAGGCGATGTACCCCGTGTCTCCGAGCTCGACGGCGCGACGCAACGCGTTCGAGACCTCCGGTGCGAGCGGGAAATCGGTCTCCGCGACGAAGAGCGGAAGCACGTCGGCGGGATACTCCCGCCACTTCTCGCTGCTACGTCGTCTGAGCTCCGCCAGAGGCAGAGCCGTGACTTCGAGCATTCTCAGATCGCGAAGCCGAGGGCGCGCATCATGTCGCGCCCGTCGTCTGTGATCTTCTCCGGACCCCACGGCGGCATCCACACCCAGTTGATGCGGAAGCGGTCGACGACGTTGTCCAGAGCCTGCGCGGTCTGGTCCTCGAGCACGTCCGTCAGGGGGCAGCCGGCGCTGGTCAGCGTCATGTGGATGACGAGAGCATCGTTCTCGTCATCCCAGGCGAGGTCGTAGATGAGGCCGAGGTCGACGACGTTGATCCCGAGTTCCGGGTCCATGACGTCTTTGAGCGCCTCGGTGACCTCGTCGTACTTCGCGTCCGTGAGGGTGGCTGTCATGCGAATCAGCCTACGCCTCGATGGGGGCTGCGGGGTCGAGGAAACGGTCGTATCCCTCTTCCTCGAGCCGGTCTGCAAGCTCAGGGCCGCCCTCTTCGACGATCTTGCCCGCGACGACCACATGCACGAAGTCCGGACGGATGTAGCGGAGGATACGGGTGTAGTGCGTGATCAGCAGCACGCCGAGTCCGGTCGACTCCTTGGCGCGATTGACGCCTTCCGAGACGATCTTCAGCGCGTCGACGTCGAGGCCCGAGTCGGTCTCGTCGAGAATCGCGAACTGCGGCTTGAGGACCTCGAGCTGCAGGATCTCGTGACGCTTCTTCTCGCCACCGGAGAAGCCTTCGTTGACGTTGCGCTGAGCGAACTTCGGGTCCATGCGGAGGTTCGCCATGGCCGCCTTGACGTCCTTGGTCCAGCCGCGGATCGCCGGAGCTTCGCCGTCGAGTGCCGTCTTGGCGGTGCGGAGGAAGTTCGTCACCGTCACGCCGGGGATCTCAACCGGGTACTGCATCGCGAGGAACAGGCCGGCGCGCGCGCGCTCGTCGACGCTCATCGCGAGCACATCCTGGCCGTCGAAGGTGATCGAGCCGGAGGTCACGGTGTACTTCGGGTGGCCGGCGATCGTGTACGCGAGCGTCGACTTGCCCGAGCCGTTGGGGCCCATGATCGCGTGCGTCTCACCGGTGTTCATGGTGAGGGTGATTCCGTTGAGGATCGGGGTGGTACCCGCCTCGGTCTCGACCGTCACGTGCAGGTCGCGGATTTCGAGAACAGACATTCAGACTTCCTTCGTCACAGTCGGGTCGATGAGCACGTCGTCGCCGTCGATCTCGACGACGTAGACCGGAACGGGCTCATAAGCAGGGAGGTTCTGGGGCTTGCCGGTGAGCAGCGAGAACGCGGAGCCGTGGGCCCAGCACTCCACCGTGTCACCTTCGACGAAGCCTTCGGCGAGAGAGATGTCGCCATGCGTGCAGGTGTCCCCGATGGCGTGGATCACGCCTTCGGAGTCCTTGATCACGGTGATCGGGACGCCGTTCGGCTCGACGCGGATCGGCATGTCCTGCTCGAGTTCCGCGACGCCGCACACGCGCTCGGCGCTCATGCGTTCACCTCGGCGAGCTCCGTCTCGATCGCGTCGAGCAGCTCGGTCTCCAGTGCCGGGATCCCCAGGCGCTGAACGATGTCGGTGAGGAATCCGAGCACGACGAGTCGGCGCGCTTCCTCTTCGCTGATGCCGCGGGCCTGCAGGTAGAACAGCTGCTCGTCATCGAAGCGCCCCGTGGCGCTGGCGTGGCCGGCGCCGAGGATGTCCCCGGTCTCGATCTCGAGGTTCGGGATCGAGTCGGCGCGTGCACCCTCGGTGAGCACCAGGTTGCGGTTCGCCTCGTAGGAGTCGGTGCCCGTCGCATCGGCGCCGATGAGCACGTCGCCGATCCACACGCTGTGCGCTCCCTGCCCCTGGAGCGCACCCTTGTAGAGCACGTCGCCCTTGGTGTGCGGGCCCTTGTGGTGCAGGTAGACCTGGCTCTCGAGGTGCTGCCCGGCATCGGCGTAGGACAGTCCGTAGAGGTAGCCCTCGGATCCGGCGCCGGCGAGCTCGACGCTCGGGTTCACGCGCACGACTCCGCCGCCGAAGCTGATCACGAAGTGCTTGAGCGTGGCATCCGCATCGACCCTGGCCTGATGCGCAGAGGTGTGCACGGCCTCGTCCTGCCACTGCTGCAGGCTGATGACAGTGAGCTTCGCGCCATCGCGGACGATGATCTCGACGTTCTGCGAGTACTGCGCGGCTCCGGTGTGCTGGAGCACGACGGTGGCCGAGCTGTGCTCGAGGGCCTCGATCACGATGTGGGCATCGGCGCGCAGTTCGGCGCCGAGGCCCTCGATCGAGACGAGGATCGGCTCAGCGACCTCTTCTTCGCGCGGGATGCGGATGTGCAGCGCCTCGGACGAGCCCTGCCAGGCGACGGCCGCCGTGATGTCCTCGGCCAGGAAGACCTCTCCGCGCGGGGCATCGCCCGCGGCGAGCGGTGCCGCCACGTACTTCTCGCCGTCACCGAACGAGTAGCGCACGCCCTCGGTTGGACCTGCCACCTCGAAGAGGGCGGAGAGCTTGGCCACCGGAGTGTGCTTCCAGTTGACCTCGCGGCCGGTCGGCGAACCGAAGTCGGCGGGTTCGAAGGAGTGCGGACGCTCCGAGCGGGTCTGCACCGGGACGAATCCGGCATCCGAGACCTGAGCTGCGGGGTCGATGTGCGCGTTCGTGTGCTGCGCCTCGCTGGGCGCTGTCGTCGAGGCCGCCATTTAGCCGACCGATCCTTCCATGCCCATTTCGATGAGCTTGTTCAATTCCATCGCGTACTCCATGGGCAGTTCGCGCGCGATCGGCTCGATGAAGCCGCGCACGATCATCGCCATCGCCTCGTCCTCGGGCATGCCGCGGGACTGCAGGTAGAAGAGCTGCTCCTCGCTGACCTTCGAGACGGTGGCCTCGTGGCCCAGCTGCACGTCGTCGACCCGGATGTCGATGGCCGGGTATGTGTCGGAGCGCGATTTCGTGTCCACCAGCAGCGCGTCGCAGCGCACGGTGTTCGCGGAGTGGTGCGCGTTCGCGTCCACCCTCACCTCGCCGCGGTATCCCGCACGTCCACCGCCACGGGCGATCGACTTGGAGACGATCGACGACTGCGTGTACGGAGCCATGTGGATCATCTTCGCGCCGGCATCCTGGTGCTGGCCGGGACCCGCGAAGGCGACCGAGAGGGTCTCGCCCTTGGCGTGCTCGCCCATCAGGTAGATCGACGGGTACTTCATCGTCACCTTGGAGCCGATGTTGCCGTCGACCCACTCCATCGTCGCGCCCTCATGGGCGACGGCTCGCTTGGTGACGAGGTTGTAGACGTTGTTCGACCAGTTCTGGATCGTCGTGTACCGAACGCGGGCGTTCTTCTTCACGATGATCTCGACGACGGCCGAGTGCAGCGAGTCCGACTTGTAGATCGGAGCGGTGCAGCCCTCGATGTAGTGGACGTAGCTGTCCTCGTCGGCGATGATCAGGGTCCGCTCGAACTGGCCCATGTTCTCGGTGTTGATGCGGAAGTACGCCTGCAGCGGGATCTCGACGTGCACGCCCTTGGGGACGTAGACGAACGAACCTCCCGACCACACGGCTGTGTTGAGCGCGGCGAACTTGTTGTCGCCGGCCGGGATCACGGTGCCGAAGTACTCCTCGAAGAACTCGGGGTGCTCGCGGAGCGCGGTGTCGGTGTCCATGAAGATGACGCCCTGCTCCTCCAGATCCTCGCGGATCTGGTGGTAGACGACCTCGGACTCGTACTGCGCTGCGACGCCGGCGACGAGGCGCTGACGCTCGGCCTCGGGGATGCCGAGGCGCTCGTACGTCTCGCGGATCTCAGCCGGGAGATCCTCCCAGGACTGGGCCTGCTTCTCGGTCGAGCGCACGAAGTACTTGATGTTGTCGAAGTCGATCTCGCTGAGGTCTGCACCCCAGGTCGGCATCGGCTTGCGACCGAAGAGCTGATAGCCCTTGAGTCGGGTCTTCAGCATCCATTCGGGCTCGTGCTTGAGCGCCGAGATCCCGCGGACCACCTCTTCGGAGATACCGCGCTTGGCGATGGCTCCGGCGGCATCTTCGTCATGCCACCCGAATTCGTACACCCCCAGGCCGTCAAGCTCCGGGCGGTCGATCAGCACATCCGACATCACACACTCTCCTCACAGGTCCCAAACGGTGTCATCCGCCCCGACACACCTGATCCCCGTCGAGTCTGCGGGAGCGGGTGCCGTTGGTGGGCCCTCATCACCGGCGCATCCATCGCGCCTAAACTGTTAGCGATGCTTCAGCGCGGTCAGCGCTCATCACAACAATCCGATTCTACAGGTTCCGCCTGAAGACAGGGCCGCTCGCCGTGTCCGGCGCGGTTCGGAGAGACTTATGCCCGAGACGACGATCTCCTCCCCCACGAACGCGGCAGCGTCGACGCATGCGATCCTCTGGGGACGAGCGCTTCGCGTCTTCGCCTGGCTCTCATTCCTCGCGCAGACCATCATCATCGGCACCGGCGGTGCCGTGCGGCTGACCGGATCAGGCCTCGGATGCTCCGAGTGGCCGCTCTGCACGCCGGAGTCGCTCGTCCCGATCTATGCCGATCAGGGAATCCACGGCATCATCGAGTTCGGCAACCGCGTCATGACGGGTGTGGTCGGCGTCATCGCCCTCGCCGTCCTGCTGCTCGTGCTGGCGCGCACCGGGGGGAAGGCCACGGTGTTCTCGGCCCTCCGCTTCGCCGCCGCCGGAATCGTGGCGGCCGGGGTCGTGTTCTTCGTCTTCACGCTCGTCGACCTCCCCGCCACGCCCTTCGCGATGGCGGCTCTGCTCGTGACGGTCATCGCCGCCACGGTCAGATCGGTCAGGGTGACGACCGAAAGGCGGGATCTCGTCATCCTCGCCTGGGTCGTGCTGATCGGCGTCGTCGCGCAGGCTCTTGTGGGCGGCATCACGGTGCTCACGGGACTGAACCCCTTCATCGTCGGATTCCACTACGTGTCGTCCCTCCTCCTTGTGTGCGTGACCGCGGCCTTCCTGGTCAGGCTCTACGCCGCGCCCGGACCGCGTGAGCGCGCGGTGCCGACCTGGTTCGCGGCACTGAGCCACATCACCGGTCTCGCCCTCGCCGTGACGATCCTGTTCGGCGTGCTGACCACCGGTTCCGGGCCGCACTCCGGCGACGCGGCCGTCGAGCGCCAGGGATTCGACGCCACGGTGCTCGCCCACGTGCACTCCTGGCCGGGATACATCCTCGCCGCGCTCGTCGTCACCTTGACGATCGCCGCGTGGGTCCTGCACCTACGACCGCGCAGATGGCTGCTCGTGCTCGTGCTGGCGATCCTGGTGCAGGTCGGCGTGGGCGTGTGGCAGGCGCGCGAAGGCCTCCCGCCGGTGCTCGTGGGCATCCACATGGTGCTCGCCTCGCTGTCGGCGGCTGCGTACACCGTGGTGGTGCTGAACCTGAAGAAGCCGGCCGCTGCGGAGGCCTGACCCCGGCTGCGCACAGGGGATGCATAGCCCGGGCATCAGCGGCTCATCAGTTCGTCGTGCACCGTTGCGGACATGAACAAGTCATTGACACGCAGCATCGGCTTCTGGCTCCTCCTCGTGCTCTCGCTCGCTTCAGCGGGAGTGGGCGGGTGGCTGATCGCCGGCCAGGTCGGCACCATGACGAGCACTCTGCTCGACGGCACGGCGACCGGCATCGAGGTCTACGTGGGGCAGTCGCTCGTCGTCGTCGGAGCCGCGCTTCTGGGCGCCGGCGTCATCGGCGTGCTGATCGCCGTCGGTCTGAGTGCGGTGCAGGCGCTCCTGCCTTCTCCTGCACCCGCAGTCGTCGGGCCGATCGACGGGACGAACGAGTCAGCTGAGGCGGATGAAGCCGACACCATCGACTCCGAGATCCCCGCGACAGCGGCGGACGACGAGCTGGTCGGCGACGCCGAGCAGGATCAGAACGGCAGCAGCGGGTCGACCGCGACGGCCACGAAGATCAGCGTCAGATAAGTGATCGAGGCGTGGAAGACTCGCATCGGCCGCGCCTCGTTGCCTCGCACCGCCTGGTTGTACAGGCGGTGCGACTCATAGATGAACCAGCCGCCGAACACCGCGGCGGAGACGCCGTAGACGAGGCCCATGTTCGCGATCGGGATCAGCAGCAGCGAGCAGGCGACGGTCGCCCAGGCATAGAGGATGACCTGGAGGCCGACCTGTGAGGCGTTGCGGGTGACACCGAGCATGGGCACGTCGACGTCGTCGTAGTCGTCCTTGTACTTCATCGACAGCGGCCAGTAATGCGGCGGCGTCCAGAGGAAGATGAGCGCGAACAGGATGAACGCGGGCCAGTCGAGCGAGCCGGTGACGGCAGCCCAGCCGATGAGCACCGGGAAGCACCCGGCGATGCCGCCCCAGATGATGTTCTGCTCGGTGCGTCGCTTGAGGATCATCGTGTAGATGACGACGTAGAAGAAGATGGCGGATGCCGACAGCGTGGCCGCCAGCCAGTTCGTGGTGAACCACAGCCATACGGTCGAGACGACGGCCAGCGTCCAGGAGAAGATCAGCGCGCCTCGCGGGCTGATCTCGCCGGTCACCAGCGGACGGTTCTCCGTGCGATGCATGTGGGCATCGATGTCGCGGTCGAGGTACATGTTGAACGCCGCGGCCGAGCCGGCGCTCAGCGAGCCGCCGATCACGGTGGCCAGCACGAGCCACATGTCGGGAAGACCGCCCTGAGCGAGGAACATCACCGGGACGGTCGACACCAGCAGCAGTTCGAGGACGCGCGGCTTGGTGAGGGCGACGTACGCCTTCACGGTGCGACCGATGGACTTCTTCACAACGGTCTGATCAGACATCGTCGAGATCTCGATCGCCTCCTCCACACGCGTCACGACAGCGTTTCCCAGTCTAGGGCACGCCGGGCGCAGGGCTCGCCCGCCCCGATGATCAGCGCTCCACCGACCCTCGCATCCGGGCTCCCGGGACGCGACGGGATCGCGTTCCAGGACTCCTGATCCGCAGTTCCACCGCCCATCGGAAGCCTCGACGAAGGCATGGAATTACTGGACGGGCGGAGCGTTGTAAAGGGGGGTAACGAGTCGAACCTCGGCGCTATGCTGAAATGACTCGCGCGTCCGGCGCACATCACAAACCCCTCCGTATCGTTGCGGACTGCGATCGTGCAATCCGGCGCTCTCGAACAGTTGCAGAAGGGCTTCACAGTGTCGGAATTGCAGTGGGATGAGATCGACCGACGCGCGGTGGACACCGCGCGTCTTCTGGCTGCGGATGCCGTGGAGAAGGTCGGCAACGGCCACCCCGGCACCGCGATGAGCCTGGCTCCGGCCGCGTATCTCCTCTATCAGCGGGTGCTTCGTCACGACCCGGCCGACACCGACTGGCTGGGTCGTGACCGTTTCATCCTCTCGGTCGGACACTCCTCTCTCACCCAGTACGTGCAGCTCTACCTCGGCGGCTTCGGCCTCGAGCTCGACGACCTCAAGGCACTGCGCACGTGGGGTTCCCTCACCCCGGGCCACCCCGAATACGGTCACACCAAGGGCGTCGAGATCACCACCGGCCCGCTGGGACAGGGACTCGCTTCCGCCGTCGGCTTCGCCTACGCCGCCCGCTACGAGCGCGGCCTGTTCGACCCCGAGGCAGAGGCGGGCACCAGCCCGTTCGATCACTTCGTCTACGTGATCGCCGGTGACGGCGACCTCCAGGAAGGCGTCACCAGCGAGGCCTCCTCGCTCGCGGGCCACCAGGAGCTCGGCAACCTCATCGCGATCTACGACTCCAACCAGATCTCGATCGAGGACGACACGAACGTCGCCTTCACCGAAGACGTCGCCAAGCGCTACGAGGCCTACGGCTGGCAGGTCCAGGTCGTCGACTGGAAGAAGACCGGCGAGTACGTCGAGGACGTCGCCGAGCTCAACGCGGCGATCGAGGCCGCGAAGGGCGAGACCTCGAAGCCGTCGCTCATCATCCTGAAGACGATCATCGGCTGGCCCTCGCCCGGCAAGCAGAACTCCGGCAAGATCCACGGCTCCGCGCTCGGTGGCGACGAGCTCGCCGCAACGAAGAAGGTCCTGGGCTTCGACCCCGAAGAGCACTTCGCCATCGCCGACGACGTCATCGCCCACACCCGCGCACTCGCGGATCGCGCCGCGGAGACCCGCGCCGAGTGGCAGAAGTCGTTCGACACGTGGGCCGCGGCCAACCCTGAGCGCAAGGCGCTGCTCGACCGCCTCGAGGCGAAGCAGCTGCCAGCCGACATCACCTCGGCGCTCCCCGTCTTCGAAGGCGGCAAGGACGTCTCGACGCGTGCGGCCTCCGGTCAGGTCATCAACGCCCTCGCCGCCGAGCTCCCCGAGCTCTGGGGCGGATCGGCCGACCTCGCCGAGTCGAACCTCACCACGATCAAGGACTCGAAGTCCTTCATCCCCGCCGAGTGGTCGACCCACGAGTGGTCGGGCGACCCCTACGGCCGCGTGCTGCACTTCGGCATTCGCGAGCACGCCATGGGCGCCATCGTCAACGGCATCGTGCTGCACGGCCCGACGCGCGCCTTCGGCGGCACCTTCCTCATCTTCAGCGACTACATGCGCCCGCCGGTGCGTCTGGCCGCGCTGATGAACGTCCCCAGCATCTTCGTCTGGACTCACGACTCCGTCGCCCTCGGAGAAGACGGCCCGACGCACCAGCCCGTCGAGCAGATCGCGACGCTCCGCGCCATCCCGAACTTCACCCTGGTGCGTCCGGCTGACGCCAACGAGACCTCGGCCGCCTGGCTCGAGATCCTCCGACGCCACGAGGGCCCCACCGGCATCGCGCTGACCCGTCAGAACATCCCGGTGTTCGAGCGCGGCCAGGGTGCAGCCGACGGTGACCTCTTCGCCTCGACAGACGGTGTCTCGAAGGGTGCATATGTGCTCGCCGAGGCGCCGAACGGCACCCCCGACGTGATCATCATCGCGACCGGGTCCGAGGTCCAGCTGGCGGTCGACGCCCGTGCGGCCCTGGCCGACGAGGGCGTCAACGTCCGCGTCGTCTCCGCTCCGTCGCTCGAGTGGTTCGACGAGCAGGACGAGGCATACCGCGAGTCGGTCCTGCCGAAGGCCGTCACCGCCCGCGTCTCGGTCGAGGCCGGCTCCGTCCTCAGCTGGCGCGGCATCGTGGGCGACCGCGGCCGTTCGGTCGGCATCGACCACTTCGGCGCCTCCGCCGACTACAAGACCCTGTTCCAGAAGTTCGGCATCACCACCGAGGCCGTCATCGCGGCCGCACGCGAGACCATCAAGGAGAACGCATGAGCACCCCCACCGCAGACCTCGCAGCAGCCGGTGTCAGCATCTGGCTCGACGACCTGTCCCGCACCCGCATCTCGTCCGGCAACCTCGCCGAGCTGATCGAGTCGCGCAACGTGGTCGGCGTGACCACCAACCCGACGATCTTCGCGAACGCGATCACCGACAAGAACAACACCTCGTACGACGCTCAGGTCACCGAGCTCGCAGCGTCGGGCGCCACGGCGGAAGAGGCCGTGTTCGCCGCGACCACGCAGGACGTCGCCGCCGCTCTCGACGTCTTCCGCCCCGTGTGGGAGAAGTCGGGCCACGTCGACGGCCGCGTCTCCATCGAGGTCTCCCCCGACCTCGCGCATGACACCGAGGGCACCGTCGCACAGGCCAAGCAGCTGTGGGCAAAGGTCGACCGTCCGAACCTGCTCGTGAAGATCCCCGCGACGAAGGCGGGCCTGCCTGCCATCACCGAGGCGATCGCATCGGGCATCAGCGTCAACGTCACCCTGATCTTCAGCCTCGAGCGCTACGCCGAGGTCATCGACGCCTACCTCACCGGTCTCGAGCGCGCGCACAGCGCCGACTTCGATCTGTCGAGCATCCACTCCGTGGCCTCGTTCTTCGTGTCGCGCGTCGACACGGAGACCGACAAGCGCCTCTCGGCGATCGGCACCGACGAGGCCGAGGCGCTCAAGAGCAAGGCAGGCCTCGCGAACGCGCGTCTCGCCTACGAGCTCTACGAGCAGAAGTTCGCCGAAAAGCGTGCGCAGGACCTCATCAAGCTGGGCGCCAACCCGCAGCGTCCGCTGTGGGCGTCGACCGGCGTCAAGGACCCGGCCCTGCCCGACACGCTCTACGTCACCGAGCTCGTGGCGAAGGACGTCGTCAACACGATGCCGGAGAAGACCCTCGAGGCCACCTTCGACCACGGCGTCGTCACCGGCGACACGATCACGGGCGGCTACGACGAGGCTCGCGCCGTGTTCGCCGGTCTCGCCGACCTCGGCATCGACTTCACCGACGTCACCCAGGTGCTCGAGGACGAGGGCGTCGCCAAGTTCATCGACTCCTGGCACGATCTGCTGACGCAGGTGGCTGAGGGCCTCGAGGCTCAGCGATGACCTTTGCGATCCACGCCTCGGGCGCGGCTCGGGTCGCGATCGACGAGACGGTTCCCGCTCTCGTCCACGACCTGGTCGCCTCGCGGGTGACCGGCGGCGACGCAGCCCTGTGGGGTCCCGCCGCCGAGTCCGAGGCGTCGATCCGCCTGGGCTGGGTCGAGGCGGTATCCGTCTCGCGCCCCCTCGTCGCCGAGATCGTCGCCCTCCGCGCCGATCTGCACGCGAAGGGTGTGAACCGCGTGGTGCTCGCCGGCATGGGCGGCTCATC
The DNA here is from genome assembly GCF_001889265.1 of Microbacterium sp. 1.5R. Classification (NCBI taxonomy): domain Bacteria; kingdom Bacillati; phylum Actinomycetota; class Actinomycetes; order Micrococcales; family Microbacteriaceae; genus Microbacterium; species Microbacterium sp. 1.5R. The sequence continues at coordinate 2,055,201 of NZ_CP018151.1, forward strand.
GCTCGCCCCCGAGGTGATCGCCCAGACCGCCGGTGTCCCGCTGACGATTCTCGACTCGACCGCGCCGAGCCAGGTGCTCGCCGCGCTCGACGAGGGCCTGGAGAACACCGTGCTGGTCGTCTCCTCGAAGTCCGGCTCGACCGTCGAGACCGACTCGCAGCGTCGCACTTTCGAGGCCGCGTTCCGCGACGTGGGCATCGACCCGCTCGAGCGCATCATCGTCGTGACCGACCCGGGCTCGCCGCTCGACGTCTCCGCTCGTGAAGCCGGCTACCGCGTGTTCAACGCCGACCCGCACGTCGGCGGGCGGTACTCGGCCCTCACCGCCTTCGGCCTCGTACCGTCGGGGCTCGCGGGCGCTGACATCGCCGAGCTCCTCGACGAGGCCGAGGCCTCGCTCCTCGAGGTCGCCATCGACTCGGCCGACAACCCGGCACTCCGGCTGGCCGCGGCGATCTCCGCCACCACGCCGCGACGCGACAAGCTCGGTCTCATCACCGACGGCACGCACATCAACGGGCTCCCCGACTGGATCGAGCAGCTCATCGCGGAGTCCACCGGCAAGGACAGCACCGGCATCCTTCCCGTCGTCCTGCTGCCCGTGTCGCCGGAGCTCGACTCCCGACCCGCCGATCTCCAGATCGTGCGGCTCGTCGACGACGCGAACGAGTTCCACCTGCGCGAACGTCACGAGGGCGAGATCCTCGTCAGCGGTTCGCTGGGTGCGCAGCTCATCGTGTGGGAGTACGCGACCGCCATCGCCGGGTATCTGCTCGGCATCAACCCGTTCGACCAGCCCGACGTCGAGTCGGCGAAGGTCGCCGCCCGTGGACTGCTGGATGCACGTCCCTCTCCGACGACACCGGCGTTCGTCGAGAACGGCGTCGAGGTCCGCGTCTCCGACCCCGCTCTCGCGGTGTCGGGAACCGTCGAGGGCGTGCTCGACGCGCTGTGGGCTGTGCTGCCGGAAGACGGCTACGTGTCGATCCAGGCATACGTCAACAGGCTCGACGTCCCGCAGCTGCAGGGTCTCCGCGAGCTCGTCGCCGCCGACTCCGGTCGGCCGACGACGTTCGGATGGGGACCCCGGTTCCTGCACTCCACCGGCCAGTACCACAAGGGCGGGCCGGCGCAGGGCGTGTTCCTGCAGATCCTGGAGCGCACGGATGTCGACCTCGAGATCCCCGAGCGCCCGTTCACGTTCGGACAGCTCATCGAGGCACAGGCCGCCGGCGATGCCGGTGTCCTCGCCGAGCACGGCCGTCCGGTCGTCTCCCTGACGATCACCGATTCGTCGGCCGACGTCCTCACCCTCTTCGAAGCCGCACAGAAGTAACAGCCAGGAGAATCCCCCACCGATGTCTGTTCCCATCTCGCGCGGGCACAACCCGCTGCGTGACCCCGATGATCGCCGCCTCAACCGGATCGCCGGGCCCAGCGCCCTCGTGATCTTCGGTGTGACCGGAGATCTGTCACGCAAGAAGCTCATGCCCGCCGTCTACGATCTCGCCAACCGCGGACTCCTGCCTCCCGGATTCGCTCTCGTGGGCTTCGCCCGTCGAGACTGGGAGGACCAGGACTTCGCCCAGGTCGTGTACGACGCCGTGAAGCAGCATGCACGCACGCCCTTCCGCGAAGAGACGTGGGCGCAGCTGCTGCAGGGCATCCGCTTCGTCTCGGGCGAGTTCGACAACCCCGAGTCCTTCCGCAAGCTGCGCGACACGGTCGATCAGCTCGACGTCGAACGCGGCACGATGGGCAACCACGCGTTCTACCTGTCGATCCCGCCGAAGGATTTCCCCCTCGTCGCGAAGCAGCTCAAGGACTCCGGCCTCGTCGGAGCGAATGACGACGACGATGAGCGCTGGCGACGTGTCGTGATCGAGAAGCCGTTCGGCCACGACCTCGAGTCGGCGCGCGAACTGAATGCCGCCCTCGAGGTGGCGTTCTCCGCCGACTCGATCTTCCGCATCGACCACTACCTCGGCAAGGAGACGGTCCAGAACATCCTGGCCCTGCGCTTCGCGAACGAGCTGTACGAACCGATCTGGAACCGCAACTACGTCGACCACGTGCAGATCACGATGGCCGAGGACATCGGCGTCGGTGGCCGTGCGGGCTACTACGACGGCGTCGGTGCTGCGCGCGATGTCATCCAGAACCACCTGCTGCAGCTGCTCGCGCTCACCGCCATGGAAGAGCCGATCAGCCTGTCCGCCGAGCACCTGCGTGCCGAGAAGGAGAAGGTTCTCGCTGCGGTCCACGTGCCGGAGGATCTCTCGCTCGCGACCGCCCGCGGGCAGTACGCGGGAGGCTGGCAGGGTGGCGAGCAGGTGACCGGATTCCTGGACGAGGACGGGATGAACCCCGAGTCCGCGACCGAGACCTATGCCGCGATCAAGCTGGAGATCGACACCCGACGCTGGTCCGGCGTCCCGTTCTACCTTCGCACCGGGAAGCGTCTGGGGCGTCGTGTGACCGAGGTCGCCGTCGTGTTCAAGAAGGCACCGGAGCACCTCTTCGGCCGCTCGAACACGGCAGAGCTCGGCCAGAATGCGCTCGTCATCCGCGTCCAGCCCGATGAGGGCGTCACGATCCGCTTCGGATCGAAAGTTCCCGGAAACGGCACCAACGTGCGCGATGTCACCATGGACTTCGGTTACGGCCACGCGTTCACCGAGGCGAGCCCCGAGGCGTACGAACGTCTGATCCTCGACGTGCTCCTGGGCGACCCGCCGCTGTTCCCGCGCCATGAGGAGGTCGAGCTCTCCTGGAAGATCCTCGACCCCGTGGAGAAGTACTGGGCAGCCGAGGGCGGCCCGGTCGACCAGTACGCACCCGGTTCGTGGGGTCCGGCATCCGCCGACGACCTCCTTGCCCGTGATGGACGAGTGTGGAGACGCCCATGATCATCGACCTTCCCGACACGACCGTCAGCCAGGTCGCCAAGCAGCTCGTCAAGGTGCGCGAAGAGGGCGGCGCCGTCGCACTCGGCCGTGTGCTCACGCTGATCATCTCTGCACGCAACGGCGTCGCAGAGGCAGCGATCGACGCGGCAAACGACGCGTCCCGCGAGCACCCCATGCGTGTCATCGTTCTCACCACGGGTGAGGGCGAGTCGCGTCTCGACGCTCAGATCCGCGTCGGCGGTGACGCCGGCGCCTCCGAGGTCGTCGTCCTCCGGGCCTACGGCGACGCCGCCAGCAACGAGGAGAGCCTGGTCACAGGTCTGCTCCTGCCCGACGCCCCCGTCGTCGCCTGGTGGCCCGAAGAGGCGCCGACGTCGCCGGCCTCGTCTCCCCTCGGCAAGATCGCGCAGCGCCGCATCACGGATGCCGCGACCGCACCCGATGTTCGCGACCGCCTGGGACTGCTCGGCGAGACCCACGCGCCCGGCGACACCGACCTCGCGTGGACCCGTCTCACGCACTGGCGCGAGCAGCTCGCCGCCGTGCTCGATCAGCCGCCGTTCGAAGAGGTCACCGCGGTCGAGGTGCGCGGTGGATCGGCCTCGCCGTCGACCGCGCTTCTCGCCGCATGGCTGCAGATGGCCCTCGACGTCCCGGTGACCTGGTCGTACGAAGACCCCGAGCACTGGCAGGAGGGCATCAAGTCGGTGCGTCTGCACCGCTCGTCGGGCGACATCCTGCTCGAGCGGCCCACGCCCGGCGTGGCCGTGCTCACGCAGCCCGACCAGCCCGACCACGACCTGCACCTGCCGCGCCGCACGCTGCGGGAGTGCCTCGCCGAGGAGCTGCGTCGCCTCGACCCCGACGTCCTGTACGGTCGAGTGATCACCGAGGGCTGGGAGAAACTGGGTCCGCCCCAGACAGGAGAATGATGTCGACGAAGACAGCGCCCGCAGAGAAGCGGGTCGTGGTCGAAGCCACGCCCGCAGCACTTGCCGCGAGCGTGGCCGACAGATTCCTGACGCGCCTTCGTGCGCGCACGCGCAACGGCCGCATCGCCCACATCGCCCTCACCGGCGGTTCGATGGGCGGTGCGGTTCTGCGTGCGACGCGCGACGACCCCAGGTCGGGTCAGATCGACTGGTCGCTGGTGCACTTCTGGTGGGGCGATGAGCGGTTCGTCGCTCGCGACGACGCAGATCGCAATGCGGTGCAGTCGCGTGAGGCCCTGCTCGACCACATTCCCGTCCCCGCCGAGAACATCCACGAGGTCGCTGCTGCGGACGAGGGGCTGACCCTCGACGAGGCCGCGTCGGCGTACGCGGCGGATCTCGCGCGCTACGGGACCGACGAGCACCCGTGGCCGTCGTTCGCGGTCTGCTTCCTCGGTGTGGGGCCCGACGGCCACATCGCCTCACTCTTCCCCGATCGCCCCGAGGTCACCGTGACGGACGCCGCCGCGCTGCCGGTTCGCGACTCTCCCAAGCCTCCGCCGGAGCGTGTCACGCTGACGCGCCCGGTGCTCAACGCGTCGAAGCGTGTCTGGCTGGTCCTCACCGGCGCGGACAAGGCGTCGGCGCTCGGACTCGCCCTCGCGGGAGCGAGCTACACCAACGTTCCAGCCGCGGGCGCCAAGGGCCGCAAGCGCACCGTCTTCTTCGTCGACGAGGCCGCTGCGTCAGAGGTCTCGCCCGACCTCATCGACCCGGCGTACTGAAGTCGAGAGAACTCAGGCCTCGGGGTCTTTTGTCGCGTCGTCACTGCCGCGCGTGATCCCGAGGTCCTGGCTGTCGCTCAGCACCTGCGGGTGGTACCGCGCGAGGTTGACGACGCCCCAGATCGCGATGGCACCGGCCACGGCGAAGATCACGAGGACCCACGGCGGTGACGCCGCGGCCTCTCCGAGCACGACCATGCCGATGAGCACGGCGACCATGGGGTCGACGACCGTCAGTCCGGCGATGACGAGATCCGGCGGCCCCGAGCTGTAGGCGGACTGGACGAAGTACGCTCCGACGGCACCGGCCGCGATCAGCGCGATGACGCACACGAGGGTGATCCACTCGAAGTTGCCGGCGCTGATCCGGCTGATGACGGCTTTGGCGAGAGTGGCGACGAAACCGTAGAGGATGCCGGCGCCGATGACGTAGAACAGAGCGCGCATGCGGTGGCGGAGCACCAGCCAGCAGGCGCCGAGCACGATGATGACGACCAGCAGGATCGCCAGGATCGTGAAGAGCTCGGTGTCGGTGATCTCCTTCTCCGTGGCGTAGATCGCTGCGAAGAAGACGAACAGGAAGATGCCGCCCACACAGCAGACGATCGCGATGATCGACTTCCTGGTCGGCGAATGACCCGAGATCCGTGCGTTTAGCAGCGTGGTGATGACAAGCGCGATGGCGCCGAGCGGCTGCACGACCATCAGCGGCGCTTGAGAGAGCGCCGCGAGCTGACACACGATCGCCAGGCCGAGCATCAGCGTTCCGGCTATCCAGGAGGGCCGGGTGAGCAGGCCCTTCATCTGGCTCATGCTCAGACCGCTGGCTCCGTCGGATCCGCTGAGCCGCTCCACCTTCTCGACGCCACGATGCTGATACTGCGCGCCGAGAGACATGAAGACGGCACCCGCAAGCGCGAGGGGGATGCCGAGGAGCAGTTTCGGGTTCTGGAAGACACCGACCAGCTGCTCGGTGACGTCTTCCGCCCCAGTCATCCATACGGAGATGCTCACCCTTCGACCCTACCCGGCGATGTGCGCCGAGTAGGGTTATGGCGTGGCTGTTCTTCCTATTCGCATCATGGGCGACCCCGTCCTGCACTCCCCCGCTTCCGTCGTCGAGGAGATCTCCGACGACATCCGCACGCTCGTCGCCGACATGTTCGAGACGATGGACAGGGCCCCGGGCGTCGGTCTCGCCGCACCCCAGGTCGGCGTGCCGCTGCGCATCTACACGTACGCGTACGTCGATGATGACGAGCAGCCGTGGCGTGGCGTGATCATCAACCCGGAGCTCTGGATGGTGCCGCTGGAGCCCGGCGAGCCGGACGACGAGCTGGAGTCCGAAGGCTGCCTCTCGTTCCCGGGTGAGCGATTCCCGCTGCGGCGCTCGGAGCGGGTGCGGGTCTCAGGCGTCGATCTCGACGGGGCGCCTGTGGAGATCGCGGTCGACGGCTGGCGCGCCCGCATCATGCAGCACGAGTTCGACCACCTCGACGGCATCCTCTACATCGACCGCCTCTCGGACGGCGACTGGAAGACCGTCCAGAAGATCGCGAAGAAGCGCGGGTGGGGCAAGCCCGGCGCGAGCTGGGTCCCCGGCATCGACGATCTGGAAGCCTGACCTTCCCTCCCAGCCCGCTCACAGTCTTCTCGGAGTTGCATCACAGACTCCGGCCCGGATACCGTGCTTGAGGTGGTATTTCAATATGCCACTCACCAAGAGGCTCTGGAGGGGACGAAATGATGAAGATGCGCACGCGACGCGCACTGGCGCTGGCAGGTTCTGCTGTGGCGCTGTCGGTCGCACTGACCGGCTGCAGCGCGCTGAACGGCATCCTGGGGGGCGGTTCGGGCGACGCCGACCGCGACGAGGACACCGGACAGGTGACCGAGAGCTCGAACATCGACATCTTCTCGCTGAAGCTCGGCGACTGCAAGATGGCGAGTGCAAGCGGTCTCATCGAGGACGCCGACGTCGTCCCGTGCGACCAGCCGCACGATGAAGAGGTCTACTACGAGATCACGATGGACGACGGCGAGTTCTCCGAGGAGAACATCGACGCCGCGTCGCAGGAGTGCATCGGCGACGCCTACACGAGCTTCGTCGGTGTCGCCTTCGAGGCCTCGGTGCTCGAGGTCTACCCGATCACGCCGACCCAGCAGACCTGGGACGAGCTGAACGACCGCGTCGTGCAGTGCGTGATCTCCGACCCCGCCGGCCAGACCACCGGGTCACTCAAGGGCGCAGCGCGCTGATCTCGCTCTGATCACCGAACGAGGCTCCGTCATCCGACGGGGCCTCGTTCGCGTATCCGGAGGTCACCATCGAATGACCTCGAGGAGACAGTAGCGGGGACTCGCACCGCAGAAAGGGAAAAGCCCCTCCGAAGAGGGGCTTTTCATTGGCTCCCCGGCTTGGACTCGAACCAAGAACCTGCCGGTTAACAGCCGGCTGCTCTGCCAATTGAGCTACCGAGGAATGTGCTCCGCTGTGCGGGCAACTCGTCAATCCTAGCAAACTCCGGAGCGTGCTCGTGACACGGGCCGCAGGTCGGGCGTGTCGTCGGCACCCCTGTCAGTGGCCCGAATCCGCCTCGGCGTTGGGCGCCCACAGCAGGTCCTTGCCGACACCGCGGGCGACCACGTGACCCCCGCGCAGCATCAGCGTCTCCGCATTCAGCTCACGGATGAAGTCGGCGTCGTTCGTCACCAGCAGCGCGCCCATCCCCTGCTCCTTGCGCCGACGGGTGATCGCGTCGAACACCACGGGCCGCACCTCGAGATCGAGGTTGGCGAGGATCTCGTCGGCGATGAGCACCCAGGGCTCGAGCACGAACGATCGCGCAATCGCCACGCGCTGACGCATGCCTGCGCTCAACTCGTACGGGAACCTCGCGGCTGTTCCGAGAGGCAGGTGCAACTCGTCGAGCAGCGTCGCGACGCGAATGGTGAGCGCCTGGGTATTGACCCGCTTCTCGCGGATCAGGATCGGCTCTGAGATGATCTCGCTCACCGTGAGCTGGGGAGGGAGGTCGGCACCGGCGCGCTGCGGAACGAATCCCGTGCGGTAGGTCAGCAGGCGATGCTTGCGTCCCGGCCGGCGGATGTCGACTCCGCACACCTGAGCGCTGCCTCCGACGACCCGGACCGACGGATCCGTGGATCCTGCCAGCGCCGCGACGAGCGTCGACTTGCCCGAGCCGGTCGGGCCGGCGACGCAGATGAGCTCGCCCGGTGCGAGAGCGAAGCTCACCCCGTCGATGGCGCGGGTGGGGCCGCTGTGCCCGATTCGATCGATGACCAGATCAGAGCTGTCGATCGCGTTGGTCGATTCGGGCCGGGAGAACATTCCTCCATCCTGCCTTGCCGCGCCTGACAGCCGGCGTTACGACTCGGCGAACCGCTGACGCTCGACGTCGATGTCGCGAAGACGCATACGCAGGGCGCGCCCGCCGTCCGAGTCCGCGGGAACCCGCTGCACGGCACCGAGGAGCTCCTGCTTCTCGTGCTCGAGGATGCGCATGATGAGCCGCTTGGCGAGATCGGTCGTCGAGGCGACGGCGCCGTCTTCGTTGCGAGCCGGGAACGGCGTCATCAGCAGCTCGCCCGCGAGCGATCGGTAGGGTTCGCGCACCGAGTTCACGGCATCCGTCACCCAACCGGCGCGGGTGCGGTCAGCCGCGGCCGCGACGGCCTCGCGCACGGCGTCGAGCCCCGGGGTGCGGAACGGAGCGCTGAGGGCGCGGGTGAGCAGCGCCTGATCGATCTGGTGACCGTACTGCAGGGCGCCCATCAGCGCGTCGCGTTCGACCGCGACATCCGCGGTTCGCGGCAGGCTCGCAAGAGTGACCGGAGCCATGCCCGGCGCCACTGTGGCGGGGTCGATCGTGGTCTCGTGCCTGGCCGCCTCGTGCCGCGCGGACTGCGCTCCCCCACGTGCGGCACGTTCGACCTCGTTGCGCACCTCGGTCGGGTCCATGCCCAGCCTTCGCGCGAGCACCCGCTCGTATCCGGGTCGCAGCAGACGATCGCGAATCTCCGCCACGATCGGCGCTGCCGCGCGCAGCGCGCCCACCCGGCCCTCGACCGTCGAGAGGTCGAAGCCGCTGAGCTTCCTGTCGATCGCGAACTCGAACATCGGCTGCTTGGTCTCCATGAGGGAGCGCACGGCGGCATCACCGCGCTGTAGCCTGAGGTCGCACGGGTCGAGGCCGTCGGGCGCCACCGCCACGAACGTCTGCGCGTTGAAGCGATCGTCCTCGGTGAAGGCGCGAAGCGCGGCCTTCTGACCTGCCTCGTCGCCGTCGAAGGTGAAGACCACCTCTCCGGAGGCGTTGTCGTCGCCCATCACCCGGCGGAGCACCTTGATGTGATCGGTTCCGAACGCCGTGCCGCACGTCGCGATCGCGGTCGTGAGGCCGGCGAGGTGACACGCCATGACATCGGTGTATCCCTCGACCACCACGACCCGGCGGGGATCGCCCCGCGAGATGTCGCGCTTGGCGAGATCGAGGCCGTACAGGACCTGGGCCTTCTTGTAGATCGGCGTCTCAGGCGTGTTCAGGTATTTCGGCCCCTGGTCGTCGTCGAAGAGCTTGCGCGCACCGAACCCGATCGTCTGACCGGAGACGTCGCGGATCGGCCAGACGAGGCGGCCACGGAAGCGGTCGTAGACGCCGCGCTGACCCGTCGACACCAGACCGGCAGCACTCAGTTCCTCGCGCGTGAACCCCTGAGCCGTGAGGGCTTTCAACATCTTGTCCCACCCGCGCGGCGCGAAGCCCACGCCGAAGTGCGCGGCAGCACCGGCGTCGAAGCCGCGCTCCCCGAGGAACCGGCGTCCCGCCTCCGCATCGGCGGTGAGCAACTGGCCGCGGAAGTACTCGGCGGCAGCGGTGTTGGCCGCATAGAGACGACTGCGTCCGCTCGTCTCCGGTGCCGACCCGCCGTCCTCATAGTGCAGCGCGTAGCCGAGGCGGCCGGCCAGTCGCTCTACGGCCTCGGTGAAGCTGACGTGGTCCATCTCGCGCAGGAACGAGTAGACGTCACCCGATTCACCGCATCCGAAGCAGTGGTAGTAGCCGACCTGGGGCCGCACGTGGAAGCTGGGGCTCTTCTCGTCATGGAACGGGCACAGGCCCTTCAGCGAGCCGACGCCGGCGGACTTGAGTGCGACGCGCTCCCCGACGATGTCGGCGATGTTCGTGCGGGCCTTGACCTCGTCGACGTCGGCCTGGCGGATGCGGGGCATCAGCCGACCCCTTCGATGACCGCCTGACGCGGGGTGTGCTGACGAGCACCCGGTCGCGCATGTCTCGGAGTCCAGATCCCGACCTCTGCAGGGTCGATCTCGCCGACGAGCCTGTTGTGCCAGTCGATCGCGCTCTGATCGGTGAGGCTCGCGATCTGATCGACGATCACGCGGGCGCGCTCGGCGTCGCTCGTCGCCGCGAGGAAGTCCGCCGAGAAGGCGGGCTCGAGCACGTCCGCGCCGGCAGACCACAGCGCGTCGGTCGACCAGAGCGCATCGGCCAGACGCTTCAGCACCCGCCGCTGCTCTTTGTACACGCCCTTACGGGCATCGATCGTGACGATCGCCTGCCCCATGATGCCCTTGAGCACGGCGATCTCAGCCTCGATCACCCGCGGCACCACGACGTGAGCGTTGTAGCGCACGAGAGCGGGGCCGGAGTATGCCTCACGCGTCGCCGAGACGGCTGCTCTCGCGAAGCGGCCGATGAAGTCGCTCGTCAGGTTCTTGAGCCGGACGAGGTCATGCCGTGATCGGTCGAAGGACTGCAGCCACATCGGCTGGGAGGCGAGTCGATACAGGGCATCGGCGAGGTCGTCGCGGGTGAAGTCGTACCCGACCCACTGCTGGATGCGGTCGATGAGCGCCTCATGCTGACGCGGATCGGACAGCTGCGCGACATCGACGTAGCCGTTGACGATCGCATCCTCGAAGTCGTGCACCGAATAGGCGATGTCATCGGACAGATCCATGATCTCCGCCTCGATGCAGCGTCGGCGTCCAGGGACTCCCTCGCGCAGCCACCGGAAGACCGCCTCGTCCTCGGGATACACGCCGAACTTGAGTCGACCTCCCGGGTCGGGCACGGGGCTGTCGGCGGTCCACGGGTACTTGCAGGTCGCGTCGAGGCTGGCTCGCGTCAGGTTGAGTCCGACAGAGCGCCCGTCGTCGTCGATCGCCTTGGCCTCGAGACGGCTCAGGATGCGCAGCGACTGCGCATTGCCTTCGAACCCGCCGATGGGCTCGGCCCACTCGTTGAGCGCACGCTCGCCGTTGTGCCCGAAGGGAGGGTGTCCGAGATCGTGACTGAGGCACGCGGTGTCGACCACATCGGCCGAGACTCCGAGTGCGGTGGCGAGTTCGCGTCCGACCTGGGCGACCTCGAGCGAGTGGGTCAGACGATTGCGGGCGAAATCGGCTGTGCTGGCCGGGCTGAGCACCTGGGTCTTCGCGGCCAGTCGACGCAGAGCCGCCGAGTGCAGCACGCGCGCACGGTCGCGGGCGAAGTCGTCTCGTTCGGATCGATGGGTCTCGGCGAAGAATCGCTCGGCATCGCGCGGGTCGTATCCGTCCGAGCGTCCGCGAGCCGGGTATGCCTGAGGATCAGCCACCACTGTTCTCGATCTCCGCCCCTCGCATCATCTCTGAGGCCGACGCCGCGAGTTCCCGCGACTCCAGCCACTTGTCCGGCAGCGCCGGGCGTTTCGGGCGACCGGACCGACCGCGCTGTCCTTCGGCATCGGCGCCGGGGTACGGCGCCGAATGATCGAGCTGGCCGAGCAGCTCGTCGATCTCGGCGAGGCTGGATGCTGTCGCGAGCCCCGTCCGGATGTCGCCGCCGACCGGATAGCCCTTGAAGTACCACGCGACATGCTTGCGGACATCGCGGCATCCGCGGTCCTCATCCTCGAAGAACTCGACCAGCAGCTCGGCGTGGCGACGGAAGGCATCGGCCACGAACCCGAGGGTCGCGTCGACCGGATGCGATTCCGCGCCAAAGGCCGCCGCGAGCTCGCCGAAGAGCCAGGGACGACCGAGGCATCCACGTCCGACGACGACTCCGTCGCAGTCGGTCTGCTGCATCATGCGCACGGCGTCGTCGGCCGACCAGATGTCGCCGTTGCCGAGCACGGGGACGCTGGTGACGGCCTGCTTGAGCTCGCCGATCGCGTTCCAGTCCGCGAAGCCGGAGTAGAACTCGCTCGCCGTCCGCGCATGCAGCGCGATGGCCGAGACACCGGCGTCTTCGGCAGCGCGCCCGGCGTCGAGGAACGTGAGGTGGTCGGGATCGATGCCCTTGCGCATCTTGATGGTCAGGGGCACGTCGCCCGCCGCCTTGACCGCCTGGGTGACGATCTGCGAGAAGAGAGAGCTCTTCCACGGCAGCGCCGCTCCCCCGCCCTTGCGCGTGACCTTGGGGACCGGGCATCCGAAGTTCAGGTCGATGTGGTCGGCGTGGTCTTCGGCGACGATGATGCGGACGGCCTCGGAGATCGTGTGCGGGTCGACGCCGTAGAGCTGGATCGACCGCGGAGTCTCGGACTCGTGGTGGCGGATGAGTCGCATCGTGGTCTCGTTGCGCTCGACCAGCGCGCGCGAGGTGATCATCTCGCTCACGTAGAGCCCCGCACCGTATTCGCGGCACAGCCTGCGGAACGCGGTGTTCGTGATACCCGCCATGGGTGCGAGGACGACCGGCACGTCGAGGGCGATCGGACCGATGTTGAGGGTGCGAGCTGAGGCGGTGGCGAGAGTCATGTCCCCTCCATTCTCCCAGACACGGAGCCGGTCTCGGCGCATCGACCTAAGCTGTGAATATGACCGATCCCGCAGTCCGTTCCATCCCCTTCACAGACGCCGACGGCAACGAGAAGACACTCGATGATCTGGGTGCCGATGTCGTCCTCGTGGTGAACGTCGCCTCGAAGTGCGGCCTCACTCCGCAGTACGAGCAGCTCGAGGAGCTGCAGCGCCTGTACGGCGACCGCGGGTTCAGCGTCGTCGGGTTCCCCTGCAACCAGTTCTTCGGGCAGGAGCCGGGATCGGTCGATCAGATCCTGGAGTTCTGCTCGACCACGTACGGTGTGACCTTCCCGATCAACGACAAGGTGAAGGTCAACGGCAAGAACGCCACCGATCTCTACAAGACGCTCAAGGAGACCCCGGATGCCGGCGGCAAGGCGGGTCGCGTCGAGTGGAACTTCGAGAAGTTCCTGGTGCTTCCCGACGGAGAGGTCGTCCGCTTCCGCCCGAAGCAGAAGCCGAACGACCCCGAGATCGTCGGCGCGATCGAAGCCGCGCTGACCCGCTAGACCGCGGCCGTCTCGGCTTCGGCTTCCGGCTCGGTCTCACCGCGCTTGGCCCAGAGGTCACGCAGGACGTTCTCGAACGCTGCGGGCGGCTGCGCTCCGCTGATGCCGTACTGACCGTCGATCACGAAGAACGGCACGCCCTGGATCCCATAGGCCTGGGCCTGCGCCTGGTCCTGGCGGACGTCGGCGAGGTGACGAGCGGACACCAGCGCTTCTCTCGTGTCGTCCGGGTTCAGTCCGACCTCGACCGCGAGTTCGACCAGGTCGTCGATACGGCCGACGTGCTTGCCCTCGGTGAAGTACGCGGACATCAGCCGCTCCTCCATCGCGTGCTGCACACCCTGTGCCTTCGCGAAGTGAAGGAGCTCGTGCGCCTTCACGGTGTTGGTGTGCTGGAGGAGGTCGAAGCGGTACGCGAGCCCGGCGTTCTCGGCGACTCCGGTGACGTGCGACAGCATCTGCTCGACCTGGTCGCGCGGCATCCCCTTGTGACCGGCGAGGAAGTCGATCTCATCCCCGTCGAAGTCGACCGGGGTGTCGGGCGAGAGCTCGAACGAATGGAAGGTGATGTTCACCTGCGGCGCGTCGTCGTCGCCGGAGACGGCTTCGAGACCCTTCTCGAGGTTGCGCTTGCCGATGTAGCACCACGGGCAGGCGATGTCGGACCAGATGTCGATCGAGATGGCTTCACTCACATTGACATCCAACCGTATGCACCTATGGGCTATTCCGTCGTTAGGATTCTCAGATGCTCTCCGCCGACGATCCGCTGCCGCTTCGGCCGGAGAGAGTGCTGATCGCCGGTGTCACAGGATCGGGCAAGACGACGCTCGCACGACGCATCGCCGACCTCTGGGATCTGCGTCACGTCGAGATCGACGGACTCTTCCACGGTGAGAACTGGACTCCACGGCCGTCCTTCCTCGACGACGTCCGCGCCTTCGCTGCGGAGGACCGCTGGGTCACCGAGTGGCAGTACACGAGCAAGGGAACCGATGAGATCCTCGCTCCTCGTGCGAAGGTCGTGATCTGGCTGGACTACCCGTATCGCGTGGTCCGGGCACGTCTGCTGCGGCGCACGCTCGGGCGCAGCATCCTGCGCACCCGCATGTGGAACGGCAACGTCGAGAAGCCGATCTGGCGGATGTTCTCGGGAGATCCCGAGGAGAACATCATCGCCTGGCAGACGCTAACGCTGCACAAGTGGACCGAGCGGATGCCCGGCGTCGTGAGCGAGCAGCCCCATCTTCTCATCGTCCGGCTGCGCCACCCGCGAGAGACGGAACGATGGCTGCGGGCTCAGGCGGAAGCGTCAGGGGTGTCGATCGCCCCGCCGAAACGACGATCGCGGGACAGGTAGACCCCGATCGCGCGCCAGAGCTCCTCGCGAGAGAAATCGGGCCAGAGCGTGTCGAGGAACACCATCTCGGCATACGCCGCCTGCCAGAGCAGGAAGTTCGAGGTGCGCTGCTCGCCGGAGCTGCGCAGGAACAGGTCGACGTCGGGCATGTCCGGCACGTAGAGGTTGCGACGGATCATCTTCTCGGTGATCGCGTTCGGTTTCACCCGTCCCGCCGCGACATCGGCGGCGATCGCGCGCATCGCGTCGACCAACTCGATACGCCCGCCGTAGTTCACGCACATGGTGAGGGTGAGCACGTCATTGTTCTTCGTGAGCTGCTCCGCGTACTGCAGCTCTTTGATCACGCTGCCCCACAGCCGGGGCTTGCGTCCAGCCCATCGCACGCGCACGCCCCACTCGTTGAGCTGATCACGTCGACGGTGCAGCACGTCGCGGTTGTACCCCATGAGAAAGCGCACCTCCTCGGGAGACCGGGCCCAGTTCTCAGTCGAGAACGCGTAGACGGAGAGATGCTTGACCCCTGCCTGGATCGCACCGGCGACGACGTCGAGGAGCACCTCCTCCCCCGCCTTGTGCCCCTCGACGCGGTTCAGTCCGCGGCGGTTCGCCCAGCGGCCGTTGCCGTCCATGACGATGGCGACGTGCTCGGGCACCGCTCGGAACGCCGGCGGGTGGACGCCCGTCCAGTCGAGCGGACGATAGGCGACGGCATCCTTGTGGGTGTAGGGCTTGGGGCTCACCGTGCTCCTTCTCGAGGGATGTCGGCCACGAGGTGGGCCAGCGAGCGGATGCCGCGCTCCAGGTGCCACTGCGCATAGGCAGCGACGAGGCCTGATGCCGCGGCGTTGTCCGCGTGAGGCGCGGCATCGATCGCCTCCCACTCTCCGGTCATGAGGGATCGCAGCAGCGACAGGGTCTTCTCTGCCACCTTCGGACTTCCGGCCGGCGCGCAGTTCACGCATACGGCGCCTCCGAGCTGACCGACGAAGTGCGCGTGCGGGCCGGGGGCGGCGCATCGTGCGCAGTCGCCGAGAGACGGCGCCCATCCCGACAGCGCCATCACGCGCAGAAGGTAGGAGTCGAGGATGCTCCTGGGGGAATGCTCGCCCCGCGAGAGCGCACGCAGCCCGCCCACCAGCAGCAGGTACTGCTCGGGCGTCGCCTCGGAGTCGCTCAGCCGATCGGCGGTCTCGACCATCGCGTTCGCCGATGTGAACCGGTCGTAGTGGGCCGCGATGTCGGAACCGTAGGAGCCGAGCGACTCCGCCTGCTGCACGATGTCGAGCGAGCGTCCCTGATACAGCTGCACGTCGGCCACCATGAACGGTTCGAGGCGCGACCCGAACTTCGACGACGTGCGCCGGACGCCCTTGGCCACCGCACGGATCTTGCCGTGCTGACGCGACAGCATGGTGACGATGCGATCCGCCTCACCCAGCTTGTGGGTGCGCAGGATCACCGCTTCGTCTCGGTAGGTGGGCACCGTTCGATTATCCTCCGTGCGGGAGAATAGAGGCGTGACCGAACCGCTCTTCACCATTCCGCTCTGGGCGGACCTCCTCGGCGTCGGCCTCGGCGGCGTTCAGGGCGCGATGTTCGCGTCGGGGTTCCAGGGGCAGCGACGACTCGACTGGCTCGGCGTCGCGATCATCGGCATCATGATCGGCATGGGCGGCGGTCTCATCCGCGACATCCTGCTCGGTCAGACTCCGGCCACGCTGCAGAGCAACTGGTACTTGCTCACGGCCACCGGCGCCTCGCTGCTCGGGATGCTGCTCGCGGGACTATTCAACCGTCTCAACACCGTCATCGTGGTGCTCGACGCCGTGGTGATCGGCATGTTCGGCGCGTTCGGCACGAGCAAGGCGATCGCCTTCGGCATCCCTCCCGTTCCCGCGGTGTTCATCGGCGTCTGCGCAGCGGTCGGCGGCGGCGTGCTGCGCGACATGCTGATGGGCCTGCCGACCTCGATCATGCATGTCGGCTCGCTCTACGCCGTCGCCGCCGGTGCCGGCTGCGTCTTCATCGCCACCGCGAACGGACTCGGGATGTCGATCACGCTCGCCGCCGTGCTCGGCATCGTCGTCACCGCGGTGATCCGAGTGCTCGCCGTGAGCTTCGACGTCTCGCTTCCGGAGCAACGTCGCCTGTATCGCCGCAAGGTCGCCGCGGAGACCGGAGTGATCCAGGTCGTCAAGCCGAGCCCTGAGTGACCGATCCTCGGCACGGGGCAGACGTAACGCCCCCGCGGTCGATGACCGCGGGGGCGTTCTCGTCGACCCTCAGACCGCTGCCAGCTCCAGCTGGCGCGTGCGGATCGAGCGGTTTACTCCCGAGACGATCGCCTTGAGGGATGCCGTCGAGATGTCTCCGTCGATGCCGACGCCCCACAGGCGCTGATCGCCGACCTGCAGCTCGACATACGCCGCAGCCTGTGCGTCGCCACCTGCACTGAGTGCGTGCTCGACGTAGTCGTAGAGAGTGATGTCGAAGCCCTGACCGCGCAGCACCTCGATGAACGCGGCGATCGGTCCGTTGCCGTTACCGGCGACGGACACCTGCTGATCGTCGTCGCGCAGTGTCACGTCGAGCACCACGTCACCCGACATGTCGCTGCGGGTCTGCGTCGAGAGCAGCTCGAACCGGCCCCACTTGGCCTCGGTGTCAGTGGCGGGCAGGTACTCGTCGTTGAAGATCGACCAGATCTGCTCGCTCGTGACCTCGCCGCCCTCGGCGTCGGTCTTGTTCTGGACGACGCCCGAGAACTCGATCTGCAGCTTGCGCGGCAGGTCGATCGCGTGGTCCGCCTTGAGCAGATAGGCGACGCCGCCCTTGCCGGACTGCGAGTTCACACGGATCACGGCCTCATAGGAGCGTCCGAGATCCTTCGGATCGACCGGCAGGTAGGGGACGGCCCATTCGATGTCGTCGACCGTGACGCCCTCAGCCTCGGCACGGGCAGCCATCGCCTCGAAGCCCTTCTTGATCGCATCCTGGTGCGACCCGCTGAACGCGGTGAAGACCAGGTCGCCCGCCCACGGCGACCGCTCGGGCACCGGCAGCTGGTTGCAGTACTCGACCGTGCGCTTGACCTGGTCGATGTCGCTGAAGTCGATCTGCGGATCGATGCCCTGCGTGAAGAGGTTGATGCCCAGCGCCACGATGTCGACGTTTCCGGTGCGCTCGCCGTTGCCGAACAGGCAGCCCTCGATGCGGTCGGCCCCGGCCATGTAGCCGAGCTCGGCCGCCGCGATCGCCGTGCCACGGTCGTTGTGCGGGTGCAGCGACAGGATCACGTTCTCGCGGTGCGCCAGGTTGCGGCTCATCCACTCGATCGAGTCGGCGTAGACGTTCGGCGAGGCCATCTCGACGGTCGCCGGCAGGTTGACGATGACCTTGCGGTCGGGGGTGGGCTCGAAGACCTCGATCACCTGGTTGCAGACGTCGACGGCGAACTCGAGCTCGGTTCCCGTGTAGCTCTCGGGCGAGTACTCGTAGTAGACCTTCGTGTCGGGGATGGTCTTCTCGTACTGACGGCACAGCCGAGCACCCTCGAGCGCGATGTCGATGATGCCCTGCTTGTCAGTGCGGAAGACGACCTCGCGCTGCAGCACGCTGGTCGAGTTGTAGAGGTGCACGATCGCCTGCTTGGCCCCGGAGATCGACTCGTACGTGCGGGCGATCAGATGCTCGCGCGCCTGGGTCAGCACCTGGATGGTGACGTCATCCGGGATCAGGTTCTCTTCGATGAGCTGACGGACGAAGTCGAAATCGGTCTGGCTCGCCGAAGGGAATCCGACCTCGATCTCCTTGTACCCCATGCTAACGAGGAGTTCGAACATGACGCGCTTGCGCTCGGGCGACATCGGGTCGATGAGCGCCTGATTGCCGTCGCGGAGGTCGACTGCGCACCAACGGGGCGCCTCGGTGATGCGGGCGTCCGGCCAGGTGCGGTCGGGCAGGTTGACCGTGATCTGCTCGTGGTACGGCCGATACTTGTGGATCGGCATCGCAGACGGGCGCTGAGTGTTCTGCATGATGGGGCTTCTTCTCTTCGTCAGAATTGTGAACGGGCCAACACAAGCGCCGCGACGAGGAAGGCCCTAGCTTTAGGACTCGTCGCGGCAGCTAAGAAGAAGCAGACCGCCGAAAGGCATGCGGCCATGGTAGCAGGGATGCCGATCCGCTCCGAGCCGCCGTGAGACGATCACGCGTCACGAGACACTGTCAGGCATGAGCACACCGCACAGCCGCATGCTTCTCGCCGCCGTCGCCGTCATCGGGATGTGCGTCCTCGCCGCCTGCTCGTCCGGTTCCGGCGGTGCATCCGCGCCGACGAGTTCGGCCTCACCGACCTGGGACGCCGCGAGCGTCCCACCGCCGGAAGGACGGGTGATCGGCACGGGCACGGTGCTCGATGTGGGCGGTGAGCCTCGGCTCTGCCTCGGAATCGTCGCCGAGTCGTATCCCCCGCAGTGCTCGGGCCTTCCCCTCGACGGCTGGACCTGGGACGGGGTAGACGGGAGCGAATCCAGCGGCGACACCACGTGGGGAACCTACGCGGTGTACGGAACCTTCGACGGCGAGCGATACGCGGTCACCGATCCTCCGATCATGCTCGCCCTGTACGACCCTGTCCGACCCGAGGATCCCACGGGCGGTGTCCCAGGCGCGAGCTCCGAGGCTGAGCTGGCGCAGGTGTCCGACGAGCTGTCGAATGCCGTGGGACGCGATGCGCTCACCCTGTGGACCGAACGCGGCTATGTCTGGATGCAGGTCGTGTGGGACGACGGGTCGGTGCAGAACGCGATGGATGCGGCCTACGGCGATGGGGTCGTGGTCGTGACCTCGGCGCTGCGCGAGATCGATTAGGACGACGGGATCAGAGCGAGCTTTCCGCCGGGGTGCCCTTCGGCGAGCAGAGCGAGTGCCGCCGGAGCGTCCTCCAGGGCGAACGTCCGCGCCACGGGAACGATCAGATCTCCGTTCTGAGCGAGAGCGATCAGTTCCCCGCGCACCTCGTCCCGGAATCGGGCGCTGACGGGCATCGAACCGGCGATCACCCGGATGCCGTCGGAGGCGGCCCTGCCCATCGCTGCGATCGTGACGATGCGCTGGCGGTCTGCGACCAGCTCGAGGGACACGTCCACGGCCTCGTCCGTGCCCACCGCGTCGAGGGCTGCCGAGACGCCCGCCTCGCCCGCGGCCCCCCGGACCCGCTCCGCCAGGCCGGCCCCGTATCGCACGGGGACTCCCCCGAGACGACGGACGACGTCGAACCGCTCGGCGCTCGCGGTGCCGATCACTCGAATCCCCCGCAGTGCGGCCTGCTGCAGCACGCTCACTCCCACCGCTCCGGACGCGCCGTGCAGGAGGATCGTCTCCCCCGGTGCCGCGCCGGTCACCCAGAGCATCTCAGCGGCCGTGGTGCCGGCGAGCAGCAGATTCGCGGCCTCCGCGTGCGTGAGTGTGGTCGGCTTCGCGAAGGCCTTCTCGGCGGGCACGGTCAGCTCGGTCGCGTATCCCCCGCGCACGCGGAAGGCGACGACCTCGTCACCTTCTTTCGCATCCCCCGAGCCGATCCGCGTGCCGGGTCCGATCGCGCTGATCGTGCCCGAGACCTCGTAGCCGATCGGCACAGGCAGCTGCACGCCCTGGTGAGCAGACGCGACGTGCTTGGCGTCCGCGGGATTCACCCCGGCGGCCTCCACGCGGATCGTCACCTCACCGCGGCCGGGAGACGGCACCTCGTAGTCGACGAACTCCCATGTCTCAGGCGCGCCCCACGACGATGCGATCCAGTGCTGTGCGAGTGTCATATCGCGACCCTACCCCTGCGGGAGAGTCCTGCGGCCGTGCCGCTGGAGCACCGGATCCTCGCCGCCTCTCGTGTCGAGGGTCAGAAGCCGAGGCGGCCGAGCTGCTTCGGGTCGCGCTGCCATTCCTTCGCGACCTTCACATGGAGGCCCAGGAACACCCTCGTGCCGAGAAGCTCTTCGATCCCGACACGGGCCCGGCGTCCGACATCGGCCAGACGCTTGCCCTTGTGGCCGATGATGATCGCCTTCTGGCTGTCACGCTCCACCACGATGGATGCGTGCACATCGGTCAGGTCGGTTCCCTCACGCGGGGCGATGTCGTCGATCACGACCGCGATCGAGTGGGGAAGCTCGTCGCGGACCCCGTCGAGCGCGGCCTCGCGGATCATCTCGGCGATCCGGTCCTCCTCCGACTCGTCGGTCGTGACACCCTCGCCGTACAGAGCCGGCCCCTCGGGCATCAGTGCGAGCACCTCGTCGGCGAGCACCTCCAGCTGGTCGTTCGTGAGCGCGGAGATCGGGATCACCGCGTCCCAGTCCTCGCGCAGCGCGTCGACCTCCATCAGTCGCTCGGTGATCTGGTCGCGACTGGCCGCGTCCGTCTTCGTGACGATGGCGATCTTCTTGGCACGACGGTACCCGTCGAGAGACGCCGCGATGCGGCGGTCGCCGGGGCCGACCTTCTCGGTCGCCGGCACGCAGAAGCCGATCACATCGACGTCGCCGAGCACCTGTTCGACGAGGTCGTTCAGGCGCTCGCCGAGGAGCGTACGGGGCTTGTGGATGCCGGGGGTGTCGACGATGACGAGCTGCCCCTGCGGACGGTTCACGATCCCGCGGATCGCCCGCCGCGTCGTCTGCGGCTTCTCACTGGTGATCGCGATCTTCTCGCCCACCAGCGCATTCGTGAGAGTGGACTTCCCGACGTTCGGTCGTCCTACGAAGGTCACGAACCCGCTCCGCGTCTGCTCAGTCATCGTTTCCGTCTCTCTCATCTGCGGCATGACCCGCGTCGTCTGCCGCTCGTTCCACGAAGACGGTCGCGATCCCGCGCCCTCGTCCTCGAGACGCGCCGCCGGTGAGGGTCAATCCCTCGACCGTCGCTGTGGATCCCGGTTGCGGGACCTGTCCGAGTGCCTTGCCCAGCAGACCGCCGATGGAATCGACGTCCTCGTCCTCGAGCTCGAGGCCGAACAGATCGCCGACGTCCTCCAGCGAGAGTCGGGAGCTCACGCGATAGCGTCCGTCGCCGAGTTCGACGACCTCTGCCGATACCTGATCGTACTCGTCGGAGATCTCGCCCACGAGTTCCTCGATGAGGTCCTCCAGGGTCACGAGCCCTGAGATGCCGCCGTGTTCGTCGATCACGAGGCACACGTGCACGGCGTCCCGCTTCATCTGCTGCAGAAGGGTCTCGGCGCGCATGGACTCCGGCACGAAGGTCGCGGGTCGCGAGATCGGACGGATGGATGCGGTTCGCCAGGCGTTCTCGTCGCGGAAGGCGAACAGCACCAGGTCCTTCAGATAGAGCACTCCGACCACGTCATCGGCGTCGTCGTCGACCACAGGCATTCGGGAGACGCCCCGCTGCAGGAACAGCGTCATCGCCTCGCTCGTGGTCGCCGTCGCATCGACCGTCACCATCTCGGTGCGCGGCACCATCACCGCACGCACGAACTGGTCGGTGAAGTCGAATACGGAGTGGATGAGGTCGCGGTCGTCAGCCTCGATCAGATCGTTCGAGGCGGCCTCGTCGACCATGCTCAGCAGCTGCTCCTCGGACGTGAACGAGCTGCGTCCCCGCCCGGGGGTCACCCGGTTGCCGAGCACCACGAGTCCGTGAGCGAGTGGCCCCAGGATGATGCGCAGCCCGCGGACGATGCGTGCGTTGGCCCGGAGCATGCCCTCGGCGTGGTGCCGCCCGAAGGATCGAGGGCTCGCCCCCACCAGCACGAAGCTGATACCCGTCATGAGCAGCGCTGCGGCCAGCATCGCCCACCAGATGTTGTCGAACAGGATGCTGAACGCCACCGTGACGAGCACCGCGGCCGCCGTCTCGGCGAGCACGCGGATGAATGCGACGGCGTTGACGTGTGCGTCAGGGTCGGCGGCGATGCGCACCAGCTGGGGGCCGTTGCGCCCCTCCGCGCCCATCTCCTCGATGTCCGACCGGGACGTGACACCGAAGGCGGCGTCGATCGCCGCCATCAGGCCGCCGAAGGCGACGAGCAGGACAGCGCCTGCGAGCAGGAGGGCCGCGGTCATCGTCGACGTTCAGCCGCGGCGAAGCCCTGGATGAGCTCCTTCTGCAGTCCGAACATCTCGCGCTCCTCGTCGGGCTCGGCGTGATCGAAGCCGAGGAGGTGCAGCAGACCGTGGGTGGTGAGCAGGATCAGCTCGTCCATCAGGGTGTGGCCGGCGGCCTGGGCCTGAGCCTCGGCGACCTGAGGACACAGCACGATGTCTCCCAGCAGCCCCGGGGCCGTGGGGCGATCCTCGGTGCCCGGGCGCAGCTCGTCCATCGGGAAGCTGAGCACGTCGGTCGGACCGGGCTCATCCATCCACTGCACGTGGAGGGCCTCCATGGCAGCCTCGTCGACGAGCACGATCGCGACCTCGGCGTCCGGGCTGACATGCATCTGCGCGAGGTTGAAGTCGGTCAGGCGCTGCAGCACGGTCTCGTCGACGTCGATGGCCGACTCGTTGTTGATCTCGATCATGGCTGTGCTCGTTTCATCAGGAGAGGCCTCGTTTCGGCATCCGGTCTCGGGGTCCTGGTCGCTGTGCGCCCCGCCGGTCGGCACGGTTGGCGAACTCCGCCGCCTGCTCGCGCTCGTAGCGCTGGGCGGTGCGCCGCTCGTCATACTCGCTGTAGGCGTCGACGATCCGTCCGACCAGCGAGTGACGCACCACGTCGTCGCTCGTGAGCCGCGCGAAATGGATGTCGTCGATGCCGTCGAGCACGCGGGTGACGAGCCGGAGTCCCGAGGATCCCTGCGGGAGATCGACCTGGGTGATGTCACCGGTGACGACCATCTTCGACCCGAAGCCGAGACGCGTGAGGAACATCTTCATCTGCTCGGGAGTCGTGTTCTGCGCTTCGTCGAGCACCACGAACGAGTCGTTGAGCGTGCGGCCGCGCATGTAGGCGAGAGGGGCGACCTCGATCGTGCCCGTCGCCATCAGACGAGGGACGATCTCGGGGTCCATCATCTCGTTCAGCGCGTCATAGAGCGGGCGGAGGTACGGGTCGATCTTGTCGGTGAGCGTGCCGGGCAGGAATCCGAGCCGCTCTCCGGCCTCGACCGCGGGGCGGGTGAGGATGATGCGGGTGACCTCTTTGCGCTGCAGGGCCTGGACGGCCTTGGCCATCGCGAGGTAGGTCTTTCCGGTACCGGCCGGGCCGATGCCGAAGACGATCGTGTTCTCCTCGATCGCGTCGACGTACTCCTTCTGCCCCAGCGTCTTGGGACGGATGACCTTGCCCCTGGTCGACAGGATCGCCTCTCCGAGCACCTCGCTCGGGCGAGGGCCGCCGTCGTTGCGCAGCAGGCGGGCCGAGCTCGTCACGTCGCTCGGGGCGAGGTCGTGGCCTGCCTTGGTCATGGTCATCAGCTCGTCGACCAGGGTCTTCGCCTTCGCGACGGCCTCCGGCGCGCCGGTGAGCGTGATCTCGTTGCCGCGCACGAGCACCTGGACGTCGCGGTGCTCCTTCTCGAGCATCCGGAGCAGTCGATCCTGCGGACCGAGGAGCTGCACCATGGCGACGCCGTCGGCGTAGATCTTCTCGACGGCGGTGTCGGATGCGGTTAGGTCGTTTTCGTCAGAAGCCAACGAGCTTGCTCTCCTCGATGTTGCCGAGCACATGGGCGTGCACGTGGAAGACGGACTGGGCGGCGCTGGCGCCGTTGTTGAAGATGAGGCGGTATTCGCCGTTCGCATGCTCGGAGGCGAGCTGCTTCGCAGCCGCGACGATCTCCGCGAGCAGACCGGGGTCGCCCTCGGCGAGCCCCGTGACGTCGCGGTAGTCCTCGGTCTTGGGGATCACGAGCGCGTGCAGCGGTGCCTGCGGGTTGATGTCCCGGATCGCGAACACGCGGCCGGTGTCGAGCAGGATCTCACCCGGGATGTCGCCGTTGAGGATGCGCGTGAAGATCGAGGGCTCGGACATGCTCCCAGTCTACTGACCGCAGCACTGCCGGGTCCGTAGCCTGATCACCAGCGGCTGAGTGCGACCGACAGCACGGCGATCGCAGCCGGGCCCGCCGTGGACGTGCGCAGCACGGTGTCTCCGAGCAGCACACGCTCGGCGCCGGCATCCGACAGCTTCGAGAGCTCGTCGTCGGAGATACCGCCCTCGGGCCCGACGACGAGGACGATGTCCCTGCCGTCCGGCTCGAGCTCGGACAACCGCACGGGGGCGGTCGGGTCGAGAAGCAGCACCCGCTGAGATGCGGCGCGTCTCGCGAGGTCGGCGGTCGACGCCGGAGGCGCCACCTCCGGGACCCACGCCCGGTGAGCCTGCTTCGCCGCCTCGCGGACGATCGTCGCCCACCGCTCGCGCCCCTTGACGGCCTTGGGACCATCCCATCGGGACACGCTTCGGCTCGCCTGCCACGGCACGATCTCATCGACGCCGAGCTCGCATGCCGCCTGCACGGCGAGCTCGTCGCGATCGCCCTTCGCGAGAGCCTGCACGAGCACGATGCGAGGGCTGGGCGCGGGGTCGACCGATCGCTCGGCCACGCGCACGTCGACGCGGGACGGAGACACCTCTTCGGCGACGCCGGTCAGCCACACCCCCGAGCCGTCGCCGACCGTCACCGCCTCGCCGACGCGGAGCCGTCGGACGACGGCGGCGTGCTTCGCCTCGGCGCCGGTGAGCGACACGAGGTCGCCGACCGCGGCATCCGAGGAGTTCTCGACGAGGAAGTGGAGTGCCATGAGCGCCGTCCGGATCAGTGCGAACGGAAGCGGTCGCGGAGCTTCGAGAACAGCCCCTGCTGGAACTGCGCCAGCTGCGGGCCCGGTGCCTTGGTCTTCTTCGCGAAGTCCTCGATGAGCGCGCGCTGCGCGGAGTCGAGCCGGGTCGGAGTGACCACCTGCACGCCGACGCGGAGGTCGCCGCGCTGGTTGCCCCGCAGCGGCGTGATGCCGCGGCCCTTGATCGTCAGCACGTCGCCGGACTGGACGCCCGAGCGGATCTCGAGATCGACCTCGCCGTCGAGACCCTGGATCGTGGTCTCGGTGCCGAGGATCGCATCCGGCATCGACACCTCCAGCGTCGCCAGCAGGTCGTCGCCGTCGCGGCTGAAAGACGGGTGCGGGTTCACGGTGACCTCGACGTACAGGTCGCCGTTCGGGCCACCCGCCTTGCCGACCTCGCCAGAGCCCGGCAGCTGCAGGCGCAGCCCGGTCTCGACGCCGGCGGGGATGTCGAGCGAGACGGTGCGACGCGAGCGCACCCGCCCCTGGCCGCCGCAGGTGCCGCACGGATACGGGATCGTCGTGCCGTAGCCCTCGCAGGTGCCGCAGGGCTGAGAGGTCACGACGTTGCCGAGCAGGCTCCGCACCTGACGCTGAACGTGTCCGGAGCCGCCGCAGATGTCACAGGTGACGGGCGACGTGCCCTCCTGGCAGCACGAGCCGTTGCACGTCTCGCACAGCACGGCCGTGTCGACCTCGATGTCGCGGTGCGCACCGAAGACGACGTCGCCGAGATCGAGGGTCACCCGGACGAGGGCGTCCTGTCCCCGTTCGCGGCGTGACCGCGGACGCGCGCCCCTGCCGCCGCCTTGGCCCGCGCCGAAGAAGGTCTCGAAGATGTCCCCGAAGCCGCCGAAGCCCTGGAAGTTGCCGGCGGTGCCGTCTCCGCCGCCCATGTCGTAGCGGCGACGGGAATCGTCGTCGCTCAGGACGTCGTATGCATGCGTGACGAGCTTGAACTGCTCGGCCGCGTCCTCGCCCGGATTCACATCGGGGTGGAGCTGACGAGCGAGGCGTCGGTACGCCTTCTTGATCTCGTCGGTGGAGGCGTCACGAGAGACGCCGAGTACCTCGTAGTGGTCTGCCACAATGGCCCTTCTGCGTGTGCTGTTCTCTGGGCGGCCGCGTCAGCGGGCCGCCTCGTCTTCGTCGAGCATCCGAGACAGATAGCGGGCCACGGCCCGCGCCGCCGCGAGATTGCTCGGATAGTCCATGCGCGTCGGCCCCATCACGCCGACTCGCGCCGTGCCGCTGGGGGCGGCGTAGTTGCTGGCCACGATCGATGCCTCGCCGAGGCCGAAGGACGCGTTCTCGGTGCCGATGCTGGCGGCGAGACCGTGG
Source organism: Microbacterium sp. 1.5R (assembly GCF_001889265.1). NCBI lineage: Bacteria > Bacillati > Actinomycetota > Actinomycetes > Micrococcales > Microbacteriaceae > Microbacterium > Microbacterium sp. 1.5R. The sequence goes on from NZ_CP018151.1 coordinate 2,081,682, forward strand.
GAGTCCGCCTCCATCTCGCTCATCAGCCGCAGCAGCGTCACCTGCTCCTCGATCGCCTCGAGCAGAGGGTGGATGCTGCCGCGGAAGTCCTGCTCGCGTCGAGCCAGAGTCGCTGCTCCGGCCATCACCAGGCGCTCCTGACGGAAGGCGCCGAGCTCGTCGACGACGATCGTCGCGAGAGCGCGCAGTACGACGTCATGACTGTGTGCGTCGTCCGCGAGAAGCGCCTGCAGCCGCTCAGCGGCGTCGCTCACCGCCCGGCCCGTGATCAGGGCGGAGAGACGAGCACGCAGCAGCGCCATGTCGGCGTCGTCGACGTCGACGGGCAGCGGGGCGATGCGCTGCGAGACGCCGCCCGCGTCGGTGACGAGCACGATGAGCAGACGATTCGGCGCCAGCGCCACGAGTTCGAGATGCGTGAGATGCGCGCGCGCGAATGACGGGTACTGCGCCAGCGCGACCTGCCCCGTGAGCTGCGTGAGCACTCGGACCGTGCGCACCATCAGGTCGTCGAGGTCGGAGGGAGCGGTGAGGAAGGACTCGATGGCCGTGCGCTGCGCGACCGACAGTGGCCGCAGCTGGGCGAGATGATCCACGAACACGCGGTAGCCCTTGTCGGTGGGGACGCGACCGGAGGAGGTGTGCGGGGCGGCGATCAGCTCTTCGTCTTCGAGCAGTGCCATGTCGTTGCGGATCGTCGCCGCGGACACGCCGAAGGAGTATCGGTCGACGATCGATCGGCTGCCGACGGGTTCATGGGTCTCGACGTAGTCCTGCACGATCGCGCGGAGAACCTGGAGGCCTCTTTCGCTGACCATCGCAACTCCCTCCCTCTTGGCACTCACTGGCTACGAGTGCCAATTCTACCCGCCGACGCCGACCACGTGCTGATCCGGCACGATGTCCGGACTCAGCGGTCGCCGATCAGTCGGTGAGCTCACGCACGACGGCATCGGCGAGCAGGCGCCCCCGCAGTGTGAGCTGCACGCGTCCGCGAACGGCAGCGGCCGGGTCGACGAGCCCATCCGCGATCAGACCCGCGACGCGTGTCCTCTTGTCCGCGGCGAGGTCGCTGACGGCGATGCCCTCGCGGATGCGACTCAGCAGCAGGATGCGCTCGAGCGTCGTCGACTGCTCGTCCGGCCGCTCCGTGCCGGCGGCGGGAGACTCCGCTGCGGCGAGCCGCTGTGCATACGCGGCCGGATGCTTGACGTTCCACCACCGCAGGCCGGCGACGTGACTGTGCGCGCCGGGACCGAATCCCCACCAGTCGCTCCCCCGCCAGTAGGCGAGATTGTGCCGCGAACGCTGCTCGGGCGAGCGAGACCAGTTGCTGATCTCGTACCAGTCGAAGCCCGCCGCTGCGAGACGCGCATCGGCGAGCTCGTACATGTCGGCCTGCAGGTCGTCGTCCGGCGCCGGCACCTCGCCTCGGCGGATCTGTCGCGCGAGCTTCGTGCCGTCCTCGATGATCAGCGCGTACGCCGAGATGTGGTCCGACTCGAGTGCGAGCGCCGCGTCGAGCGACGCCTCCCAATCACCGATCGACTCACCGGGGGCGCCGTAGATGAGGTCCACGCTCACGGCGAGGCCTGCGTCCTTCGCCGCGGCGACCGCTGTCGTCACGTTCTCGGGGCGATGAGTGCGGTCGAGAGCGGCGAGCACATGCGGCACTGCCGACTGCATGCCGATCGACAGCCGCGTGACGCCGGCATCCGCGAGGGTCCGCGCGACCTCGGACGTCACCGTGTCGGGGTTCGCCTCGACCGTGACCTCGGCGCCGTCGACGAGGCCGAACGCGTCGGTCGCCGCACCGAGCATCCGCGCCAGGTCGCCCGGCGGCAGCAGCGTCGGCGTGCCGCCTCCGAAGAACACGGTGTCCATCGGGCGCAGCGCGCCCGCATCCGCGAGAACGCGCCTCGCCAGGGCGATCTCGGTGATGAGCGTCGAGGCGTAGTCCTCCTGCTTCGCGCCGCGGAGCTCTCCCGAGGTGTAGGTGTTGAAGTCGCAGTAGCCGCACCGCACCCGGCAGAAGGGGACGTGCAGATATGCGGAGAAGGGCACGGAGGAATCGATCGGCAGATCGGAGGGCAGATGTCCGTCTGCCGGTGCCGGATCGCCGAGTGGGAGCGGACCGGCCATCAGAGAGGTGCGACCATCAGACCGGAGTCGCGTACAGCGGCGAGATCGCTCGCAGATAGCGTGCGAACAACTCGCGGCGACGGCGCTTCACCAGCGGCGGGACGACGCGGTAGAGAAGGGAGTTCGGCGCGTCGAAGGCACGGACGGAGAACCACACCTCGTCGTTGTCCTCGCGCCAGTCGATGTCGAAGGACTCCTCACCGCGCACCACCGAGCCTCCGACCGTGCCCAGCACGAACCCGATCCGGCGCTTCTCCTCGGTCACGGAGATCACGCGCAGCTCGGCATCCGCCCGCATGCCGGCAACCCGCCCATGCAGGCGCAGCGTCATGCCCGGGCCGGCGAACGGGGTGCCTTCCGCGTCGAAGCGCTGTTCGACGTCGTTCTTGCTCGGTGCGATCGGAGTGCCCTCGGCGTCGAAGCTGACACCGGCGTAGGCGGGACCGGGCGCGGGACGCACATCCTCGATGCTGAGGCCCGCCGCGCGCTGCGCGGTCCAGGTCAGCAGCGCTTCGCCCGCGGACTGGAAGCGGTCATGACCGCTGCCGATCCGCCAGGAGTTCTCCGCCGGGATGCTGCGCTCCGGCGGGTACTGCATCAGATCGGGCGCGTGGGTCGCACCCACGGCCGCATAGTCAACCGTGTCGTCTCGGAAAGTCCCGCGCCGCATGCGTTCCAGCCTACTTCCCGTTCCCTGGACGATCACCCTCCACGCCGGGAACAGCCCGGCCCGAAGGTCCTACTTCTTGTCCTTGCCCTCGACGTCGCCGGAGAGCGCTGCGATGAACGCCTCCTGCGGCACTTCGACACGACCGACCATCTTCATGCGCTTCTTGCCCTCTTTCTGCTTCTCGAGGAGCTTGCGCTTGCGGCTGATGTCACCGCCGTAGCATTTGGCGAGCACGTCCTTGCGCAGCGCCCTGATCGTCTCGCGGGCGATGATCCTGGCGCCGATAGCGGCCTGGATCGGCACCTCGAAGTTCTGGCGAGGGATCAGCTTGCGCAGTCGCTCCGTCATCAGCGTGCCGTAGGCGTAGGCCTTGTCGCGGTGCACGATCGAGCTGAACGCGTCGACCTTGTCACCCTGCAGCAGGATGTCGACCTTGACCAGGTCCGCCTCCTGCTGTCCGGCGGGTTCGTAGTCGAGCGAGGCATAGCCCTGGGTCTTGGACTTGAGCTGGTCGAAGAAGTCGAAGACGATCTCACCGAGCGGCATCATGTAGCGGAGCTCCACGCGCTCCTCGGAGAAGTACTCCATGCCCAGCAGCGCTCCGCGACGAGACTGGCAGAGCTCCATGACCGTGCCCACGTAGTCCTTGGGCAGCAGGATCGCGGTCTTCACCATCGGCTCCGACACCGAGCCGATGCGACCGTCGGGGTACTCGCTCGGGTTCGTCACCGTCACGGTCTCGCCCGTGTCGCTCGTGAGCACCTCGTAGATCACGCTGGGTGCGGTGGTGATGAGGTCGAGGCCGAATTCTCGCTCGAGACGCTCGGTGATGATCTCGAGATGCAGGAGTCCCAGGAACCCGCAGCGGAAGCCGAAACCGAGGGCGACCGAGGTCTCAGGCTCGTACTGCAGCGAGGCGTCGGAGAGCTTGAGCTTGTCGAGCGCCTCCCGGAGCTCCGCGTAATCGCTGCCGTCGATCGGGTAGATCCCCGAGAAGACCATCGGCTTCGGGTCGGTGTAGCCCGGCAGAGCCTGGGTCGAGGGCCTGCGTGCCGTCGTGATCGTGTCACCGACCTTCGACAGACGGACGTCCTTCACTCCGGTGATGAGGTAGCCGACCTCGCCGACGCCGAGCCCCTTGGACGGCACCGGTTCGGGGCTCGACACGCCGACCTCGAGCGCTTCGTGGTTGGCACCCGTCGACATCATCTGAATGCGCTCGCGGGGCGACAGGCTGCCGTCCACCATGCGGACGTAGGTGACGACCCCGCGGTAGGCGTCGTAGACGGAGTCGAAGATCATGGCGCGGGCCGGAGCATCGGCGTCTCCGACGGGTGCGGGGATCTCCTTGACCAGTCGGTCGAGCAGCTCCTCGACGCCGACACCGGTCTTGCCCGAGACACGGAGCACGTCCTCGGGCTTGCCGCCGATGAGCGATGCCAGCTCCTTGGCGTACTTGTCGGGGTCGGCCGCCGGCAGGTCGATCTTGTTCAGCACCGGGATGATGTGCAGGTCGTTCTCAAGCGCGAGGTAGAGGTTCGCCAGAGTCTGGGCCTCGATGCCCTGGGCGGCGTCGACGAGCAGGATCGCGCCCTCGCAGGCGGCGAGAGACCGGGACACCTCGTAGGTGAAGTCGACGTGCCCCGGGGTGTCGATCATGTTGAGCGCGAAGGTCTCGCCGTCGATCTCCCACGGCATCCGCACGGCCTGGCTCTTGATGGTGATGCCGCGCTCACGCTCGATGTCCATGCGGTCGAGGTACTGCGCGCGCATGTCGCGATCCGAGACCACGCCGGTGATCTGGAGCATGCGGTCGGCGAGGGTCGACTTGCCGTGGTCGATGTGCGCGATGATGCAGAAGTTGCGGATCTGCGCCGAAGGCGTCGCGGCAGGCTGAAGCGGAGTGAGAGCGCGTGGTGACATGTCCTGACGATTCTACGGTGAGGCGAGGCTTATGCCCGCTTCGTGCGATCCGGTGATATTCTGCCGAGGTTGCCCGGGAGCCATCCGTGACACCGGATCCCGTGAGCGATAAGACTCCGTCACAGACCAAGTGCAGGCGTCGTGTCGCGCAGATCGGCTGATGGTGATTGACTGTCTTCCCGGCTCAGCGTTGCGTCGGCGGATCCCGCGCGCGTCTGTAAAAGAGAAAGAATCATCACCTTGATCAAGTATCTGTTGCGCCGCCTGCTGGGATGGGTGCTGATGATCGTCATCGCGACGAACATCACCTACTTCCTCGCGTGGCTGTATCTCGATCCCGAGAACAACTACGTCGGACGTCGACCTCCGCTTTCGCCCGATCAGATCGATGCGCTGCTGAAGCCTCGCAACCTCAGCGAATCGGTCCCCCTGATCGAACGATGGTGGACCTGGTTCTCGAGCATCCTCTTCCGCTGGGACTGGGGAGTCGGCCCCACAGGCGAGTCCGTCAACGAGCAGGTCGCATACCGGGTCTGGATCAGCGCCGAGCTCGTGCTCGGGGCGACGATCATCACGACCATCCTGGGCATCGCCCTCGGTGTCTACACGGCATCCCGTCAGTACAAACTGGCCGACCGCATCGGTCAGGGCACGAGCATCATCACGATGAACATCCCCACGGTCGTTGCGGGATTCGCTCTGGTTCTGCTCGCGATCAACTTCAACAACGCGGTCGGCACGACCGTCTTCTACGTCGTCGGATCCTCCAGTCAGGGGGTCGAGGGATTCTTCCCCGTCCTCATAGACGTCCTCCAACATCTGACGCTCCCCACACTCGGCCTGGTGCTCACGGGCTACGCGTCCATCCACTTCCTGCAGCGCTCGCTGCTGCTCGACAACATCAAGGCGGACTACGTTCGCACCGCTCGTGCCAAGGGACTCACCAAGCAGCAGGCCATCCGCAAGCACGCGCTGCGGACGTCGCTGATCCCCGTCACGACGCAGGTCGCGTTCACGATCCCCGCGGTCTTCACCGGAGCGGTGCTGACCGAGACGATCTTCAACTGGAACGGAATGGGTCGGTACTTCATCCAGACCCTGAACAACAACGACATTCACGGCGTGGTCGCAGTCGCGGCGTTCGGCGCCCTGATGACGGCGATCGGCGCGATCCTCGCTGACGTCGCCGTGGTCGTCCTCGATCCGAGAGTGCGGGTGAGCTGATGTCCCTGGAAGCCATCGGGGTGTCCCCCGAGATCGCCGAGCCGGAGAAGCCGAAGAACCGCAAGCGCACCTCGATGCTGACGCTGTACACGCGTCGGTTCCTGCGCAACCGCGGTGCCCTGATCGGCGTCGTCATCCTCGCGCTTCTGGTGGTGTTCGCGATCGTGGGACCGCTCATCGCGCCTTACTCGCACACCGACCTCGACTTCCTCGCACTGCGCCAGGCTCCCTCGGCCGAGCACTGGTTCGGGACGAACGGTTCGGGCAACGACAACTTCGCCCAGGTCGCCGTAGGACTTCAGCGCTCCATGATGATCGCTGCCCTCGTGGCCATCGGCACCACGGTCGTCTCGGCACTCATCGGAGCCACCGCCGCCTACTTCGGCGGCCGGTACGAGCGGATCATGCTCGCGATCATCCACTTCATGATGGTGGTCCCGAACTTCCTGATCCTCGCGATGATCTCGAACGACGCCGGCGGGAACTGGCTGGTGATCTCGCTCGTCATGATCTTCGTCGTCGGCTGGTTCTTCCCTGCCCGGATCATCTGGACCCTGTCGCTGTCGATCCGCGAGCGCGAGTACGTGCATGCCGCTCGCTACGCCGGGCTCTCGGGGATGCGGATCGTCCTGCGTCACATGCTCCCGAACATCGGGTCGCTGCTGGTGATCAACTTCACGCTCGGCGTCGTGTCCGCCGTCCTCACCGAGACCGCGCTCTCGTTCCTCGGCTTCGGTGTGAAGCTGCCCGACGTCTCGCTCGGCGCCCTGATCGGCTACGGCTCCAGCACTCTGGTGAGCGCACCGTGGCTCTTCTACTTCCCTGCAGCGGCGCTCACCCTGCTCACCGTTTCGATGGCTCTCATCGCCGACGGTCTGCGCGACGCCCTGGATCCGACCTCTGCGGCTGGAGGTCGCGCATGAGTACTGTCCTTTCCGTCCGAGACCTCAAGGTCAGCTTCCCGTCGGAAGCCGGTCGAGTCGATGCCGTGCGCGGCGTCTCGTTCGACCTCGAAGAGGGTCGCACCCTCGGCATCGTCGGCGAATCCGGTTCGGGCAAGTCCGTCACCTCGCTCGCGATCATGGGCCTGCTCGACGACAACGCCAAGGTCACCGGGTCGATCATCTATGACGGCCAGGAACTGCTCGGCAAGTCCGACAAGCAGCTCTCGGTGATCCGCGGCAACGGGATGGCCATGGTCTTCCAGGACCCGCTGACCTCGCTCACGCCCGTGTTCACGATCGGTGACCAGCTGATCGAGGCTCTCACGGTTCATCGTCGGCTGTCGAAGAAGGACGCCTGGGATCGCTCCGTCGAGCTGCTGAAGCTCGTCGGGATCCCCGAGGCGGAGCGCCGCATGAAGGCCTTCCCGCACGAGTTCTCCGGCGGCATGCGTCAGCGTGTCGTGATCGCGATCGCGATGGCCAACAATCCCAAGCTCATCATCGCGGACGAGCCGACGACCGCGCTGGACGTCACCATCCAGGCGCAGATCCTCGAGCTCATGGAGAAGGCGCAGCAGGAGACCGGCGCCGCGATGATCATCATCACGCACGACATGGGGGTGGTCGCCAAGACCGCCGACGACGTGCTGGTGATGTACGCCGGCAAGCCCGTCGAGCAGGCCCCGGTGCGCGAGCTGTTCTACCGCACCCGGATGCCGTACTCGATCGGCCTTCTGGGTGCCATCCCGCGGGTGGACAAGACCGAGAAGGTGCCGCTGATCCCGATCAAGGGCAACCCCCCACTCCTGATCAATCTGCCGGATGCGTGCCCGTTCGCGGCGCGATGCCCCATCGCGATCGACGCGTGCCTGCAGCGCGAGCCCGATCTGCTCCCCATCTCCACCGAGGGTCACTCCGACCACTCCGTCGCCTGCATCCGCGCGAACGACATCGACGACGACGGACGCATCGGCGGGCTCCCCGTCTTCCCCATCCCGGAGATCCCCGAGAGCGGGCTGGCGAAGGTGCCCCGCGAGGATCGTCCCATCACCCTCGAGGCGGTCAACCTCAACAAGACCTTCCCCCTCATGAAGGGTGCGCTCTTCAAGCGCAAGGTCGGCGAGGTGCACGCCGTCAAGGGGATCAGCTTCGACATCCGCCAGGGCGAGACCCTCGCGATCGTCGGCGAGTCGGGCAGCGGGAAGACGACGACGCTCCTCCAGATCATGGATCTCGTCGCCCAGGAGGACGGCGACATCCGCATCGGCGGCACGAGCGTCGCTGACATCAAGAACCGAGCGGAGGAGCGAAAGCTCCGTCGTGATCTGCAGATCGTCTTCCAGGACCCGATGGGGGCGCTCGACCCTCGCATGACGGTCTGGGACATCATCGCCGAGCCGATGCTCGCGATCGGCATGAGCAAGGACGACGTGTTCGATCGCGTCGAGGAGCTCATGGGTCTCGTGGGTCTCGACCCGGCGCACAGCGACCGCTTCCCCCAGGCGTTCTCGGGTGGTCAGCGTCAGCGCATCGGCATCGCACGAGCGCTGTCGACCAACCCGAAGATCGTGGTGCTCGACGAGCCCGTCTCGGCTCTCGACGTCTCGATCCAGGCCGGCGTGATCAACCTGCTCGACGAGCTGAAGGCCAAGCTCGGGCTGTCCTACCTGTTCGTGGCGCACGACCTCGCCGTCGTACGCCACATCGCCGACCGGGTCGCGGTGATGTACAAGGGCTCGTTCGTCGAGCACGGAGACGTCGATCAGGTGTTCGACGATCCGCAGCACCCCTACACGAAGGCGCTGCTCTCGGCGATCCCGATCCCCGACCCCGACATCGAGCGCACGCGCGAGCGGATCATCCTTCCCGTCGAGGGTTTCGACCCAGAGGCCGTCGCCGTCAGCTGACCTGTGTACCGATGTGCACAGTCCGATAACGGTTCCGTGTCACTGGGGTTTCGCCCGAGAGTTGCGGGGTTAGTCTGCCCCTATCCCAAGTAAGGCCGACAGGCACTAAGGAGTACCATGAAACGGCATCAGAAGCTGATGGGCATCGCTGCTCTCGGCGCTGCCTTCGCCCTCGCCATGAGCGGGTGCGCACCGGCAGGCAACGGCGGCGGCAACAGCGGTGAAGGCGAAGCTCAGACGGTCGAGGGCGCGGACTACAACCCGCAGCCCCGCGAGAACCTCGCAGAGGGCGGCGAACTCCGCATCCCCGTCTCGAACATCGCCGAGCAGCTGAACTACTTCCACAGCGACGGTGACGCCCGCGTCACCCAGATCGGGACGTGGTTCCGCCCCCAGATCCTGCTGATGGATCCTGACGGCACCGTCAAGAAGAACGACGCATACCTCGACGACTACTCCTTCGGTGTCGAAGACGGCAAGACCGTCCTGCACTTCAAGGTCAACGAGAAGGCTGTCTGGAACGACGGCACGCCCATCGACGTCACCGCGTTCAAGGCCACCTGGGAAGCCCAGAGCGGCGAGAACGAGGAGTACCAGCCCAACGCGACCGACGGCTGGAAAGAGATCGAGTCCGTCGAGGCCGGCGAGAACGACCGCGACGTCATCGTGACCTTCAAGGGCGAGTTCGCCTGGCCCGAGATGGTCTACTCGCAGCTGCTGCACCCGGCCGTCAACACGCCTGAGCTGTTCAACACGGCGTTCCTCGGCGACTGGCACCCGGAATGGGCCGCAGGCCCCTACACGGTCGACAACTTCGACAAGACCGGCGGCGTCGTCACGCTCGTCCCGAACGAGAAGTGGTGGGGCAACGCTCCGCTGCTCGACAAGGTCTCCTTCATCCAGATGGAGCCGACCGCGGCGGTCAACGCACTGCGCAACGGCGAGGTCGACATGGCCGAGACCGGCAGCGCCGAGCTGCTCGCACAGGTCGAGGGTCTCGAAGGCGTCAAGACCTACAAGGGTCAGGCGACCGCGAACGCGATCTTCACGCTGAACTCGACCAACCCGGTGCTGTCCGACCTCGAGGTCCGCAAGGCCGTGTTCGAGGCGATCAGCATCGAGCAGGTCAAGGACATCGTCTTCAACGGTCTGAACTACACCGAGGAGCCCGCAGGGTCCCTGACCCTCTTCTCGTTCCAGCCTGACTATGTCAACGCGCTGGAGGAGGCCGGCCGCAAGGACGGCGACACCGAGGGTGCCAACAAGCTCCTCGATGAGGCCGGCTGGGTCGCCGGTGCCGACGGCATCCGCGAGAAGGACGGCCAGCGCCTGTCGCTCGTCTTCCCCGTGCACTCCGACACCGAGACCGCTCGCGCACGTTCGCTCGCCGTTCAGGCGCAGCTGAAGGAGGTCGGCGTCGAGGTGACGATCGACACCCGCCCGTCCGCTGACTTCGCCGAGGACTACACCACGCAGAACGGTGACATCTTCTTCCTCAACTTCACGTCGTCCGACCCGTTCGGTGCCGCCTGGTTCTGCCAGCTGTACTGCTCGGACAGCGGCCTGAACCTGTCGGGCACCGGCACCGAGGAGATCGACACGATGATCCACGAGGAGCTCGAGACGATCTCCGACCCGGTCGAGCAGACCAAGAAGGCCATGGAGATGGAGTCCGAGATCTTCGCGAAGACCTGGGGCATCATCCCGGTCCTCAACGGCCCGGAGATCTGGACCGTCAAGGAAGGCCTCGCCAACCTCACGCCCGAGCCCTACGTGGGTCTCGACCTCTTCGGCATCACGCCGGTGGAGAACGTGGGATACGAGAAGTAATCCATTCGGAGCCTGACTCGTCAGAGCTTCGCAGCGGGGTCGGTGGTCCATCCACCGGCCCCGCTTTTCTCTATGCTGAACGCGTGAGTGTCCAGATCGTCTTCGTGCACGGCATCCGTACGTCCGCGACGATGTGGCGGTCGCAACTCGCCTTCCTCGAGGAGCAGGGCATCGGGGCCGTCGCTGTCGACCTTCCCGGGCATGGCACCCGGATGGAGGAGGACTTCACCCTGCACGAGGCGCTCCACACCATCGACGTCGCGGTGCGCGACGCAGCGACGCGAGGTCCCGTGCTGCTCGTCGGGCACTCGATGGGCGGCCTGCTGACACTCGCCTACGTCGGCGGAGCGGAGGCACCGAGGGTCGCGGGGCTCGTCGCCGCGTCGTGCACGTCGCTCCCCCGAGGCGCCGGTCTCGCGGCGTATCGCGCGATCGCGCGCGCCGTCGATCGGCTGCCCGATCGCGGGATGTGGATCACGAAGCGCATCCTCGAAGCGACGATCCCCGAAGAGACGCGCTCCGATTTCGCCGCCGGCGGCTATGCGCTGGACACCCAGGACACGGCACTGCGAAATCTCGCCACGCTCGATCTCGCGACAGCGGTCGCCCGCATCCGCGTGCCGCTGTGGTTCGTGAACGGACAGTGGGATCAGCTGCGAGTCAACGAGGCCCTCTTCCGACGGCTCGCGCCTCACGCAGAGCTCATCGTCGTGCCGCGCACCACGCACCTCGTCACGGCGATGCGTCCGCAGATCTTCAACGCCGTCCTGCGGTTGGCCGTCGCGACCATCGAATCCGAGGCTACGGGTGAGGCAGCGGCTCCCGCGCCGGCTGCCTCGCCAGAGCCGTGAGCGCACCGCCCACGAGCGACAGCACGGCGGCTGCTGCGAACACCAGCCAGAATCCCCCGACGAGCGCGACGAGCCCCGCCCCGAGCACCGGGCCGATCAGCTGGCCGAGTGCCGCCGTGACGTAGACGATGCCGAGGTCACGGGCGTGGTCCCTCTCGCCGGGCAGCAGGTCGGCGGCGAAGGCGAGCCCGACGGTCGAGAACGCGCCGTAGCCGAGCCCCATGAGCGCGGCGGCGACCATCGTCGCCTCGAAGGTCGGCACGACGGCGATCACGACGCCGGAGGCCGCCTGCACCAGGGTCGCCAGGATCGTGAGGGAACGCCGGTTGCCCGTGCGATCGGAGAACACACCGGTGAACACCGATGCGAGCACCACGAACAGCGTGTAGACCACGATCAGGAGCAGCAGGTTGTCCTGCGCCACCGTCGTCTCCTGGTGCAGACCATGGAGCAGGAAGAAGAGGAACAGTGCGGTGCCGAGCGCGTTGCCGATGTTGGTCACGAGCCGGCCCGACAGCATCCAGGCGAAATCCCGATCGCGCAGCGATGCCAGCAGATGACGATCACGCGTCACCGGAGTCGCGTCGACGGCCGCGGGCGGATCGGGCAGAAGCAGCGCTGCACCGATTCCCACCGTCGCGATGATCCCGGCGAGCAGCAGGTACCCCTCACGGATGCCGAGCCCGAGGAGCACCACGAGCCCGACGCCGAGCACGATGCCCACCGCCTGACTGGAGCCCACGGCGGCGGATGCGGCGCCACGCTGCGTCGGAGGAAGCTGGTCCGCTATCAGTGCGGTGAAGGCGGCCGACGACACCGCGACGCCGATCGACACACCGACCCAGGCTCCTCCCACGGCCCAGGGCCCCTCACTGAAACCGGTCACCACGAGGAACAGCGCGGTGACGAGCACGCCACCGATCGCCCATGGTCGCCGACGCCGCCGTCCGACGGCCGCGCGATCCGACAGCGCCCCGGCCAGCGGGCCCGCGACGATCCCTGCGAGACCGCCGATGCCGAGCACCAGCCCGGACGAGATGACGCCGGGTATCCAGTCCTTCTCAGACGTGTTCAACTGCAAGGGGAGGAGCAACTGGACCGGAGTGAGCTGCACCGTCCAGATCGCCAGCCAGGCGAGGGTGAAGACGGTCATCCATGGCGGTCCGACTCTCCGCAGAGCGGACACCGGCGATCCGGATGGGAGGGCGGGGCTCATGTCGCTCCTTGACGTCGGGGTCGCGACGCGAGTGTCGGGATATTGATGATTGTGCACCCACACGCACCGACACCGCATCAGTGACGAGGACACCTCGCTCGTTTAGGGTGAACCGCCCGGATGCTGGTAGAGTTGGTTCTTGGCTTGCGTGTGGGTTCTTCCCTCACGACCGCCGAGTGGAAGCCCTCTTCTTCTGCCGGCATTTCCTAACAACTCCGTACAGAAAGCGTCCACACGTGGCAAACATCAAGTCGCAGATCAAGCGCAACAAGACCAACGACAAGGCTCACGAGCGCAACAAGGCCGTGAAGAGCGAGCTGAAGACGCACATCCGCGCGACCCGCGCCGCTGTCGTCTCCGGTGACAAGGCTGCAGCCGAGGCTGCTCTGAAGGCTGCCTCCCGCAAGCTCGACAAGGCCGTCAGCAAGGGTGTCATCCACCAGAACCAGGCTGCGAACCGCAAGTCCTCCATCGCCAAGCAGGTCTCCGCTCTCTGAGCCGATTCCACGCCTGACGGTGTGACAAGAGCCCGTCCCGTTCGCGGGGCGGGCTCTTTCGCGTGCTCGGAACCGTGTGTGCCAGCGATCTCGACGGACGAGGCAGCTGCCGCGCGTCAGACCGCGCTCACTCGCCGAACGGCTGGCGGGTGGCGATGACGGTGAGCATCCGCTCGAGAGCGAAGATCGGGTCGCGGGCGGCACCCTTGACTTCGGCATCGGCGCGCGCCGTCGCCTGGATGGCCATTCCCAGCGAACGCTCGTTCCATCCGGCGAGGTCGCGTCGCGCACGGTCGACCTGCCAGTCCTTCATTCCCAGTCGCTGCGCGAGCTGACGGCTCGGCTCGCGGTTTCCGGCGACGCGCGCCATGGTGCGCAGCTTCATGGCGAACGCCGCGACCATCGGCACGGGGTCGGCGCCGGAGGCGAGGGCATGGCGCAGGGCCACGAGAGCCTCGCCATAGCGTCCGGCGATCGCCGTGTCAGCGACGACGAAGGCAGAGACTTCGACCCGCCCGCCGTAGTACTTGGTGACGACTTCTTCGGTGACATCGCCCTCGACGTCGCCGATCAGCTGCTGGCATGCCGCCGCGAGCTCGGTGAGGTCATCGGCGAAGGCCGAGACCAGAGCGCGCAACGCAGGCGGGGCGATCCGCTTCTTCGCCGCAGAGAACTCGCCGGCAGCGAAGTCGACGCGGTCGCCGTCGCGCTTGATCGCAGGGCACGGGATCTCGATGCCGTCGCCCGTCCCGGCGCGCACCGCATCGAGCAGCTTCTTGCCGCGGACGCTGGCCCCGGTGTGGCGCAGGATCACTGTCGCACCCTCCTGCGGGTGGTCGAGGTAGGACACAGCCTCTTGCAAGAAGGCATCCGAGCACTTCTCCACCCCCGACACGCGCACCAGCCGGGGTTCCCCGAACAACGACGGCGAGGTCAGCGCGAGGAGAGTCCCGGGCGCGTAGTCATCAGCGCGGACATCGGTCACCTCGAGCGCGGGGTCTTCGGTGCGGAGGTAGTCGCGGACTCCGGCGATCGCGCGCTCTGCGCAGACCTCCTCCGGGCCGAACACGAGCACCACCGGCGCCGGACGCGGATCGCGCCACGACACCTGCGGGACCTTGGCTGCCTTGGTCCCACCGCGCGAAGGAGTACGAGAAGCAGCCATGCCTCCAGACTACCGGGGGCCACAGACGTCGACCCCGCCGTCAGGGTGGCTGCTTCTCGGCCCACAGCTGAAGCTCGTCCCCCGCGAGGCCCACGAGGAGACGGCCCTGCTGGTCGGTCCGCAGCACTCGCGCACCGGCAGCTTCGAGCGATGCCAGAGTCTCCGCTCGCGGATGCCCGTAGTCGTTGTCGACGCCTGCGCTGAACAGCGCGACACTCGGGTGCAGGTCCTGATAGAGCGGGAAGTCCTGGTCGGCGCTGCCGTGATGGGCGACTTTGACCACCGCGTAGCCGCCTCGGAGATGCGCGGTGCGTTCCAGCATCCGCTGCGCCTCCCCCGACAGGTCGCCCAGGAAGAGCGAGCGGGGTACGCCGCCGCCACCTATCTCCAGAACCACGCTCTGGTCGTTGCCCGGCGGGAACGCCTCCGACCCACGTTGCGGCCACAGCACCTGCCAGGACGCCGCGCCCAGGTCACCCCGCATGCCCGCTGCCGCCTGACCGACCGTCGCACCGCCGTCGGCGAGGTGCTGCAGCATCCGCTCGTCACCGCTCTCCCCCGGTGGCCCGTGCAGCACCGCGCCGACTCTCCCCTGAACAGCCTCGACCCCGCCGATGTGATCCAGATCGAAGTGCGTGAGCACGAGCAGATCCACGCGTTCGACACCCAGTTCGCGCAGACACGAGGCGAGCGGCTCCGGTTCCGGCCCGGTATCGATCAGGGCGATCGCCCCCTTCGAGCGCACGACGAGTGCGTCTCCCTGGCCCACATCGCAGGCGGCGACCGACCATTCGTCGGGAGTGGTCGCGCTCGCCAGCGGACCGTTGAGCACCACATGCGCACCGCCCAGTCCGAGCGCGACTGCCAGCACGGCGGCTGCGACACCCCTGACGACCGGCACCGCGCGGTACCCATCGGCGAGAATCACCCCGATCGCCGCGCTCACGACGCTGACCAGCACGGCGCTGGCGATGCCGGGCACCATGGCGATCTGAGCGAACGGCAGCCTGGCCGTGATGCTGGCCGTTTGCGCGATCCACGCGGCGGGCAACCATGCCGACGCCGCCAGAAGGTCGGCGAGAACGCCCACCGGAGCGGCGAGACACGCGAGGAGGCCGATGACAGTGGCGATCGGCGCCGCGGGCGCAGCCAGCAGGTTCGCCACGAGCCCCACGAGAGACTGCTGCTCTGCGAAGAGGGCGATGACGGGGCCGCACACGAGCTGTGCGGACGTCGGCACGGCGATCGCGAGAGCGAGAGGTTGCGGCATGAATCGCGCGAGTCCGCGGGTGAGCGACGGCGAGAGCAGGATCAGTGCACCCGATGCGGAGACCGAGAGCGCGAATCCCGCAGTCGAGGCCAGCCACGGGTCGGCGATCAGGATGCCGCTCGCGCTGAGCGCCAGCATCCCCGCACCCGCGCTCGGCCGCCCGAGAAGCAGTGACAGCATCGCGACACCCGCCATGACCGCCGCCCTGACCACGCACCCCGGCCATGGACGCCGCGGCGGACGACCGCAGCAGCATCCACAACAGCGACGCCGCCGCCCCCAGCACGCCACCGAGAAGGCACCACTGCGCAGCTGGAGGCACGAACACGCAGACCAGGGCGACCACCCACACTCCGCCTGCGATCGGCAGCAGACGCAGATCCCGGCTCATACCCGCGCGTCATCGCGCGGTCGAACCCGCGGGTCGCATCTCATCGGCAGCCGGTGCATCAGGACAACGTAGGGGCGTGCGACCACCTCGCAGCGCACCCGCCCCCGGTCGGTGGACAACACATCGATGCCGACGCGGCGTGCAGGAGCGCCGAATGCGAAGCGATGATCTCTGAGTGAGGACCGCGGGCACTTCCATTCACCGACCGCGGGCCGTTCCGACAGCCGACACCGTCCATCACACCGAGCGACTCAGGCATACTCGGGGAATGGTCGACGTACGCGACATCGCAGAGCACCAGCCCAGTCACCTGACTCTGGTGCGGAACTTTCTGGCGCGCCGAGCAGAGGTCATCGCGAATGCATGACGTGATCGTGATCGGCGCCGGACTCGCAGGGCTCCGCTGCGCGGGACTGCTCTCCGCGCACGGACTCGACGTCGTCGTCCTCGAGGCCGCGGATGCGGTCGGCGGACGCCAGCGCACCGACATCATCGACGGCTTCCGGCTGGACCGCGGGTTCCAGGTCCTCAACCCGGCCTACCCGGCGCTTCGGCGCAGCGTCGATCTCGACGCACTCGCGCTCGGGAGCTTTCCCGTGGGCGTGCGGGTGCGCACGACGGACGGGGTGGCCGAGCTGCGGCATCCGCTGCGGCATCCGCTGTCGATCGTCACGTCTCTGCGCAGCGGCCTGGTGAGCGGTCGGGATGCCGTTGCGCTGGCACGCTGGGCCTCGCCGGCACTGGTGCGTCCGCTCTCGCATCTGGCTCGGAACGATGCCACCATGCGCGAGGGATGGGATGCCGCGGGGCTTCGTGGCCCGCTTCGCACCGCTGTACTCGAGCCGTTTCTCGCCGGGGTTCTGGCGGAGAGAGGCGGCGAGACGTCGAACGCCTTCGCGCGACTGCTCGTACGCTACTTCGCGCTCGGCCGACCCGGGCTTCCCGCACAGGGGATCGCCGCTGTCCCCGAGCAGCTCGCCGCGCACGCGCGCGCGGCGGGTACTGACATCCGTCTCGGCGCGCGCGCGGGAGGCATCTCAGCAGGAGGAGAGGAGATCACGGTGGGGCTGAGCGACGGCGACTCCGTGCGAGCGGCTCGGGCGGTGGTCGCAGTCGGCGCCGATGCCGTCAGCGACCTCACCGGTCTCGCCCGTCCGGTCACGAGAGGTCTGCAGACGTGGTGGTTCGCCGCCACTGAACCTCCCAGCGGATCCGCACTGCTCACCGTCGACGGCCGAGGTGGAGGCCCCGTCGTGAACACCGTCGTGATGACGCACACCGTGCCCTCGTATGCGCCGGCCGGACGTCACCTCATCGCCGCGACCTGCCTGCTGCCGCGTGGCGGCGCACCCGCCGACGAGTTCGACGTGCGCCGCCACCTCGAAGAGGTCTGGGGTACGGACATCAGCGCGTGGCAGCTGATCCGGCGCGACGACATCGTGGACGCGTTGCCTGCCCAACCGGCACCGCTCGGCCCACCGCGATCGCCGCGCTACGCCGAGCGGCTGTATGCAGCCGGGGATCACAGAGACACCGCGTCGATCCAAGGCGCCCTCGCTTCCGGCGAGCGTGCCGCACGTGCCGTCCTGACCGACTCGGGGGCGTCGAGAAGCGACACGTCGCTGCACAGCTGACGACGCTCGGACTCAGGCGAGAGAGAGAGACAGCGCCCGCAGACCGCGCATCACACCCGCACACCGTCGCGGATGCCGGCGAGCAGCTTCTCTCCGATGCCGGGGACCGACAGCAGGTCATCGACCGAGGTGAACCGACCGTTCTCGTCACGCCAGGCGATGATCCGCTCGGCCAGGGCGGGGCCGATGCGCGGCAGAGTCTCGAGCGCCGCCTGATCTGCGGTGTTGAGATCCACCAGATCGTCCGCGGGCGCGCCTGCTCCCGGCGGCCCCTCCGCGGCTGCGGCACCCACGACCGGCACGCTGATCTGTTCGCCGTCCGAGAGCACGCGGGCGAGATTGACCGCGGTCAGGTCGGCATCGTCGGTGGTCCCGCCGGCCGCCGCCACCGCATCGACCAGCCGGGAGTCGAGATCGAGGACATAGAGTCCCGGATGCTCGACCGCGCCCAGCACGTGCACGTAGAGCTCTCCCGTCGATCCGCCGCTCTCGGCGGCCTCGGTGGCCAACGGCACCGATTCGGTCGGCACGGCCTGCCCCCGCATCAGCCCGAGTCCGACGGCCGCGGACAGCACGACGAGCGCCAGCACGACGGCGGCGCCGACCCCCAGCCGCAACCTGCGCGGCGCCGGTGAGGAAGCGGCGGATTCGGGCATTCCGCAACGCTATGCCAGCGAACGGACGCCTCTCATGCATCCGGCCGCCCGTCGGGGAGAACCCCCGTGGGCGGCCGGATGTGCAGAGCGGCTGGCTACGCGGTCGGTCAGCCCTTCACGACGATGCTGACGATCTTCGGGGCGCGCACGACGACCTTGACGATCTCGCGGTCGCCGATCGAGCGAATGACCCGCTCGTCGGCACGGGCGAGCGATTCGAGCTCGGCCTCGCCGATGCGCGCGGGCACCTCGAGCTGAGCACGGACCTTGCCGCCCACCTGCACGACGGCGGTCACTGTGTCCTCGACGAGCAGCGCCGGGTCGGCGGAGCGCCAGGTGACGAGCCCGACGGACGGCTCGTGTCCGAGGATCTCCCACATCTCCTCTGCGGTGTGCGGGGCGATCAGATCGAGCATCACGGCGACGGTCTCGGCCGCCTCACGCACCGCCGGATCAGCGGCGCCTGCGGCACCGTCGATCGTCTTGCGGGTGACGTTGACCAGCTCCATCAGACGCGCGACCAGGACGTTGAACTTCGTCTGCTCGACGAGCCCAGGAGCATCTGCCAGCAGCTTGTGCGTGGCTCGACGCAGCGCCGCATCTCCGCCCGCGAACACGACGTCGACAGGAGAGGACACCTCGTGGGCGATGCGCAACGCGCGGGCCAGGAACTTCTGCGCACCGGTCGTCGAGACGTCGGCCCAGTCCTTGTCGTCTTCAACTGGTCCGGCGAACGCGAGACCCACGCGCAGCGCATCGGCGCCGTAGGCGTCGAGCTCCTCCTCGAAGAGCACCAGGTTGCCCTTGCTCTTCGACATCTTGGCGCCGTCGAGCAGGACCATGCCCTGGTTGATGAGGTTCGAGAAGGGCTCGGTGAAGTCGATCAGCCCCATGTCGAACAGCACCTTGGTGATGAATCGCGCGTACAGCAGGTGCAGGATGGCGTGCTCGACGCCGCCGATGTAGGAGTCGACCGGCGACCAGCGGGCGGCCTGAGCCGGGTCGAACGCGACCGTGTCGCTGTTCGGCGACAGGAATCGCAGGAAGTACCACGAGCTGTCGACGAACGTGTCCATCGTGTCCGGATCGCGCAGCACGGGGTCACCGCTGGCGGCATCCACCGTGCGGACCCAGCTCTCAGCGGCGCCGAGCGGCGACGATCCCTTGGGCTTGAGGTCGAGACCCTCGACGCTGGGCAGCTTCACCGGCAGCTGCTCCTCGGGCACGGGGATGATCCGGCCGTCCTCCGCGTGCAGCATCGGGATCGGCGTGCCCCAGAAGCGCTGACGCGAGATCAGCCAGTCGCGCAGACGGTAGTTCTTGGCGGCGCGCCCGGTGCCGGACGCCTCGAGCTGCTCGATCGCACGGGCGATCGCATTGCGCTTGGACAGACCGTTGAGCGGTCCGGAGTTGATCATCCGGCCCTCTCCCGTCAGAGCGATGCCGGTGGAGGCGGGGTTCTGCTCGTCGAGCGCCGCGCCGGTGTCGATCGGCACGCCCTCTTCATCGACCTCGATGACCGGCATCGCACCGGTGACGGGCGCCGTCGTGTCGACGACGACCTTTACGGGCAGGTCGAAGGCGCGGGCGAAGTCCAGGTCTCGCTGGTCGTGCGCCGGCACGGCCATGACCGCTCCGTGACCGTAATCGGCCAGCACGTAGTCCGCCGCCCAGACCGGCAGCTTCTCGCCGTTGACCGGGTTGATCGCGTACCGCTCGAGGAAGACCCCGGTCTTCGGGCGATCGGTGGCCTGTCGGTCGACGTCGGTGGTCTTCTGCACATCGGCCAGGTACTTCTGGAAACGCTCACGCACGTCGGCCGGAGCATCCGCTGCGAGCTCCGAAGCCAGGTCGGAGTCGGGGGCCACGACGAAGAACGTCGCTCCGTGCAGCGTGTCAGGACGCGTCGAGAACACGGTGACGGGCTCGTCGCGCCCCTCGATGCGGAAGTCGACGTCGGCGCCGATCGAGCGTCCGATCCAGTTGCGCTGCATCTGCAGCACCTTGTGCGGCCAGAAGCCCTCGAGCTGGTTCAGATCATCGAGCAGCCGGTCGGCGTAGTCCGTGATCTTGAAGTACCACTGAGTCAGCTTCTTCTTCACGACCTCGGCACCGCAGCGATCGCAACGGCCGTCGACGACCTGCTCGTTCGCGAGCACGGTCTGGTCGTTCGGGCACCAGTTGACCGCGCTCTTCTTGCGGTACGCCAGACCTCGCTCGTGCAGCTTCAGGAACAGCCACTGGTTCCAGCGGTAGTACTCGGGGTCGGAGGTGTGCAGCACTCGCGACCAGTCGAACGAGACGCCGTAGTTCTGGAACGCCTGCTTCTGCTGAGCGATGTTCTGGTACGTCCACTCGCGGGGATCCGCTCCCTGACGGATCGCCGCGTTCTCCGCAGGCAGCCCGAAGGAGTCCCAGCCGATCGGGTTGAGCACGTTGTGCCCGCGGTGGCGCCAGAACCGGGCCACGATGTCCGAATACAGGTAGTTCTCCGCGTGCCCCATGTGCAGGTCGCCGGAGGGGTAGGGGAACATCGCCAGCACGTAGCGGCGGGGCCGCTTGTCATCGTCGCCGCCGGTGAGGAACGTCTCGTTCTCCGCCCAGTACTTCTGCCACTTGGCCTGGATAGCGTGCGCCGAGGAGGTCTCCTCGGCGACGGGAGAGGTGGACAGGTTCTCAGACAACGAACGCACGACCAATCTGAAGAGAAAAGGGGATCAGTTCAGGATATCGGAAGCCCAGGCCGCGGGCATTTCCACTCCCAGCGCAGCGAGCGGCGCCCGAGCCTTCGTCGCGACCTCGGCGACCTCCGAGGCGGCGACCGATCGCCAGGTGATCCCCCCGCCTGCGCCGACCACAGCGCCCGCACCGTCGATCACGATGCTGCGGATGACCATCGCGAGGTCGAGCGACCCCTCATCGCCGATGTAACCGAAGCACCCGGCGTAGATACCGCGAGGCCCTCCCTCCAGCTCATGCAGGCGCGTCATCGCCGAGAGCTTCGGCGCGCCTGTCATGCTGCCCGCCGGGAAGGTCGCTGCGAGAAGTTCGCTCGCCGTCGTGCCCGCGGCCGCCGTGCCGCTGACGGTACTGACGAGCTGGTGCACCGCCGGATACGTCTCCACGGCCCACAGCGCCTCGACCCTGATCGACCCGGGTCGGCACACCCTCGACAGATCGTTGCGCATCAGATCGACGATCATGACGTTCTCAGCCCGTTCTTTCGGGTCCGCCGCGAGCTCGGCGGCGAGCTCGGCATCGTGCGCGGCGTCTGCGCCGCGGGGCCGCGTCCCCTTGATCGGCCGCGTGCGGATGATGCCGCCGTCAGCATGGAGGAACTGCTCGGGGCTCGCACTGAGCAAGGAGCGGCCGCCGATCCGGATGAAGCCGCCATGGTGAGCGGGAGTTGCGGCACGGAGGCGTCGGTACACCGCGACTCCGTCGTGCTCCCCCGGCACGGTGAACCGGGTGGTGAGACAGAGCTGGTAGGCGATCCCCGCTCTGATGAGCTCGCGGCAGCGCTCGATGAGTCCTGCGTACTCCGTCGGAGTGTGTCGCGCCTCGCTGCGTACGGACGAGGCCGCACTGAACACCGTCTCCCCGCGCTGCACGGCGGAGGGGGTGACGCGAGCGACGACGGCGCTCCACTCGTCGAGATCGGCATCGGCTGCGGCAACCCATACGGTGCCGGTCGCATGATCGAACGCCGCCAGCCGGGAGACCCGCAACCAGGCGTCGCCGGGCTCGTCAGCGGCTTCCCATACGGGTGCTCCCGCTGCTCGGGCGCCGGTCTCGTAGTCGTACCAGCCGACCCACCCACCCCGCAGCGGAGGACCGGGATGCGCGGCAGCCGTGCGGGCATCCATCCGCACTTCACCGGGGAACGACGCCGGATCGCCCGTCCCGACGAAGCTCCATCCCTCCGTCGCATCCGCCCCGGCGTCGAGCCAGAACAGGTCGGCGCACGACCGTTCGAGGGCGAGGAAGAGCGCGTCAGGCGTCACCCGATCGGGCAGGACGCGGGCGCTCAGAGGTTCGGGCACGTTCTCAGCCTAGGCGGCGTGCACTCCCGTATTCTCAAGGGGTGGACGACTTGGTGCCGTGGCTGATCGACTTCATGCGGTCCATCGACCCGATCACTCGCACGCTCGTCGCGGGGCTCGCCGTGATGTTGGAGACGAGCGTCTTGATCGGGCTCGTATTCCCCGGTGACACTGTCGTGCTCGTCGCCTCCATCGGCATCACCAGCCTCCCTCAGGCCGTAGCGATGGTCGTCTCGGTCGTCGTCGGCGCGCTGATCGGCGAGAGCATCGGCTTCTGGCTCGGGCGGTGGATCGGCCCGCACATCCGTGCCTCCTGGGTCGGCCGACGCGTCGGCGAGGAGAACTGGGTGCGGGCGGAGCGTTACCTCGCCCGCCGCGGCGGCATCGCCATCTTCCTCTCGCGGTTCCTGCCGGTGCTGCACTCCCTCGTGCCGCTGACCGTGGGGATGAGCCATTACTCCTACCGCCGATTCCTCGCGTGGACGGCGCCAGCCTGCCTGCTCTGGGCGACGGCCTACGTGAGCATCACCTCGCTCGCCGCCGGCAGCTTCGATGAGCTCGCCGACCGGGTGCACTACGCGGGATACATCTTCGTCGGCATCATCGCCCTCTTCCTCGTCGCCGTGTTCGTGGGCAAGAAGGTGATCTCGCGCCTCGAGGCGCGCCATCTCGACATCTCCGACGCGAAGGACTCGACCGACGTGAAAGACTGAAGCAATGGCTTCGTCACCTCCGGCGCCCCGGATCCACTGGTTCGCGCGCCTCGAACACCGCCTCCACGTGTGGCGCGAGGGGCGAGCGCGCCGTCGCGGCCGCACCGCGACCATCCTCCCGTTCCCCGGTTACGGCGGGCCCGGCTGGGTGCGTGTCGTCGGTCGCGTTCTCATCGTCCCTCCCGCACGGAGCACGAAGGACGGCGAGCCGGCCAGCGTCCGCGGCTGGCGGAGCTTCGTGGGCATCCCCGTGAGCTTCGCGAAGGTCGCCGTGCAGATCGGCGACTCGGTGCACTATGTCGTCGCCGACCGGGGCGGTGTGATCGACTCGGTCGTGCACGCCGAGCTCGAGCCAGGATGGCAGACCTTCACGTTCTCCGTCGAGGGTCAGGACCCGGTCGAGACGACCGCGTTCATCGTGGCCGAGTCGACCCATTTCGGGGTCGTCTCCGACGTCGACGACACCGTGATGGTCACCGCCCTCCCCCGACCTTTCATCGCCGCCTGGAACTCTTTCGTCGTCGACGAGCACGCGCGCATCCCCGTGCCGGGCATGGCCGTGCTGCTCGATCAGGTGCTCCGCGAATATCCCGGTGCTCCCATGGTCTACCTCTCGACCGGAGCCTGGAACGTCGCCCCGACTCTCCGCCGGTTCCTCGGGCGCCACCTGTTCCCCGCAGGCTCCATGCTCCTCACCGACTGGGGCCCCACGCATGACCGATGGTTCCGCAGCGGACGCGAGCACAAGCTCACCAACCTGCGTCGCCTGGCCACGGAGTTCCCGCACGTGAAATGGCTGCTGATCGGCGACGACGGCCAGCACGACGAGGCGATCTACTCCGAGTTCATGGATGAGCACCCCGACTCCGTCGCCGGCGTCGCCATCCGTCGGCTGCTCCCGGCCGAGGCCGTGCTCGCCGGTGGTCGCGCGGGCCACGAGCCGCACTCCGACGACGTCGCCCCCTGGGTCAGTGCCGAGGACGGCGCGGGGCTCCGTGACCTGCTCGGCAAAGCCGGCATCCTCCGCTGAGGTGACCATGACGCTGGCGCGGACCGACTGGCTGGAACGCGAACGAGCGCACCAGACGAGAGCCGACGCCCTCACGGCTGAGCATCGGGAACGAGCCGCGCGGGGCGAGAAGCACCCGGTATGGGACTTCCTGTTCACCTATTACAGCTACAAACCCGCGCAGCTGCGTCGGTGGCACCCCGGCGCCGGGGTCGAGCTCGAGGAGGCCGACGAGCGGCTGACCTGGCGGTGGTACTCCCCCGGCGCGACCAGAGCCGGTGCGGTGCCGGATGCCGCTGCCTTCGCGCGCGAGAAGGCAGACCTCGTTGGCCTCATCGAGCGGATGCTGCGTCGCACCGCCTCTCGACCCGGGCAGTTCGGATGCTTCGGACTGCATGAGTGGGCGATGGTCTATCGAGCGGATGAGCACAGACACGCGGTGCCCCTGCGTCTCGGGCAGGACGCAACGGATCTGGTCGTCGAGAGCCATGACCTCAGATGCACCCACTTCGATGCCTTCCGGTTCTTCACACCCGCGGCCGTGCCTCGCAACCGCACGGAACTGACCCGCGACGAGCAGCCCCTGTTCGAGCAGCCCGGATGCCTTCATGCCGGCATGGACCTGTACAAATGGGCGGTCAAGCTGGGCCCCCTCGTGCCCGGCGAACTTCTGCTCGACACGTTCGAGCTCGCAAGAGACATCCGCCTTCTTGACATGCAGGCCGCGCCGTACGACCTGGCACCGTGGGGTGTCGAGCCCGTACCGATCGAGACGACCGAGGGCAAGGCGGAGTACGTCCGCCGGCAGCGCGTGTTCGCAGAGCGCGGTGGGCATCTGCGCGGCGAGCTGCTGCATGCCTGGCTCGGCTCCACCACCGCCGTCACGCTCGCGGGCTGACCGGCGTGAGCGGGCTGAACGATCAGTCCGCCGGCTCGCACTCCGGGCACGGTGCCCAGTCGGTGGTCGCTGACGTCGACTGCAGGCGCAACGTCATCACGCGGGTGGCCGCGTCGGCGAGCCGATCGGCGGGCAGCACCCCCGCATCGACCGCATCCGCGAGCCCGCGGACGATCTGGCCGGCGGTGTCGGGAGTCGAACCGGCGATCATCAGCACGAGGTCGCTCCCGGCGACGACCGCCGACACGGCGTTCGTCACGGGGTCGGCGTACTCGGGTATCCCCGAGGACTGCAGCATCCCGAGGTCATCGGTCACGATCACGCCGTCGAATCCCAGTTGTTCACGGGCGATCTCGTGCCAGCGCGCCGACAGAGACGCGGGAGCAGGATCGATCGAGGTGTAGGCCAGGTGGCCGAACATCAGCAGAGAGGCACCGGCCTCGATACCTGCAACGAAAGGCACCGCGTCCGTGGAACGCCACTCATCGATGGTCTCGGCTGTGGCAGGGACAGCACTGTGGGAGTCGCCCGGCGCCGCCCCATGACCGGGGAAGTGCTTCAGCGTGGAGGCGATGATCTGCTCTTGCGCCGTGGTGGCGGCAGCGACTCGCTCGGCGGCCGTCTGGGGGTCGGTGCCGAGTGCCCTGCCGTAGATGAATGACGACGGGTCGGACGTCACGTCTGCGACCGTGCCGAAGTTCACGGTGATCCCCGCTCTCGCCACCAGCGCCGCGCGGGCGGAGAAGGCCGACGACGTGTCGGAGACCGGCTGCGATTTCAAGACGGTCGAGGCGGGGAAACCATCGCCGACGAGGCGCGACACGATCCCGCCCTCCTGATCGACCGCCACGAGCGGAGGCAGCGCGGGGTCGACCGTGAGAGCAGACGTGAGGGTCTGGAGCTCGACGTCGGTCGCCGGGATGTTCGCTCCCATCAGGATGAAACCGCCCAGGTCCTGCTGCATGTAGGCGCGGAGCGCTCCGGCATCCGTCGTCGGGATGTGCCCCATCACAACGCTCGCCGCCTGCTCGACCGTCGTCATCTCGGCGACGAGAGCCTCGGCGTGCTCGCCGATCGCTGGTGAGGAGATCTGCGCATGGGCGAGACCGCCCTGCACCGAGCCGACAGCCGCGGCAGAGGCCGGTCCGGCCGCCGTCGCGAGGGCGACGAACGCCGCGGCACTGACCGCTCCGAAGCGACGTCGCAGCATGAAGTCAGGTGGTGAGAGCGTCGGCGATGGGCACGCCGGAGTCGGCCGTGCCGTTTCCGAATCGGATGGTGCGGCCGAACGTCGAGGGGTTGCCGAGAGATTCCGCGATCACAGCCGCCACATCGGCGCGCGCGACCTCGCCCTTGCCGTCCGGGTCGAGCAGGATACGGCCCGTCGGCTCATCGAACGTGAGCGTGCCGGGGCCGAGGATCGTACCGTCGAGGTTCGTCGATCGCAGGTGCTCGTCCGCCGCCCACTTCGCATCCGCGTAGGCGAAGAACCCGTCGTCCTCAGCCACTCCGTGATCGGCCTTCGAACCGATCCACGAGACCATGACATAGCGCATGACCCCCGCCGCCTCTGCGGCATCCATGGTGCGGATCGCCGCGTCACGATCGACGGCGTACGTGCGATCCGCGGAACCCCCACCGGCCCCGGCCGACCAGACGACGGCATCGTGACCGCGGATGATCTCCGCGAGTTCAGACGTGTCGAGGGTCTCGACGTCGGCGACGAGCGCGTGCGCCCCTGTCGCCTCGACCTCCGAGACGTGGTCGGGGTTGCGGATGACCGAGGTCACCTCGTCACCCCGGTCGACGAGAAGAGGAGCGAGAAGCAGTGCGATGCGGCCGTGGCCGCCGAAGACGATGATTCGCGACATGTCTTCACCCTACGCGCCCTCGCCGACGTCGGCTCGGGACGAACGGGCCGAGATCGCTCAGGGGCTCCGGACCGATGCGACGGCCAGCGCCCGCTGGACGCCCTTCGCCGCTGAGCGTCCCGCCCTGTTCGCACCGATCGTGCTCGCCGACGGACCGTAGCCGACGAGCTGGATCCGCGGGTCCTGCACCGCGGTCGTCCCCCGCCCGCCGCGGTCGAGCTGGATGCCCCCGGCCGCGCTGCGGAGGTGCAGCGGCGCGAGGTGCGCGATCGCCGGGCGGAACCCCGTCGCCCAGAGGATGACGTCGACCCGCTCGAAGGTGCCGTCGGCCCAGCGGACGCCGTCCGGCTCGATGCGCGAGAACATCGGGCGGCGAGCAGCGTAGGCGCCGAGCCTCTCCGCCTCCCGTTCCTGCGGCCGCAGCATGAGCCCTGTGACGCTCACCACGCTCTCGGGAGGCAGCCCCTGGGCGACCCGTCGCTCGACGAGCGCGACGGCGGCTGCTCCTGCTTCGGGGGTGAAGTCGTCGCTGCGCCACACCGGCTCACGCCGCGTCACCCAGAGTGTGTCGGTGATCGGCGCCAGAGCTCCGAGGAACTGGACAGCCGACGCGCCCCCGCCGACGACGAGGACGCGCTTGCCCACGAAGTGCTCTGGTCCCGGATAGTCGACCGTGTGCAGCTGCTCGCCGACGAACGTCTCCATCCCCGGGTAGTGCGGCAGGAACGGATGCGTCCAGGTCCCGGTCGCGTTGACGAGCGTCCGACTGCGCCATTCCTGTTCCCCCGCGCGCACGACCAGGAGGCCGTCCTCGTCGACCACCCGGTCGACTCCCACGGGCCGGATCACCGGCAGGCGATGAGCGCGCTCATACGCCGCGAAGTATGCCGGCACGGCCATATTGGCGCGCTGCCCGTCTCGCGGCGGTGGAGAATCCCCCGGCAGCTCCGCCACGCCGTGCACGTCGCGCATCGTCAGAGCATCCCACCGGTGCCGCCATGCGCCTCCGGGCTCGGAGTCCGAGTCGAGCACGACATGACCGATGCCCAGACGGGTCAGATGAAAGGAGGCCGACAGACCGGCCTGACCGGCGCCGATCACGACGCTGTCCAGGATGCTCACGATGATGACAACACCCGCGATCACGCGGTTGTTCCGGGGCGTCAGAGGGCGATCTGGTAGTGCGTGTACCCGGTGTGCGTCGCCACGCTGTCGTACAGCGCGCGGGCTGTCATGTTGGTCTCCTGCGTCAGCCAGTAGACCTTCTCGCACCCGTTCTCGACAGCCCAGTCACGCACGTGGGCGATCAGCAGCCGCCCCACCCCGGAGCCTCGGGACTCGCCGTCGACATAGAGGTCTTCGAGGTAGCAGTAGGGCGACGTGCTCCACGTCGCCGGGTGCGTGAGCCAGTGCACGATGCCGATCGCGCGCCCGTCGCCGTCGCGCGCGACCGCTCCGTGCAGATCCCGCCCCTCGACGATCCGCCGAAACGACTCTGTCGTGATCTCGTCAGCGAGCTCCGTGCCGTAGAAGGTCAGATACCCGCGCCACAGACCGGCCCATTCGTCGAAGTCGGCCTCTAC
This sequence comes from Microbacterium sp. 1.5R, assembly GCF_001889265.1. Taxonomy (NCBI): domain Bacteria; kingdom Bacillati; phylum Actinomycetota; class Actinomycetes; order Micrococcales; family Microbacteriaceae; genus Microbacterium; species Microbacterium sp. 1.5R. The sequence continues at coordinate 2,110,119 of NZ_CP018151.1, forward strand.
GGTGGCGGTGATCGTCGTCATGCGGTCAGCCTAATGCGACGCGCCCGGGGGCCCCGCGCCGATTGGTGTTGCGCGCGATCCGTGTAGTACTCTGTTCAAGTTGCTTCGAGCAGTGAGGAAGCAGTTCTGGGCCTGTGGCGCAGCTGGTAGCGCACCTGCATGGCATGCAGGGGGTCGGGGGTTCGAGTCCCCCCAGGTCCACCCGATAGAAGGCCCCGCGAGAGATCGCGGGGCCTTCTTCTCGTTCACCCGGCACACCGGTGCGCGCGGGCGTCCTCGTCATCGGCGAAGGGTCGCCCACGGCAGAGCGCCAGGGACTTGCCATCGTCCGCTGCGACGGATAGAAAGGCCAGGCCGTCTTCGTCACCGAGACGGTCTTCGACGAGGTGGAGGACGCACGTGCTGGGACTGTTCCGACGACCGGAGACCATGTCATCGTCTCTGTCAGACGCGTCGACCCCGATGACGGAGACGCGACTGTGGTCGCGGGGATTCGGCCTCGCCGCCACACGGAGTCTGCAGACCCTCTCGGTGCTCGCCCTGGTCGCCATCGGCGTGCTGGTGATCACGCAGCTCTCTCTCGTGTTCATCCCCGTGACGATCGCGCTGATCCTCGCCTCGGCCATCCACCCGCTCGTCGCGTTCATGCGGCGTCGCGGAGTGCCGTCGATCCTCGCCACCTGGATCGCGCTGATCGGCATCCTCGCGATCCTCGGCGGCATCGTCTGGGTGATCGTGCTGACGGTCCGTTCCCAGTGGGACGATCTGATCGAGTCGGCCACCGACGGCGTGACGCAGGTGACGGCCTGGCTCGACACCCTGCCTTTCGACATCGCATCGATCGATCTCGACGAGGTGTGGGCAGGAGTCGGCGACTTCCTGACCAGCGCCTCGTTCGGACGCGGAGCTCTCGCGGGGGTCTCGGCCACTGCGAGCTTCTTCACCGGCCTCGCGCTGATGATCGTCGTGCTGTTCTTCTTCCTCAAGGACGGACCGCGCATCTGGGAGTTCCTGCTCCGTCCCTTCACCGGGAACAGCTATGAGCGTGCGCGCCGCATCGGCGACAAGACCGTCGATGTCTTCGGAGGCTACATCCGCGGCACGTCGATCGTCGCCGCCGCCGATGCTCTCGGCATCGGCATCGGCTTGGCGATCCTGCAGATCCCTCTTGCACTCCCCCTCGCCGTGATCGTCTTCCTGACGGCGTTCATCCCCCTGGTCGGCGCCACCGCCGCCGGGATCCTCGCGGCTCTCGTGGCGCTCGTCACGCACGGCCCGGTGGCAGCCCTCATCGTCGTCGGCATCGTCGTGCTCGTGAATCAGCTCGAGGGCAACTTCCTTCAGCCGGTCGTGATGGCCCGCTCCCTCAAGCTCCACGCTCTCGTGATCCTCCTCGCCCTGACCACGGGCACCATCCTCGGCGGCATCGTCGGCGCGGTGCTCTCGGTGCCGATCGCCGCTGTCGCCTGGGGCATCATCACGGTGTGGGACGGCCCGCACACCCCCGCGAAGCCGTTCCGCAAGAAGCGCCCGGAAACGGTGTGACGCCGCCGACCCATCGAGTGCCGCAGAATCGTCGCACCGCCGGATACTCCTCCGGACCTCGGTCGTCAACCCACTCCCTGTCGGTGCACGCGCGACCTATCGTGGCGCGCACATCTCACGAGAGGAGTCGATGATGACCAACAACCCGATACCGCCGCTGGTCCCCCGCCCGGACGACGAAGGAGAGATCGACGGCGTGCCTCACCGCGACGTCGACGGCGAGCCCGTTCTCGACACGGATGCGGATGCCGACCAGGTCGACGGCGCCGCGGCCGACCGCCTGGCGTCGGAGAAGCCGCTGGGCGAGGACTCCTGAGTCCTCGCCCAGCACGCCCCTGCGCGGCAGGCCCCTCCCCGGGTCCTGCCGCGCAGCCTGTTCAGGTCGCGAGAAGAGGGGGCAGGTGCGGGATCGCGATGGGCCTCGTCGCCCGGCTCGAATCCTGCACTCGCGTCACCTCTTCGAGAACTTCGTATGCGGTCGTGTACCGCACTGCCAGAGGCAGGTCGCGAAGCCACACGACCTCGACCTCGGTGTCCGCGTACTCGTAGACGCATGCCACCACGTGCCGCGGATCGTTCGTCTCGTATCGTCGGTCGTTGATCACCCACTCCGACGGTGTGACGCGATGCAGCACGTATCTAGGATCTGGATCTCCGGACATGTGATTCCCTCCAAGACTCTCTCCCCACTCAAGATCATCCCCGCTCCGACCGAAAGGTCACAGGGGCTTGACAGCTGAGACGAGAGACTTCAGGGGGTCACGCCCGAGGGCGGATGGTCAGATCGGTGAGAGCGGCGTCGTCCGGCAGGTCGAGCGCGGTGAGGATCGTCGTCGCGACGGAATCCGCCGTGATGAACCGCTCCGGATCGTAATCCCGCCCTTCCTGCTGGTGCACTCGTTCCTGCATGGGGGTCGCGGTGCGTCCGGGGTAGATGGAGGTCACCCGCACACCATGCTCGCTCTCCTCGGCCCGCAATGCGTCGGCGAGAGCCTTGAGTCCGTGCTTCGAGGCGGCATATGCCGACCATCCGGCGTGCGCGTGCAATCCCGCACCGGAGTTGACGAAAACGATCCGAGCGCGAGAGACGCGCAGCACAGGGAGGAGCAGACGGGTGAGCTCGGCAGGCCCCACGAGGTTGACCGCGAGCTGGCGCTCCCAGAGATTCGCCGGAAGGTCGGCCACGGGTCCGAGGTCGACGACGCCCGCCGCGTGCACCAGCGAGTCGATGCGCTCGGGAAGCGCCTGCTTCGACAGTGCCCACGACAGCCTGCCGGGTTGCGCGAGGTCGCCGACGACGGCCGAGGCTCCAGGCAGCGCCGCGGTGATCTCCTTGGCGCGCCCGGCATCGCGGGCGAGCACCACGACCTGATCGCCCCGATCGAGGAGGCGGCGCGCGACGACCGCGCCGATGCCGGATCCGGCACCGGTGATCAGGTGGACGGTCACGTCAGTCGCGGTCTGCTGCGGCGGAGTCTGCGAGCTCGAACGGCACGACGGGGCAGTCCTTCCACAGACGCTCGAGGCCGTAGTAGACGCGCTCTTCCTGGTGGAAGACGTGGACGATCAGATCGCCGAAGTCGAGGAGAACCCATCGGGCCTCCGCGCGACCTTCGCGGCGGACCCGCTTGTGACCGGCTTCGATGAGCTTGTCCTCGATCTCATCGGCGATGGCGGCGACGTTGCGCTCGCTGTTTCCGGTGACGAGCAGGAAGATGTCGACGAGGGGCAGAGGCTCCGAGACGTTGAGCGCGACGAGATCCTCACCGCCCTTCGAGACGGCGGCGTCGGCCGCGAGCTGGAGCATCTCTTCGGCGGTTTCAGGTGACTGCATCAGAACACATTCGTGGTGAAGGCGACGATCAGGGACACGCCCAGCGCGAGCGCGAGACCACCCGCCACGATCGCGAGGATGAGCATGAGTTTGTTGCCCTTTTCGGGGGCGGGCGGGCGGATGACCTCGCCGGCGGGCTTGATGGTGCTGACGGCCGCGCTGGCGGCGATCGGCGTGGGCGAGGATGCCGGGGGCAGTTCGCCGTCGATGAGCACGGCGTCCACGTCCTTGCCGTCCGTGGTGCCGTGCGCGTGGCCCTGTGAGCCGAGTCCCTTGGGAAGCTCGTAGGAACCGGTCACGAGGATCTCTCCCGTGGAGGCGACGGGGCCTGAGAGCGACCCGTCTCCCGGGGAGGGGTTGAAGATGAGGGTGTTCGGAGCGAGATGCTGGGAACCGGTCGAGTCGCCGACGGTCAGCAGCTCGTCGAACGACGGCGAGAAGGGCTTCCGTGTCTCCGCGTCGTCGCTGAGCAGATCCTGACCGAAGGCGGAGTTGACGACGGGGCGCTCCCCGTCCGCGATGTCGTCGTCGGCGTCGTCCACATCCGCCAGAACGTCGCCTTCGTCGACCTCGTCGGTCGCTTCTGCATCGATTCCGAGCTCCGCGACGGCGGCACTCGTGTCGCCCGCGCCGGAGGTGACCGGCTCGCGGTCGTCGTCCGTCGTGTCGAGGTTCGTCGAGGCGCTGACCGGTGCGGGCAGATCCGCCGCAGCCGAGTCCTCGTCTTCCTGGTCATCGTCGTCAACGACATCGGAGTCGTGGACATCGGAGTCATGGACGTCGGAGTCGGGAGCGTCGGCTGCCTCAGCCGCGGGGACCTCGACGGGCGGAACCTCGTCGGTCGAGTCCGCATCATCCGCACTGTCCGGCGCGTCGGACTCGTCAGCGTCGCCGACGGGAACGGATCCGGTCATGGAGCGTTCGCGCTCGCGAACCTGGCGACGCGTCAGCGGCGTGTTCCCCGGCTCGGTCTCGCCGCGGACGGCCGGTGCCGACGGCGCAGCGGGTTCGGTCTCGGCGGCGTCCTGCTCCTCGGGCGGCGTTGCGGCGGGCGGAGTCGCGACCGCAGCGGCAGCAGCAGCCTCCTCCGCCGAGATGACCGGTGTGGAGCCGGTCAACCGGATCTCACGCAACTGCTTTCGCGTCAGCGGACCCTGTTCCTGCCGATCCGATGTACTCATGCCTTGCTCCGATACAGATGATGCTTCGCGATGTATTGAACGACTCCGTCGGGGACGAGGTACCAGACCGGCTCGTCGTCACGGACCCGCGCCCGGCAGGCCGTCGACGAGATGGACAGCGCCGGCACCTCCAGTTGGCTGACGTTGTCGCTCGGGAGGCCGTCAGTGCTCAGGACGTGTCCTGGACGTGAGACCGCGACGAAGTGGGCCAACTCCCACAGTTCATCATGGTCCCTCCAACTGAGAATTTGCGCCACGGCATCGGCACCCGTGATGAAGAACAGCTCGGCGTCGGGCCGCTTCTCCTTCAGGTCGCGGAGGGTGTCGATCGTGTACGTCGGCCCTTCACGGTCGATATCGACTCTGCTCACCGTGAACTGCGGGTTGGACGCCGTCGCGATCACGGTCATCAGGTAGCGGTGTTCACTGGGGGTGACATCCGACTTCTGCCACGGGTGTCCGGTGGGCACGAAGACGACCTCGTCGAGATCGAAGGAGTGCGCGACCTCGCTCGCAGCGACCAGGTGCCCGTGGTGGATGGGGTCGAACGTGCCGCCCATCACACCGATGCGCGCCGGACGCGAGGTCGTGTCGTTCATATGGGCCTAGTGGCCGTGCCCTGCCTCGTGGCCGTCCTTGCCGTGCCTCGCGGCCCAGGCGTCAGCCTTGGCGGAGTGACGGTTGGCGACGTTCTTGTATGACAGCGTGACCAGGCCGAGGAAGGCGAAGACGATGATCGCGATGACGCCGAAGATCAGCGTCTCGAGCTGGACATTGCCGTGGTGCTCGGTTTCGGCAGCGACCATCGCGATCTGTGCGACGAGGTTCATCCTGACTCCGTTTCGTGGCTGGCGGGCGTGGCTCACGAAGAGCCACAGCGCCCCCTAGTCTAGCCCTCAGCCGCGCGTCTGCCCTGCCCCACGCGCCAGCCATTTCGTGCTGGTCAGCTCGGAAAGCCCCATCGGGCCCCTCGCGTGCAGCTTCTGCGTCGAGATCCCGACCTCGGCACCGAACCCGAACTCCCCGCCGTCGGTGAACCGCGTGGAGGTGTTCACCATCACGACCGCCGAGTCGACCTCGGCCAGGAACCGCTCCGCGTTGCGCGAATCCGTCGTGATGATCGACTCCGTGTGGCCGGTGCTGTAGCGACGGATGTGGTCGAGAGCGTCATCGAGCGTGTCGACGACCTTGATCGCGATGTCGAGGCTCAGATACTCCGTCGCCCAGTCCTCCTCGGTCGCGGGGATCACGTTCGAGACGAGGCCGACCACCATGTCGTCGCCGTGAATGGCCACGCCCTCGCTCTGCAGCGCACTCGCGACCAGCGGGACGAGCCGTGGCGCGGCCTGACGGAGCACGAGGACCGTCTCGACCGCATTGCAGACGCTGGGGCGCTGCACCTTCGCGTTCACGACGATGTCCTGCGCCCAGTCGTCAGGGGCGCTCTCGTCGAGGACGATGTGCACGTTGCCGGCGCCGGTCTCGATCACGGGCACGGTCGCCTCGGTCACGACGGTCTCGATCAGCCCCGCACTGCCGCGAGGCACCAGCACGTCGATGTAACCCCGTCCGTGCATGAGGGCGGTGGCGCCGTCGCGACCGAAGTCGTCGACGGTCTGCACCGCTTCCGCGGTGACGCCTGCCTCCTCGAGTGCCTGGCGCATGATCTCGACGAGCACCGCGTTGGAGTCTCGTGCGGCGCTGCCACCGCGCAGGACCACGGCGTTCCCCGAGCGCAGCGCGAGCGCCGCGATGTCGACCGTGACATTGGGGCGCGCCTCGTAGATCGCCCCGACTACCCCGAACGGCACCCGCACCTGCTCGAGAGCGACGCCGTTCGGCATCCGGTGCCCTCCGACGACACGACCGACAGGGTCGGGAAGAGCCGCGACCTGACGGACCGCAGCGGCGAGGGAGGCGACGCGCTTCTCATCGAGGCGCAGTCGGTCGATGAGCGACTCGCCGATGCCGTCAGATCGACCGCGCTCGATGTCTCGGCCGTTGGCCTCGATGATCGCGGCCGCGTTCCCCTCGAGAGCCACCGCGATGGCCTCGAGCGCGCGGGACTTGTCGTCGCTGGTCAGTCTGGCCGTGGCGCGGGACGCCTCTTTGGCGCGCTCGAGGCGCACCTGCGGGGTCTGGTCGGTCATCCGCCCAGTCTAAGAGAGCGCGGGCTCGAACCAGGTCCCTATGTCGGCGCCCGCGAGGGCCTTGTCGACGAGGTCGGCGCTGGTCACGAGCACACCGATCCCGGACGCGGCCGCCAGTCGGGCGGCGGACACCTTCGTCGCCGCTCCCCCGGTGCCGACACTGTTGACGACCGTCGAGCCGAACTCGAGGCCTGAGAGATCGGCGTCCGGAGCGACGACGTCGATGGGCTCAGCGCTTGGGTCGGACGGCGGCTTGGTGTACAGCGACTCGATGTCGCTGAGCAGCACGAGCGCATCCGCCTCGATCAGCTGGGCCACGAGCGCGCCGAGGCGGTCGTTGTCGCCGAATCGGATCTCCTGCGTCGCGACCGTGTCGTTCTCGTTCACGATCGGCAGGATGCGAAGACCGAGAAGTCGCTCCATCGCCCGTCGCGCGTTGCTGCGCGAGGTCGGATTCTCGAGATCACCGGTCGTGAGCAGCACTTGTCCCGCGACGATGTCGAAAGGACGCAGCGACTCCTGGTAGCGGTACACGAGGATGTTCTGTCCGACGGCGGCTGCGGCCTGCTGAGTGGCCAGGTCCGTGGGGCGAGCATCGAGACGCAGGAACGGGATGCCCGTGGCGATCGCTCCGGAGGAGACGAGGATCACCTCGGCCCCGCGCGCGTGCGCTGCCGCCAGTGCCTCCACCAGAACGGGGATGCGCCAGGAGGACTCCCCGCTGATCGAGGAAGACCCGACCTTGACGACGATCCGTGAGGCTGTGGCGAGATCCGCCCTCGTGCGGGCGGTCACTCCCCGTCCTCGCGGTAGGCCGCGAGCCGCTGAGCCTCGACCTCGGCGCGAGCCTCGGCCTTGGCATCCATGCGCTCGTAGTAGTTCTCACGACGCTCGGAGGTGGTGCGACGCCCGTTGGGGGCGAGACGCGGGTCGGTGCCACGGGGTGCGGTCATCAGCTCGGCCGCAGACGTCATGGTGGGCTCCCAGTCGAAGACGATGCTGTCGCCCTCGCCGATGACGACCGTCGACCCCTGCACGGCACCGAGGCGGAAGAGCTCGTCCTCGACGCCCAGCTTCTCGAGACGGTCGGCGAGGTAGCCCACCGCCTCTTCGTTCTGGAAATCGGTCTGCTGGACCCAGCGCACCGGCTTCTCGCCGAGGATGCGGTAGACGTTGCCGTAGCTGCCGCCCTCGACGCGGATCTCGAAGCCCTTCTTCGGGCCACGCGGGCGAAGGATGACGCGCTCACGCGGGACCTCGGTCGCGGCGAGCTCGGCACGGTGCTGGTCGACGATCTCGCCGAGCGCGTAGGTCAGCGGGCGCAGACCCTCGTGCGAGATCGTGGAGATGTCGAAGACACGGAATCCGCGAGCCTCGAGGTCGGGGCGCACGAGGTCTGCGAGGTCGCGGGCCTCCGGCACGTCGATCTTGTTCAGGGCGATGAGCTGCGGGCGCTCGAGCAGAGGGGTCTGCCCCTCGGGAACCTCGTATGCGGCGAGCTCCCCCAGGATGACATCGAGGTCGGAGATCGGGTCGCGACCGGGCTCGAGCGTTGCGCAGTCGAGCACGTGCAGCAGTGCGGTGCAGCGCTCGACGTGACGGAGGAACTCCAGTCCGAGACCGCGTCCCTCGCTCGCTCCTTCGATGAGTCCGGGGACGTCAGCGACCGTGTATCGCGAGTCCCCTGCCTGCACGACACCGAGATTGGGGTGCAGCGTGGTGAAGGGGTAGTCGGCGATCTTGGGGCGTGCGGCCGAGATCGCGCCGATCAGGCTGGACTTGCCCGCCGAGGGGTAGCCGACCAGAGCGACGTCTGCCACGGTCTTGAGCTCGAGGATGACATCGCCCTCGTACCCGGGGGTCCCGAGCAGCGCGAACCCGGGAGCCTTGCGCTTCGGGGTGGCGAGTGCGGCGTTGCCGAGTCCGCCATGCCCGCCCTTGGCGACGACGTAGCGCTCACCGGGCTCGATCATGTCGATGAGCACCTCGCCGGCCGGGTTCTTCACCACGGTGCCGACGGGAACGGGAAGCTCGAGATCCTCGCCCATGAACCCCGCACGGTGGTCGCCCATTCCGGGGCCGCCGTTTCCGGAGCTGCGATGCGGAGAGTGGTGGTACGAGAGGAGCGTTCCCGTCTGCGTGTCGGCGACGAGCACGACGTCGCCGCCATCACCGCCGTTGCCGCCGTCGGGGCCGCCGAGCGGCTTGAACTTCTCGCGGTGCACCGAGACACAGCCGTTGCCGCCCTTGCCCGCGCGCAGATGCAGCGTCACGGTGTCGACGAAGCTGACCATGTCTCTCTCCTCAATTGATGCGGCCTGAGATGTGGACTCGGCCGGAAACGCAGATTCGGGACGGGCCGAAGCCCGCCCCGAATCGGATGACTAGTGTCGTGCTGTGATCACTCAGCAGCGGCGACGATGTTGACGACCTTGCGGCCGCCCTTCGCGCCGAACTGGACCGCACCGGCGGCCAGAGCGAACAGAGTGTCGTCGCCACCACGGCCGACGTTCACGCCGGGGTGGAAGTGCGTGCCGCGCTGGCGGACGATGATCTCGCCGGCGAGAACCTGCTGTCCACCGAAGCGCTTGACGCCAAGTCGCTGAGCGTTGGAGTCACGACCGTTACGGGTGGAGCTTGCGCCCTTTTTATGTGCCATGTCCTGGTCTCCTCGGTCTTTACTTGATGCCGGTGATCTTGACGCGCGTGAGCTCCTGGCGGTGGCCCTGACGCTTCTTGTAGCCGGTCTTGTTCTTGTACTTCTGGATGATGATCTTCGGGCCGCGGAGGTTGCCGATGACCTCTGCCGTGACCTTGACCTTCGCCAGCGAATCAGCGTCGGTGGTCACCGAGGCGCCGTCGACGAGCAGCACTGCGGCCAGCTCGATCTTCTCGCCCTGTGCAGCCTTGACACGGTCGAGCTGAACGATCGTGCCGACCTCGACCTTCTCCTGCCGCCCACCGGCGCGCACTACTGCGTAAACCACTTCATACCTGTTTCGTTGGGGAGCTCGCGGCTCCGAGATCTCACGGGAAGACTGTTGCTTGCATGCATCGCGGGGCGACGGGCACGAACGCAAGACTCTCCGCTCCGACCGTCCAGGACGACGCGGCATACGCACCAAGGGACTACTTTACCGGATGCGGGACACTGTGGCAAAACGTGCCGCCCGGTGTGTCCGGTCATAGGCTGAAGGGATGACCGTTCTCGTCGATGACCCCCTGTGGCCTGCGCACGGACGCCTGTGGGCTCATCTCGTCAGCGATGACACCCTGCAGGAGCTGCACGACTTCGCGAGGGCGCATGACGTGCCCGCGCGCGCGTTCGATCTCGACCACTACGACGTTCCGGAAGAGATCATCCCCCGGCTCCTCGCCGCCGGCGCACAGCATGTCGGCGGCAAGGAGCTGGTCAGGCGGCTGATCGCCTCAGGACTCCGAATCCCCGCTCGCGACCGGCGCTGACGGCTCGGAGTTCACCGAGACGGGCGTGCCTGTGAGGGCAGCCGTCGAGACGCGGCGACGACCGCGACCCTGACCGGGCGCCTTCGGCTCGGGAAGAGCATCGAGCACCGAATCGAGCAGCGCCTCCGCCGGGGACTTCGGCGACGACTTGCGGTCGGATCCACGCTTCTTGCGAGGCTTCTTGGCGCGCTCCTGCGGTGCGGTCGCTTCCGTCGGCTCAGCCACGGGAGCGACGGCCTCTGCCGGCTCGTCGGCATTCGGAGTGCGCGTCGAGGCTGCGATCTGCGCGAGTGCCGACTTCGCTCCCTCGGGGATGCTGTGCGTCGTCACCGCGGCCGGAGCAGCGCTCTGCGACTGACCGTTGCCGCCGCGCTGGCGACGGTTGGACTGAGAGCTGCCGTTCCCGTTGCCGTTGCCGTTCCCGTTGCTGCTGGAGCGGTGCTTGACGACGGGGTCGTGGTGGACGATGACGCCGCGGCCGGCGCATACGTCGCACGCCTCGCTGAACGTCTCGAGCAGGCCGAGGCCCAGCTTCTTGCGGGTCATCTGCACGAGGCCGAGCGAGGTGACCTCGGCGACCTGGTGCTTCGTCCGGTCCCGGCTGAGGCACTCGATCAGGCGACGCAGAACCAGGTCGCGATTGGACTCGAGCACCATGTCGATGAAGTCGACGACGATGATGCCGCCGATGTCACGCAGCCTCAGCTGGCGGACGATCTCCTCGGCCGCCTCGAGGTTGTTCTTGGTGACGGTCTCCTCGAGGTTTCCGCCCGAGCCGACGAACTTGCCGGTGTTCACGTCGACGACGGTCATCGCCTCGGTGCGGTCGATGACCAGCGAACCACCCGAGGGCAGCCACACCTTGCGGTCGAGCGCCTTCTCGATCTGCTCCGTGATCCGGAAAGCGTCGAACGGGTCGGTCTCGTCCTCATACGACTCGACGCGCTCGAGGAGGTCGGGTGCGACGCTCTCGAGGTAGGCGCGGATCGTGCGCTGCGCGTCCTCGCCCTGGATGAGCATCTTCGTGAAGTCCTCGTTGAAGACGTCGCGGACGATCTTGACGAGGAGGTCGGGCTCGGCGTGCAGCAGTGCGGGTGCCTGCTGGTTCTCGACCTGCTTGCGGATGTGCTCCCACTGACTGGTGAGCCGCTGGACGTCACGCGTGAGCTGGTCCTCGGTGGCGCCTTCGGCCGCCGTGCGGACGATCACGCCGGAGGATTCGGGCAGGACCTCCTTGAGGATGCGCTTCAGGCGCGTGCGCTCGTTGTCGGGAAGCTTGCGGCTGATGCCGTTCATCGATCCGCCCGGCACGTACACGAGGTAGCGGCCCGGGAGCGAGATCTGGCTGGTCAGACGCGCGCCCTTGTGGCCCACCGGATCCTTGGTGACCTGCACGAGGACGCGGTCGCCCGCCTTCAGCGCGAGCTCGATGCGACGCGGCTGGTTGCCGGTCTCGACGCCGTCCCAGTCGACCTCACCGGAGTACAGCACGGCGTTGCGGCCGCGGCCGATGTCGACGAACGCTGCCTCCATGCTCGGCAGCACGTTCTGCACGCGACCGAGGTAGACGTTGCCGATCAGCGATGCGTCCTGGTTGCGAGCGACGTAGTGCTCGACGAGCACGCCGTCTTCGAGGACGCCGATCTGCGTGCGGCCGTTCTTGGAGCGGACGACCATCTTGCGGTCGACCGACTCGCGACGCGCGAGGAACTCCGCCTCGGTCACGACCGGGCGACGACGACCTGCGTCACGTCCGTCGCGGCGGCGCTGCTTCTTCGCCTCCAGGCGCGTGGAGCCCTTGATGGCCTTCGGCTCGGTGATGTACTCCACGACGCGCTGACGGGGCTGGCGCGGTTCCTCGCGCTGCTCCCGCGGCTCACGCTGATCGCGAGTGTCGAGGTCGTCCGAACCGCCGCGACGACGACGGCCGCGGCGACCGGCCGGCTCGTCCTGCTCGCGGTCGGCGATGCGGTCGAACACACGCTCGCGACCCGTGCGCGCAGGAAGCGGCAGGACCTCGGGTGCGTAGAAGTGCAGCTGGGTCGAGACCTGCGAGACGAAGACCTCGGGGAGCAGCCCCAGCGAGACGGCGGTGAGGGGCTTGGGCTCCTCCGGCTTCTCGGGTGCGGTCTCGGCAGCGGGCTTCTCGGCAGCGGGCTTCTCGGCAGCGGGCTTCTCGGCAGCGGGCTGCTCGGGTGCGGCTTCGACAGCGGGCTTCTCTGCAGCGGCGTCGGGCGCGTCCTGCGACGGAGCCTCCGCAGCCGGGGCATCCTCAGCCGGGGCATCCTCTGCCGGGGCATCCTCTGCCGGGGCATCCTCGACGGGAGCCTCTTCAGCAGGAGTGTCCTCAGCGGGAGCCTCCTCAGCAGGAGCATCCTCAGCGGGAGCCTCCTCAGCAGGAGTCTCCTCGGCCGAGGCGGTCTCGCTCGTCGAACCCTCACCGTCGGCCGGAGCTTCGGATGCTTCAGCCTCCGGAGCGTCGGCGACTACCTCTGCGGGCGCGTCAGCATCCGCAGTGAAGTCGAGGGTAGGGGCGTCGTAGTCATTGTTCTCATCGGCCATCTCTGGCTTGCTCCTCGCGCGGACACTTCGTGTTCCGCTAACTCTCATGCGACACCCGCAGGTGTCGCGAACTCATTCGGTGTGCGACCGGCCCATGGCTCTGATCACGAGGGGCATACGGCCCCGAAGTCTGCGTCGATGCGCGCCACGACGGGGTCGAGCGATGCATCACAGGCCATTATCGCACCAAGTGCCCCGGTTCGCGGCATCCTCGCGACTCCGGGTCGTTTTCTCCGGCGCGCTCACGCCCGATACATAGCGATCGCTGAGAGAATCCACACATGAGCGAGCAGCGCACCCGCCCCGTCGTCTATGCCGTGTGGTTGATCATCGCGAGCGTCATCGGCTGGTTCGCCGCCTTCCAGCTGACGGTCGAGAAGTTCGTGCTTCTGGAGAACCCGACCGATGCGCTCGCCTGCGATGTGAGCCCCTTCATCCAGTGCAGCAAGAACCTCGGGTCCTGGCAGGGTGAGATCTTCGGCTTCCCCAACCCGCTGCTCGGACTGACCGGGTGGATGGCCCCGTTGGTGATCGGCGTCGCGATCCTCGCCGGGGCGAGGTTCCCGCGGTGGTTCTGGGCGGCCTTCGGCGCGGGGATCACCTTCGCCTTCGGACTCGTCTGCTGGCTCATCGGCCAGAGCCTTTACGCCGCGAACCTCGGGGTTCTGTGCCCGTGGTGCATGGTGACGTGGGCAGTGACCATCCCGACCTTCTTCGCGACGATGCTGCATCTGACCCGCAACGGCACCTTCACACGGAACGAGAAGACCCGGGAACGCGCCGACAAGCTGATGGTCTGGGTTCCGCTGGCCACCATCCTGGCCTACGCGGCCATCATCATGATGGCGCAGCTGCAGGGCCTGGACTTCCTCGGCGAGATGGCGCGCATCATCTTCTGACCCCGCCCGGACATGACGAAGCCCGCCGCACGATCTCGTGCGGCGGGCTTCGTCGTGTGCGGATCGGTCAGTCGAACCAGATGCCGAGCTCGCGTGCGGCCGACTCGGGGCTGTCCGAGCCGTGCACGAGGTTCTGCTGCACTTTGAGACCCCAGTCGCGGCCGAAGTCGCCACGGATCGTGCCGGGCGCGGCGGTGGTGGGGTCGGTCGTGCCGGCGAGCGAGCGGAAGCCCTCGATCACACGGTTGCCGGCGAGGCGGATGGCGACCGACGGGCCCGAGAGCATGAACTCCAGGAGCGGCTCGTAGAAGGGCTTGCCCTCATGCTCCGCGTAGTGCTCGGCGAGCAGGTCGCGGTCGGGCTCGACCAGGCGGATGTCGACGAGGGCGTAGCCCTTCGCTTCGATGCGCGCCAGGATCGTGCCGGTGAGGCCGCGGGCGACACCATCGGGCTTGACGAGGACGAGGGTTTCTTCGGTGGCCATGTCATTCACTCTCTGTCTGAGTCTCAGTCGTGGGCCCGTCGGGACGTCGTGCGTCCAATCGGGCCCCCATGATCGTCGCATACCCCCACATGCCGCCGAAAACCACGACGACGAGCAGGATCGCGGGGACCAGGATAGCTGCCAGAGCGATGACGACCTGCAGGACCCAGCCCGCCGTGATCGCCCACGGCTTCGTGATCATGCCGGCGAGGGCGAGGCAGGCGAGCCCGACGACGGCACCGCCGACGATCCCCCACCATTGCGGGATGCCTGCGGGCAGCGTCTTCAGACCGAAGACCGTGAGCCCCGCGAGGAAGACGACGATGGACTCGAAACCGAGCACGATCGGCGCCAGCTTCTGCACCAGAGTGCGTGGGGGACGCGGCGGACGGGCCGGGCGGGATGCGGCGGTCACGCGCGCCATCCCGACTTCCAGTCCTCTTCCTCGGCGAGAGCGATCGCCTCGCCGGCGAGCACGACCGAGCCGGCGATCACGACGGCCCGGCGATCCGATGACGCCGCCCACTCGCGCGCGGCGTCCGCTGCCTCGGCGAGCGTCGGGTGCACCGTCGCGCGCTGTCCCGTCGACTCGACGAGATCGGCGATGAGATCCGCGTCGCTCGCACGGTCGGACTCGGGCGCTGTGGCGAACACATGGGCCGCCGCGGGTGCGAGCTTCGAGACGATACCGGCGGCATCCTTGTCCGCGAGCACGCCGAGCACCACACCCCACTCGTCGAAGTCGAAGCTGTCATCCATCGCCTGCACGAGCGCGGCTGCGCCGTGCGGGTTGTGCGCAGCATCCACGATCACCGTGGGAGCGATGCCCAACAGCTGAAGTCTCCCCGGCGAAGTCGAGCCCTGCAGGCCCTCCGAGATGATGTCGGCGGCGATCGGCTGCTGCGCCCCGCCGATGAGCGACTCCACGGCTGCGACCGCGAGGGCCGCGTTGTGTCCCTGGTGCGCTCCGTACTGGGGCAGGTACTCCTCGACATACGCTCCGGCGAGACCGCGGATGGTCAGCAGCTGTCCTCCGACGGCGAGCTTCTGCTCGGCCAGCCCGAACTCCTCGCCTTCGAAGGCGATCGTGGCATTCCTCTCGGCAGCGACACGGCGCAGCACCTCGGCGGCCTCCGCGGGCTGCTGGGCCGACACGACGGCAGCGCCCTCCTTGATGATTCCCGCCTTCACGGTCGCGATCTCGGCGATCGTGCCGCCGAGACGATCGGCGTGGTCGATGTCGATGGGCGCGAACACCGCCACATCACCGTCGGCCGTGTTGGTCGAGTCCCACTCGCCGCCCATTCCCACTTCGAGGACGAGCACGTCGACCGGGGCATCCGCCACCGCCACGAAGGCGAGCACGGTGAGCAGCTCGAAGAACGTGAGCGGCTCCTCACCCGCTGCCTCGAGTTCGGCGTCGACGATCTCGACGAACGGTTCGATCTCGTTCCAGGCGTCGACGACGGCGGCATCCTCGATCGGCTCTCCATCGATCACGATGCGCTCGGTGAAGCGCTCGAGGTGCGGACTGGTGAAGAGGCCCGTGCGCAGCCCGTGCGCGCGCAGCAGGGTCTCGATCATGCGAGCGGTCGAGGTCTTGCCGTTCGTACCCGTGATGTGGACGACGCGATACGTGCGCTGCGGATCGTCGAGATACGCGAGGATGCGCGCTGTGCGCTCCTTGCGCGGCTGCACCCAGCGCTCCCCCGCACGGCTCAGCAGCTTGTCGTAGACGGCATCGGCCTTGTCGCGTGCGCTCATGCGGCGGGCTCCTTCGTCGTGACGTCGATCGTGACGATGATCGGACGCTTGTCGGCGCCCAGGGCGGTCGCACCACTGCGGAAGACGCCGTCACCGGGGCTGGTGACCTCCTGCACGAGGGTGTCCATGTCGTCGGTCGCCTGCACCGCGAACGCGACGGCCAGGGTCTCCCCCGCGATCAGGTCCGCATGCGCCTGCAGCGCCTCGGCATCGGCCGGGCCCACGTTCAGTGCCAGAACGATGCGGTCGCTCACATCGAGGTCCGCATTCTTGCGGGCCTCCTGCACGACGCGGATGGCGTCTCTCGCCAGTCCCTCGGCTTCGAGCTCAGGAGTCGTCGTCGTGTCGAGCAGCACGAATCCGCCGCTCGGCACGATCGCGAGCGCCTCCCCCTCGGGCCGGCCGGTGGTCTCGAGCACGAGGTCGTACTCGCTCGGCTCGAGCACGATGCCGCCCGCGGTCACGACGCCGTCGACCTCCGACCAGTCGCCGGACTTCGCGGCCTTGATCACCGTCTGCACGTTCTTGCCCAGGCGCGGACCCGCCGCACGGGCGTTCACGCTCAGCCGGTGGCTGATCCCGTATCCGCCGGCGGTCGTGTCCGACTGCTGGACGAGCTCGACCGACTTGACGTTGAGCTCCTCGCGCAGGATGTCCTCGAACTGGCCGAGCGTGGCCGCCAGAGGTGACACCACCGTGAGGCGTGCGAGTGGCAGCCGCACACGGAGCTTCTCCTTCTTGCGCAGGGCGTTGCCGACGCTCGACAGCTCGCGAACGGCATCCATCGCGTCGCGGATCTCGTCCGCCGCGGGGAACGCGGTGTCATCCGGCCAGTCCTGCAGGTGCACGCTGCGTCCGCCCGTGAGCCCCTGCCACACGCGCTCGCTGATGAGCGGCACGAGAGGCGCGGCGACCCGGGTCAGCGTCTCGAGCACCGTGTAGAGCGTGTCGAAGGCGTCTGTGCTCGACCCCTCCCAGAACCGGTCGCGCGAGCGACGGATGTACCAGTTGGTGAGCACCTCGGCGAAGTCGCGCAGACGCGCGGACGCGGTCGTGGAGTCGAGACCCTCGAGGTCCGCTCGCACCTCGCGCACCAGGTCGCCGAGACGAGCGAGGATGTAGCGGTCGAGGACGTCGGTCGAATCAGTGCGCCAGGTCGCCTCGTATCCGCCGGGCTTCGCCGCGTTGGCGTACGTCGCGAAGAAGTACCACGAGTTCCACAGCGGGAGCAGGAACTCGCGCACGCCCGAGCGGATGCCCTCTTCCGTCACTGCGAGGTTGCCGCCGCGCAGCACCGAGCTCGACATGAGGAACCAGCGCATCGCGTCGGAGCCGTCGCGGTCGAGCACCTCGGAGACGTCCGGATAGTTGCGCAGCGACTTCGACATCTTGTAGCCGTCGTTGCCCAGGACGATGCCGTGGCAGCTGACGCCCGTGAACGCCGGTCGATCGAACAGCGCCGTCGAGAGCACGTGCATGACGTAGAACCAGCCACGCGTCTGCCCGATGTACTCGACGATGAAGTCGGCGGGCGCATGCGTGTCGAACCACTCCTGGTTCTCGAACGGATAGTGCACCTGCGCGTACGGCATCGAGCCGGAGTCGAACCACACGTCGAAGACGTCCTCGATGCGGCGCATGGTGCTCCGGCCGGTCGGGTCATCGGGGTTCGGACGGGTGAGGTCGTCGATGTACGGGCGGTGCAGATCGATCTCGCCCTCGGGGTTGCGCGGGAGCGTGCCGAAGTCGCGCTCCATCTCCTCGAGCGAGCCGTAGGCGTCGACGCGCGGGTACTCGGGGTCGTCGCTCTTCCAGATCGGGATCGGCGAGCCCCAGTAGCGGTTGCGGCTGATCGACCAGTCGCGCGCGCCTTCGAGCCACTTGCCGAACTGGCCGTGCTTCACGTTCTCGGGCACCCAGGTGATCTGCTCGTTGTTCGCGAGCAGGTCGTCCTTGATGTCGGTGACGCGGATGAACCAGCTGGACACGGCCTTGTAGATCAGGGGGTTCCGGCACCGCCAGCAGTGCGGGTACGAGTGCACGTAGCTCTGCTCGCGCAGGAGGCGTCCCTCGGTGCGCAGCAGGCGGATGAGCGGCGTGTTCGCGTCCATCCACAGCTGCCCGGCGACGTCGGTGACGTTCGGCAGGAATCGTCCGCCATCGTCGAGCGACAGGATCGTCGGGATGCCGGCAGCACCGGCCACCCGCTGGTCGTCCTCACCGTAGGCAGGAGCCTGGTGGACGATGCCGGTGCCGTCGCTGACCGTGACGTAATCGTCGACGAGGATGCGCCAGGCGTTCTCCGTGCGGTAGGTCTCGGCGTCGGCGTAGTAGTCGAAGAGCCGGTCGTAGGTGACGCCCTCGAGCTCGGCTCCGCGCACCGTCGCGTCGACGGCGGCGAGCGCCTCGTCGAGGCTCTCGTATCCGAGCTCCTTGACGTAGCCGCCGAGCAGCTCACGCGCCAGAAGGTAGCGGTGGGCCGAGGCCTCGACGGCGGCATCCGTCGTTCCCGCGACCTGGTGCACGTCGGCAGCTCCTCCGGGACCGGCGGGCAGCACGACGTACTCGATGTCGGGGCCGACGGCGAGCGCGAGGTTGGTGGGGAGGGTCCAGGGGGTGGTCGTCCAGGCGAGTGCCCGCACGGCGGTGAGACCGAGGGCCTCAGCCTTCGCACCGGTTAGCGGGAACGTGACGGTGACCGACGGGTCCTGACGGTTCTGGTACACGTCGTCGTCCATGCGCAGCTCGTGCGCCGACAGCGGGGTCTCGTCGCGCCAGCAGTACGGCAGCACGCGGTATCCCTCGTAGGCGAGTCCCTTGTCGAACAGGGTCTTGAACGCCCAGAGCACGCTCTCCATGTAACCGAGGTCGAGCGTCTTGTATCCGCGCTCGAAGTCGACCCAGCGAGCCTGACGAGTGACGTAGTCCTGCCACTCATGCGTGTACTTGAGCACCGAGTCCTTCGCCTTCGCGTTGAAGACGTCGATGCCCATCTCCTCGATCTGGCTCTTCTCGGTGATGCCGAGCTGCTTCATGGCCTCGAGCTCGGCGGGCAGACCGTGGGTGTCCCAGCCGAAGACACGATCGACCTTCTTGCCGATCATGGTCTGGAATCGCGGGAAGACGTCCTTGGCGTAGCCCGTGAGCAGGTGCCCGTAGTGCGGCAGGCCGTTGGCGAACGGCGGGCCGTCGTAGAAGACCCACTCGTCTTCGCCCTCGCGCTGCTCGATCGAGGCGCGGAAGGTCTGATCGGTCTCCCAGAAGTCGAGCACCTCGCGCTCGATCTGAGGGAACCGAGGGCTCGGGGCGACGGAGGCAGCCTGGTCGGCGGCGGGGCCGAAGGAGGAACGCGGGTAGGTCATGTCGTCTCGCAGGAGTCGTGGCGGATGCTGCTGCGAGGACGATCCGTCCGGCTTGTCGTTCCGGGGACCGCGGTACCACCTCGCGTGCCGCGCCTCACGGCGGAGCCACTCTCACTGCGGCTGTGACGGGCCTGCCCCGCTCGGTTCTACTGAGTCCGCCCTCGCGAGCCGACCGTTCTTCCGAGAGCTCCCCGGTGATGTCCGGATCACAGCTCTTGTCTCCCATTGTACGCGCGGTGCGGCGCGTGCGCCTCCTGCCTCCTGAGCGCGGCCGAAGTCCGTGCGCGCTTCCGACGTCGGTTCTGTCTTCGGAGCCCGCGCCCCCGTCGGCCGGACGCGCCTCCGTCGGCCAGTCTCCGGGAATTCGGCCGAGGCAGGACGATCTGTCCGACGGTGCGAAGCATCTGAACAGCGGGTCACTCACGCCGCGCGGTGCAGTCCCTGCGCGACCGCGCGCATGATCAGGTCCTGCACGATGTGCCAGTCGAACATGACGTGCGTGTACGACACGCGCATCACGTGATACCCCATCAGCCGCAGTTCGGCATCGTGCCGGATGTCTTCGGATCGCTGCGCACCGACGTGGTGGGCCCCGTCGATCTGTACGACGAATCGGTCGCCGATCAGAGCGTCGACGCGGTGGCCCGCGATCCAGATCTGCACGCGGATCGGCTCTCTCAACCACCGCAGTCGCGCACGAAGGTAGGTCTCCAGCCCCGGATCGGCGAAAGGAGTGGCCCGTTCGAGGATCCGCCGCGCCGCCGGCTTCCACGAGTATCCACGCAGAGCTTCCATCGTGACGAGCGACTTGTTGAGCGCTGACTCCCAGGTCGCGAGCGCCCGCTCGAAAGGCTCGCACTCAGCGATGTACGCCAGCACATTCTCGATCGGATCGACGAGCACATCCGGATGACGCGGCACGATCGGACTGCCCCAGTGCACCTGCGCGTCGACACGTCGCCTCCCCGCGGCGTTCGGCCCGACGGCGACGTGTGGCTTGCCCGAATCGTCGTGCAGCCAGAGACCGAGCCGAGCGGCTTGAGTACGGCAGGTCAGCACGACGCCTCGGCGCGCCGCGCTGATCAGCATCCCGTCGGCGGAAGGCACCGCGAGCCATCCTCGTCGCGGCCGGATCAGCACACCGCCTTCGACCGCCGACGCGACCAGGCTCCGAGCGAATCCGCGCTCTTGGATGACGGTGACACGCACGACGCCGCCGAGCTCCGTCATCGTCGCAAGCAAGTCCTCTGACGTTCTCCGCACCCAGCCAGTGTGGGACGTATCGCGTGCGCGTCGCCCCCCGTTCCAGGCTTGTGCGCACAACGGCGTCTCGTGGCGTTCTGTGCAGGAGCGGTCGAGGCGTCCGCAGACGTCGCTCGCTCGCCACTCTCGTGCTCCCACTCTCGCTCGGCCGAATCCACCTCCCTCGGTCCGATTCCGCGCAATAGGCCGAGTGAAGCGCATCCGGCCGAGGAAGGAGCAGCCGGCCGAGGAAGGCGCGGCCGAACCGAGGAAGGAGCAGCCGAATCGAGGAAGGCGCGGCCGAACCGAGGAGTGTCTCACCCACCCCCTACCCTCGAAGCATGGCCCGCTCCCCCGAATCCCCTGCGGCTCCCCGCGTTTCGCCTCCCGACCTTCCCCTCGAGTTCGAGTCCGCGACCGCTCGGCGCAGCGCCGATCTGCTCGCGGCACAGCTCGATCTCGAGGTCGCAGCCGATCTCGCCCACGCCTCACTCGAGCAGTGCACGATCACGGCCGACGCCGACAGCGTCGATCTGACCGGAGCCACCCTCATCGACGTCGACATGACGGGTGTCCGCATCGCCTCGCTCAAGATGCGGGATGCCGGCATCCGTCGCGTGCGCATCAGCGGCGGACGCATCGGCACGCTCGATCTGAGCAGCGCCCGAATCGACGAGCTGGAGCTCCGCGACGTGCGGATCGACTATCTGAACCTGGGGGCGTCGAAGGCCACGGACGTCGAGATCACCGCGTGCAGCATCCGGACGATCGACATGCCCCAGGCCGAGCTCACCCGCGTGCGCTTCACCGACACGCGCTGCGACGAGGTGGACTCCCGCGGCATGCGCGCCACGCACGTCGACCTGCGCGGGCTCGACGCCTCGGCGTTCCTCGATGCGAACAGCCTCCGCGGCACGACCCTGAGCAGCTTCCAGGTGCAGCAGCTCGCACCGGTACTCGCGGCGGGGATCGGCATCCAGGTCAGGGACTGACGGGCCGGTTCGCGTCGAGCAGCTCCTGAGTGAACGGATGCTGCGGCGATTCGAACACGTCCGTGACTGCACCCTGTTCGACGATGACGCCGTCCTGCATCACCAGCACGTCGTCGGCGACCGCCCCGACGACATCGAGATCGTGCGACACGAAGATCATGGTCAGCCGACGCTCGCGCTGCAGCCTGAGCAGCAGCTGGATCACGCGCTCACGCACCGACGGATCCAGAGCCGACACCGGCTCGTCCAGCACGAGCACCTCGGGCTCGGCAGCCAGTGCCCGA
This sequence comes from Microbacterium sp. 1.5R, assembly GCF_001889265.1. Classification (NCBI taxonomy): domain Bacteria; kingdom Bacillati; phylum Actinomycetota; class Actinomycetes; order Micrococcales; family Microbacteriaceae; genus Microbacterium; species Microbacterium sp. 1.5R. The sequence continues at coordinate 2,131,883 of NZ_CP018151.1, forward strand.
GCGATGGCGGCACGCTGTCGCTGCCCACCCGACAGCGCGGACGGCCGCCGGGTCGCCAGTACGGGGTCGAGGTCGACCTCGGCGAGAAGCTCGGACACCCGCGCGGCCCGCAGCGCCCGAGGCACGCCGCCCGCGGCGAGCGCCTCCCTCAGCGACCGCCCGATGCTCCATCGAGGATCGAATGCGCCGAGCGGATTCTGGTGCACGAGCTGCACGCGGTGCTCGCCGATCCAGCGCAGGCCGCCGTCGTCCGGCTGCTCGACGCCGACGATCATCCGGGCGAGCGTCGTCTTGCCCGACCCCGATTCCCCGACGATACCGAGTGTGCGTCCCTGATGCACGGCGAACGACGCGTCGTTCACGGCGGCGATCTCCTCGTATGTCCTGGTGACGCCTGTGGCGACGAGCACGGGTGTCACGTCGTCGGTAGAGATCACGCGCGGCTCGTGCATCGTCGCGGCGATCAGCTGTCGGGTGTACGCGTGCTGCGGCTTCTCGAGAACCTCGCCGACGGGCCCGGACTCGACGACCACGCCGTTGCGCATGACCAGCACGCGATCGGCGATGCGACGGACGGCCGCGAAGTCGTGGCTGATGAACACGATCGCGGTGCCGGCGTCGGCGATGTCGCGGAGGAGTCCGAGGATCCTCGCCTGCACCGTCGCATCGAGAGCCGTGGTCGGCTCGTCCGCGACGAGGATCGCGGGTTCGGCCGCGATGGCCGAGGCGATCAGTGCCCGCTGCCTGAGTCCGCCGGAGAGCTCGTGCGGGTACTGCCGCGCTCGGCGGGCGGCGTCCGGCATCCAGACGCGGTGCAGCAGCTCCTGCACTCTTTCGCGCAGCGCCGCTCGTCCGGACCTGAGGCCGTGGAGACGCAGGGGTTCGGCGATCTCCGATCCCACCCGTTGCAGCGGATCGAGCGAGACGAGGGCATCCTGCGAGACGAGCGCGATGCCCGCGCCGCGCAGAGACCGCCAACGCCGCTCGCCGAACCGCGCGACATCCGTCCCGTCGATGATGAACCGTTCGAACCGCACCCGTGCGTCTGCGGGCGTCAGTCCGAGAAGTGCCCGCGCGGTGAGCGACTTGCCCGCGCCCGACTCACCGACGATGGCGACGCACTCCCCTCGCGCCACCGACAGCGACACCCCGTCGACGACGGGCGTCCCACCGAAGTCGATGCGCAACCCCTGCAGCTCGAGCGCTTCCGTCACGACGTCCGCCCCTCTGCTCTGGCACGCAGCACGCGGCCGACGATCGTCGCCGCGATCACGGTGACGGTGATCGCGATGCCGGGGAACACGGCGATCCACCAGGCCTGTCCGAGCACGTTGCGTCCTCCGGCGAGCATGAGGCCCCACTCGGGAGTGGGCTCCGACGGGCCGAGACCGAGGAAGCTGAGTCCGGCGGCCGCGAGGATGCTCGAGCCGATGCCGATCGTCGCGAGCACGCTCAGCGACCCGAGCACACCCGGCACGACATGCCGGACGAACGCGGGCACAGGGGGGACGCCGAGGATCCGGGCGGCCTCGACGTGCTCGGCGCTGCGGAGGGTGCGGGTCTGCACCCTCGCCAGCCGGATGTAGACGGGGACGGCGGCGAGCGTCACGGCGATCGCGATGTTGACCGGTCCGGGCCCGAGCACCGCCACGACCACGAGCGCGACCAGGAACTCGGGGAAGGCCATGAGCACATCGTTCACCCGCATGAGTGCCGCGTCGACTCCCCGCGGGGCGAGGCCGGCGAGCGCACCGATGAGCAGCCCCACGGCGAGCGCGATGCCCGTGGCGAGCAGGCCGATGCCGATCGAGCGCCCGGCCCCGTAGAGCACGCGCGAGTAGACGTCACGCCCGCTCTGATCGGTGCCGAACAGATGCTCGGCGCTGGGCGGCAGAAGCGATGCGCGCACGTCGGTCTGAAGAGGGTCGTGCGTGGCGAGGACAGCGGGGAAGGCCGCAGCGAATGCGAGCACCAGCAGCACGGCCACGGCGCACCAGAGCAGCACGGTCTGCGCGCGCTTCATCGCCTTCCTCCCCGCCCGGTGCGCAGCCGAGGATCGATGAGCGGATGCAGCAGCTCGATCACGAGGTTCACGATCACGAAGACGATGGCACTGAGCAGGATGATCCCGGTGATCACCGGCAGATCGCGGTTCGTGATGGCCGCGAGGGTGACCCGGCCGAGGCCCGCCCTGGCGAACACGGTCTCTACGAGCACCGCTCCTCCGAGCACCGATCCGGTCAGGTAGGCCGCCAGGGTCACGGCATTCGCGGCACCGTGTCTCAGCCCGTGACGCAGCGTGAACCAGGACGGGCTCGCACCCCGCGCCCGCACGGTCTCGGCGAACGGCATCCGCTCGGCCTGCACGAGTCCATCCCGCAGCACCTGGCTGAGCAGCGCCGCCACGGGAAGCGCGAGCGTGATGGCCGGCAGCACGATCGTCGCCGGATTGCGGGCACCCGAGACAGGGAACCACCCCAGTCCGAATGCGAAGACGCTGAGCAGGATCAGTCCGATCCAGAACACGGGCGACGACAGGATGACGAGCTCGATGCCCGCGGCGACGGCTCGTCCTGCCTGGCCTCGCACCAGCAGGGCGACGGCGAGCGCGAGCAGCACGGCGATCACGAGAGCCAGCGCCGAGAGCTGCAGCGTCGATCCGAGCTGACGGCCGATGACCTCGGTCACCGGCATCCGCAGCTGATACGACTCGCCCAGGTCTCCCCGGGCGAGCTGACCGATGAAGGTCAGATACTGCTCGAGCGGGGGTCGATCGAGGCCGAGCTCCGCACGGATGCCGTCCTTGACCGCCTCGCTCACCTGAGCCTGCGGCCCGAGCATCACCGAGACCGGATCGCCCGGGATGACGCGGAACGCCAGGAAGACGAGTGTCGCCGCGCCCCAGAGCACGATCACGACGGATGCCGCGAGACCGGCGATCCGGATGAGCGCTGCCTTCACCGTTGGCGCCCTCTCGACGATCTCTGAGCACCCTTCGGCACGCGGCGCTCGCTCACGAACGATACCGCAGCGATATGCCCAAGGGTGCTCGACGACTCAGCGGTCAGCCGACGCTCACGTCGTAGAACAGCGGACGTCCGTACAGGTCGTAGTCGAGACCGCTGACCCGCTCGCCGACGGCGGTGATCGCCGAGGGGCTGTAGAGCGGGACGATGGCCGTGTACTCCGCATTCCACTCCTGCAGCTGCCTGTAGATGCTGTTGCGCTCGTCCTGGTCGCTGGAGGCGACGGCCTGGTCGAGCAGAGCATCGATCTCCGGATCGGTGACCTGAGAGGCGTTCTGGAACCCCTCTGTGTGCAGGTGCGCACGGAGGAAGTCGGGGTCGACGCCGGAGAATCCCCAGTCCGTCAGGTCGAAGGTCTTCGGACCGTACTGCTCGTTGTAGGCGCCGGGCTCCAGCACCTCGCGCACGACCTCGAACCCGATCCCCTTGAGATCCGACTGGATGGCGTTCGCCAGGGCGGACCGGTCGTCCGGCACCGGGGTCCATGCGATCCACCGCGCCGACAGGCGCTTACCGTCCTTCATGCGGATGCCGTCGCTGTCGCGCTCCGTCCAGCCGGCCTCGTCGAGGAGAGCGTTCGCCGCTGCTGCATCGAAGGGCCAGCTGTCCTCGAGGGAGGCGTCGTACCCGGGAGTCGTCGAGCCGAGCACGCTCCATGCTCGTGGGAACTGCCCGAAGAAGATCTCCTCGACGGCGGCGTCGACGTCGATGCCCCGAGCGAATGCCTGGCGCACCTTCTCGTCGGCGAAGACACCGTACTTCTCGTTGAGGTACAGCGAGTACGGCAGGCCGGGGTACTCGACCGAGTCCACGGTGATGCCGTCGCCGAGATCTCCCGCGAGGTTCGGGGGGATGTTGCTCGCGAGGTCCGCCTCGCCGCTCTGCACGACGCCGGTGCGCACGGAGGCCTCCGGCTGGATCTCGACGCGCAGCGTCTCGACCTCCGCCGCATCCTCGCCGTGCGGCCCCCAGGCGTAGTCATCGTTCCGGGTGTACACCAGCTCCTGATCGGGCGTGTACTCGGTGAGCACGAACGGACCGGTGCCGACCGTGACATCGGGCCCTCCGGCCTTCAGCTGGTCGGCGGACTCCGCCAGCACGGCCGGTGAGTAGAACCCGAGCTGCGGCGTGCTGGCCGCCTGCAGGAACGGCGCGTACGGCTGGGTGAAGCTGACCGTGACGGTGTGCTCGTCGACGACCTCCGTACCCGCGTAGAAGTCTGCTCCGAGCATCGACGCCGCCTGCGCCGACTCCGTCTCGGGGTCGACGATGCGGTCGAAGTTCGCCTTGACCGCCTCGGCGTCGAAGACCTCGCCGTCGGTGAACGTTACGTCGTCACGGAGGACGAAGGTGTACTCCGTGCTGTCGTCGGAGACGGTCCACTCCTTCGCCAGCCAGGGGCTGAACGAGCCGTCGTCCTCCTGGAAGACCAGCGAGTCGAGCACTGCCCGCTGCACCATGCCGGAGACGTCGAGCTGGCTCACCTGCGGATCCATGTGCCCGGCAGAGAGGTTCGCGCCCTCGATCGACCAGACGAGCTCTCCGCCGTCGGACTCGGAGGACGGCGCGGCGCAGGAGCTGAGCAGGAGGGCGCTCACGGCGACGGTGGCACCGAGCGGGATCGCGCGGCGCAGGAAGGTGGTGGGCATGCTGTTCCTCGGGAGGGAAGGCGAAGGGACGCGGACGCGTCGTTTGTTGGACTGGATCCAATTCTAGAGCGTCCTCTTCACCCCCGGCGCTGCGCGGCAGGACCGGAACTCTGCACCGCCGCGGGCGATTAGACTGTGGGACACAATCCACACTCAGGCACGCTCACACAGTGCCGCATACATCGCTCGAGGAGAACCTTCATGTCCGCTATTCCCGACAAGCCCGCACTCGAAGGTCTCGAAGCGAAGTGGGGTGAGACCTGGTCCGAGCGGGGCACGTACCTGTTCGACCGCATCCGCGCCGCGGAGTCCGGCCGCGAGGGCGTCTACTCGATCGACACTCCCCCGCCGACCGCATCCGGAAGCCTGCATATCGGGCACGTCTTCTCGTACACGCACACCGACGTCAAGGCGCGCTTCGAGCGCATGCGCGGCAAGAACGTGTTCTACCCGATGGGGTGGGACGACAACGGACTGCCCACCGAGCGCCGCGTGCAGAACTACTACGGCGTGCGGTGCGACCCGACGCTCCCCTACCAGAGCGACTTCACCCCGCCGTTCGAAGGCGGCGACAACAAGTCCAGCCGCGCTGCCGACCAGGTGCCCATCAGCCGCCGCAACTTCATCGAGCTCTGCGAACGTCTGACGATCGAGGACGAGAAGCAGTTCGAGGCGCTGTTCCGCCAGCTCGGCCTCTCGGTCGACTGGACGCAGACCTACCGCACCATCTCCGACGACACGATCCGTCAGAGCCAGCTCGCATTCCTGCGCAACCTCGAGCGCGGCGAGGCCTATCAGTCGCTCGCTCCGACGCTGTGGGACATCGACTTCCGCTCGGCGATCGCCCAGGCCGAACTCGAGGATCGCGACCAGCAGGCCGCGTACCACACCATCGACTTCCCGTTCGCCGACGGATCCGGCTCGATCACGATCGAGACCACCCGCCCCGAGCTGCTTCCCGCGTGCATCGCGATCGTGACCCACCCCGAGGGCCCGCACAAGCACCTGATCGGCACGAAGGTGCGCACGCCCTTCTTCGGCGCCGAGATCGAGATCCACGGCCACCACCTCGCACAGCCCGACAAGGGCACCGGCGCCGCGATGGTCTGCACCTTCGGCGATGTGACCGACATCATCTGGTGGCGCGAGCTGCGCACGGCGGCGGGCGACCACCTCCCGAACATGACCACGATCGGCCTCGACGGACGTTTCCTCCCGACGGCGCCGTCGATCGTCGCCGACGCCGACGCGATCGACTGGTACACCGCCGAGCTCGCGGGCAAGACGGTGTTCTCCGCGCGCAAGGCCATCGTCGAGAAGCTGCAGGAGACCGGAGACATGACGGCCGTCGGCAAGCCGTTCAACCACGCCGTGAAGTTCTTCGAGAAGGGTGACCGCCCTCTCGAGATCGTCTCGACCCGCCAGTGGTACATCCGCAACGGCGCACGCGACGCGAACCTGCGCGACGAGCTGCTCGAGCGCGGCACGCAGCTGGCGTGGCACCCGGACTTCATGCGGGTTCGCTACGAGAACTGGGTCGGAGGTCTGACCGGAGACTGGCTCGTGTCGCGTCAGCGCTTCTTCGGCGTGCCGATCCCGCTCTGGTACGGCCTCGACGAGAACGGCGAGCGCGACTACGCCCGCGTGATCGCTCCCGATCACGCCAGTCTCCCCATCGACCCGACGACCGACGTGCCGGAGGGATACACCGAGGATCAGCGCGGCGTGGCCGGTGGTTTCGAGGCCGAGGCCGACATCCTCGACACCTGGGCCACCTCGTCGCTCACTCCGCAGCTCGCCGGTGGATGGCAGCGCGACGAGGAGCTGTGGCAGCTCACGGCACCGTTCGACCTGCGCCCGCAGGGACAGGACATCATCCGCACCTGGCTCTTCTCGACCATGTTGCGCTCGACCCTCGAAGACGGGCGCTCGCCGTGGCGCAACGCCGCGATCTCGGGCTTCATCGTCGACCCCGACCGCAAGAAGATGTCGAAGTCGAAGGGCAACGTCGTCACGCCGGCGGACATCCTCGAGACCCACGGATCGGATGCCGTGCGCTACTGGGCCGCCTCCAGCCGCCTGGGAATGGATGCCGCCTTCGACCCGCAGAACCCGACGCAGGTCAAGATCGGCCGCCGACTGTCGATCAAGGTGCTCAACGCGGCGAAGTTCGTGCTGTCGTTCCCGGTGCCCGAAGGCGCCCAGGTGACGCACGCCCTCGACGCCTCGATGCTGACAGGCCTCGACGCCGTGATCGCCGAGGCGACCAAGGCGTTCGAGAACTACGACCAGGCCAAGGCGCTGGAGGTCACCGAGGCGTTCTTCTGGACGTTCTGCGACGACTACCTCGAGCTCGTCAAGGAGCGCGCCTACAACCAGAACGACGTGGGCCAGGCCTCCGCGGCACTCGCACTGCGCCTGGCGCTGTCCACGCTGCTGCGCCTTCTCGCGCCGATCCTCTCGTTCGCGACCGAAGAGGTGTGGTCGTGGTTCGAAGAAGGCTCGGTCCACACCGCCGCGTGGCCGGAACCTCTCGGCATCGACGGTGACACGGCGGTGCTGTCGGCCGCGAGTGAGGCACTGATCGGCATCCGCCGCGCCAAGACCGAGGCGAAGGCATCGCAGAAGACTCCGGTATCTCGTGCCGCGATCGCGGCGCCCGCCGCCAAGCTCGACGCACTCCGCGCCGCAGCCGAAGATCTCAAGGCCGTCGGCCGCATCGCCGACCTCGAGTTCACCGAGGCCGACGAGTTCGCGGTCACCGCGATCGAGCTCGCTCCGGTCGAGGGGGCATGATGCAGCTGGGTACGCGGTGGGCCACCGGCTCGGAGCCGCCGGCATCCGTTCCCGCCGCGCTCCGGCCGGCGATCGCCGAGGTCGAATCCCGCGGCCTCACCGGACACTGGACGCTCACATGGCTCGAGGGCCGTGCGATCGCCGAGCTCGATGCGGGCTGGGAGGTCGTGCAGACCGGGGCCGGCGACGTGATCGCCCGCCCCTTCGAGGACTGACGAACTCTGATCAGAAAGCCCCCTGTCCGGAACTCCAGACAGGGGGCTTCGCTGCGTGTGGCGATGTCATCGACGCGGCAGGCCGAGCTGCGCGAGCATGTGGTCGACGGCGTGGGGATCCTGGCGTCTGGTCTGCTGCTCGCGCAGGAGATCCAGCGCGAGCGTCCGCTTCTCGGCCCGACGTTCGATGCGACGTTCCACGAAGGCCGTGAGCAGCCCGGCGAGGCCGAGCAGCCTGCGCTCAGTGCGCGTCGGGGCGACGAGTCGGATGGTCGCGCTGGTCATGATTCCTCCGTCTTCGAGTCGGCGGCATCCGCGAGCACAGCACCGGAGGCCGGCAGGTCGAAGAGCTCGGTGCGCAGCGACACCCGGCGCACATCCGGCCCGGTCTGGCCGCGGAATCGCTCGACCGCGCTGTCGACCACCGCCATGAGCTCATCCTTGAGACCCGCCATCTGCGAGGGGGTCATCTCGAGCAGAGTCGTGGCGATCAACCCGGTGTCCTTCCAGCCCTCGGGCACGTCCGTGTCCGGCCGATTCACGTAGGACATCAGGGTCTCGTGGCGAAGTCGGAAGAACTCGGACGAGACGATCTGCGCCGCGGCTCGATTCGCCGGTGACATGCTCTGACTGGGACCGGGGATGTCGATGCGTCCTTCGGGAAGCTCCCACCAGCGCTCTCGGGCCGTGCCGCGGCCCTCGACCTCGTGGATGAGGTCGTGCGCCGAGAGCGTTCGCAGGTGATAGCTGGTCGACCCGGATGTCTCACCCAGCATCGAGGCGAGCGAACTCGCCGTCTGCGGCCCGTGAGTGCTGAGCAGGTCGAAGATCCTCACACGCAGCGGGTGAGCGAGGGCTTTGAGCGCCCCCGCGTCGAGGCGTCGCAACTGCAGTTCGTCTTCCATACCGTCGACGATACTCTTGCAAAGACTTCTTTGCAAGCTAATCTTTGCAAATGAAACTTTGCACGTGTTCTACGGCACACGGCCAGAGCCCGTGTCGTCACGGACGCCGCCACCGGGAAGCGAGTCCCTGTAGCGGGTGATGGCTAGGCTCAGAGGATGACCGACGTCGCGAATCCCCTGCTTCAGCCGTCCACGCTCCCCTACGGTCTTCCCGACTTCGCTGCCATCAGGCCCGAGCACTACCTGCCGGCATTCCAGGCCGCGTTCGACGAGCACCTCCGAGAGATCACCCGGATCACGATGGTGCGCTCGATGCCCACCTTCGAGAACACGATCGAGGCGCTGGAGCGCTCAGGAGAGCTGCTCGACCGCGTCGCGCACGCGTTCTACACCGTGACCTCGGCCGATGCGACGCCGGAGATCCAGGAGATCGACGAACAGCTCGCTCCGCTCATGGCGGCCCATCAGGATGCCATCACTCTCGACGCTGCGCTGTACTGGCGCGTGCAGCAGGTGCACTCGCACCTCGACGATGTCGAGCTCGATGATGAGCAGCGGTACCTCGTCGAACGGCACCACCGCGAGATGACCCACGCGGGCGCGGCCCTCGGCGACGAGGCGAAGAGCAGACTCACCGCCCTGAACCAGCAGCTGTCGACGCTGAACAACACCTTCGAGCGCAACCTCCTCAACGACACGAACGACCTCGCGGTGGTGTTCGACTCGCCCGAGGAGCTCGCGGGCCTCAGCAGCGGTGAGCTCTCCGCAGCGGCTCGCTCGGCGGCGGATCGCGGCCTCGACGGACGCTTCGTCATCTCCCTCCCGCTGTTCACCGGGCATCCGCACCTGGCGCAGCTCCGCGATCGCGAGTCGCGTCGCCGCATCCTGGCGGCCTCGCAGTCGCGCGCGTCGCGTAACAACGGGAACGACAATCGTCCCGTGCTCGCCGAGATCGTGCGCCTCCGCGCCGAGCGCGCGGCACTGCTCGGCTATGCCTCGCACGCCGCGTACGTGACGGCAGACGAGACGGCCGGCACGCCGGACGCGGTCGAGCGGATGCTGCGCGATCTCGCGGCGCCATCTGCACGCAACGCACGAGCCGAGAAGGAAGCCCTGCAGGCGATCGTCGACGAGACCGAGGCGACGCCCTTCGCGGTCGAGGCGCACGACTGGGCTTTCTACACGGAGAAGGTGCGGACCGCCCGATACGCGATCGACACGAGCGCGCTCCGTCCGTGGTTCGAGGCCGAGCGGGTCCTGAAGGACGGCGTGTTCTTCGCTGCGACGAAGCTCTACGGGGTGACGTTCGCAGAGCGCCGGGACCTCCGGGCCTACCACCCGGGTGCGCGTGTATTCGAGGTGAGGGACGCGGACGGGAGCGCGGTCGGACTGTACGTGCTCGATCTCTATACCCGCGACTCGAAGCGCGGTGGCGCCTGGATGAATCCGATCGTGAGCCAGTCGCGCCTGCGCGGGACGCTGCCCGTGGTGGTCAACAACCTCAACGTGGCGCTCCCCGGAGAGGGAGAGCCCACGCTGCTCACCCTCGACGAGGTCACGACGCTCTTCCACGAGTTCGGCCACGCTCTGCACGGCCTTTTCGCCGTCGTCACCTACCCGCACTTCGCCGGAACGAACGTCTTCCGCGACTTCGTGGAGTTCCCGAGTCAGGTGAACGAGATGTGGATCCTGTGGCCCGAGGTCCTCGACAACTATGCCCGGCATCATGAGACGGGAGAGCCGCTCGACCCCGCGATCGTCGAACGACTGCGCGCGACGGAGACGTTCAACCAGGGCCACGACACGAGCGAATACCTCGCAGCCGCCTGGCTTGACCAGGCATGGCATCGCGTGAGCACGCAGACGGAGATCCTCGACGTGGCCGACTTCGAGGCCGCCGCCCTCGCCGACATCGGACTCGACGATCCTGCCGTGCCGACCCGCTACTCGTCGACCTATTTCGCACACGTCTTCTCGGGCGGATACAGCGCCGGCTACTACTCCTACATCTGGAGTGAGGTTCTCGACGCGGACACCGTCGAGTGGTTCCGCGAGAACGGCGGACTCACCCGCGAGAACGGCGACCGGTTCCGCTTCCGTCTCCTCGGCGTCGGAGGGTCCAAGGATCCGCTCGACGCCTACCGCGATTTCCGCGGGCGCGATGCAGAGATCGCACCGCTCCTGAAGCGGCGCGGACTCGAGGCGTGATCAGGTCGCACGCCACGTGACCTCAGCGGTCGAGCAGCTCCATCGCCTTGTACCAGGTGAGCTGGTGGTAGCTCTGCGCGAGGTGATCGCCGAGGCCATCGAGAGACACGACGTGCACGGCGATCGCCTCGCTCTCATCGAGCGACTGCTCGGTGACTCGCACGCAGCCCCGCGCGAGGAAGTGATGCACCCGGTTGGTGTGGCTGCCGAAGTTGGCCCAGGTGGGACCGAGGTCGATCATCTCGTCGGGCTCGTACCCGGTCTCCTCGCGCAGCTCGCGGATGGCGGCCGCTTCCGGTGACTCGCCGGCCTCCAGACCGCCACCGATCGTCCCGACCGCGACGATTCCTGCACCATGGCGATACTCGTCGACGACGATCGCGTGGCCATCCCGATCGACGGCGAGCACCGAGATCCAGTCGCCGTATTCGAGCACGTAGTACGGAGCGATCGAGTGTCCTCGCTCGTCGACGCAGTCATCCGCGCGCACGCGGATCCAGCGGTCTGCATGCACCAGCTTGCTGTCGACCACCCGCCAGGGCGAGGGAGCGGAACTCACGCGCTCTTGCGCTTGCGCTCCATCACGATCGTCGGCGGAGCGCCCTCGTCGACGGCCGCCTGGGTGACGATGACCTTGGCGACGTCTTCGGCCGAGGGGATCTCGAACATGATCGGACCGAGCACGTCTTCGAGGATGGCCCGCAGTCCGCGAGCGCCGGTCTTGCGCTCGACGGCGAGGTCGGCGATCGAACGGAGCGCGCCCTCTTCGAATTCGAGCTGAACGCCGTCGAGTTCGAACATGCGCTGGTACTGCTTGACGAGTGCGTTGCGCGGACCCGTGAGGATGTCGATGAGCGCATCCTGGTCGAGCGGAGACACCGATGTCACGACCGGAAGACGACCGATGAACTCGGGGATCAGACCGAACTTGTGCAGGTCCTCCGGAAGCACCTCGCTGAACAGGTCGAGGTCCTTGCCCTTGTCGTGCAGCGGAGCACCGAAGCCGATTCCGTGCTTGCCGACGCGTGCCGACACGATGTCCTCGAGGCCCGCGAACGCGCCCGCGACGATGAACAGCACGTTGGACGTGTCGATCTGGAGGAACTCCTGGTGCGGGTGCTTGCGCCCACCCTGCGGGGGCACCGATGCGACCGTTCCCTCGATGATCTTCAGCAGGGCCTGCTGGACGCCCTCACCTGAGACATCGCGGGTGATCGAGGGGTTCTCCGCCTTGCGGGCGATCTTGTCGACCTCGTCGATGTAGATGATGCCCTGCTCTGCGCGCTTGACGTCGTAGTCCGCCGCCTGGATGAGCTTGAGCAGGATGTTCTCGACATCCTCGCCGACGTAGCCGGCCTCGGTGAGCGCCGTGGCGTCCGCGACAGCGAACGGCACGTTGAGCTTCTTCGCGAGGGTCTGGGCGAGGTAGGTCTTGCCGCATCCGGTCGGCCCGATGAGCAGGATGTTGCTCTTCGCGATCTCGACGCTCTCGGCCTTCTGCTCGGCCGTCTGGAGGGTGCCGTGCGCGCGGATCCGCTTGTAGTGGTTGTACACCGCGACGGCCAGCGCCTTCTTGGCTGGCTCCTGTCCGACGACGTACTCCTCGAGGAAAGAGAAGATCTCGCGCGGCTTGGGGAGTTCGAAGTCCGCCGTGCCGTCGGCGGAGGACTCGGCCATCCGCTCCTCGATGATCTCGTTGCACAGCTCGACGCACTCGTCGCAGATGTACACACCGGGTCCTGCGATGAGCTGCTGCACCTGCTTCTGGCTCTTTCCGCAGAACGAGCACTTGAACAGGTCAGCGCTTTCGCCGATACGGGCCATGCGCGTCCTCCTAGGGGGGATCCTGAGATCGTCTACTGAGCCTAACCGCTGCATCCGACACCGGGACGCATTGGCGCGGCGTCGTACATCTCGAGTCCGTATCGCCCGTCCGCGTCTGCTCCGCCCAGACTCCGCGCAGAGCATCGGAGGGCACGTTATCTGCGCCAGGCGAAATAGCCCGTCACCGAAGGCGAAGGTATATCAGTGCGACCCTGTGCGATGTAGTGCGTCTCGACGGCAAGGACCTGGCCACTGTCCGTGGCGACGAGCAGGTACTCCTCGTACGAGGGGTCCTCTTCGTGTGCAGCCGAGAACGCGATCGCATCACGGCCCAGTCGGTCAGTCACGGCCCCGACGACTTTGAGATTCTCCTCATGCGCGAAGTACTCGAGCACCGTGGCTTCCTCTGCCGACGAGAGCTGACGCTGCCGCATGAGATCCGCGACCGAGTTGATGATCAGGGCAGCATCCGGAAGCTCGGTGGTCTCATACGCCTTGGCGAAGTATGCGGGGATCTGGTCGCTCTCTGATGGCAGTGGTTCTGTGAACCGCAGTTCCGGGCTGCCCGCTGGCCACTCTTCCTCGGACATGAGCTCACCGACAGCAGGGACGCCCTCGGTCACCGGTTGGCCGTCGGCGTCGACGGACGGACCTGCCTTGACGACCTGGTGCACTGCGCCGTCGGGCTGAACGGTGATGTCGTAATCCAGGTTCACCACATTCGCGCTCTGGCGCTCGCCGTCTGACATCACGACGAGCGACCACGCCAGAGCCGAGATCTTCGTGACCTCGGGGTCGGGTGTCGAACTCTCGGCACCGAGCATCACCTTCTGACTCAGGTCCATGAGCAGTTCCTCGCGCGGCTGGGGAACCGGAGATACATCGAGCAGAGGCGGAGTCGCTGCATATGTCGGAGCAGTCGGAAAGAACAGCGTCAGCCCGAGGGCGACGACAGCCCCGGCCGCGGCAGTGGCGGCCAACAGCGACATCAGCCTGCCGCTCACTGGTCGCGCCGTACGTCTAGCTGGCCTGGCGTGTCTGGCGTGCCTGGCGCGTCTAGTCCGGCGGAGATCCTGGGCGGTGAGCTGTCCTGCGGAAAGCAGCTCAGCCAGCTCTTTCTCCGCCCGAGCAGTGAGCGGCAGAGTTCGATGCCCGCTCTCGGGGCGCGCTGCACGAATTCTTCGTTCAAACTCGTCCATCGCTGATCGCCTCCTCGTCATGAATGTCTTGTTCGCGTGGAAGCAGATGTCTGAATCGCTCGCGAGCACGCATCAGACGAATCCGCACTGCGATCGCACTGATGCCGAGAATCGCTGCGATCTCGACTCGCGAGAGTTCCTCCCAATAGGCCATGTACAAGAGCTCGCGGTCGGCCTCCGGCAACCTGCGAAGAGCTCGTCGCACCTCGATGGCGTCGTCCGCCGCTGACCCGAAACTGTCATCCACGGTGAGGATCGGACCGGCGTCGGAGACGAAAGAGCCGAGGCGTCCTTGACGCCGGTACTCGTTGCCGATCACGTTGCGAAGAGTCGTATACAACCACGGCAGGGTTATCGCTGCGCCATCGTCATGCCGAGCCCAAGCGACGCGGAACACCTCGGCCGTCACGTCTTCGGCGTCGGCAGTCCCGCCGAGACGCTGCTGAGCCACGGTCAAGATCAACCGATAGTGCTTCCGATAGAAATCCGGGAACTGATCCAACCGCGTGCCCCCTTCCGCAGCTCTCCTGAACCATCTATTTCCGCACACGGCCGATGTGTTTCACATTCTGTTACGGATCTTCGGGCGGGTGGAATATATCCGTTTCTTGGAAACGAACGCCATCACTTCGGAAACAACCCATGTAGCGGGGAACTCCGCGTTCTGGTTCGGAAGGAATGACAATGAAGACATCACTTGAAGTCAGAAGAGGTCGCAGAAGAATCGCCATGACTCTGATCGCACTGGCAGCTCCGCTGATCGCATTGTTCGGGTTCGCGGCGCCTGCCAGCGCCGCCCCGAGCTACTGCAGTCTCGGCAGGGCCTGCGTCTGGGACGATCCGGACTTCAACACGAACGGCAGCTATGCGGGCGTGCTGTGGTTCGAGTACTACGTCACGCCGATGTCGAGCTACAACTACGCCGGAACCTCAGTGAACGCTGGCAACACAGCAGACTCATGGTTCAACAACGGTCGGTACTCGGTCGCGTGTTTCTACGACACCGCCACCGGCGGTTACGGCGGGTCCTCGGTCTGCCTCAACACGAACCAGGGCGACGGCAACATTGAGAACAGCTCCGGAATCGTCCAGGGTCTTGCCTGGGACCCCAACGCCGCAAAGTTCGTCTGACTATCATGAGGCGACCCAGGCAGGTCATACTCGCTCGCCGGGCCGTCGGCACCATCGTCGTGGCCGCCACCGTCAGCGTGGCGGCCGCGTGTGCGCCCGCCGCCACGGATCAGCACCCAAACGCCTTGTATACAGAGGGCAAGGACATCGCTCGATGGAGGCTCCCCTTGGATCCCTATCTCCTCTCAGATCTGCAGTTAACGAAGGCGGCATACGCCGCAGCGCTCACCGTCAATGACTGCCTCGCCGACAAAGGGATCGACGATCCCGTTCCATACGTGGACATCGACGCCGCGTATGGCTCCGACGTCACAGTTCGGAAATGGTTCGATCTGAAGATCGCTCAGACGCACGGCTACCACGAGCCTTCGCAGCAGCGCCCCGCCGGCCTCGAGGCGTGGGACGACTTCCAGCGTCAAGCGTCGACGCCGTCCGAGGACGAGGCGTTCTTGGCGTGTCGTGACGACCCTGCCACCGTCAGCCCTGGATACAGCAACACCCTGATGAACTTCACATCGGGTCTGGCCGCCGCGGCGTATTCCGGAGCGAGCAAGGACCCCGCTGTTCTCGAGTCCGCTGCCGCGTGGAACGCCTGCATGGCCGATGTGGGCATCGAAGACCTCCCGTTGACCCCGATCGAGATGCCCAGCGAGTCCGTTCGTCAGCGCCTTGGGCTGGGCGCGAGCATCGACGGCCCCATCACGGAGCCCACCGGTGAAGAGATCGACCTGGCGACCACCGACGCCGAGTGCCGAGACTCGTCGGGCTTCACCAAAGCGTTCTACGACGCTCTGTGGACCCGGGAGAGCTCGATGCTTGAAGACAACGAAGCGGCACTCGTGGACGCCGGCGCCGAGATCGAGAGCATAACGTCGGAGATCGACGACATCATCGCGGAGTCGCGAGCACGATGACGCGCGTCGGTGAGAGTACGTCCTTGGAGGATCTCCTCAGCCCTGCCGGGCCCACAGACCCCCTTCGGCCAGATGGGCGCACTCTTGGTCGAAGGGCACCTGGCCGACGCGCGATGCTGGTGATGGTTGTCGCGGTTACCAGTGCGGCTCTGCTTGCTGGCGGATGGGCGGTCGCGTCGGCGTTCCGCTCCCCCAGCCAGATCGCCAGTGACGCCGCAGCGCCGCCGCCTTCAGGGATCACAGCGCCCGTGGAACAAGGAATCCTCGCCGAGACCCTGACGGTGCAGGGTGAGGTGCGGGCAGGTGATCAGACGTCGACCAGTCTGGCTGCCCCTGGAGAGGGCGGTGTTGCAGTCGTGACCGACGCGCCTGTTGCGATCGGCTCTCAGGTCTCGGCCGGCCAGGTGCTCCTCGAGATCAACGCCCAGCCGACCTTCGCCCTACCTGGCGCGTTTCCGTTCTTCCGCGATCTGCGCACCGGCGACACCGGGCGCGACGTCGAGCAGCTGCAGCACGCGTTGACCGCCGCCGGATACTCCACGACGGCAGATGGGATCTTCGGCCCGGGAACAGAGCGTTCACTCACCAGCCTCTACGCCGACCATGGCTACAAGGTCCCCCTAGAAGCGGCAATCGCAGCCGAGGACAGCTCTGTTGTGGCCAAGGAAGCCCCGGCGCCCTCGCAAGAGCCCGCTACTCCCTCGGACTCCGCCACCCCGGGAGTCCAGCCGGTCCCAGTAGCCCCGTCGGTGCCTGTCGCTCCAACAGTGCCGAAGATGCAAGCCGTCGCCAGGTCGAGCGCGTTCGTGGTGACCTCGGCTCTACCAGCTGCTGTCGTCGCGGCGCCAGGTGTCGGTTCGCTGCCCGATGATGCAGCGGTCGTCTTCGCCCAAGGATCTCCCATCGCCTCAGCTACCGTGATCGCAGCCACCGCGGCCCAGCTCGAAGTCGGCTTCGAGGCGAAAGCGACGATCGCAGGGACCGAAGTCCACCTCGTCCTGCAGAACATCGGAGTGGCCGACGAGGAAGGTCTGGTTCCGATCACCTTCGTGACAGCCGACTCTGGCGACCCTGGCACTGCACCCATCCCGGACTCGTCCGTCGGAGAGAAGCCCGTACTCGTGGTGACCCGCAGCGTGGTCGCGAGGGATGCTCTCCTCGTTCCGAGTCGTGCTGTCGCCTCCCGCGGCTCGAGTCGATACGTTCTGCGCCAAAACTCCGACGGTGATTTCCAGGAGGTGCCGGTAAAGGAGATCGGCGAGCTGAACGGCCTCAGCGCCATTGAGATCCTGAACGACGAGAAGCTGAAGCCAGGCGAACAAGTGAGAGTCCAGTAGTGCCCGGGCTGACCCTTCGAGATATCACCAAGCGCTACGGCACCCGCCAGTCTTCAGTAGACGCGCTGCGCGGCGTCGACCTGGAGATCCCTCAAGGCAGCTACATCGCCATCCTGGGTGAATCGGGTAGTGGCAAGTCGACACTGCTCAACATCCTTGGGCTGCTCGATGCTCCGTCGACGGGAAATTACCTGATCGATAGTCAGGACGTTGCCGCACTGAAAGAACGCGCAGCATGCGCCCACCGCTCTGAGACATTCGCTTTCGTCTTCCAGGCCTTCCACCTCCTCGACCGCCGATCAGTCGTCGAGAACGTGGAACTGTCGATGCACTATCGCGGTGTAGACGCCACCAGGATGAGGACGCGAGCCCTTGCGGCGCTCGCTGACGTGGGAATCCCAGACCTTGCCGATGCGAAGCCACGCCAGCTGTCCGGCGGACAACGTCAACGCGTAGCGATCGCTCGGGCGCTCGCGTCCGGGGCGCCCATCATCGTGGCAGATGAGCCCACAGGCAACCTTGACTCGAGCACCACTGAAGCGGTCATGACGAGCTTCGAGAACCTCCGTCATCATGGCGCGACGCTGGTCCTCGTAACCCACTCGGAACAGATCGCCCAGCATGCTGACCGACAGATCCATGTCGTGGACGGCAAAGTTCAGGAGCGCACCGAAGATGGCTGCACCGAGAGACTTCCTCTCATCAGGCCCCGCGAAGAACCCAAAACGCCGGGGAAGGCGTCCACTGTGCGGCCAGCAGCTGCAGTCAGAGACGCCGCTGCGAACATGCTGAGCCGCCCCGGGCGCGCTGCCGGACTCATCGCAGCGATCGCGGTCGCTGCGACCCTGTTCGTGGCGACCCTGGGACTTTCAGCCACAGCACAGCAGCAAGTCTCCGAGAGCTTCGATGCCGTCAAGAGTCGCGACGTCACCGCTACCGTCTCCGGCGATGGCGTCTCAGCGACGATCGAAACCGGCATCCCGGATGCTGCTAGGTCCTTGGCGGAACTGAATGGCTCAGCCTCCGTGGCCATCCTCGAGGATCTCGGCACGGCGAGCGTGCGCGTGGGCGCCCCACGCGATGCAGTGGACACATCCACATACGCGAGCTACGGAGACATCAGGACTGCGCTACGCCTCGACATCGACTGGACGGATGCGCCAGTGGCGTCGCTCGCTTCGAACCAGGTGCTCGTCGGTGAGTATCTGGCCGAGGGCATCGGGATGGCCCCGGTCGATCTGGCTCCGACCATCGAGATCGCCGGCCGGACCCTCGTCGTCGTGGGAGTTATCACTGATTCTCCTCGCGCGCCCGGTCTGCTCGGCAAGGCCGTGATCGGAGGCGGCGAGAGCCCTGAGAGCGCGAACCTTCCGACGAGCACGGTTACGGCCTATGTCGTCACCGAACTTGGTGCCGCTGCAAGCATTGCGGAGGAAGCGCCGCTGGTGCTCGACCCTGTTCAGCCGGAACGCGTCGATGTCGCATCCCCCCCGCCAGCGGACTCACTGCGCGCGAACGTGGAGGCGAGCGTCGCGCTGAGTCTGGCGTTGCTTACGATCGTGACCGGACTCGCTGCTGCGGCCTCAGTGACGATCGCCACCCTCTCGGCCGTCGCCGAACGACGCAACGAGATCGGACTACGGCGTGCGATCGGAGCGCGCAAGAGCCACATCGCGACGATGCTGCTGCTCGAATCCTTGCTTATCGGATTGTTCGGCAGTCTCCTCGGCATCGTCACTGGGATGGCCGCAGTACTCGCTGTGACGATCGCGCAGAGATGGACACCGGTCTTCGACCCCGTCCTCGCTCTCGCCGCCCTCGGAGCTGGAATCGCCATCGCCGCTCTCGGCGCGATCGCTGGAGCAGTTCGCGCCAACCGCATTGTTCCCGCAGACGCACTGCGGTCGTGATCGCGACGGCGAGCTGGACATACGTGAACGATCCGATCGGCGTCTCCGACCGCCGAATGAGATAGGCCTCGTTGGCGCGGGTCCTCCCGGAACCGAATGCCGTGGGCCAGCATGCGCGCGTGCTGCTGCTCGAAATCATCGGTCTCGAGAGAGAACGCGACGTCGCCAGCGGCTTGGCGGCCAGCTCGCAGGGGTTCCCGCACCATGCCGTCATCGCACGATCAGGAGTTGCCGGGTCTCTGATCGGCAGTGCCGGTCCACTCGAACGATGCCGAATGCTGAGAGCCCCGTAGCTGATGCTGCGGGGCTCTCGTGCGCGCGGGGGGGCGGATTCCGTCGACGCTAGACCAGGCTCTTGGTGTGCTCGACGGTCTACGTGTTTCCAGGCTCGGTCAGGTCACCCGTGGCCATGCAGAGCTGCATCGCCGGAAGCACGACGTCGACGATCAGGTCAGCGATCTCGACCGCGAGCTCTCGGCGCCCCCTCCCGCTCGCATCGAGCGACCACCAACGGTCCTGGCCGTCGATGAGTTGCCCTGCTCGCACCTCCCAGAACTCTCCTATGCGCCCGTATCCGACGTTCGGCGACGGCTTCGCCGGATAGTTTCGCTCCGCGCGCACCTGGTTCCAGAAGGCTTTCGGGATCACCTGCGCGTTGATCGTCAACCTCGACCGACTGCTCGTACTCGCAGTCGACGTCTGAATACCGACCTGAGCGAACCAGTCGGCATCGGGGAACACGAACGTCCGCTCCGTACCTCGAAATCCCGCCGCCCGCAGAATCGGCGCGACATCTTCTCGCAGCATCGAACGCAGCTGCTCTTGCGCAGTAACCATCGCTGAGGTCACGACTCAAATCAGACGAGGCTCTTGGTGTGCCAGACGGTCTTGACCTCGGTGAAGGCGCCGATGCGCTCCGGAGACGCGGTGACCGCGCCGGGAGTCAGCACGCGCTTGAGCGTCTCGGCGGCGGCGATCTGCATGTCGATCCACTCGAGATCGCCGGCACCGGCCAGATCGAGCGCATTGACGTCCTGGTGCGAGGCGAGCCAGGGCGCCATCTCGGCGGGAGACCCGGTGAGCACGTTGACGACGCCCCCGGGCACATCGCTCGTGGCGAGCACCTCAGCGAGGCTGATGGCCGACAGCGGGAACCGCTCGCTCGCGATCACGACGACCGTGTTGCCTGCGACGAGCGCAGGAGCCACGACCGAGACAAGACCGAGCAGCGCGGAGTCCTGCGGTGCGACGATCGCGACCACGCCGGTCGGCTCCGGCACCGAGATGTTGAAGTACGGACCCGAGACCGGGTTCGCGTTGCCCGCGACCTGCGCGTACTTGTCGCACCAGCCGGCGTACCAGACCCAGAGGTCGATCGCCTCGTCGACCTGCGCGGCGGCGGCGGACGTGGAGACGCCCTCCTGCGCGGCGATCTCGTCGATGAACTGCGCGCGGCGACCCTCGAGGACCTCGGCGACCCGGTACAGCACCTGCCCGCGGTTGTATGCGGTGGCGCCGGACCACCCCTTCACGGCGGCACGTGCGGCCACGACGGCATCCCGTGCGTCCTTGCGCGAGCCCTGGGCGGCGTTCGCGAGGAATGCCCCCTTCGCCGACAGCACCTCGTAGGTGCGGCCGGACTCGCTGCGCGGGAAGGCGCCGCCGATCGCCAGCTTGTAAGTCTTCGGAACGGTCAATCGCTTGCTCATGCGGAGGCCCCCTTCAGGTATGCGGTGAGACCCTGACGTCCGCCTTCACGGCCGTATCCGGACTCCTTGTAGCCGCCGAACGGACTCGACGGGTCGAATCGGTTGAACGTGTTCGCCCAGATGACACCGGCACGCAGACGGTCGGCGACCGCGAGGATGCGCGAGCCCTTGTCCGACCAGATGCCGGCGGAGAGGCCGTACGGCGTGTTGTTCGCCTTGGCGATCGCCTCGGCCGGCGTACGGAACGTCAGCACCGACAGGACGGGCCCGAAGACCTCGTCGCGGGCGATGCGATGCGACGCCTCGACACCGGTGAAGATCGTCGGAGCGAACCAGAACCCCTTGTCGGGGATCGCGCAGTCCGCGGTCCAGCGCTCTGCGCCCTCGGCCTCGCCGATGTCGCTCAGCTCACGGATGCGGGCGAGCTGTGCCGCCGAGTTGATCGCGCCGATGTCGGTGTTCTTGTCGAGCGGGTCGCCGAGGCGCAGCGTCGACAGGCGGCTCTTCAGGCGATCGATGACCTCGTCATGGATCGACTCCTGCACGAGCAGTCGGCTTCCGGCGCAGCACACATGCCCCTGATTGAAGAAGATGCCGTTCACGATGCCCTCGACGGCCTGGTCGATCGGCGCGTCATCGAACACGATGTTGGCGGCCTTGCCGCCGAGCTCGAGCGTGACCTTCTTGTCGGTTCCCGCGACGGCCCGTGCGATGTCGCGGCCGACACCGGTCGAACCCGTGAAGGCGACCTTGTCGACGTCGGGGTGACGCACGAGCGTGGCCCCCGTGGAACCGGCACCCGTGATGATGTTGACGACACCGGCCGGCAGATCCGCCTGCTGCAGGATCTCTGCGAAGATCAGCGCCGTCAGCGGCGTGGTCTCCGCAGGCTTGAGCACCACGGTGTTGCCTGCCGCCAGAGCAGGAGCGAGCTTCCACGCGAGCATCAGCAGCGGGAAGTTCCAGGGGATGATCTGCCCGGCCACGCCGAGCGCACGCGGGTTGGCGCCGAGTCCGGCGTAGTCGAGCTTGTCAGCCCACCCCGCGTAGTAGAAGAACCAGGAGGCGACGAGAGGCACGTCGACATCCCGGCTCTCCTTGATCGGCTTCCCGTTGTCGAGGCTCTCGGCGACCGCGAGCTCGCGAGCCCGCTCCTGCACGAGACGTGCGATGCGGAAGAGGTACTTGCCGCGATCGCGGCCGCTCATCTTCGACCAGGTCTTCTCGTAGGCGCGACGCGCGGCGGCGACCGCCCGGTCGACGTCCGCGTCGCTCGCCGAGGCGATCTCGGCGATGTGGCTCTCGTCAGCCGGCGAGATCGTCGCGAAGCTCGAGCCCGATCCGTCGACGAACTCGCCGTCGATGAACAGTCCGTAGCTGTCCTTGAGGTTGAGTACTGCCTTCGACTCCGGTGCCGGAGCGTATTCCAGGAATGACATATGCGGGCTCCTAGTCGATCGTGACGTAGTCGGGGCCGGAGTAGTGGCCGGTGGTGAGCTTCTGGCGCTGCAGCAGCACGTCGTTCAGCAGGCTCGAGGCGCCGAAGCGGAACAGGTGCGGCTGGAGCCATTCCTCCCCCACGGTCTCGGCGACCGTCACGAGGTACTTCACCGCATCCTTCGACGCGCGGATCCCGCCGGCGGGCTTGACGCCGATGCGCTCTCCCGTACCCCGGTGCCAGTCGCGCACCGTTTCGAGCATGAGCAGCGTCGTCGGCAGCGTCGCCGCCGGCTGCACCTTCCCGGTGGAGGTCTTGATGAAGTCGCCCCCGGCGAGGATGCCGAGCCACGATGCGCGCTTGATGTTGTCGTAGGTGTTGAGCTCGCCGGTCTCGAGGATCACCTTGAGCGAGGCGTATGAACCGTCGGCACGACGGCATGCCTCTTTCACCTGGGCGATCTGGTCGTACACGAGTCCGTATCGGCCCGAGAGGAACGCTCCTCGGTCGATGACCATGTCGATCTCGTCGGCGCCGGCCGCGACCGCTTCGGCGGTGTCGGCCAGCTTGATGGCCAGCGAAGAACGTCCGCTGGGGAACGCGGTGGCGACCGCGGCGACCGAGATGAGTCCGTCGTCCGGATCGCCGTGCAGAGCTCCGAGCGCCTCGACGGCGTCGCCGACCATGTCGCCGTACACGCAGACGGCGGCGACCCGGGGGGTCGTCGGGTCGGCGGCATCCGGATTCTTCGCCTTGGCGACCAGCGAGCGCACCTTGCCCGGCGTGTCGGAGCCTTCGAGGGTGGTGAGGTCGATCAGCTTGATGATCGTGTCGAGTGCCCAGGCCTTCGACGTGGTCTTGATCGAACGCGTGCCGAGTGCGGCCGCGCGCTGCTCCAGGCCGACGGCGTCGACCCCCGGGAGTCCGTGCAGGAACCGGCGGAGCGTGGCGTCATCCGGCTCACCGCCGAGAACGTCCACCGCCGATCTGCGGCTGAGTTCTTGGGTCGTCATCGTTCCTCCAACAATGCTCGTGCTGTGGTCTCATCTGTCACCAGAACGCTGCACAGGCCGCTGGTCACGACTGTGCGCGCGATGTCATGCTTGGCGTCACCGGCGGTGACGAAGATCGAGCGCTTCGCGGCGCGCAGGCGCCCGAGGTCGACTCCGACCGTCCGGGCGTCGAGCTGCGGGTCGACGATGTTGCCGTCGGCGTCGATGTACCGTCCGAGGACGTCGCCCACGGCACCACGGCGCGCGAGCTCTTCGACATCGGATGCCGAGAGGTAGCCGTTCTCGACATGCGCGGAGGTCGCATCGCAGGGCCCCGCGGTGAACAGGAACGCCTGCGCTTCGGCCGCTTCGACGAGGACGGCCGCGACGGTGCGGTCGGCTTCGATCGCCTGCTTGGTCTCGACGCGTTCGAGGATCGCCGGGCTCGGCAGGAGGGACACGTGTCCGGATGCACGCTGGGCGATGGTGACGGCGAGGCCCGCGGCTCCGCCCGAACGGCGGTTGAGGCTCACTCCCCCGTTGAGCTGCACGACGGTGACGCCGGTCGCCCATCCTTCGGGCAGCGACTCTGCGACGGCGCGCAGCGTACGCCCCCAGCTGACGCCGAGCGTGCGGGGCACCGGCCGCATCGCAGTGAGGTAGTCGGCCGCGGCCTGGGCGACCCGCTCGAGGGTCCCGTCATCGCCGTCCGGGGAGGGAACGACGACGGCAGCCGTGAGGCCATGGCGTTCGACGAGCTGGCGCTCGAGTCCGAGTCGGCGCGCACGCGGGTGCACGATCTCGATGCGGACGATGCCACGCTCTCTGGCCTGTGTGAGAAGGCGCCCCACCTTCCAGCGGGACAGCTTGAGGAGGGCGCCGATCTCGTCCTGCGTCTTGTCCTCGTCGTAGTACAGCTCGGCGACGCGGACCATGATCAGTTCTTCTTCCATGGCATCCTCCTTCCGTCTCCAGCATACGTCCGTGGCACCGTTCGCGCACCTTGATGCTCATATGAGCATTGACGCTTCCAGTGGTCGCACATTCGCCGGAGACGACGAAAGGACGCCGACCCTGAAGGGCCGACGTCCTCTCACCATGGAGATGCGATCACATGCGCTTGCGCGAGGTGAGCACCTGGTCGACGATGCCGTAGTCCAGCGCCTCAGCGGCGGACAGGATCTTGTCACGGTCGATGTCGCGGTTGACCTGCTCGACCGACTTGCCCGTGTGACGAGCCATGGTCTCCTCGAGCCAGGTGCGCATGCGCAGGATCTCGGCCGCCTGGATCTCGATGTCGGATGCCTGGCCGTGCCCCGCCTCGCCCATCGCCGGCTGGTGCATGAGCACACGGGCGTTGGGCAGAGCCAGGCGCTTGCCGGGGTGACCGCCTGCGAGCAGCACCGATGCGGCCGAAGCCGCCTGGCCGAGCACCACGGTCTGGATCTGCGGCGCGACGTACTGCATCGTGTCGTAGATCGCCGTCATCGCGGTGAACGAACCACCGGGCGAGTTGATGTACATGGTGATGTCACGCTCGGAGTCCTGGCTCTCGAGAACGAGCAGCTGCGCCATCACGTCGTCGGCCGACGCATCGTCGACCTGGACGCCGAGGAAGATCACTCGATCTTCGAACAGCTTGTTGTAGGGGTCCTGGCGCTTGAAGCCGTATGCCGTGCGCTCCTCGAACTGAGGAAGCACGTAGCGGCTGGAGGGCAGATCGCCGGCAGAGCGGAAGGTGGGTGCGTACATGAGAGTCCTTTCGCTTTCCGTTACTTGATGTCCTGGTCGGTTCCGCCGCCACCGATGACGTCGGTGGCCGAGTCGCGGATGTGATCGACGAAGCCGTACTCGAGCGCCTCGTCGGCGGTGAACCAGCGGTCGCGGTCACCGTCTTCGTTGATCTGCTCGACCGACTTGCCGGTCTGCGCCGCGGTGATCTCGGCGAGGCGGTTCTTCATCGAGGTGATCAGCTGCGCCTGCGTCTGGATGTCGCTCGACGTTCCGCCGAAGCCACCGTGCGGCTGGTGCAGCAGCACGCGGGCGTTGGGCGTGATGTAGCGCTTGCCCTTCGTGCCCGCGGTCAGCAGCAGCTGACCCATCGATGCGGCCATGCCGATGCCCACGGTGACGATGTCGTTCGGGACGAACTGCATCGTGTCGTAGATCGCCATGCCCGCGGTGATCGATCCACCGGGCGAGTTGATGTAGAGGTAGATGTCCTTCTCGGAGTCCTCTGCGGCGAGAAGGAGGATCTTCGCGCAGATCTCGTTCGCATTGTCGTCGCGCACCTCCGATCCCAGCCAGATGATGCGGTCTTTCAACAGTCGGTCGAAGACGCTCGTAGCGAGGAGGGGTTCTGCAGCCATGTCAGCTCCTGATTCCGTGTTTCAGTGATTCGAATCTACCGGCGACAACGCAGCGCTCAGGCCGTGTTCGCCGTCGGCATATCAGGCGTCGAGTTCCGCGATCTCGTGTGCGTACGCGGTCATCGAGCGGTGGTACCGCGGCAGGTGCGGCACGAGTGCGAGGAGAGCGACCGACAGGCCCCGCGCCGGGCGTCCGGAACTCGCCAGGATCAGCGCGTGGACCGTCGCCACGGCATCCCGGTAGGGGCCGTCCGCCGAGAGCTCCTCCTCCGCACGGATGACGGCGAGGGCATCGTCGTACTCGCCCAGATTGCGCAGTGAACTCGCCAGCTGGATCACGCACTGCGGGCGGTGCTCGTCGTCGAGACCCAGTGCGAGCGCACGCCGGTAGAGTTCGACTGCCTCGGCGGGGCGGCCGGCCGAATCACGTGCCCCGGCGCGCTCGAACTCCGCGCGGGCGTCATCGACGCCGCGCTCGGCGGCCAGCGCGTCGATCCGGGCGATCGTCTGGTCTCCGACCTCTTCGCCGGACGCGTCGTCCCACACCTCGTCGATGCGTTCGTCCCAGGTCTTCATGGTCTCCTCGTTCATCTGCTCTCCCCGCTGACGCGAAAGGGGCGGATGCCGCAGCATCCGCCCCTCATGAGATCGTGTCCGATCACTCCGCCTTGTCGGCAGCCTTCTTGGCCGGAGCCTTCTTGGCTGCGGGCTTCTTCGCGGCGGGCTTCTCAGCGGCCTCCGCGTCGTCGGCCTTCTTCGCGGGCGCCTTCTTCGCAGCGGGCTTCTTCGCGGCCGGCTTCTCAGCGGCGTCGGCGTCGTCGGCCTTCTTCGCGGCAGCCTTCTTCGCGGGAGCCTTCTTGGCCGGCTTCTCGTCGGCAGCCGTCTCGGACTCGGCCTCGTCGTCGGTCACGACGAAGTCGGACAGATCGACGGGCTTGCCGTTCGTGTCGACGACCTTGACCTTGCCCAGGGCGATCGCGAGGGCCTTGTTGCGGGCGACCTCTCCGACGAGCGCCGGAAGCTGGTTCGACGACTGCAGAGCCTCGACGAACTCCTGGGGAGCCATGCCGTACTGCGAGGCGGACTGGATGAGGTACTGCGAGAGCTCCTCCTGCGAGACCTGCACGTCAGCCTGCTCGGCGATCGTGTCGAGCAGAACCTGCGTGCGGAACTGCTTCTCGCTGGCCTCGGTGACCTCGGCGCGGTGCACGTCGTCCTCGAGGCGGTTCTCACCCTCGAGGTGGTTGTGCACCTCGTCCTCGATGAGCTTCGGCGGCACGGGGATCTCGATCTGCTCGAGCAGCGTCTCGACGAGCTTGTCGCGAGCCGCGGAACCCTGAGTGAATACGCCCTGCTGCGAGACGCGCTCGGCGAGGCTCGCGCGGAGCTCGGCGATCGTGTCGAACTCGCTCGCGATCTGCGCGAAGTCGTCATCGGCCTCGGGGAGCTCGCGCTCCTTGACCGCCTTGACGGTGACGGAGACCTCAGCCTCGGAGCCGGCGTGGTCGCCGCCCACGAGCGCAGAGCGGAACGTGGTGTCCTCACCGGCGGTGAGGGATTCGATCGCGTCGTCGATGCCCTCGAGCAGCTCACCCGAGCCGACCTCGTAGGAGACGCCCTCGGCGCGGTCGATCTCCGCACCGTCGATCGTGGCGACCAGGTCGAGCTCGACGAAGTCGCCCTTCGCGGCGGGACGGTCGACGGGAACGAGCGTTCCGAAGCGCGCGCGCAGGTTCTCGAGCTCTGCGTCGAGCGCGGCGTCATCGGCCTCGACAGCGTCGACCGTCAGGGTGATGCCGTCGAATGCCGGGACCTCGATCTCGGGACGCACGTCCACCTCGATGTCGACCAAGAGGTCGCCCGAGAAGTCCTTCTCGTTCGGCCACTGGGTGATGTCGGCGGCCGGACGTCCGACGACGCGGAGCTTGTGCTCGACGGTCGCGTCGCGGAAGAACTTGTCGAGGCCCTCGTTGACCGCGTGCTCGATGACCGCGCCACGACCGATGCGCTGATCGATGATCGGAGCGGGGACCTTGCCCTTGCGGAAGCCGGGGATCTGGACGTCCTGAGCGATGTGCTCGTAGGCGTGCGCGATGCTGGGCTTGAGGTCGTCAGGGGTGACCGTGATGCTGAGCTTGACCCGGGTCGGGGTCAGCTTCTCGACGGTGCTGTTCGCCATTCTGGTGTGCTCTCCTTGTGATTTCCGCGCTGAATCGCGGCTGTCAGGCCGTTGAAGCCATGTCGGGGCGACAGGAGTTGAACCTGCGACCTCCCGCTCCCAAAGCGGGCGCTCTACCAAACTGAGCTACGCCCCGGGGAATCCGCATGCAGATTCAGCCCCACCGAGTCTAACGGACACGAGCACCTCCGTCAGTCCGCTATGATCGATGAGTCGGCACAGTCCTCCCGGATGCAGCTGACAACGGGGCTGTAGCTTAGTGGTAAAGCCTCTGTCTTCCAAACAGATGATGCGAGTTCGATTCTCGTCAGCCCCTCCACTCGAGAAAGGCCCCCGCGATGCGGGGGCCTTTCTCGTCCCCGGGGGTTCTCGCACCGGACGGCTCACTGATTAGAGTCATCATGAGCCGGTTCCCCACGGAGGTCCCCCCGCATGACTGCATCCGTCGACGTGGCCACCTCCCCCGCCGGAGGCCACGCACTCCCCCCGCACTTCGCCAGCACCGACGACGCAGCGCCGAAGCGCCGAGGACGGCGCATCGGGTTCATGCTGGGCGCTGCGGGAGTCCTGGTCGCGGCGGCCGTCGGCGTGCTCCAGGTCACCGCCAGCCTCGGATACGACGGGGCACGCGCCGAGTTCGACGCAGCGGCGGCCTCGGCTCGCGACAGCGCGACGACGGTCCAGCAGGAGCTCGACACGCTCACATCCGTCACCGATGTCGCTGATCTGCTGAAGACGGCCGATACCGGCGTGCTCACCGTGCCCTCCGCGAGGGACGCGCTCACGACGGCGTCGACGGATGCCGATGAAGCCGCCGGCCCGGCGAAGGAACTGCTCACCGAACCCCTGCCTTCGGCGGATTCCAAGCCGTCGGCGTTCTGGGAGCTCTTCGCAGCATCCGATCAGCTCGCCGTCGACGCCGGCGACCTGGACGACCTGGCTGCCGACCTCGACGCGGCGACACCTGCGATGACCGCCGCCAGTGCCGAAGTGACCGAGGCCGGCGTGGCCCTCCTGCGCTCGGCGGCCGACGCAGCCCCGGCTTTCGAGTCGGCACACCTCTCGGCCAAGAACGACGCCGTCATCGCCCTGCGCGATGCGGCGTCGCGAGTACCCGACACCATGCTCCTCGATGTGACGACGGTCGAATCACTGGTGTCCATGCAGGACGCCGCAGGACAGGTCGTGGCGACCGAACAGGCCGAACTCGCCGAGAAGGCGGGACCGCTGCAGGGCGATCGCCTCGAGATCGAGGCGTTCGCCCGGTCGCTCGCACCCGGGGTGCTGCTCGAGTTCGACTGGAACCAGATCGTCAACAACGCCGGTTCCAACGGCAGCATGGGAGGCCTCACGACCTGGTGGTGGGACGATCCCGACCGCGCCGTCATCGAGCTGTCGAACTCGGTCGCCGAGCAGTGGCCGGCGGACCGGAGCAAGGCTCTCATCGCCCACGAGGTCGGCCACGCGATCAGCGTGAAGTGCGAGGACATGTACGACTCGTCGACGCAGGACAGCATCGAGAAGTGGGCCACGGCCTGGGCGATCAGCATGGGCTTCACCGACGATGCCAACGGCGTCTGGGCGTACGGCTACCCGCCTCAGTCCTACATCGACGCCGCGTACGGGTGCCGGTGAGCACGTCCGCCTGGTACGAGAGAAGCCGCCGCGATCGGATCGCGGCGGCTTCTGTCAGGAGATCAGATCGAGGTCACTGACCCCGACGCTCACGCAGCTGGGTGAGCGCATCTTCGAGAAGCTGGACGGCTTCTGCGTCGGTGCGACGCTCCTTCACATACGCGAGATGCGTCTTGTAGGGCTCCGGCTTCGCGAGGGCAGGCGGGTTGGCCTTGTCGCGACCCGCCGGAAGACCGGACTGCGGGTGGTCGATCGTCTCGGGGATCTCCTCTTCAGGGAGCCCCGCGGCGAAGTAGCGGACCGTCTCGTTGCCGAGACCGTCCCAGTACGAGACCGCGATGCGGTCGGCGTGGTAGCCGTGGTCCTGCTCGCCCATGGGGCCGGAACCCACTCGGGTCCCTCGGATCGCGTTGCCGCCGGTAGCCATCAGATCACCTCGAACTTCGTGATGAGACCGAGCGCCACGATCGACACGAACCACGCCAGAGCGAGGATGACCGTGAAGCGATTGAGATTGCGCTCAGCGAGACCCGACGAGCCGACAGCTGACGTCATGCCTCCACCGAACATGTCGGAGAGGCCGCCACCGCGACCCTTGTGGAGGAGGATGAGGAGAGTCAGCAGGACGCTGGTTATGCCCAGCACCACCTGCAGGACGAACTCGAGAATTTCCACGAGGAAGAGCCTTTCGCTGGGGCAGGATTGCCCCGGTAACGGTCAAGTATACGGTGCGGCGGGGCCGGAGCCCCGCCACACTCACACGCCGACGTGCTTCTCGAAGCGGATGATCGCCGCGAACTCGTCGACCACGAGGCTCGCGCCTCCGACGAGTGCGCCATCGACATCAGGCTCGCGCATGAAGCTGGCGATGTTGGCCGCCTTGACCGATCCGCCGTACAGGATCCGGGTGCGCGCCGCAGCGTCGTCACCGAGAACCTTGGCGATCACCGTGCGCAGCGCAGCGCAGACATCCTGCGCCTGCTGCGGCGTCGCCGCCTGTCCGGAGCCGATGGCCCAGACCGGCTCGTACGCCACGACGATGTCCGCATCCTTCGACAGACCCTGGAGAGCGGCCTCGAGCTGCCCCGCGGGCACTGCGCTGGCCCCGAACTTCTCGAGGTCCTCAGCCGTCTCCCCGACGCAGATGACGGGCGACAGACCGTGCTTCAGCGCGGCCTTCGTCTTGGCCGCGACGACGTCATCGGACTCCGCGTGGTATTCACGGCGCTCCGAGTGACCGATGATCACGTACTTCGCATCGAGCTTCGCCAGGAAGGCTCCCGAGATCTCCCCGGTGTAGGCGCCGGAGTCGTGAGCCGAGAGGTCCTGCGCGCCGAGGGCGAACGGGATCTTGTCGGCGTCGATGAGCGTCTGCACGCTGCGGATGTCGGTGAAGGGCGGGAAGACCGCAACCTCGACCGAGCCGTCCTCGTGCTTGGCGTCCTTGAGCGTCCAGTGCAGCTTCTGCACGAAGGCGACCGCCTGCAGGTGGTCGAGATTCATCTTCCAGTTTCCCGCGATCAGCGGGGTACGGGTGTTCACACCCATCCGAGCACCTCCAGGCCGGGTAGTTTCTTGCCCTCGAGGAACTCGAGGCTTGCGCCGCCGCCGGTCGAGATGTGACCGAACTGGTCGTCGGTGAAGCCGAGCTGACGCACGGCCGCGGCCGAGTCTCCGCCGCCTACGACGCTGAGGCCGTCGACCTCGGTGAGCGCATGCGCAACGGCCTTGGTGCCGCCGGCGAAGGCCGGGAACTCGAACACGCCCATCGGGCCGTTCCAGAACACCGTCTTCGACCCACGGATGACCTCCGCGAACCGCGCAGCCGTCTCCGGGCCGATGTCCAGGCCGATGCCGGAGGAGCCGAACGCGGTGCTCTCGATGGCGTCGGCGGCGGTGACCTCGTGCTCCGCATCAGCGGAGAACGAGGATGCGACGACGACATCGGTCGGGAGCACCAGCTCCACACCGCGCTTCTCAGCCTCGGCGATGTAGCCGCGGACCGTCTCGAGCTGGTCCTCTTCGAGGAGGCTGGACGCCACCGCGTGGCCCTGCGCCTTCAGGAAGGTGAACAGCATGCCGCCGCCCACGAGGATGCGATCCACGCGCGGCAGCAGGTGCGAGATGACTCCGAGCTTGTCGCTGACCTTCGACCCGCCGAGGACGACCGCGTACGGGCGCTCGGGGTTCTCGGTGAGACGGTCGAGCACGTCCAGCTCGGCTGCGATGAGCAGACCGGCGGCCGACGGCAGCAGCTCGGCGAGGTCGTAGACGCTCGCCTGCTTGCGGTGCACGACACCGAAGCCGTCGGAGACGAGGACGTCTCCGAGCTCTGCCAGCTGAGCCGCGAAGGCGCCGCGCTCGGCGTCGTCCTTCGAGGTCTCCCCCGGGTTGAACCGCAGGTTTTCGATGACGACGATGCCGCCGTCCTCGAGCGAGGCCACGGCCTCCTGCGCCGACTCGCCGACGGTGTCGCGAGCGAACGCCACCGGCTTGCCGAGCAGCTCGGACAGCCGCTGGGCGACCGGCGCGAGACTGTACTGCGGGTCGGGCGCACCGTCGGGGCGGCCGAGGTGCGAGCACACGATGACGCGGGCGCCCGCGTTGATAAGTGCGTTGAGGGTAGGCAACGAGGCGCGGACACGGCCATCGTCCGTGATGATCCCATCCCGCAGGGGGACGTTGAGATCACAACGGACGATGACGCGCTTGCCCTCGAGCGAACCCAGTGAATCCAGGGTGCGCAGAGTCATGGGAGATGTCTCAGAGACGCTCTGCCACGTACTCGGTCAGGTCGACGAGACGGTTGGAGTAACCCCACTCGTTGTCGTACCAGCTGGAGACCTTGACCAGGTTGCCGCTGACGTTGGTCAGCGTGGCGTCGAAGATCGACGAGTGCGGGTTGTGCACGATGTCGCTCGACACGATCTGGTCTTCGTTGTACTGCAGGAAACCGGCGAGGCGTCCGTCGGCAGCAGCCTTCTTGTACGCCTCGTTGACCTCTTCGACCGTGAGGTTCTCGCGGTCGGTGATCAGCGTGAGGTCGACGATCGAGCCGGTGGGAACCGGAACGCGGTACGACGAGCCGCTCAGCTTGCCCTGGAGCTCGGGCAGAACCTCGCCGATCGCCTTCGCGGCACCGGTCGACGCCGGGGTGATGTTGATCGCTGCGGCGCGTGCGCGACGCAGGTCGCTGTGCGGACCGTCCTGCAGGTTCTGGTCTGCCGTGTAGGCGTGAGCCGTCATCATGAAGCCACGGTCGATGCCGAAGGCGTCGTTGAAGACCTGGGCCAGCGGGGCGAGGCAGTTGGTCGTGCAGGAGGCGTTGGAGATGATGTGATCCGTCTCCGGGTTGTACGTGTCCTCGTTCACGCCCATGACGAACGTGCCGTCGACGCCGGTGCCGGGAGCCGAGATGAGGACCTTCTTGGCCCCTGCCTCGATGTGCTTCTTGGCCAGCTCGGCCTTGGTGAAGAAGCCGGTCGACTCGATGACGATGTCGACGCCCAGCTCGCCCCACGGGAGGCCGGCGGGGTCGCGCTCGGCGAACGCCTTGATGGCCTTGCCGTTGACCGTGATGCTCTCGTCGTCGTAGCTGATGTCAGCATCGAGGACGCCGCCCACGGAGTCGTACTTCAGAAGGTGGGCAAGGGTCTTGTTGTCGGTGAGGTCGTTGACAGCGACGATCTCGATGTCCGCTCCCTGCGCGAGAGCCGCGCGGAAGTAGTTGCGTCCGATACGGCCGAAGCCGTTGATACCGATCTTGACAGACACTCAGGTCTCCCTGTTTCTCGTGCGCTGTGCGCAGCAATCGTGCGTGCGCGGTGCGCGGGGGTTTTTGGCTGAGATGGCGTCCCGACGAGACTTGGCCCGTCGGGACGCGACCCGATTACGACAGTACCAGCAGGCCGTTCGTCTTCTCGCGGGCGACCTCGAAGCGCTGGGCGACGTTCTCCCAGTTGGCGATGTTCCACGCGGCCTTCACGTAGTCGGCCTTGACGTTGAGGTAGTCGAGGTAGAAGGCGTGCTCCCACATGTCGAGCTGGAACAGCGGCACGGTGCCCTGTGCCGTGTTCGACTGCTGGTCGAACAGCTGCTGGATGATCAGGCGCTGGCCGATCGAGTCCCAGCTGAGGACGGACCATCCGGAGCCCTGGATTCCGAGGGCGTTCGCGGTGAAGTGCGCCTGGAACTTCTCGAAGGAACCGAAGAACTCGTCGATGGCTGCCTTGAGCTCGCCCTCGGGCTGTCCGCCGCCGGTCGGCGAGAGGTTGGTCCAGAAGATGGAGTGGTTGACGTGACCGCCGAGGTTGAACGCGAGGTCCTTCTCGAGCTTGTTCACGTTCGCCAGGTTGCCGCTGTCGCGCGCCTCGGCGAGCTGCTCGAGGGCGGTGTTGGCGCCGGCGACGTAGGTCGCGTGGTGCTTGTCATGGTGCAGCTCCATGATCTTGCCGCTGATGTGCGGCTCGAGGGCTGCGAAGTCGTAGGGAAGGTCGGGGAGCGTGTAGGTCGCCATGTCGCTTTCATCCAATCCGCGCCGCGCCGCGGCGCTTGCCGATCCTCTGCGCCGCCGATGTGCGACGTAGAGCGGACGTAACTCATCCTAGTGACGACAACGCGTCGCCGACCCTGATCCTTCCCCCATATGACGAAGCGAGGCGACCCCTTGACAGGGATCGCCTCGCTGATGTCGTTCGCTGTGGTCAGACGTCGAGACCCGCGGGCACGGCTGCTTCCGTTCCCGGGATGCCCTCCTGCTGGGCACGCTTGTCCGCCATCGCCAGAAGACGGCGGATGCGGCCGGCGACGGCGTCCTTGGTCATGGGCGGATCAGCGTGGTGACCCAGCTCGTCGAGGCTCGCGTCGCGGTGCGCGAGACGCAGCTCGCCCGCGACCTTGAGGTGGTCGGGCACCTCGTCGGCGAGGATCTCCAGGGCCCGCTCGACGCGCGCGCAGGCGGCGACGGCGGCCTGCGCGGAGCGACGGAGGTTGGCATCGTCGAAGTTGACGAGACGGTTGACGCCCGCACGCACCTCGCGACGCTGGCGCATCTCCTCCCAGGCGACCGCGGTCTTCTGAGCACCCATCTCGCTGAGGATGGTGCGGATCGCCTCGCCCTCACGCACGACGACGCGCGGCATGCCTCTCACCTCGCGCGCCTTGGCGGCGACACCCAGGCGATGCGCCGCGCCCACGAGTGCCATGGCGGCCTCGGATGACGGGCATGCGACCTCGAGCATGGCCGATCGGCCGGGTTCGCTCAGCGTTCCCGCGGCGAGGAACGCACCCCGCCAGAGACCGGCCACTTCAGCGCGAGAGCCAGTGGTGAGACGGTTGGGGAGTCCGCGGACCGGACGCCGACGCTGGTCGAGCAGACCGGTCTGGCGTGCGAGGGTCTCCCCCGAGGCGATGACCCGGACAGCCCATCGCGCGCCGTCATTCGCCGTGCTCGACTGCACCTGTGCGATCTCCGGTCGGACTCCGTAGATCTCGGCAAGGTCGCGCGCGACACGCTGCGCGAGGATCTCGGCATCCACCTCCGCCTCGACGGCGACCCGCCCGGCGATGGAGTGCAGTCCGCCGGCGAACCGGAGGATCGAGGTGACCTCCGCGACACGCACCGTCGGGGGTGCATTACGGATGCTGACCAGCTCAGCCTTGACGTCGGTCGTTAGTGCCACGACACTCCTCTACGCTCACGCGCCGGATCGCGGCGCAAACCTCCAGCCTACTCTGACGGAGGCTCTTGCTATTCCCTGCCGAGGTCCCGGTGACGCACGTTGACGGCCACTCCCGGCACGGAGGCGAGCCGACGGGCCAGCTCCTCCGCCATGGCCACGGAGCGGTGCTTTCCGCCGGTGCAGCCGATCGCGACGGTCGAATGGCTCTTGTTCTCGCGCTGATACCCCTCGAGCACCGGAGTGAGTGCCGCCGAATACGAATCGAGGAACTCGGCGGCGCCCTCGCGTGACAGCACGTAGTCCCTGACGGACTCGTCCTGACCGGTCAGGCCCCGCAGCTCTTCGTTCCAGAACGGGTTCGGGAGGAAGCGCATATCCGCGACCAGGTCGACGTCGGTCGGGAGACCGTACTTGAAACCGAAGCTCATGAGCGTCACACGATGCCTCGCTGCGCCCGCTTCCGAGAAGAGGTCGGAGACCTGGGTGGCGAGCTGATGGATGTTGAGTGCGGAGGTGTCGACCACGAGATCGGCCGATTCGCGGATCGGCGCCAGTCGCTGGCGCTCGACGCGGATGCCGTCGAGCAGAGTGCCGTCCCCCTGCAGCGGGTGGGGTCGGCGAACCGCCTCGAACCGACGCACGAGCACATCGTCCGACGCGTCCAGGAACAGCACGCGGACGGAACCACGCGATCTCAGCGCCCTCGCGACGCCCGGGAAGTCGTCGAAGAGGTTGCGCCCGCGAACGTCGACCACCGCTGCGACCTTCGGCAGAGCGTCACCGCCCATGTCCGTGAGGTCGAGCAGCGGTCGGAGGATCTGCGGCGGCAGGTTGTCGACCACGTACCAGCCGAGGTCCTCGAGTGCGTTGGCTACCGTCGTGCGCCCTGCGCCCGACATGCCCGTGACGATGAGGAACTCGCCTTTGTCCCCGTCAGTCATGGTTACTCCTTCTCCCCCGCTGGCTCCAGCCTAGCGAGTGGAGAGATGCGTATGGATGTTCTGTGCGAGGACAGGACCGATCCCCTGCACCTCCTGGATCGCCTCCAGAGGCGCGGAGCGCAGCGCGGTGACGGAGCCGAAGTGCTTCAGGAGGACCTTGATCCTCGAGGAGCCGAGGCCTGGCACCTCGGCCAGGATCGACGTGATGTCATTCTTGCGTCGTTTGCGCTGGTGCGTGATCGCGAACCGGTGGGCCTCGTCTCTCAGCCGCTGCAGCAGGTAGAGCGACTCGCTGGTGCGCGGCAGGATCACCGGGAAGTCCTCCCCCGGGAGCCAGATCTCCTCGAGCCGTTTGGCGATGCCGCACACGGCGATCTCGGTGTGCCCGGCGTCTCGCAGTGCACGTGCCGCCGCTTCGACCTGGGGCTGTCCACCGTCGACCAGCAGCAGCTGAGGCGGATAGGCGAAGCGCGGTTTGCGCTTGACCTCCACGACGACGTCCTCGGACTCGTCTCCCGCCTCCACGGGGACCGCTGCGGATGCGGGCTCATCGATCTCTTCCGGACGATCGAGATAGGCGAGTCGACGACGCAGCACCTGGTACATCGAGTCCGTATCGTCGGTGGTCTCGGCGATGTTGAACGACCGGTACTGGTCTTTGCGGGGAAGCCCGTCTTCGAAGACCACCATCGAGGCGACGACGTTCGTGCCACCGAGGTGCGAGATGTCGAAGCACTCGATGCGAAGCGGCGCCTCCGACATCCCCAACGCCTCCTGCAGATCGGTCAGAGCCTGGGTTCGTGCGACGTAGTCGCTCGTACGACGGGTCTTGTACCTGATCAGGGCCTGCTGCGCGTTGAGGGTCGCCGTGCGCATGAGATCAGCGCGTTGCCCCCGTTGGGCGATGGCGATCTCGACCTTCTTGCCTCGCCGCTCGCGCAGCCAGACCTCAAGCTCGGCCGCGTCGTCGGGAAGGGTCGGCACGATGATCCGCCGGGGCACATCCTGCGCATCGCCGTACGCGCGCTGCAGCACCTGGTCGACGAGATCGGCTGTCGAGATGTCGATCTCCTTCTCGATCGTCATCGCGCGAACACCGCGGACGCGCCCGCCGCGGATCACGAAGTGCTGCACGGCGGCAGCCAGCTCGTCTTCCGCGATGCCGAAGAGGTCGGCATCCTCGTCGGTCGCGAGCACGAGCGCGCTCTTGCCGAGCACGGCCTCGATCGCGGTGAGCTTGTCACGGTATCTGGCGGCGGCCTCGTAATCCATCGCGGCCGACGCCGCCAGCATCCGCTTGGTCAGCTCTCGGGTGAAGCGCTCATCGCCGCCCGCCATGAAGGCGACGAAGTCGTCGACCATGGCACGGTGCTCCTCGATCGTCACCGTCATCGAGCACGGCCCGCCGCACTTGCCGATCTGCCCGGGAAAGCACGGCCGGCCGGTCTGCATCGCGCGTTTGTAGCTGGAGTCGCTGCAGGTGCGGATCGGGAATGCCTTGACCATCAGGTCGATCGTCTCGTGCACCGCCCAGACCTTGGGATAAGGACCGAAGTATCGGGCACCGGGAATCTTGCGGTTCCTGGTCACGATCACGCGCGGCGCCTCATCACCCAGGGTCACGGCCATGAACGGGTAGGACTTGTCGTCCTTGTAGCGGACGTTGAAGGGCGGATCGAACTCCTTGATCCACATGTACTCCAGCTGAAGCGAGTCCACGTCCGTCGAGACGACGGTCCACTCGACGGACGACGCCGTGGTGACCATCCGCCGCGTGCGTTCGTGGAGCGTGCGCAGCGGAGCGAAGTAGTTCGACAGTCGCTGGCGCAGGTTCTTGGCCTTGCCGACGTACAGCACGCGTCCATCAGCATCGCGGAAGCGGTACACGCCGGGGTTGGTGGGGATCTCACCAGCCCGCGGCTTGTACGGCAGGACGTCGGCCATCAGCTGGCCTTCCGCGCAGAGCGCCCCTCACCCAGGATCTCGGCGAGGAACTGACCCGTGTGGCTGTCCTCGACTCGCGCGATCTGCTCGGGAGTGCCGGTCGCCAGGATCTCGCCGCCGCCCGAGCCGCCCTCGGGCCCGAGGTCGATCACCCAGTCCGCGGACTTGATCACATCGAGGTTGTGCTCGATGACGATCACCGTGTTGCCCTTGTCGACGAGTCCGTTCAGTACCTCGAGGAGCTTGCGCACGTCCTCGAAGTGCAGACCGGTGGTCGGCTCGTCGAGGACGTAGATGCTGCGACCGTTGCTGCGCCGCTGGAGCTCGGTGGCCAACTTGACGCGCTGAGCCTCGCCGCCGGAGAGAGTCGTCGCCGACTGACCGAGGCGCACATACCCGAGCCCGACGTCGACGAGGGTCTTCATGTAGCGGTGGATCGCCTGAATGGGCTCGAAGAACTCGGCCGCTTCCGCGATCGGCATCTCGAGGACCTCGGCGATGTTCTTGCCCTTGTAGTGCACCGACAGCGTGTCGCGGTTGTAGCGCTTGCCGTGGCAGACCTCGCAGTCGACGTACACGTCGGGCAGGAAGTTCATCTCGATCTTGATCGTGCCGTCGCCCGAGCACGCCTCGCAGCGACCGCCCTTGACGTTGAAGCTGAATCGCCCTGGCTGATAGCCACGGACCTTCGCCTCGGGGGTCTCGCTGAACAGCGAGCGGATGCGGTCGAACACGCCGGTGTAGGTGGCCGGGTTGGACCGCGGCGTGCGGCCGATCGGTGCCTGATCGACGTGCACGACCTTGTCGAGGTTGTCGAGCCCTGACACACGCGTGTGCTTTCCGGGAACCGTGCGGGCGCCGTTGAGCCGCGAGGCCAGCACCTGGTACAGGATGTCGTTGACGAGCGACGACTTGCCCGAACCCGACACGCCGGTCACCGCCGTGAGAACGCCCAGCGGGAAGTTCACGCTGACGTTCTTGAGGTTGTTCTCGCGGGCGCCGACCACGCTCAGCATGCGTTTCTTGTCGAGCTTGCGACGCTTCGCCGGAGTGGGGATCTCGCGCGCACCCGAGAGGTATTCGCCCGTCATCGAGTTCGGCTCGTTCAACAGAGCCGAATACGGACCGGAATGCACGACCTCTCCACCGTTCACGCCGGCACCCGGTCCGATGTCCACGACCCAGTCAGCGGCTTCGATCGTCTCTTCGTCGTGCTCGACGACGATGAGCGTGTTCCCGAGGTCGCGAAGTTTCAGAAGGGTGTCGATCAGACGACGGTTGTCACGCTGGTGCAGACCGATCGACGGCTCGTCGAGGACGTAGAGGACGCCGGTGAGCCCGGAGCCGATCTGCGTCGCCAGCCGGATGCGCTGCGCTTCTCCACCGGAGAGCGACCCGGCGGACCGGCTGAGGTTGAGGTAGGAGAGCCCGACCTGCAGGAGGAAGTCGAGTCGCAGGCGGATCTCACGCAGCACCTGAGCCGCGATCTTCGCCTCACGATCGGTGAGGGTGAGGGTCTCCATGAACGACCGCGCGTCGGCAAGGCTCAGGTGCGACACCTCGGCGATCGAATGCCCGTGCACCTGCACCGCGAGCACCTCGGGCTTGAGTCGGTTGCCGTCGCACACCGGGCAGGGGACCTCGCGGAGGTACTCGCCCCAGCGCGAGCGCTGCGTGTCGGACTCGGCCTGGGCGTACTGCCGCTCGATGTACGGCACGACGCCTTCGAACCCCGATGCATAGCGCATCTCGCGCCCATAGCGGTTCTTGAACTTGACGGTGACCTTGTAGTTGTCGCCGCGCAGGATCGCGTCCTGAACGTCGACGCGCAGATCCTGCCACGGGGTGTCGAGAGAGAAGTTGAGGTCGTCGGCCAATCCCTCGAGCAGCCGCTCGTAGTACTGGAAGAGTCCCTTGCCCTGAGTGGTCCACGGGATGATCGCGCCCTCGCGGATGGAGAGCTCCTCGTCGCCGAGCATCAGGTCGATGTCGACGGACATGCGGGTGCCGAGACCCGAGCAGGCCGGACAGGCACCGAAGGGCGCGTTGAACGAGAACGTGCGTGGTTCGATCTCGGTGAGGGTGAGCGCGTGGCCGTTCGGGCAGGCGAGCTTCTCGGAGAAGGACTGCCACGCGTCGTCGCCCTCTGCGTCGACGTAGTTGATCTGCACCACGCCGCCGGCGAGCCCGAGCGCGGTCTCGACCGAGTCCGTGACTCGACCGAGGATGTCGTCTGCCGCGACGAGGCGGTCGACGACGACGGCGATGTCATGCTTGTAGCTCTTCTTGAGCGTGGGCGGCTCGGCGAGCTGGATGAGGTCGCCGTCGACGATCGCGCGCGAGTAGCCCTTGGCCCCCAGCTCGCGGAACAGGTCGACGAACTCGCCCTTCTTCTGCGAGACGATGGGCGCGACGATCTGGTAGCGGGTGCGCTCGGGCAGCTCCATGAGCTGGTCGGCGATCTGCTGGACGGTCTGACGTTGGATGCGCGCACCGCACTCGGGGCAGTGCG
Organism: Microbacterium sp. 1.5R; assembly: GCF_001889265.1. Classification (NCBI taxonomy): domain Bacteria; kingdom Bacillati; phylum Actinomycetota; class Actinomycetes; order Micrococcales; family Microbacteriaceae; genus Microbacterium; species Microbacterium sp. 1.5R. The sequence goes on from NZ_CP018151.1 coordinate 2,172,397, forward strand.
GAATCCCGATCCGCGCCCACAGCAGACGCATGTAGTCGTAGATCTCGGTGATGGTTCCGACCGTGGACCGCGGGTTGCGGTTGGTCGACTTCTGGTCGATCGACACCGCAGGGCTGAGGCCCTCGATGAAGTCGACGTCCGGTCGGTCGACCTGACCGAGGAACTGACGCGCGTAGGCGCTCAGCGACTCGACGTAGCGACGCTGTCCTTCAGCGAAGATCGTGTCGAAGGCCAGACTGGACTTTCCCGATCCGGACAGGCCGGTGAACACGACGAGGGAGTCGCGTGGGATGTCGATGTCGACGTTCTTGAGATTGTGTACGCGGGCACCGCGGACACTGAGTTTTCCTGGGGTTGCAACCGGGACGATAGGCACTGATCAAGTCTACGAGTGGCCACCGACATTGGCTCCGTGAGGGCTCACAGGGAAGCGATCAGTGCTCTCGAGTACCGCGGTTCGCCCGCGTGAGCAGGGTCGCGACGAGTGCGACCACGGCTCCGGCCCCGGCGACAGCGGCCCAGGGCACTGTCGACAGCGACGCGGGGGTGTCGATGCGCATGACCACCATGACGGCCACGGTGATCGGCTGGGCGATCGCCTGCACGACGATCAGCCTCACCAGGCTCGGACGGAGGGCGGTCACGATCACGCGGGAGCCGGCCGGGATCACGAGGGAGAGCGACATGAGGACATGGATCACCTGCACCGCGAGCACAGCGATCATCGCGCGCCCGACGTCGGGCTCCGAGATCAGCATCCCGATCACGAGGCATCCGATCGACCCCCAGGCCGCGAAAGTCTGCGGAAGAGCGGCGGCGATGATCGCCAGGACGACTGCCGCCACCTGCCATCCGAGCAACGGGCACAGCATGGCAGCACCCGCGGCGACGGCGACGACGAGCGCGCCCCTCACGACGAGTCCCGGGACGGAAGGACCCGTCCGTAGCGTGTCGTTCGCTCTCATCGCCTGGCCCTCGCGATCGCACGCATCGCCGAGGACGGGTCCGAGGCCCACGAGACCACGTCGACTCCGGCGCCGTGGAGATCCGCGAACACGTTCCCCCTCTCTGCGAGCACGGTGCGCAAGCCGATCAGCTGCGCACGGGTGAGCCGAGCACGGTCGAGCGGAGGGAGGACATCGACGGCGACGACTCTGTGGCCGCTGGCCCTCCACATCAGCGCGGTCCGAGCGGCGGCGCCCTCGAAGAAGGTCGACAGCACGAAGACCACCGAGCCGTGCGGCACGGGAGGAGTGCGACGGAAAGTCGCGTCGTCTCTCGCCTGGCCCGTCGCGGCGATGGCCGCCACGACCCGTGCCAGGTGCCTCGAGCCGCCGCCGCTCCTCAACGACCGGCCGCCGTGCACGAGCACGTGAAGTGCGACGCGGTCGCCCTCGCCTATGGCCGAGTCGGCGATGGCTCGCGCAGCCTCCCTCGCGAGGTCGAGGGAGGTCACGCCGCTGCGTTCGCGGTCGCCGCTCCCCCACGAGGCGACGACCTCACCCAGATCCTCAGACGTGTCCATGGCGACCACGACCGACGAGTCGCTGAGCGTATTGGTCCGACGGACCAGCAGATCGCCTGGCCGGCGGGACATCCGCGCCGTCGCCCGCCAGTCCACGCGGCGGAGTTCGTCGCCGGGCGCGAAGGGGTGGATGTCCCGGAAGTCGCCGCCCTGACCCGCCCGGCGCCCCTCGTGCGCGCCGTGCGACCCCGTCAGTCGTCGCGGCAGCGGGAGCGCGTCGAGTGATCGGCGGGGCGGGGCCACCTGACGCCTGATGGCGGCGAGGTCCGACGTCGACGAGAGCGCCGCTCCCTCGAAGGAGAACCCCCTCGCTGCCGCCTGGACCGGGATCGTCGGACCGGAGTGCAGGACCTTGCTCCGCGCAGTGAATGTGAAGCCACCGCCGGGCACGATCACGCGTCTGCTGCGACGCTCCGACTGCACGACCACCACCTCGACGGCATCCGCATCGCTGTCCACCGCGATCGATGTGAGCAGCTCGCCATCGCGCCCGGGCACCGGGTCGATCGCGATCTTCGCCACCGCGCCGGATGTGCCCCGCGCGATCGCGAGACCGCTCCAGATGGCCAGAGGAAGCCCCATCGCCACCACGTCGGGTCTTCCCGCGAGAAGGCCGACCGCGGCGAGCAGGACAGCGCCTCCGATCGCCACGGACAACACAGGACCGCGACGCCCCGCGTCGGGCCCGTCCGTCATCCGAGCACTCCGACGGTCGGCGGAACAGCCACCTGTCCGACGACCGAGCGCACCACATCGGATGCCGACGCGCCCTGGGCCCACGCCTGAGGTGTGAGCGTGAGACGATGCGCCAGCACGGGCACGGCGATCCGCTTGATGTCGTCCGGACGGACGAAGTCGCGGCCATCCAGAGCCGCGAGCGCTCGTCCCAGCAGCAGCAGCCCCAGAGAACCGCGCGGCGACGCACCGACCTCGACGTTGGCCGCGGTCCGGGTGGCGCGTGCGATCTCGACGCAGTAGCGCGAGATGTCCGGGTCGACGTGGATGGCCTCGACGGCCTCCTGCAGGGAGATGAGCTGAGCGGCGTCGATGACCGGAGCGATGTGAGCAGCCTCCTGGCGCCTGCTCACGCGGTTCTCCAGGATGCGGGCCTCGCTCTCCGCCGCCGGATAGCCGACGGACAGCCGCACCATGAACCTGTCGAGCTGTGCCTCGGGCAGCGCGTACGTGCCCTCGTACTCGATCGGATTCGACGTCGCGATCACATGGAACGGCGCGGGCAGCGCGAAGCTGTTGCCCTCGACGGTCACCTGGCGCTCCGCCATCGCCTCGAGCATCGCGGACTGCGTCTTCGGCGTGGTTCTGTTGATCTCGTCGGCGAGCAGCAGTCCGGTGAAGATCGGCCCCGGCCGGAAGACGAAGTCCCCCGAGTCCGGTGCGTAGACGTACGACCCCGTGACATCGCCGGGCAGCATGTCCGGAGTGCACTGCAAGCGCCGGAACGACAGCCCCAGCGCCGAGGCGAGGCTGCGCGCGGCGAGCGTCTTCCCCAGGCCCGGCACATCCTCGAACAGCACGTGACCGCCGGCGAGGATCGAGGCCAGAGCGATCTCGACCGGGTCGTCCATGCCCACGACGACTGTTCGCACGGCAGCCAGGATCCGGGCTCCGGTGGCGGCGATCTCTGCGGGGCTCGTCATGGCATCTCCTTCATCGACGCGGCGGCGAGGGCCGCCCGTGGTCGGGGGTCGGTACGTGCAACCGGGGTGACGGTTCGTCCGGCGAGGTGGGATCCAGTCGATCGATCGCGTCCAGCGCCCTCTCGACGTCGACGATCGTCGTCTCCGGTCCCGTCAGGCGCTCCCAGACTCCCGGGTCGATCAGCCGCGGGAGTCGGTCGCGGTGGGCAGGGTCATCCGGATCCACTCCGTGGCGCATCAGCCGCTGACGCAGGATCACCCCGACACGGCGCGTGATCTGCGCTCCCGCGATGCCGGTGTGTGTGTTCAGTGCCCACGCCATGCGAGAGATCTCGGTAGGTCGTCGATCCGGCTCCACGTCTATGCGCGGCGCGTCGAACCCCGGCTCGAGCGGCATCGCGAGCTGCGCGAGCAGACCGACCGCACCGATCAGGAGACCCCATGCGATCACGAACGGCCAGGTGAAGCCGAAGCCGAGGAGCGCCAGAGCGACGAGGACCGCCGCCCCCGCTGCGACCAGCGTTCTGCGGACAGTCACCGCCACACCTCCTCGATGCGTCGCAGGGCCTCTCTCGCCGAGGCCCGGTCGCCCTCGTCGGCCGACCCGGCTCCGAATCGGACGCTCTCGTAGAGACGCAGCAGCGACGCGGCGTCCCCGGCCACCCCGGGCCGCAGAGTGATGATCCGCACCACGAACTCGCCGGGAGTCTCGGTCGCCGCTCGCTTCACCCCTGCGTCTGCGGCACTCTCTTCGAGGCCGATCCACGCGGCGACGATGGCATCAGACGCTCGGGCGCGCTCGTCTATCTGCATGAGCGCCCCGGCGATCCCGCGCTGCATCACAGCGACGGCGATCTCGGGTTCCGGCGCCGAGGTGAGGTGATCGACCTCGGATGCGACCGCCGCCGCGTCACGACGGCCCAGCGGGCGATCCCGCCACGCTCGCAGCAGGGCTCTCGCGGCGATCACGAGGAGCGCGATGAGCCCCGCAGCGACCAGCGCCATGAGGATCACGGCGAGCGTCTGAACGACCGCGGCGGCGGTGGAGTCGATCTCCATCGGCTCGGGAACCCCGGTAGCACCCGGATCACTGGACGGCAGCGGCTCCGCTGTCCCCCGAGGAATCGGCGCGGCGGGGCGGAACGTCGGCGCGCCCTGGATCGCCGCAGCGATCATGGCCACGACGAAGAGTCCCACGACGAGAGTCGAGAGGACCATGCGATCGACGCTCCGGCGCGCAAGACGCGTCTGGGGTTCGCTCGGCATGCCCACACCCTACGGTGCGGTCACTCCATGGCGGGGCGGCGACCCGCGAATGCCGACAACCCGTCGCGCAGTGTGGCTACCTGCTCGAGATCCATCCCCACGGCGGCCATCACCTGTCGAGGAACGTCGAGAGCGCGATCTCGCAGAGCTCGACCCGTGTCCGTGAGGGTGATGTCGAGACGGCGCTCGTCCTCGACGCTGCGTTGTCTGGCGACCAGCCCGTCGGCTTCCAGACGCTTCACCAGGGGAGACGCCGTCGCCGGCTCGAGAGCGAGGTCAGCCGCAAGATCGTTCAAGGGACGCGGAGCACGCTCCCAGAGCGCCAGCATCACGAGATACTGCGGATGCGTGAGCCCGAGCGGATCGAGGATCGGCCGGTAGATCGCCACGACGTTGCGCGCTGCGGTCACCAGGGCGAAGCAGAGCTGATTGTCGAGTTTGAGCAGGTCGTCCGATGCGGTCACGGCTTCGAATATACATTGACCCTAATAGTTAGTACACTAAGCAACATGGCCAGTTCTGACGATCGACCTCCGCTCCGCACTCGGATTCGCGAGGCCGGAGGACTGTACGCGTGGATCAACTCGAATCTGATCCGCTTCGCGGGCCCCGCCTCCGTCGGCCCTTACGAAAAGACCCCCCCGCCGAGCCCGTCCGAGCGGGCGGAGCGCGCCTGCCCGTTGTGCGGTGCGCCGATGAGCGAGCACGAGATCGACCGTTCAGGTCCGAAGACCCTCGTTCACTGCCCCTGACAGGGGATCTCACCCGTCGGCTGAGACTCGTTCTCGCGCGTCAGCTGAGACTCTCGCTCTCAGTCGTCGCGCTGCGCGTCTTGGCGTGCGACGTCGAGCCACGAGGCGAGATCATCGTCGTCGACGAGCACGCTCGGCGACACATCGAGCCAGCTGGTGCCCATCGTCCGCGCGCCCATGACCGCGACCGCCACCCCGGGGCGGGTGATCAGCGAGTCACCGTGCTCGCCATCGACCCGGACGAGCAGAACCCCGCCCGCGCGCGCTCCGACGAGGATGTGCCCATCGAGGAGGAAGGCGCGCGTGCCGAACATGCGCTTCTCCTCGACGTCCTCATCGAGTGTGAGGAGCGCTCGCACTCGATCGGCGAGCTCCTCGCCCGCTGCATCCATCCTGGTGCCTCCGAGCTTCTCAGGCGTGGCCGGCCTTCTCCATCGCGCGCAGTTCCTTCTTCATGTCCTGCACCTCGTCGCGCAACCGCCCGGCGAGCTCGAACTTGAGCTCGGCGGCAGCCGCGAGCATCTGATCCGAGAGGTCCTGGATCACCGCTTCGAGCTGCTGAGCTCCTTCTGCGGCGATGCCGGTGCGCCGCAGGTTCGGCGTCGGCGACTTGCCCTTGCCGGTCGCTCTCCCGCGCCCGGACATCATCTCAGCGGTGTCGGCGCCCTCACGCGCGAGCACCTCGGTGATGTCGGCGATCCGTTTACGCAGCGGCTGAGGGTCGATACCTTTCTCGAGGTTGTACGCGACCTGCTTCTCGCGGCGGCGATCGGTCTCTTCGATCGCCTTCGCCATCGAGTCGGTGATCTTGTCGGCGTACATGTGCACTTCGCCGGAGACGTTTCGCGCCGCGCGACCGATCGTCTGGATGAGCGAGGTGCCTGACCGGAGGAAGCCTTCCTTGTCGGCGTCGAGGATCGCGACGAGGGACACCTCAGGCAGGTCGAGCCCCTCTCGGAGCAGGTTGATTCCCACGAGGACGTCGTACACCCCGGCACGCAGTTCACTGAGCAGCTCGACCCGTCGCAGAGTGTCCACGTCCGAGTGCAGGTATCGCACGCGTACGCCGTGCTCGCCGAGGAAGTCCGTGAGCTCCTCGGACATCTTCTTCGTGAGTGTCGTGACGAGCACACGCTCGTCGCGTTCGACCCGAAGCCGGATCTCCTCGAGGAGGTCGTCGATCTGCCCCTTCGACGGCTTCACGATGATGTGCGGGTCGACGAGTCCGGTCGGGCGGATGATCTGCTCGACCACGCCGTCGGCGATCCCCATCTCGTACTTGCCCGGTGTCGCAGAGAGATAGACGGTCTGTCCGATTCGGTTCTTGAACTCGTCCCAGCGCAGCGGCCGGTTGTCCATCGCGCTCGGAAGCCGGAAGCCGTGCTCGACGAGCGTGCGCTTGCGGGAGGCGTCGCCCTCGTACATCGCACCGATCTGCGGCACCGTCACGTGCGACTCGTCGATCACGAGCATGAAGTCGTCAGGGAAGAAGTCGAGCAGCGTGTGCGGCGGCTCGCCGGGCTGGCGCCCGTCCATGTGCCGGGAGTAGTTCTCGATGCCCGAGCAGAACCCGAGCTGCTGCAGCATCTCGAGGTCGAACGTGGTGCGCATCCTCAGGCGCTGGGCCTCGAGGAGCTTTCCCTGACGCTCGAACTCCTTGAGCCGCTCTTCGAGCTCGTGCTCGATCGTGCCGATGGAGCGCTGGATCACGTCGGTGCCGGCGACGTAGTGCGAGGCGGGGAAGATCGGCACGGAGTCGAGCTTCTCGATCACCTCTCCGGTGAGCGGATGCAGCGAATAGAGCGCTTCGATCTCATCGCCGAACAGCTCGATGCGGATCGCGTGCTCCTCGTATACGGGGATGATCTCGATGGTGTCTCCCCGCACGCGGAAGTTGCCTCGGGAGAAGTCGACGTCATTTCGGTTGTACTGCATCGAGATGAACTGTCGGATCAGCGCGTCCCGGTCGTAGCGCTCCCCCACCTGGAGCGCGACCATCGCCCGGAGGTACTCCTCCGGCGCACCGAGACCGTAGATGCAGGAGACCGTCGAGACCACGATCACATCCCGACGGCTCAGCAGCGAGTTGGTCGTCGAGTGGCGGAGACGCTCGACCTCGGAGTTGATCGACGAGTCCTTCTCGATGAAGGTGTCCGTCTGCGGGACGTACGCCTCCGGCTGGTAGTAGTCGTAGTAGGAGACGAAGTACTCGACGGCGTTGTTCGGCATCAGCTCGCGGAACTCGTTGGCGAGCTGCGCGGCGAGAGTCTTGTTGTGCGCGAGGACGAGCGTCGGACGCTGCACCTGCTCGACCAGCCAGGCGGTCGTCGCGGACTTTCCGGTACCCGTGGCACCGAGCAGGACGATGTCTGTCTCGCCGGCATTGATGCGCGACGCGAGCTCGGCGATGGCCTTCGGCTGGTCGCCGGCGGGCGCGTATTCGCTGATGACCTCGAAAGGACGGACGCTGCGCGTGGTTTGCATACCTCCAGCGTATGCCGGGCCACCGACATCGGGGCCACGAGAGCCCCCAGCGGAATCCCTGCCCGTCAGTCAGTCGACCGCGTCCACACGTAGGGAGTGGTGGTCGTGACCGTGACGAGCCCGGCCCGCTCGAGGATCGGCCGCGAGAACTCCGTGGAATCCGAGTGCAGATACACCTTGCCGAGGGCGAGGGCGGATCGCGCCCGCTGGGCCGTCAGAGCCCGATAGACGCCGCGGCCCAGCCACTCGGGCAGCGTCGCACCTCCCCACAGACCGGCGAATCGCGTGCCCGTGACCGGTTCGAGCCGTCCAGCGCTGATCACCTCGTCTCCGGCGACGGCGGTCCACAGCTCCACCGTGTCGTCCTCGCGGATGCGCTGCAGCGTCGTCTCCACCCGCACCCGCCACCGGGGATCGCCGAACACCCTGCCCTGCATCTCCTCCATCGCGAACACCTCGGTCTCCGTTCGCGCGCGCCGAAGCTCGACTCCGGCGGGGAGCGACACCGGCTGGGCGAGCAGCTCCGCCTCGCCGATCATCACCGACTCCGTCTCCTCCGGCACGAAGCCTCGGCTTTCGAGAGTCCCGCCGAGCCCCGGTGCCCGGTCATGCCCGCGCGTCTTCCACTCGATCGAGTCGATCTCGCTCCGCCTCCCGAAGTGCGCGAGCGCGGCATCGACGAGCGCCTCGATGCCGCTCTGATCGACCCCGCCGAGATCGGCGTAGGACACGAACCCGCGCCCGCCCGGAAAGACGGCGAGACGCAGCGGTCCGTGAATCGCCACATCGAGGGCATGCACCACTTCCGCATCCGTGCGCAGCTCGTGGTCGTACGCTGCAAGATGCCTCATGCGCATGGTGCTGGTCCTTCGGGTCGGTCGCGCCGACGAGCGGCTGCGCGGCGGTGCCGCCTCGCGATCATATGCGTCCAGTCGGCGACGACCGGAGCGCGCGCGCCGCGAGTGCCGCCGACACCGCGCACATCGTAATGATCGCGCCCACGAACCACGCCCAGTCCGCCCTGCCGAACACGATGCCCAGCGCCCATCCGAACAGGCTCGAGCCCGCGTAGTAGCCGAAGTAGTAGAGCGACGATGCCTGCGCACGACTGTCCGGCGTGGCAGCGGCCGGAGCCCACCCCGACGCAACCGCATGTGCGCCGAAGAAGCCGCCCGTGAAGAGCAGCAGCCCGAGGACCACCGGCAGCGCGGCCTGGCTGAGCATGGCGAACGCTCCGATCCCCATCACCGCGATCGAGCACAGCAGCACCGGGTACCGACCGAAGCGAGATGCGAGAGCACCGGCGGTCGGTGACGAGACGGTGCCCGCGAGGTAGGCGAGGAAGAGCAGGGTCACCAGCCAGCTCGGAAGAGAGAACGGCGCGTCGATGAGGTGGAATCCGAGGTAGTTGTACACCGCGACGAACGCTCCCATGAGAAGGAAGCCCTGCGCGTAGAGGGCGAGTTGCGGTGCGGAGCGCATCGGCGACACGAGACGCGCGAGCATCCCGCTTGTCGCACCCTCGCGAAGCCGACCGGGCACGAACCCCCGAGCCTTCGGCGTCAGCCAGAGGAAGAGAGCGGCCGCCATCGCGCAGACACCGGCCACGACCCAGATTCCCGCACGCCACCCCCACTGCTCTCCCGCCAATCCGGACACGACGCGACCGAGCAGACCACCCACGGTCGTCCCGGCGATGTAGCTCCCCGCGGCCGCCGCGGCATGACGCGCACTCACCTCCTCGCTGAGGTACGCGAGCGCTACGGCCGGCACGGCGCCCAGTGCGATGCCCTCGAGCAGGCGCAGCGCCAGCAGCATCTCCATGCCGGTGCTGAGCGGAGCGACCAGACCCAGAACGGTAGCGGCGAGGATGCCGGTCCCCATCGCCGGCACTCGGCCGATGCGATCCGCGACCATCGACCACGGGATCACCGCCGCCGCGAGACCGAGCGTCGCGGCCGATACAGCGAGTGCCGCGGTGGCAGGCGTGATCCCGAGATCGGACGAGAGCTGCGGCAGAACGGCCTGCGGCGAATAGAGCTGGGCGAATGTCGCGATGCCGGCGAAGAAGAGCCCGACGATGAGACGCCGATAGGCAGGGGATCCGGGTGAGTGACCGGTGAAGGTCACGACGAGCGGATCCGCTTCCACAAGGCATCGGTCTGCAGCATCGTCTGCTCCAGGGATCCGGATGTGTCGACGACCTCATCGGCGATCGCCAGCCGACGCTCGTCCGAGACCTGCGCATCGATCCGCTCCTGCGCAGCCTGTTCCGCCATGCCGCGCAACTCCACGAGCCTCCGTCTGCGCTCCTGGGCAGGCGCATGGGCGACGACGATCAGGTCCCAGGGGTCATCGACGCGCGCCTCGACCAGAAGGGGCACGTCGTACACGACCACACCGCCCGGTTCGGCGGCCGCTGCCGCCTCGAATCGTCGCTGCGACTCGGCACGGACGGCTGGATGCACGATCGCGTTCAGTCGTGCCAGCTGCTCCGGATCGGCGAAGACCTTGGCCCCCAGGGCGGCGCGGTCGAGTGCGCCGTCCGCCGAGATGACGTCGGCGCCGAAGGCATCCTCGATCCGAGCCAGAACCTCGGAGCCGGGCGACTGCACGTCGCGGACGATCTGATCGGCGTCGACGACCACCGCGCCGAGCTCTGCGAGTCGTCGTGCGATGGTCGACTTGCCCGAGGCGATGCCGCCGGTGAGCGCGATGAGAGGCATCTCGCCAGTCTAAACGGGGCTGAGATCGTGGATCAGCGGGCCAGCAGCTGCCGTCGCGAGCTGATGACGCCGGTGTCGAAACCGGCCAGGTGGAGGCCTCCGTGGAACCGGGCGTGCTCGATCTTGATGCAGCGATCCATCACCACGGAGAGCCCTGCGCCCTCGGCGATCGCCGCGGCATCCTCGTTCCACGATCCCAGCTGCAGCCACAGGGTCTGCGCCCCGGCTTCGATCGCCTCCTGGGCGACGCCGGGCAGGTCGTCATGGCGGCGGAAGACGTCGACGACGTCCGGGACCACCGGCAGGTCGGACAGCGAGGCGTAGACCGGCTGACCGAGGATCTCCGATTCCCGCGGGTTGACGAGATAGACGTCGTATGCGGTGCTGGAGAGCAGGTACGTCGCGACGAAATACGAGGCGCGCGCGGGATTGTTCGACGCGCCGACGATGGCGACCGACTTCGCGCGTCGCAGTATGCCGAAGCGCTGCTGCTGGCTGGGGCCCTCCCAGGTCCGATCCGGGTGCGCCGGCGCGGATGCGGGCAGGGCGCAGGCCACAGAATCCTGGGCGGTCGGCAGCGCGCAGGCGTCGGCGCCGGTGGTCTCGATTCCGCTCATCGAGTGGCTCCTGTCGCTGTCGTGAGGGCCTGGTCAAGATCCCAGATGATGTCTTCTGCGTCCTCGAGGCCCACCGAGATGCGGATGAGGTCCGGTCGCACGCCCGCCGCGACGAGCTGCGATTCCGTGAGCTGACGGTGGGTCGTCGATGCCGGGTGGATGACGAGCGTGCGCGCGTCCCCGATGTTCGCGAGGTGCGATGCCAGCTGAAGATTCTCGATGAGCGTCTCGCCCGCCGAGCGACCGTCGTCGGCCTTGACCCCGAACGCGAACACCGAACCAGGACCGAACGGCAGATACTTCGCTGCGCGCTCGTGGTGCGGGTGATGCTCGAGACCCGCCCACGTCACATACTCCACCCGGGGGTCGGAGTCGAGCCATTCGGCCACGATCCGCGCGTTCGCAAGGTGCGCATCGATCCGCTGCGGCAGCGTCTCGACTCCCTGGAGGAGGTTGAACGCCGACTGCGCGCTCAGCGCCGGACCGATGTCACGTAGCTGCTCGGTGCGGAGCTTGGTGAGGAAGCCGTATTCGCCGAAGTTGTCCCACCACTTGATGCCGCCGTACGACTCGACCGGCTCTGTCATCTGCGGGAAGCGGCCGTTGCCCCAGTCGAAGGTGCCCTTCTCGATGACGACGCCGCCGAGCGTCGTCCCGTGTCCGCCCAGGAACTTGGTGACCGAATGGATGACGATGTCCGCGCCGTGCTCCAGAGGGCGCGCGAGGTACGGGGTGGCGAGCGTGGCATCCACGACCAGCGGCACACCTGCGGCATGAGCGACCTCGGCCAGGCCCTCGATGTCGGCGATCTCACCCGAGGGATTGCCGATCATCTCCACGTAGACGACCTTGGTCTCCGGACGGATGGCGGCGGCGTAGTCGGCGGGATCGGTCGACGCGACGAACGTCGTCTCCACGCCGAAACGACGCAGGGTCACGTCGAGCTGGGTCACCGTGCCCCCGTACAGCTGCGCCGCGGCGACCACATGGTCGCCCGCTCCGACGAGCGCCGCGAACGTGATGAACTCCGCGCTCATCCCCGAGGCGGTCGCGACCGCGCCGATGCCGCCCTCGAGCGAGGCCAGACGTTCCTCGAGCGCGGCGACGGTGGGGTTGCCGATGCGCGAGTAGATGTTCCCGTACTTCTGGAGGGCGAAGAGGTTGCCGGCGTCCGCCGCGTCGTCGAACACGAACGACGTCGTCTGGTAGATCGGCACGGCCCTGGCGCCGGTCGCTGCGTCGGGAGTCCCGCCGGCATGCAGCGCCCTCGTGCGAAACCCGAAGCGATGTTCTTCCGTCATGATGTCCTCAGTTCAGCGTTCTCGAGCACGGCGGCGATCTCGAAGACGGCCCACGGATTCTGCAGCGATGTCGTGTCTCCCAGCGGAGCTGGGGCTCGTCCCGAGCGACGATCCTGCTCGGCCTCCCACAGCTGGGCGAGAAGTCGGCGCATGATCTTTCCCGAGCGGGTCTTCGGCAGGTCGGCGACCACGACGATGTGCTTCGGCTTGGCGACAGGACCGATGGCAGCCGCCACCTGCGACCGCAGCGCGGCGACCGACACCTCGGATCGTCCGGAGGGAGTCACGAAGGCGACCACCGCCTGGCCTGTGATGGGGTCTGCGACGCCGGCCGTTCCCGCTTCGCCCACCGTCTCGTGCGCCACCAGCGCCGACTCGATCTCGATCGTGGACAGCCGGTGGCCCGACACGTTCACCACGTCATCGAGCCGCCCCAGGATCCAGATGTAGCCGTCGGCGTCTCTCGTCGCACCGTCGCCCGCCACGTAGTAGCCGCCGTGTTCGCCGTGCCCGGCGTAGGCGGACCAATACGCATCGCGGTAGCGCTGAGGGTCGCCCCACACCGTCCTCGCCATACCCGGCCACGGGCGGCGCACCACGAGCGTGCCCGACCGGCCGGGAGCGACCTCGTGGCCGTCCGCGTCGACGACCGTCGCATCGATGCCGGGCAGCGGCACGGACGCGGACCCCGGCTTGAGGGTCGTGACTCCGGGCAGCGGCGCGATCATCGCCGCCCCGGTCTCGGATTGCCACCAGGTGTCGATGACCGGCAGCTCATCGCGTCCGAAGTTCCGGCGGAACCAGATCCAGGCCTCCGGATTGATCGCCTCGCCGACGGTCCCGAGCAGACGGAGGGTCGAGAGATCGTGACCCGACGGGAGTTCGGGCCCGAACCAGGTCATGAAGGTGCGGATCAGCGTCGGCGCCGTGTAGTACACCGTCACGCCGTACCGCTCGATGATCTCGAGATGACGTTCGCGATCGGGGGTGTCCGGCGTTCCCTCGTAGATCACCTGGGTCAGCCCGTTGGAGAGAGGCCCGTAGATCTCGTAGGTGTGAGCGGTCACCCACGCGAGATCCGCCGTGCACCAGTGCACGTCGTCGGGCTTCGCGTCGAAGTGCGCCCAGTGTGCCCAGCTCGCATGCGTCAGGTAGCCACCGGAGGTGTGCACGAGGCCCTTGGGCTTTCCGGTGGTCCCCGATGTGTAGATGATGAACAGCGGATGCTCGGAGTCGAACGCCTGCGCGATGTGGTCGGACGAGGCTGTGCCGACCGTGTCGTGCCACCAGACGTCTCTGCCGTCGGTCCACGGCACGTCCTGGCCGGTGCGCCGCAGGACCAGCACATGCTCGAGGTCCGGCAGATCCGCTGCGGCGATGTCGGCCGTCGACTTCACCTCGGTCGCGGTGCCGCGGCGGAACTGCCCGTCGCTCGTGACGAGCAGCTTGGCGCCGGTGTCGATCAGACGGAAGCGCACCGCTTCGGCCGAGAAGCCGCCGAACACCAGTGAGTGCACGGCGCCGATCCGTGCGCATGCGAGCGTGATCACGACCGTCTCGATCAGCACGGGCAGGTAGACGACCACCCGGTCGCCCGGTTCGATGCCGAGCGCGGTCAGCGCGTTCGCCGCCTGCGAGACGCGACGCTGGAGGTCCGCGTACGTGACCGAAGCCCTGTCCCCCGGCTCTCCTTCGAAGTGGAGGGCGATCTTGTCCCCGCGCCCGGCGTCGACATGACGCTCGACGCAGTTGTACGCCACGTTGAGGCGCCCGCCCACGAACCAGCGCGCCGCCGGGACGGCATCGCCCGCAGGCGGATCCCACTCGTGGGCCGTGTGCCAGTGCTCTGCCCAGTCGAGTCGGGACGCGGCCTGCTCCCAGAAGGCCGTGGGATCCGCGGCGGCCCTCGCATACGCCTCATCGGCGACGTTCGCCTGAGCGGCGAACGCAGCAGGGGCCGGGTACGCACGGGTCTCGTGCAGGCGCGCCTCGGTCATCGTCACATCCACCGACGGAGCAGGTACTTCTCGACCACCACGAGGATCGCGTTGGTGATCGTGCCGAGCAGCGCCAGCAGGACGATCGAGAGGATGATCCGATCGACGCGGCCGCTGTTCTGCGAGTCGGTCAGCAGGAAGCCGAGTCCCATCGACGACGCGATCAGCTCGGCGGCGACGAGGAACAGCCACGCCTGCGCGAGCGCCAGCCGGAGCCCCGCGGCGACCGACGGCACGACGGCCGGCAGCTGCACCGTGCGGAAGAGGGACCATCCGCGAAGACTGAACGAGCGTCCCGCCTCTACCAGCTGCGGGTCGACGTGGCGGAGTGCGGACGCGACAGTCGTGTAGACCGGGAAGAACGCGCCGATGGCGATCAGCGTCACCTTGGACTCCTCGCCGATCTGCATCCACAGGATCAGCAGCGGCACCCAGGCGAGCGACGGCACCGCTCGGATCGCGGAGAGCGTCGGACTGAGCAGCACGTCGCCGACCCGTGACAGACCGACGATGCCGGCCACCGCGAGTCCGATGACAGAACCGACCGCGAACCCGAGCAGGACCCGTTGCACCGAGATGGCGACGTGCGTCCACAGCGTGCCGCGCTCGGCCAGCTCGACCCCCGCGGTGAAGACGGATGCCGGCGAAGGGAGCAGGTAGGGCGCGACGAGCCCGGTGGTCGTGACCAGCTGCCAGGCACCGACGATGATGAGCGGAAGCAGCAGTCCGCCGACGAGACGCACCGCGGGTCGATCCCAGGCATGACGGGCACCGGCCTCGTCACGACGCCGGACTCCGCGCGCCGCGTCGATCGCGTCCTGCGCATCCGCGGGCACCACCACGCGCTGGTCGGGAGTGATCACTCGCCGCCGACCGCCTTCTCGGCGAAGGTGGCGTTGATGAGGGAGTCGAGAGCCTTCTCGACCGAAGCCTCGCCACCCTGGACATCTCCGGATTCGACCAGCACCGGCGCGATCTTCTCGAGCACGGCGATCTGCGCCTCACCGGGGATGCCGCTGACGTCGAGGTTCGACCGCTCCTCGATGACGGTCGTCGCGACCGCGGGGTCGATCCCTGCGACCTCGGCGAGCAGCGCCGCGGTCTCGTCGGGGTTCTCGAGGGCCCACTCGCGCGCCTGCTCGTATGCGTCGACGACCGCCTGCGCGAGGTCCGCGTGGTTCTCGATGAAGTCCTCGGTGGCGTTGAGGAAGCCGTAGGTGTTGAAGTCCACGTTGCGGTAGATGAGCTCATCGCCCGATTCCACCTCGGCCGCGGCCATGATGGGATCGAGGCCCGCCCAGGCGTCTACCGAGCCGCTGTCGAGAGCGGCACGGCCGTCGGCGTGCTGGAGGTTCTGGACCTCGACGTCGTCGACCGAGAGGCCTGCTTCCTCAAGAGACTGGAGCAGGAAGAAATAGGGGTCCGTTCCCTTCGTCGCCGCGACCGACTTGCCCGCGAGGTCCTCGACCGAGGTGATGTCGCTGTCGGGGCCGACGACGATCGCCGACCATTCGGGCTGCGAGAAGATGTCGATGACCTGGATCGGTGAGCCGTTCGATCGGGCGAACAGTGCCGCCGAGCCGGCCGTGGAGCCGACGTCGATCGAGCCGGAGCGCAGCAGCTCGTTCGCCTTGTTGGATCCCGCGGACTGCACCCACTCGACCTCGACGTCGTCGCCGAGGATCTCCTCGAGGATCCCCTGGTCGCGGATCACGAGGCTGAGCGGGTTGTAGGTCGCGAAGTCGATGGACAGAGTGTCCGCCGACCACTCCCCCGAGGCTGCCGCGTCGTCGGACGACGAGTCCGAGGCGGTGGCGTTCTCACCGGCGACGCAGCCGGTGGCGACGAGCATCATCGTCCCTGCGATCGTGATCGCGGGGATGATTCGTCGGGTGATGGTGCTCATCGGGTCTCCTCGGTGGCGGTGCGGTGGTGGGTGTCCACGCCGAGTCCTTCGAGGAGCTCTGCGCGGAGGTCGGCGAGACCGCGATCGGCGCGGTCCCGGGGTCGGATGCCGGGGACGGTGATCGCGCGCACGATGGACGGCGCTTCCGTGTCGGCGTCGCCGAGCGTGCGCAGCAGCAGCACACGATCGGCGAGATAGAGGGCTTCTTCGACATCGTGCGTGACGAGGAGCACGGTGGTCGGCTCAGCCGCATGGATCTTGAGGAGCAGATCGTGCATCCGCAGGCGGGTGAGCGCATCGAGCGCACCGAACGGCTCGTCGAGCAGCAGCACGCCGGGATTGCGAGCGAGGGCGCGTGCGAGCGAGGCGCGCTGGGCCATGCCACCCGACACTTCGCGTGGCCGCTGATCAGCGGCCTTCTCGAGGCCGACGAGCTCGATGAGCTCCCGCACACGTTCCCGGCCTTCGCGGCGCGCGGTGCCACGGGGCAGACCGAGTTCGATGTTCTGGGCGATGGTCCGCCATGGCAGCAGGCGGGGCTCCTGGAACGCGACGGCGGTGCGCTCGTCGACGTCGGCCACGCGCGTGTCCTGGATGCGGATGCTGCCGCCGGTCGGCGCATCCAGTCCCCCGACGAGCCGCAGCAACGTCGACTTGCCGCACCCGGAGGGACCGACGATGGCGACGATCTCACCGGCGGCGACGTCGACGTCGACCGCGCGGAGGACGTCGCGCCGGCCGCGGGAGAGTGTGAAGCTGCGCTCCACCCCCTGCAGGCGCACCGGCTGTGCGGTGCCGGCGATCGCCGACGCGCCGGCCGTCGAGGGCGCCGAGAGCAGAGAGGTCATGTCCCCATGCTGTCCAACCCGCCGGAATGTGACGAATGCGAGCGTAATGATCGGTCATGGAGATCCGAGGACGCGTCGAGACGCAGAACGGGCCGCCATCCCGAAGGATGACGGCCCGTTCAGAGCGTGATGCTTAAGCGTTGCCGCCCGAGAGCTTCTCGCGGAGAGCCGCGAGAGCCTCGTCATCCGCGAGCGTGCCCGCGCCTGCGGCCTCGCTCGAGAAGACCTGACCACCGAAGTCGTCGCCAGCGGCCGCCTCGGCCTCGGCTGCCTTGGCAACCTGAGCCTTGTGCGCCTCCCAGCGAGCCTGGGCTGCAGCGTACTCCTGCTCCCATGCCTCGCGCTGGGTGTCGAAGCCTTCCTTCCACGCACCGGTCTCGGGGTCGAAGCCCTCCGGGTACTTGTACTCGCCGGCCTCGTCGTACTCGGCGAGCATTCCGTAGAGCGCCGGGTCGAACTCGGTGCCGTTGACGTCGACTGCCTCGTTCGCCTGCTTCAGCGAGAGCGAGATGCGACGACGCTCGAGGTCGATGTCGATGACCTTGACGAAGACCTCTTCGCCGACCGACACGACCTGCTCGGCCAGCTCGACGTGCTTGCTGGAGAGCTCGGAGATGTGGACGAGGCCCTCGATGCCGTCTGCGACGCGAACGAACGCACCGAACGGAACGAGCTTGGTGACCTTACCCGGCGTGACCTGTCCGATCGCGTGGGTACGGGCGAAGACCTGCCACGGGTCCTCCTGCGTAGCCTTCAGCGACAGGGAGACGCGCTCGCGGTCGAGGTCGACCTCGAGGATCTCGACGGTGACCTCCTGGCCAACCTCGACGACCTCGGAGGCGTGCTCGATGTGCTTCCAGGACAGCTCGGAGACGTGCACGAGGCCGTCCACGCCGCCCAGGTCGACGAATGCACCGAAGTTGACGATCGACGACACGACACCCTTGCGGACCTGACCCTTGTGCAGGTTGTTCAGGAACGTGGTGCGCGACTCCGACTGCGTCTGCTCGAGCAGCGCACGGCGGCTGAGCACGACGTTGTTGCGGTTCTTGTCGAGCTCGAGGATCTTGGCCTCGATCTCCTGGCCGAGGTACGGCGTGAGGTCGCGGACGCGGCGCAGCTCGATGAGCGAGGCCGGCAGGAAGCCGCGGAGGCCGATGTCGACGATGAGTCCACCCTTGACGACCTCGATGACCGTACCGGTGACGACGCCGTCGTTCTCCTTGATCTTCTCGACGTCTCCCCAGGCACGCTCGTACTGAGCACGCTTCTTGGAGAGGATCAGACGGCCTTCCTTGTCCTCCTTCTGGAGAACCAGGGCCTCGACCTCGTCGCCGACCTTGACGACCTCGTTCGGGTCGACGTCGTGCTTGATCGAGAGCTCGCGCGAGGGGATGACGCCCTCGGTCTTGTATCCGACATCGAGGAGGACCTCATCGCGGTCGATCTTGACGATCGTGCCTTCGATGATGTCGCCGTCGTTGAAGAACTTCAGGGTCTTCTCGACCGCGGCCAGGAAGTCCTCAGCAGATCCGATGTCGTTGATGGCGACCTGCTTGGTGGCCGGGGCGGTCGTTGCGGTAGTCATGTAGTGGGTTGTCCTTGTGAATGGAGACTCGGGCTGAGGGCTCCGGCCGCGCACGGCCGATCATGAGCTCTGCAGCGATTGATTGGTTTCTGCCTCCCGGGCATGCATAGGCACGCCACGAGTGACAGTCAAGGTTATCAGATCCCGAGACGATATGACGGACTCGATACCATCCGCGTTCGGCGCGCTGACAGACTGTCTGCATGCCCCGCGCCGACAAGCTCCTCCTGCTCGACACCGCAAGCCTCTACTTCCGTGCGTTCTACGGGGTGCCCGACAAAGTCACGGCGCCGGACGGCTCCCCGATCAACGCCGCACGAGGACTCCTCGACATCATCGCGAAGCTGGTGACGCTGTACGAGCCGACCCATGTGGTCGCGTGTTGGGACGACGACTGGCGACCCCAGTGGCGAGTCGACCTGATCCCCAGCTACAAGGCGCACCGTGTCGTCGAGGTCGTGCCCGCGGGGCCCGACGTCGAGGAGGTCCCCGACCCCCTCGAGGCGCAGATCCCCCTCATCCGCGAGACTCTCGCCCTGCTCGGCATCCCGATCATCGGCGTCGCGGAGCACGAAGCGGACGACGTGATCGGCACGCTGGCGACGCACGCCACCATGCCGGTCGACATCGTCACGGGCGATAGAGACCTGTTCCAGCTCGTCGACGACGCGAGGAACGTGCGCGTCATCTATACCGCACGAGGCATGAGCAATCTCGAGATCGTCACGGATGCCGTGGTCGTCGCGAAGTACGGCGTGCTGCCGAGCCAGTACGCCGACTTCGCGACGATGCGCGGCGACGCATCGGACGGACTTCCCGGCGTGGCCGGCGTCGGCGAGAAGACCGCGGCCACGCTCCTGCAGGCCCATGGCGATCTCGCCGGCATCCGCGCGGCTGCCGAGGCGGGTGAGGGGATGAGCGCCGGGGTCCGGGCGAAGGTGCTCGCCGCCGCGACGTACCTCGAGGTCGCCCCCACCGTCGTCGCCGTCGCGACCGACCTCCCGATCACCTCGCCGAGCGACCCGCTGCGTCCGCTCGACCCGTGCGAGGCTGATGCTGCGACCGCACTGGCTGAACGGTGGAACCTGGGCGGCTCGATGACCAGGGCCGTCGCCGCGATCGCGACGATCGACGCCTGACTCAGCTCGCCCAGGCCAGCAGTCGGTCGAGACCCCAGGTCGTGATGATGCGGGAGGCAGGCACCCCCGCCTTCTCGGCACGCTCGGCACCGTGATCGAGGAGCGAGAGCTGACCCGGTGCGTGCGCATCCGAGTCGATCGAGAAGAGGCAGCCGGCCTCGAGGGCGATCGCGATCAGGTCGTCGGGCGGGTCCTGACGCTCCGGCCGGGAGTTGATCTCGACCGCGACGCCGTTCTCGGCGCATGCGGAGAAGACTGCACGGGCATCGAACTGCGATTCCGGACGAGTGCCTCGGTCCCCCTGCACCAGCCGTCCGGTGCAATGCCCGAGCACGTTCACGCGCGGGTGGCTCACGGCGGCGATCATCCGTGCGGTCATGGGCCGGGCGTCCATCCGCAGCTTCGAATGGACGGATGCGACCACGATGTCGAGCTCCCCGAGGAGGGCGTCCTCCTGATCCAGCGCGCCGTCTTCGAGGATGTCGACCTCGATCCCCGCCAGCAGCGTGAACCCGTCACCCGATTCCGCCCTCACGAGCGGCATCTGCTCGCGCAGCCGCTCCGCGGAGAGTCCGCGGGCGACCCGCAGACGCGGGGAATGATCTGTGATCGCCTGATACTCGTGACCGAGAGCCCGCGCCGCTGACGCCATCACGCCGATAGGCGTGGTTCCGTCCGACCAGTCGGTGTGCGCGTGCAGGTCCCCTCGGAGCTTCGCTCTCAGGGCCGACACGCGCTCGGGCTCCACGTCGCCTCGGAGCTCCACGAGATAGTCGGGAACCTCTCCGCTCTGCGCCTGTCGGATGACTCCGAAGGTCGATTCGCCGATCCCTTTCGCCGCGCGCAGCCTCGTCGGATCCGAGCGCACGTCCTCCGGCAGGTGCTGCAGGGTCGCAGCTGCCTGACGGAAGGCCTTCGCCCGGTACCGCGACGCGCGTTCCCGCTCCAGCAGCGAGGCGATCTCGAGCAGGGCGGCGATCGGGTCCATCACATCTCCTATGCGGATGCCAGCTCGCGGCTGACGCCGATCCATTCGTCGAGCTTCGCTATGGCGCGACCGTCGTCGACCGCCGCGGCTGCCCGCTCGTAGCCCTCGCGGAGACGCTCGAGGATCGGTCGCTGCACCTGAGTCGCGTCCTGGGACAGCTCGAAGGCGACGATCCCGGCCGCCGCGTTGAGGAGCACGATGTCTCGCACCGCGCCCGTCTCCCCCTCGAGCGTCCGGCGCAGCACCGCCGCGTTGTGGTCGGGCGTTCCGCCGATCAGATCCGCGAGGTCCGCGATCGGGATCCCGAGATCTCGAGGATCGAGATCGTGCTCGTGGATGTCACCGCGCGTGACCTCCCAGATGCGGCTGTGCCCCGTGGTCGTCAGCTCGTCGAGGCCGTCGTCTCCGCGGAACACCAGGGCCGTGGCGCCCCGCGTCCGGAACACTCCCGTGATGAGGGGGACGCGCTCGAGCTGCGCCACCCCGACGGCGTTCGCCTCGGCCCGAGCCGGGTTGCAGAGGGGGCCGAGCATGTTGAAGACGGTGGGGACGCCGAGTTCGGCACGGACGGCGCCCGCGTGCTTGAACCCGGGGTGGAAGGCGCCCGCCCAGGCGAACGTGATGCCCGTGCGGTCGAGGATCGACGACACCGCCGCGGGATCGAGGGTGAGCTCCAGCCCGAGCGCGCTCAGCACGTCGGATGAGCCGGAGGCGGAGCTGGCTGCGCGGTTGCCGTGCTTGACCACCGGGATGCCGGTCGCCCCGATGATGACCGCCGCGGTGGTCGACACGTTGACCGTGCCGACACGGTCACCGCCGGTGCCGACGATGTCGAGGACGTCGGGCGACACGGGCAGCGGGACCGCCGCCTCGAGGATCGCATCACGGAATCCGACGATCTCATCGATCGTCTCTCCCTTGGCGCGGAGGGCGACGAGGAAACCGGCGAGCTGCGCCTGTGTGACGTCGCCGCGCATGATCTGACGCATCGCCCACGTCGATTCCCAGACGCTGAGGTCGCGACGCTCCAGAAGAGTGGTGAGCACGTCGGACCAGGTCAGGGAATCAGCCATGTGTGCGATCCTATCGGCGCAGGGAAAACGTGCAGACTCTTGCAGAACGGGCGCCGGGCGTCGATCATCCCTCGTTTCCCGCGTATTCACCGAGGATTCGCAGCGTTTTCTTAGGGTCCCCTAAGTCGTTCGCGGGCGAAACGAGGGCCTCCGGTGCGAGAATCACGCCCGGAGATCGGCCATAATGGAATGGTGACGACCTCAGCGACGTATGCCCCGGCGGCAAGAACGATCAAGCGCCCCAACCCGGTAGCTGTCGGCACCATTGTGTGGCTCGGCAGCGAGGTGATGTTCTTCGCGGGACTCTTCGCGATCTACTTCACGCTCCGCAGCACCTCCCCCGAGCTCTGGGCCGACCGCACCGAACTGCTGAACGTCCCGTTCGCGTTCGTGAACACGGCGATCCTCGTGCTCTCCTCGTTCACGTGCCAGATGGGCGTGTTCGCGGCCGAGGACCTGCAGCCGTACCGCATCGCCAAGGGACGGAAGAACGGCGCCGGCCGCCGTCGCCTGTTCGGCTGGGGCATGGTCGAGTGGTTCTTCCTCACCTTCGCCCTCGGCGCGATCTTCGTCTCCGGGCAGGTCTGGGAGTACGCGCAGCTCGTCGCAGAAGGCATGCCGATCAGCGCTGACTCCTACGCATCCGCGTTCTACCTGACGACCGGCTTCCACGCCCTGCACGTCACCGGCGGTCTGATCGCCTTCCTCCTCGTCATCGGCCGTGCGTACGCCGTCAAGAATTTCCGGCACAAGGAGGCGACCTCCTCGATCGTGGTGTCCTACTACTGGCACTTCGTCGACGTCGTCTGGATCGTGCTGTTCGTCGTCATTTACTTCCTGAAATAAGAGCGGAGCTGATCCCCGAGATGGCACGAGAGAAGAAGCGCCGTTCGAATGGCCGTCGCAGTCCCCTGGCTGCGGCAGCCCTCATCGGAGCAGGCCTCATGATCACCGGCGCCGTGTACGCCGGAACGTCCGCAGCCTTCGCTGCGACCGACACCCAGACCACCGCGGCGAGCACGCTCACCGTCGAGGACGGCGAGAAGCTGTTCACGGCCAACTGCGCCACCTGCCACGGTCTCGATCTGCAGGGCACGGCGAACGGACCGAGCCTCTACGGCGTCGGCGAGCTCGCGGTCGAGTTCCAGATGTCGACCGGCCGCATGCCGCTGCAGATGCAGGGGCCCCAGGCGCCGCAGAAGGAGCCGCAGTTCACCGAGGAGCAGATCCTCGCGATCTCCTCCTTCGTGCAGGAGTCGGCTCCCGGCCCCACCTTCCCCGAGGACCACATCCTCGACGGCGAAGGCGACGTCGCCAACGGCGCGGAGCTGTTCCGCGTCAACTGCGCGATGTGCCACAACGTGGCGGCCGCCGGAGGAGCACTCACCGAGGGCAAGTACGCCCCCGCACTGACCGAGACCAGCGCGCTGCACATGTACGCGGCCATGGTCACCGGCCCCCAGAACATGCCCGTCTTCGGCGACATGAACCTGTCGGACGAAGACAAGCGCGACATCATCTCGGCTCTGCTCTACCAGCAGCAGTCCGTGCAGATCGGCGGTTTCTCGCTCGGTTCGCTCGGTCCCGTCTCCGAGGGCCTGTTCGTCTGGATCTTCGGCATCGGCGCGCTCGTCGCCATCACCGTGTGGATCACGGCGAAGTCCAACTGACGCTTATTCATCGAAGAGGAACGTACGAGGAGCACCATGGCACACGACGACGACTCGCAGGCTCTTGACAGGGCCTACCAGCCCTCTCCGGGGCTGGGTGTCGCAGTCAGCGATCCCGTGCAGAACCCGGGGCTGCCGCCGCACCGCGCGCGGATGACCGACAAGGACCCGCGCGCTGAGAAGGCTGCAGAGCGCACGGTCTACACGCTGTTCTATCTCTCGCTGGCAGGAAGCATCTGGGCGGTCGCCGCCTACATGCTCTTCCCCATCGAGAGCGGCGCGCTCATCGACATCCGTCAGAACAACCTCTTCATCGGTCTGGGCATCGCACTCGCGCTGCTCTCGATCGGCATCGGCGCGATCCACTGGTCCAAGGCGCTGATGAGCGACAAGGAGCACATCGAGCACCGTCACCCCACCCGGGGCAAGGACTCGACGCGAGAGGCCGTCGTCGAGGCGTTCGCCACGGCCAACGAGGAGTCCGGTTTCGGACGACGGACGATGATCCGCAACTCGCTGTTCGCGGCGATCGTGGCCTCGATCATCCCCGGTGTCACGCTCTTCCGCGGTCTCGCTCCGCACAGCACACCCGACGACCCCACCGCGGGCGATCCGGTCACGCTGCTGAAGCACACCATGTGGGAGAAGGGCCAGCGTCTCGTGCGCGACCCCGACGGCACCCCGATCCGCGCAGCGGATGTGACCCTCGGATCCGCATTCCACGTGATCCCCGAGGATCTCGCAGAGCTCAGCCACCACGACGGCTACCTCGAGGAGAAGGCCAAGGCCATCGTGCTGATGATGCGCCTGCGCCCCGAGCAGCTCATCGAGGCCGAAGACCGCAAGGACTGGTCGTACGACGGCATCGTCGCGTACTCGAAGGTCTGCACGCACGTCGGATGCCCGGTGGCACTCTACGAGCAGCAGACGCACCACCTCCTCTGCCCCTGCCACCAGTCGCAGTTCGACGTCACGGATCACGCCAAGGTCATCTTCGGACCTGCCGCGCGTCCGCTGCCGCAGCTGCCCATCACCGTCGACGACGAGGGCTACCTCGTCGCACGCAGTGACTTCACCGAGCCCGTCGGCCCGAGCTTCTGGGAGCGCCATTGAGCACCGCAACGCTGTCCAAAGAGGACAAGGACAACAAGGCGCCTCTCGGCGGCCGATTCGTCGGCGCCGCGTCGAACTACATCGATGAGCGCACCAGCATCTCCGGCTTCGTCAAGGAGCTCGGCCGCAAGATCTTCCCCGACCACTGGTCGTTCATGCTCGGCGAGATCGCGCTGTGGAGCTTCGTGGTCGTGTTCCTGTCCGGAACCTTCCTGACGTTCTTCTTCCAGGCCTCCATGGTCGAGACGCACTACACGGGCGCCTATGCTCCGATGCGCGGCATCGAGATGTCGGCGGCACTCGAGTCGTCGCTGCACATCTCGTTCGACCTCCGCGGTGGTCTCCTGGTTCGCCAGATCCACCACTGGGCCGCACTCGTCTTCGTCGCGGGAATCGGCGTGCACATGCTGCGCGTGTTCTTCACCGGCGCGTTCCGCAAGCCCCGCGAGCTCAACTGGGTGATCGGCTTCGTGCTGTTCGTCCTGGCGATGGCCGAGGGCTTCACCGGATACTCGCTTCCCGACGACCTGCTCTCGGGCAACGGCCTCCGCATCATCGACGGCATGATCAAGGGCATCCCGCTGATCGGCACCTGGACCTCGTTCCTCCTCTTCGGCGGCGAGTTCCCGGGTACGGACATCGTCGGACGCCTGTACACGCTGCACATCCTGCTGCTGCCGTTGCTGGTGATCGGTCTCATCGCCGTGCACCTCATGCTGATGATCGTCAACAAGCACACGCAGTTCGCCGGCCCCGGCCGTACGAACGACAACGTCGTCGGCTACCCGATGATGCCGGTGTACATGTCGAAGATGGGCGGCTACCTGTTCATCGTCTTCGGCACGATCGTGCTGATCGCGACGTTCTTCCAGATCAACCCGATCTGGAACTACGGCCCGTACGACCCCTCCCCCGTCTCCGCCGGTACTCAGCCTGACTGGTACATCGGATTCGCGGACGGCGCCCTGCGCCTCGCTCCGTCCAACCTCGACGTGGTCTTCCTCGATCGCACCTGGTCGTTCGGAATCCTGCTGCCGCTGGTCGTCCTCGGGCTCTTCATCGTGCTCGTCGCGATCTACCCCTTCATCGAGGCGTGGATCACGGGAGACAAGCGCGAGCACCACATCGCTCAGCGTCCGCGCAACGCGGCGACCCGCACCGCGATCGGCGTCGCCGGCGTGATCTTCTACGCCGTCCTGTGGGCTGCAGCGTCCTCCGACCTCATCGCGACGCACTTCATGCTGACCATGGAGGGCGTGATCCACGCGCTCCAGGCGCTGCTGTTCGTCGGACCGGTCCTCGGCTACTTCATCGCCAAGCGGATCGCCCTCGCGCTGCAGAAGAAGGACCGCGAGATCGTGCTGCACGGTTTCGAGTCCGGACGCATCGTCCGCCTTCCCGGCGGCGAGTTCATCGAGGTGCACCAGCCGGTCGACACGTACGACCGCTGGAAGCTCATCGATGTGGACAACTACGAGCCTCTGGTCGTGCGTCCGAACGCGAAGGGACGAATCTCGTGGACGGAGAACCTCCGTTCTTCCATCTCACGGTGGTTCTTCGAGGACCGGCTCGCGCCGCTCACGCAGGCGGAGATCGAAGCTGCGGACGCTCACCAGCACCACGTCACGGCTCAGAACGATGAGACCGAGGCGGCGGAGATCCAGGGCGCCCATGAGCGCGCCGGCGTCCCCGACGCTCCGATCACCGTCAGCGAGACGCACGTCGACGAGACGGCGAACACTCCCAGCACGGTCATCGCGACCGAGCCGGTGAAGAAGCCTCGCAAGAAGAAGTCCGAGGACGACGAGTAACATCGCCGCTCCCCCGCAAGAAGGCCCTGTCCGTTCCGGACAGGGCCTTCTTCATGTCCGGGAGGCTCTCAAGTGAACGTGGAAGGATCGTGCCATGAGCTCCGCAGTCCAACTCATCCGATCCGCCGATCTCGCTGCCGCCCCCTATGCCTACGCCGCCACTGCTCCGGCGGGCTCCCGACTCATCTTCCTCGCGGGCGCCTGCCCGCTCGAGGACGACGGAACCACCACGGCCCCCGGCGACTACGCCGCGCAAGCGTCACGTTGCCTGGAGACCCTCGATCTCGCGCTGCGCGCCAGTGGCGCCACGATCGCCGACGTCATCAGCACGCGGGTCCTCGTGGCGTCGTCGTCTCAGGCTGATCTGGTCACGGCATGGAACGTCGTTCACGAGGCCTTCGCGGAGCACGACGTACCGAGCACCCTCATGGGCGTCACCGTGCTGGGGTACGACGACCAGCTGGTGGAGATCGAAGCGGTCGCTGCGATCGCGGAGACGAACCGATGAGCTCTGCGATCAGGCCCGCCACGTCCGAGGATGCGGAGCTCCTGACCGCCATCGAGGCCCAGGCTGACGCTCTCCTGATCGACAGTCTGGGGGCGCCAGTATGGCCTCCCGCTGCGAACGGTGCCGAACGCCTCGCCGAGCCGGGATTCGTTCTCGTTCTGGAAGAGTCAGAGGGCTCCTCCCCTGTGGGTTTCGTCCATGTCCTGGACTCCGACGGTCATGCGCACCTCGAACAGCTGTCTGTCCTCCCCACCGTGGGACGACAGGGATTCGGACGCCGCCTTGTGAGCGCTGCACTCGATGAGGCGCGGGATCGCGGCTACACGCGCATGACCTTGCGGACCTATGCCGAGATCCCGTGGAACGCGCCCTTCTACGCGTCGTGCGGGTTCCTCGAGAGCATCCCCGAGACGCCGTTCCAGCGCGGCCTGGTGGAGACCGAGGCCGCCCTCGGCCTCGACCGATACGGACGCCGCGTCCAGATGACAGCGGAGCTCTGAGCCTGCACTCCACATTGGCGGAATCCAGTGCGCCGCCGTCCGGATGATGACGGCGGGACCTCGCGCCGTTGCCTAGGCTGAGCGCATGATCGATCGCGCTGACTACTACGCCGCCAAGCTCGCCTACGAGACCGATGCGAGCGATGTGTATGCCGCTCTTCGCTCCGAAGACGACATCGTCATCATCGATGTCCGCTCAGAGGAAGCGTGGGCGCAGGGACGCGTCGCTGGAGCGACACAGATGCACTACAGCGAGATCGCGAGCCGCGCTCCTGCCGAGATCCCCCTCGACGCCGCCGTCGTCGTCTACTGCTGGAGCCCGGGGTGCAACGCCGGCGCGAAGGGCGCTCTGGAGTTCGCGAAGCTCGGCTACGCCGTTCGCGAGATGATCGGCGGGTTCGAGTATTGGGTCAGGGAGGGCTATCCCGTGGAGGACGCCGACGGCGTCCACCGTCGGCCTGTCGACCCGCTGACGGGCATCGCCCGTGTCCGCAGCCGCGCGTAGCGACAGGACATGCAGAAAGCCCCTGGGATGGAGATCCCAGGGGCTTTCTGCATGCAGATCAGCGGGCGAAGTTCCCGCGGTAGTACTCGTAGACCCAGCCGACGATCGCGACGACGAAGATCGCCAGGCCGATCGGAAGCAGGAAGTGTCCGACGGCCAGTCCCACGACGAAGACGGCAGCGGAACCCGCGAGGACGATCGGCCACCAGGACCAGGGGCTGAACTCGCCGAGCTCGGGGTCTCCGTCGTCGATGTCGCTCGTGAGGATGTCCTCAGGCAATTCGCCGTTCTGAGCCTTGTGCGTGCGGTCGAGGTAGAACGCGATCATCGCGCCCATGAACGCGGCGAAGAACAGCGCCACGGTGCCGACCCATTCGATCCGCGCGGCGAAGTTGTCCGACGGCGTGGCGAGGATGTGCCAGCCGGTGTAGACGACGCCGACCAGGGCGAAGAAGGCGGTCAGGACCCACCAGAGGATGACATTGTCGCGCATGGCTCAGTGGCCCTCTCGCTCGCCGGGCGCAGCGGGCGTGAACTCCGCAGCCTCGGGATGGTTCAGGTCGAACGCGGGACGCTCACTGCGGATACGCGGGATCGACGTGAAGTTGTGACGCGGCGGCGGGCAGGACGTCGCCCACTCGAGCGAAGCGCCGTAGCCCCACGGGTCGTTCACCGTGACCTTCGGAGCCTTGCGAGCCGTGATCCACACGTTCAGGAAGAAGGGCAGCATCGAGGCACCGAGGATGATCGCGCCGATCGTCGAGACCTGGTTGCCCCACGTCCATCCGTCTTCCGGCGAGTAGTCGGCGTAGCGACGCACCATGCCGTCGACGCCCAGCCAGTGCTGGATGAGGAACGTCATGTGGAAGCCGATGAACAGCATCCAGAAGTGCACGTAGCCCAGGCGCTCGTTGAGCATGCGTCCGGTCCACTTCGGCCACCAGAAGTAGAACCCGGCGAACATCGCGAACACGACGGTGCCGAAGACGACGTAGTGGAAGTGCGCGACCACGAAGTACGAGTCGGACAGGTGGAAGTCCAGCGGCGGAGCCGCGAGGATGACACCGGTCAGGCCACCGAAGACGAACGACACCAGGAAGCCGAGTGCGAACACCATCGGGGTCTCGAAGGTCACCGATCCACGCCACAGCGTGCCGATCCAGTTGAAGATCTTCACACCCGTCGGCACTGCGATGAGCATCGTCATGAGGGCGAAGAACGGCAGCAGCACAGAGCCGGTCACGTACATGTGGTGAGCCCACACGGCGACGGACAGTGCGGCGATCGCGATCGTCGCGTACACGAGCGTCTTGTATCCGAAGATCGGCTTGCGGCTGAAGACCGGGAAGATCTCGGAGACGATGCCGAAGAACGGCAGAGCGATGATGTAGACCTCAGGGTGACCGAAGAACCAGAACAGGTGCTGCCAGAGCAGGACACCGCCGTTGGCCGGGTCGTAGATGTGAGCGCCGAGCACGCGGTCCGCACCTGCGGCGAAGATCGCGGCGGCGAGCACCGGGAAGGCCATCAGGATGAGGAGGCTCGTGATGAGCGTGTTCCACGAGAAGATCGGCATGCGCCACATCGTCATACCCGGTGCGCGCATCGTGATCACCGTGGTGATGAAGTTCACGGCGCCGAGGATGGTTCCGAAGCCCGAGATGCCGAGACCCAGCATCCAGAGGTTTCCACCGGCACCCGGAGAGAAGGACGCACTGGCGAGCGGCTGATAGGCGAACCATCCGAACGAGGCCGCACCCTGGGGGGTGAGGAAGCCGGCGACGGCGATCGTCGAGCCGAAGAGGAACAGCCAGAACGCGAACGCGTTCAGACGCGGGAAGGCGACGTCCGGGGCGCCGAGCTGCAGCGGCAGGATCGCGTTGGCGAATCCGGCGAACAGCGGTGTCGCGAACATCAGCAGCATGATCGTGCCGTGCATCGTGAAGAGCTGGTTGTACTGCTCCTTGGTCGGGATGATCTGCATTCCCGGAGCGAAGAGCTCTGCACGGATGACGAGTGCCATCACGCCGCCGAGGAGGAAGAACAGCACCGAGGCGATGAGGTACATGTACCCGATCGTCTTGTGGTCGGTGGAGGTGATCCACTTGACGACGATGTTGCCCTTCTGCTCGACACGCGACGAGCTCATGAGAGCAGCCTGACGTGCGGGCAGGGTGGTGGGTCGAGAGCGAGGGGCCTCGTCGGTGCGGGGGGCTTCAGTGGTCGACATGGCTTACTCCTCTCCTTCCTCGGAGGTCGGGGCGGTGGTCCCCGGGTAGTTCGACAGACGGTCGTACGCGTCCGTGATGTCTCCCGTGTTGCCTTCCTCCTCGAGAGTCTGGAGGTAGGCGTCGTACTCGTCCTGCTCGACGACCTTGACGTTGAAGAGCATCATCGAGTGGTACTCGCCGCAGAGCTCGGCGCACTTGCCGGCGTACTCGCCGACTCGGGTCGGGATGAAGGACCAGGAGTTGTCCTTCCCGATGTACATGTCCTTCTTGTACAGGAAGTCGATGATCCAGAACGAGTGGATGACATCGCGGGACTGCAGGTTGATCGTGACCTTCTGGTCGACCGGCAGCACCAGCGTCGGGAGCTGCGCCTGATCGATGGTGCCGTCCGCGTCCGGCTGGGCCTGGATTCCCATCGTCCAGACGGCGTCGGAGTTGTCCTCTTCTTCACCGTCGTACTGGAAGTCCCACGCCCACTGCTTGGCGATGGCCGTGATCTCGACGTCGGGTTCGTCCCACTTCGTCTCGATCGCCGACTGGTCACGCGCGGTGAAGAAGAACATGCCCAGCACGAGGATCAGCGGCACGACCGTGTAGAAGATCTCGATCGGCATGTTGTACCGCATCTGCACGGGCAGTCCGGTCTGACCCTTCCGGCGACGGTAGGCGATCGCGGCCCAGGCCATCAGGCCCCAGGTGATCACGCCGACGGCGAGGAGGACGATCCAGGAGTTGACCCAGAGCGACGAGACGCGCTCGGTCTGGTTGGTGGCCGCAGGCTCACCCTCCACGAAGCCCGGGAGGTAACCGTTCAGCTCAGTGGCAGTACATCCCGCCAGGGCCACGGCTGCCGCTACTCCCAGGGGGAGAGCGGCCCAACGAAGGCGGCGTTTCGAGGGCACGATGCACCTTTCAGATTGCGGACAGGGCACACCCAAGTCTAGGGCAACCTCACACCTGATTCATGCCAACCACGCAGGTTGGCGGAGGGGTTCGGATCAGTGGAAGCTGTCTCCGCAGGCGCAGCTGCCTGCGGCGTTGGGGTTGTCGATCGTGAAGCCCTGCTCCGAGATCGTGTCCTTGAAGTCGATGGAGGCGCCGTCGAGGTACGGGACGCTCATGTTGTCGATGATGACCTCGACGCCGTCGAAGTCGACGGTCTCGTCGCCCTCGAGGAATCGCTCGTCGAAGTACAGCTGGT
The DNA here is from genome assembly GCF_001889265.1 of Microbacterium sp. 1.5R. Lineage (NCBI taxonomy): Bacteria > Bacillati > Actinomycetota > Actinomycetes > Micrococcales > Microbacteriaceae > Microbacterium > Microbacterium sp. 1.5R. Next base: position 2,203,804 of record NZ_CP018151.1, read on the forward strand.
AGATCAGGCCGGAGCATCCGCCGGGCTGAACGGCTACGCGCAGACGCAGGTCATCGCGGCCCTCCTGCTCGAGAAGGTTCTTGACCTTTGTGGCCGCGGCATCGGTCAGCTTCACGCCGTGCGCCTGGGTGGTCTCTGCCGAAGTCAGTGTGGTGTCGCTCATGTCGCTCCTTGTGACGGGCCGCGCTCGCACGGCTGGTATCTCGATTTTACCCTCAGGCTCGCGGATGCGGCTCAGATGATGATGTCGTTCATGCGCGAGAGCAGCAGAGCCTCGGTCGCGACCGCATGGCGGAACGTGTCGAGGTGCAGCGATTCATTCGGGCTGTGGGCACGCGAGTGCGGGTCCTCGACGCCGGTCACGAGAATCTGCGCATCGGGGAACTCCCGCACCAGATCTGCGATGAACGGGATCGAACCGCCGACGCCGAGGTCGACCGGCGGCACACCGTACCCGTCGCGCATCGCATCGCGGGTGAGGGCGACCGCCCAGCCGCTGGTGTCGACGAGGAAGCCGTTTCCCAGGTCGACGTCGGTGAAGGTCAGCTCCGCACCGAACGGCGCGTTCGCGCGCAGATGCGCCTCGAGGGCGGCATACGCCTCCTCCCCCGTCTGACCTGGCGCGACGCGCGCGCTCACGACCACCGTCACCTCGGGAAGGAGGGTGTTCGACGCCGCGGCGACGCTCGTCGCATCGATCCCGATGACCGTGACCGCCGGCTTGTTCCAGATCCGGCTGAGAATGCTGCCGCCGCCGACCGGAGACGTGCCAGGAAGAAGACCCGCTTCATCGCGGAGCGTGTCCTCGGTGTACTCCGGCGTCGGCGCGTCGCGCTCGGTCATCCCCTCGACGGCGACGGAGCCGTCCTCGTTCCAGAGCGTGGCGAGCATCCTCACCGTGGCCATCATGGCGTCCGGAACCGCTCCGCCGAACATGCCCGAGTGGGACGCGTGGTCGAGGGTGCGCACGCGCACGGTGAAGCGCGCATTGCCACGGAGCGAGACGGTGAGGCCGGGGGTGACCGAATCCCAGTTGCCCGAGTCGGCGACCACGATCGCATCCGCCCGGAGCGCTTCCTTGTTGTCCGCGAGGAATTGAGCGAAGGAGCGCGATCCGTACTCCTCCTCCCCCTCGATGAACATCGCGATCCCGAGCTCGAGATCGTCGCCCACGACCTCGGCCACAGCGCGGATCGCGGCGATGTGCGCCATGATGCCCGCTTTGTCATCGGCGGCTCCGCGCCCGTACAGGCGTCCGTCGCGCACCGTTGGTTCGAACGGCGGCGTCTCCCACAGCGCGTCGTCTCCCGGAGGCTGCACGTCGTGGTGCGCGTAGAGCAGGATCGTCGGCTTGCCGTTGCGCGCAGCACGCGTCGCGAGCACGGCAGGCTGCCCGTGCTCGTCGGTGCCGGGGATCGCGGCGCGCAGCACCCGCACGTCGTCGAAGACCCCCGTCGCCGTCGCGAGCGCGGCGACCGCCTCCGAGCTGCGTTCGAGTTGCGTCTGGTCGAACGCGGGCCAGGCCATGCCGGGGATGCGGACGAGTGCGCCCAGGTCGCTCAGCGCGGCCGGGAACCCTGTGGCTGCGGCCTCGAGGACGGCCGGCTCGCGTTCGCTGGACAGATTCTGGTCACCGGGCTGGGCAGGAGATGTCATGCGAGTAATCTTAAGGTGATCCGCCTTCACTGAACCGAGGAACCTCGTGGCCACTACCCCTGTCCCCCCTTCGACGAACGACGACGCCGCCGAGACGACCGCGTCGGGCAAGGGACGCGCGACGCCGACCCGGGCCGAGCAGGAAGCGGCCCGCCGCCGTCCTCTGGTCGCGAACACCAAGGAGGCCAAGGCCGCAGCGCGCGCCGAGCTCAGCGAGCGACGCAACCGCGCGCAGGCCGGTCTGGCGGCCGGCGAGGAGAAGTACCTCCCGGCTCGCGACAAGGGCCCGCAGCGCCGCTGGGTCCGCGACTACGTGGACGCCGGATGGCACCCCGCCGAGTTCGTGATGGGCGTCATGGTGCTCGTCATCCTCATCTCGCTCCTTCCGGCCAACCTCGCCATCGGCGGCTTCGCGATCGCCGGCTGGGCGTACCTGGTCATGATGGCGTACCTGATCCTCGCGATCGGCGGCATGATCCTGCTGGGGATGCGCGTCAAGCGCAAGGTCGCCGCGAAGTTCGGCAAGGACCGCATGGAGCGCGGTCTCGGCTGGTACGCCGCGATGCGGTCGCTGCAGATGCGGTTCATGCGTCTGCCCAAGCCGCAGGTCAAGCGCGGCGACCGCCCCGCCTGATCCCCTGAATCATCGAGAGAGGCGCCTCGTGCTCTAGGAGCACGAGGCGCCTCTCTTGTTCGTACGCGCAGCTTCTCAGCGTGCGACGAGGCCCCGGTTGATCTCGCGTCCCCAGAACGGACCGCGGTACAGGAACGCCGTGTAGCCCTGCACGAGCGTCGCGCCCGCTTCGAGTCGCTCCTGAACGTCCGTGGGCGTCTCCACTCCCCCGACGGCGATGACGCAGAACTCTGCGGGCACGGTCGAGCGAACCAGACGCAGCACCTGAAGCGAGCGCTCCTTGAGGGGCGCGCCGGAGAGGCCGCCCGCTCCGATGGCCGCGACCGTCGCCGCGTCCGTCGTGAGTCCATCCCTGCTGATCGTGGTGTTGTGCGCGATGATGCCGGCGAGGCCCTCGTCGACGGCGAGCTTCGCGATCGCGGCGATCTCGTCGTCAGCCAGATCGGGGGCGATCTTGACGAGCAGCGGAGTCTTTCCGGATGCCGCGCGCACCGCCCTGAGCAGCGGAGCCAGCGTCTCCACCGCCTGCAGTCCCCGAAGACCCGGGGTGTTCGGGGACGAGACGTTGACGGCCAGGTAGTCGGCCAGCGGGGCCAGCCGCGTCGCCGAAGCGACGTAGTCGGCGGTGGCGTCCTCGACGTCGACGACACGGCTCTTGCCGATGTTGACTCCGATGACCGTGTCAGGGGCGCCGCGACGCAACCGCGCGAGGCGCCGGGCCGCAGCATCCGCGCCCTCGTTGTTGAATCCCATGCGGTTGATGACCGCACGATCGGCGATCAGCCGGAACAGTCGGGGCTTCGGGTTGCCCTCCTGCGGGATCGCGGTGACGGTTCCGACCTCGACGTGGCCGAAGCCGAGCGCTGCAAGACCGCGGACACCGATCGCGTTCTTGTCGAACCCGGCGGCGATGCCGAAGGGCGAGGAGAAGCTCAGTCCGAGTGCGTCCACCCGCAGCGACGGGTCCGGCTTCGTCAGTGCCCGCGTCGCCCAGGAGAGCGGAGGCACTCCGAGCACGCGGATCACCGCCATACCGGCGTGGTGGGCGAACTCGGGGTCGAAGCGCGACAGGACAGCGCGAAAGAGCAGCGGATACATCACTGCCAGATTACCGGTCGGCAGGCTCCGGCTTGACGTGGTCGGCGCGCAGATCCGTGATCGCGCTCTCGAAATCCTCGAGCGAATCGAAAGCCTGATACACGCTCGCGAACCGCAGGTATGCGACCTCATCGAGGTCGCGGAGGGGTCCGAGGATGGCCAAGCCGATCTCGTTCGTATCGAGCTGCGAGACACCTGTCTGCCGCACGGCCTCCTCGACACGCTGAGCGAGGACCGCCAGATCGGCCTCGGTCACGGGGCGCCCCTGACACGCCTTGCGCACGCCGGAGATCACCTTCTCGCGACTGAACGGCTCCATGACGCCCGAACGCTTGATGACGTTGAGGCTGGCCGTCTCGGTGGTCGTGAAACGCCCGCCGCACTCAGGGCACTGACGACGGCGCCTGATCGAGAGACCGTCGTCGCTGGTGCGGGAATCGATGACGCGAGAGTCCGAGTGACGGCAGAAGGGGCAGTGCATCTGACCGATCCTACGCGGTGAAACGCGCCTCGATCGCCTCGCCGTGCGCGGGGAGCACTTCGGTCTCGGCGAGGGCGACGACCCCCTCACGGACCTCGGCCAGGGCGGCCCGATCGTAGGAGATCACCTGCTGCGGACGAAGGAACGTGTAGGCGCCGAGTCCCGGCGCATAGCGCGCCTGTCCCCCGGTCGGCAGAACGTGGTTGCTGCCCGCCATGTAGTCGCCCAGACTCACCGGCGTGTGGTCGCCGACGAACACCGCACCTGCGCTCGTGAAGCTGTCGGCGGCGTCCTCGGCATCCTCGAGGTGAAGTTCGAGGTGCTCGGGAGCGTAGGCATTGCTGAACGCCGTGGCCATGGCACGGTCGTCGACGAGCACGATCGCGGACTGCGGTCCGTCGAGAGCTGCGGCCACCCGGGTCGTGTGACGGGTCGCGCCGGCCTGCTGCGCCACCTCTTCGGCGACACGATAGGCGAGCTGAGGCGAGTCGGTGACGAGGACGGCCGAAGCCTGCTCGTCGTGCTCGGCCTGACTGACGAGGTCGGCGGCGATGAGACGCGGGTCCGCGGCGGCATCTGCGACGACGAGGATCTCGGTGGCCCCCGCCTCGGAGTCCGTGCCGACGACCCCGGCCACCGCCCGCTTGGCGGAGGCGACGTAGTTGTTGCCGGGCCCTGACAGCACGTCGACCGGGTCGAGTCCGATGCCGGCGACGCCGTGCGCGAAGGAACCGATGGCGCCGGCGCCGCCGATGGCGTACACCTCCGTGATGCCGAGGAGGCCTGCCGCGGCGAGGATCGTGGGGTGGACGCGACCTCCCTGGTCCGCCTGGGGCGGTGAAGCGAGCGCGATCTGCTCGACGCCCGCGACCTGGGCGGGGACGACGTTCATGATGACGCTGGACGGATACACCGCCTTGCCGCCGGGGATGTACACGCCCGCGCGGTGCACAGGCTGCCAGCGTTGGGTGATCGTCGCGCCGGCGCCGATCCGGGTGATCCGACGTTCGGGAACCTGGGCTTCGGAGGCGATGCGCACCCGGCGAATCGCCTCGTCGAGGGCATCGCGGACAGCAGGCGCGAGGGTCTCGAGAGCATCGGCGATGTGCTGCGCGGGCACGCGGATCTCATGACCCGTGACACGATCGAAGCGTTCAGCCTGCTCGCGCAGCGCCTCTTCGCCGCGCTCGCGCACGTCCTCGACGATGCGCGTGGCGGTGTCGAGAGCCTCGGCCCGTGCCTGGGTGGCTCGCGGCACGGCCGCGAGCATGTCAGCCGGCGAGAGCGTGCGCCCTCGCAGATCGATCGTGCGCAAGATCAGCCCTTCGTGATGTCTGAGATGTCGTGCAGGTAGCCGATGCGACCGTCGTCGTGTCGGATGACATAGGCGCCACCGCGGTCCTCGATGACGAGCGCCCACGCATTCGGTCCGATTCGGAAGATGACCTCGCCGCGTTCGTCATGCACGTCCCGCTCGGTCGGCGCGAGGATCCAGAAGGGCTGCGGGGTCGAGTAGGCGTCCTGAGGGCTCGTCGCGGCGAAGTCCGAGTCGTGTTCGACGGCGGGGAACGCGGTCGTCTCGGGCGACGAGACATCGCGCGCGGTCGCACCGAGAAGCGACTCGATGCTTCCGGTGTCGGACACGATCTCGGGTTCCTGGCCGCGCGACCGGCGCGAGTACGCCGGGGTGTACTCCTCATCGGATGTCGTCTCCTCGGTCCCGGTCCCCCCGCCCGACGCGTGGGAGGACAGCGGCACCTGCTCGGCGACATCGAGACGGGCGACCTCATCGGTCGCCTGCTCACGGGACAGTTCGACGTCGATCCCCTCCGCCGAGGGTGTCGTGTAGGCGGTCGGGGCAGCGTCCGTCGCGTAGGCCGTCGGTGCGGCGTCCGTCCCGTAGGCCGTCGGCGCGGCGTCCGTCCCGTAGGCGTCCGTCACGTAGGCCGTCGGTGCAGCGTCCGTCGCGTAGGCCGTCGGCGCGGCATCCGTCGCGGCGGTGTGGGCCTCAGGAGCGACATCGCTCGACGAGGCGGGCGATGCGTACGACGCAGGTCGCAGGTCCGTGTCGGCCGAAGTATCGGCCTCGACGGCGACGGGAGCGTCGGCGCCCGGGGCGGCAGGCTCGGGGCGAGGACGCGCGATGACCGGTCGGACCGGATTGGCGTTGCGGTGCGCGAGTGTGACGAGTCGGCCCTGGAAGTCTTCCTTGAGGCCGGGCACCAGCGGAGCGAAGACCGTGAGGACGACGAGCGCGAGCGCTGCGAGCAGCTGAACGACGCCGTTCCAGGGCAGCCCGAAGACACCGAACTCGATCGCGAACGCGACGGCGTTCCAGAGTGCGCCTAGCCAGAAGACCGCTGAGACGGAGAACGCCACGGAAGCGAACTGGTCGATCCCCAGCGAGCCGACCCGGCGGATGCCGTCGGGTGAGAAACGGCGGAGGACCAGCAGGAACACGGCGACCGTCGGCACGCCGATCGGGAGGACCCACTGGATTCCGGCACCCCAGATGGACGAGTCTCCGACGTACGGGAAGAACGACGCGATGAAGGCGATCAGCCACACGCCGACGATGAGCAGCTCCCGCAAGGTGAATCCGAGGATGCCGTACTCCGGCGTCACCTCATCGTCATAGAGCACGCCGTCGTCATCGGAGAAGTCCTCGTCGAGAGGTGACTCGTCTGACGCCGACGACCGGTCTGCAGCTGAGTCGTCACTGTTCAGGAAGGGTGATTCCGTGCTCATGGGGAGGGTCCTTTCGCCACGGTGCAGAGCCTTAGTCGTCGTGCACCCGAACGCGTCCCGATACTACCCGGTGCGTCCGTGAGGACCCATCGAGCGGCAGCGTCCGCTGGTGCTCAGCCCAGGCAGGTCGGCCCGAGCAGCGATTTGAGATCTCCGAACAGATCGGCCGAGACCTTGACCGGCATCGGCACGTCGAAGACCTTCGCCGTGCCGCCGCGGTGCACCCGCAGCACGACCTCGGTGTCCCCGTTGTGACGGCGCAGCACGTCGGCGAGCTCGTGCATCACCCGCTCCGTCGCCCTCTGCTCGGCGAGCACGAGCGAGAGCGGACCCGCGGCGTCGAAGGAACCGACATCCGGCGCGAACGCCGACTGCGCATGCAGGTTGAGTCCGTCATCACGCTTCGACACCCGGCCGCGCACGGCGAGGATCGAGTCCTGCTGCAGGATGTGCTGGAACTCGGTGTACGTCTTGCCCATGAACATGACCGTCACCTCGCCGTTGAAGTCCTCGACGGTGATCATTCCGTACGGATTGCCACTGGCCTTCGCGACGCGATGCTGCACGCTCGTGACGAGACCGGCGACGGTGACCTGCTCACCGTCCTGCATGTCCTCCGAGTTGATGAGGTTGTGGATCGAGATCGACGCGTGCTTCGCCAGAGGCACCTCGAGCCCGGCCAGGGGGTGGTCCGACACGTAGAGCCCGAGCATCTCGCGCTCGAAAGCGAGCTTGTCCTTCTTGATCCATTCGGGGCGGGCGGGCACCTTGGCAGGCGGCGCCTCTTCCATTCCGTCGTACAGACTGTCGAAGTCGAAGCCGATCGCACCCTGTGCTTCGTTCCGCTTGCGATCCACAGCCGCCTCGACGGCATCCTCGTGGACTTCGAGCAGCGCACGGCGCGAGTCGCCCATCGAGTCGAACGCGCCGGCCTTGATCAGAGACTCGACCGTGCGCTTGTTCGAGACGTGCAGCGGGACCTTCTCGAGGAAGTGATGGAACGAGGAGAATCGCTCATCCTTGCGGGCCGCGATGATGCCCTCGACCACGTTGCTGCCGACGTTGCGGACGGCACCGAGCCCGAATCGGATGTCGTCGCCGACAGCGGCGAAGTACTTGATCGACTCTGAGACATCGGGCGGCAGCACCTTGATGCCCATTCGACGGCACTCGTTGAGATAGAGCGCCATCTTGTCTTTCGAGTCGCCGACGCTGGTGAGCAGCGCGGCCATGTACTCGGCGGGATAGTGCGCCTTGAGGTAGGCGGTCCAGTACGAGACGACCCCGTATGCCGCCGAGTGCGCTTTGTTGAAGGCGTAGTCCGAGAACGGGAGGAGGATCTCCCAGATCGCGTTGACGGCACCGTCGGAGTACCCGTTCGCGTGCATGCCGGCTTGGAAGCCCTCGAACTGCTTGTCGAGCTCGGACTTCTTCTTCTTGCCCATCGCTCGGCGCAGGATGTCGGCCTGGCCGAGCGAGAACCCGGCCACGCGCTGGGCGATGGCCATCACCTGCTCCTGGTAGATGATCAGGCCGTAGGACTCGTCGAGGATGTCGGCGAGCGATTCGGTGAACTCCGGGTGGATCGGTGTGATCGGCTGCTGGCCGTTCTTGCGCAGCGCATAGTTCGTGTGCGAGTTCGCACCCATCGGACCCGGGCGGTACAGCGCGATGAGCGCGGAGATGTCGCCGAAGTTGTCCGGACGCATCAGGCGCATCAGCGATCGCATCGGCCCGCCGTCGAGCTGGAAGACGCCGAGCGATTCGCCGCGACCGAGCAGCTCGTAGGCGCCGCGGTCATCCAGGGCGAGGTGTTCGAGGTCGAGCTCCTCCCCGCGGTTGGTGCGGATGTTGTCGAGAGCGTCCGAGATGATCGTGAGGTTGCGGAGCCCCAGGAAGTCCATCTTGATCAGCCCGAGCGACTCGCAGGACGGGTAGTCGAACTGGGTGACGATCTGGCCGTCCTGCTCGCGGCGCATGATCGGGATGATGTCGAGCAGGGGCTCGGACGACATGATCACACCGGCGGCGTGCACGCCCCACTGGCGCTTCAGACCTTCGAGACCGAGGGCGCGGTCGAAGACCGTCTTCGCCTCGGGATCGGTCTCGATGAGCGCACGGAACTCGCTCGCCTCCTTGTAGCGGGGGTGCGCCGAGTCGAACATGCCGTCGAGAGGCATGTCCTTGCCCATGACGGGCGGCGGCATCGCCTTCGTCAGCCGCTCGCCCATGCTGAACGGGAATCCCAGCACACGCCCCGCATCCTTCAGAGCCTGCTTCGACTTGATCGTGCCGTAGGTGACGATCTGAGCGACGCGCTCGGAGCCGTACTTCCTCGTCACGTAGTCGATGACCTCGCCGCGGCGACGGTCATCGAAGTCGACGTCGAAGTCGGGCATCGAGACGCGGTCGGGGTTGAGGAAGCGCTCGAAGATGAGACCGTGCTCGAGCGGGTCGAGGTCGGTGATCTTCATGGCGTAGGCGACCATCGACCCGGCGCCCGAGCCACGGCCCGGACCGACGCGGATTCCGTTGTCCTTCGCCCAGTTGATGAAGTCGGCGACGACGAGGAAGTAGCCGGGGAACCCCATCTGCAGGATGATGCCGGTCTCGTACTCGGCCTGCTTGCGCACCTTGTCGGGGATGCCGCTCGGGTATCGGTAGTGGAGGCCCGCTTCGACCTCCTTGATGAGCCAGCTGTCCTCCGTCTCGCCTTCCGGCACGGGGAAGCGCGGCATGTAGTTGGCCGCGGTGTTGAATTCGACTTCGCACCGCTCGGCGATGAGCAGCGTGTTGTCGCAGGCCTCGGGGTGGTCGCGGAACAGCTGACGCATCTCTGCGGCGGTCTTGATGTAGTACCCGTCGCCGTCGAACTTGAACCGGTTGGGATCGTCGAGCGTCGAACCGGACTGCACGCACAGCAGCGCCTCATGGGCATCGGCCTCATGCTGGTGCGTGTAGTGCGAGTCGTTGGTGCCGACGAGCGGGATGTTCAGATCCTTGGCGAGCCGGATCAGATCGGTCATCACCCTGCGCTCGATGGAGAGACCGTGATCCATGATCTCGGCGAAGTAGTTCTCCTTGCCGAACAGGTCCTGGAACTCGGCGGCCGCCGCACGTGCGGCGTCGTACTGGCCGAGGCGCAGTCGCGTCTGGATCTCACCCGAGGGGCATCCTGTGGTGGCGATCAGGCCCTTGCCGTATGTCTGCAGGAGCTCCCGGTCCATGCGGGGCTTGAAGTAGTAGCCCTCCATGCTCGACAGCGAGCTGAGACGGAACAGGTTGTGCATCCCCTGCGTGCTCTCGCTCCACATCGTCATGTGGGTGTAGGCACCGGAGCCGGAGACATCGTCGCTCTTCTGATCCGGGGAGCCCCATTGCACACGCGTCTTGTCGCTGCGATGCGTGCCGGGAGTCACATAGGCCTCGAGACCGATGATCGGCTTGACGCCCGCGGCGTTCGCCGCCTTGTAGAACTCGAACGCCGCGAAGGTGTTGCCGTGATCGGTCACGGCGATGGCCGGCATGTCGTAATCTGCCGCCGCCTGCGTCATCGCCGCGATCTTCGCCGCCCCGTCGAGCATCGAGTACTCGCTGTGCACGTGCAGGTGGACGAAGGAGTCGGATGCCATGCCTTCGAGTCTACTTTCGGCATCCGACATCGAGCGTCGCCGCACCTGCCGCTCCGGGGTCCCGCATCGCTTCAGGGGAGCGAGTCCACGATGCTCACGGTGAAGACGTGCCTCTCGTCTGCCAGGGAGGCGGGGATCAGCGAAGAGGCGACGTCGAGCACCGCGGTCGTCTCCGTGACGAGCCCCGTGGTCGTGTCGATCGTGATCGAGCGCCGCTGAACCGCTGGCTGACCCGACAGGGCCTCTGTCGACGCCGAGAACCGCAGCGTCGCCGAGGTCGCATCGGCGGACACGATCTCAGACCCGGAAAGCATGCTGAGGGCGTCGTACATCGTCGCCCGCTCAGCCCCCGACCCCATGTTGTACGACAGAAGCTCGATGAGGACCCACCCGACCTTGTAGTCCTGATCGCCCGCGACGATCCCCTGATTCTCTCGGATCCACGCGATGAGCGCAGCCGGGTCCGTGGGCATCGCCGAGAAGAACGCCACGAGCCCGTACCCGTCCGGGGTGGCCCAGGGTGCTGACGGCCCGTTCGAGAAGTACGGATCGCCGCCCGAGGCCATCGCCTCCTTGTGCGCCTGGGCGAGCGCCGCGGCGTCCGGCCCGAAGGTATCGCTCACTGTCCAGGGCTGATCGGTGGCGAAGAACCACTGCTGCGTCGGGTCGGCCGGCGCATAGGAGTTCCAGGAGGAGCTTCCGCGCCAGGCGTTCTGAGCGTTCGACCGATCCGCCTGATACTGCCCGCCGTTCGGATCGGGCTGGTGATAGACGATCTGCTCCGACTGCGTGTGCACGCGCAGGTACTGTCCCGGTGCCAACGTCAGGCCGGTGAACGACCGAGCCGCAGTCGCGGCGGCGCCGAAGGCCCCCGCAGCCGTCATCGGCTCCTGTGTCGGCGCGGGCGTCGGCGACGGCTTCAGCGTCTGTCCTGGCTCCCGCGTCGGAACGGCCTCGATCACGGGCTGCGGCTGTTCGGTGAGTCCCGTGATCACCAGCACGCCCGCCGTGGCCGCCAGTGCGGCGCCCACGAGCACGCCGGCCACGAGCCGCTTCGGTGCGGCAGGGCGAGCGGACACCGAGGTCTTCCCCGCGGCGATCTCGCTCATCAGTCGAGCGCGGGCCGAGTCGAGATGCGAGTCCGCACCATCGACATCCGGCTTGGTCTTCTGAACCTTCTCAAACACGTCCACGGACTTCTCCTTCCTGCTGCATCTCGAACGAACGGGCCTTTCGCGCCGGATCGAGTCGCGTGCGAACGCGATTCAACCGGGAGCGCACGGTGCCCACAGGCACACCGAGAGTCTCCGCGATGTCTTCGTAGCTCAGCCCCTGCCAGGCGTAGAGCAGAAGCGTCTCCCGATCCTTGGGGGACAACGCCGCGATCTTCTGCCGCAGGGCACGCACTTCGCGCTCGGCGTCCACGCGCCGCATCGCGTCATCGAGTCCACCGAGCGACGTATGGTCCTCCCCGACGACCGCGGCGAACGAGCGCCAATGCCGTGCCTCGACGGCTCTGTGCCGACGGATGAGCCGCGAGGCGATTCCGAGCAGCCAGGGAGAGGCTGAGTGCTTGCTCAGGTCGAAGTCCCCTCGACGGCGGAAGGCGACGAGAAAGGTCTCGCTGAGCACGTCCTCGGCGGCATGGGCACCCACCCGATATGTCGCGAACGCGTTCACCGCACGTGCATGTCGGTCGAACAGCTCGGCGAACGCCTCAGGCCGACTCAGCGACCGCCGGATGATCTCACTGTCTGTGCTCACACTATGTATTGCCTCTGACGTGCAGTCGGGTTCACGCTTTCTTCGATCCGTTGCGCGGATCTCGCAGATCGAGTCGCATGAGCACCCGCGGGAAGCCGTCGAGCGTCGAGCCGGTGTCGGCCGCCTTCGCGAATCCGGCACTCTCGAAGAGCCCCATCGTGCCGACGTAGGCCATCGTGAGATTCACCGTCTCGCCACGGTTGTCGACCGGATACCCCTCGATCGCGGGCGCGCCGCTCTTCTTCGCATGAGCCACCGCTCCGTCGATCAGAGCGTGCGAGATGCCCTGTTTCCGATGGCCTGGGCGGACGCGGATGCACCAGAGCGACCACACATCGAGATCGTCGACATGCGGGATCAGTCTGTTGCGCGCGAAGCTCGTCTCCCTGCGCGGATGCACCGCCGCCCAGCCCACGGGTTCGTCGTCGAGGTACGCGATCACGCCTGGAGGCGGATCCTGGTGGCAGAGTTCACGCACGCGCTCCGCTCGCTTCTCGCCTCGCAGCGCCCTGTTCTCGGCGCTGCCGATGCGGTAGCTCAGGCAGAAGCACACGTTCGACGTCGGCTTCTTGGGGCCGACGAGAGCGGCCACGTCGTCGAAGTCGGTAGCGGGTAGCACCTCGATGCTCATGGGCTCAGTCTGACCCACACCGCCGACATCGACGGCGTCGATTCACTCGCCGCGCAGGATCTCCAGGGCACGTTCGAAATCCGCGGGGTACGCCGACTCGAACTGCACCCACTCCCCCGTCGCCGGGTGGGTGAAGGCGAGCTTGTGCGCGTGCAGCCACTGTCGGGTGAGTCCGAGCCGTGCCGACAGCGTCGGATCTGCTCCGTAGAGCGGGTCGCCCGCGCACGGGTGCCTCAGGGCCGCCATGTGCACGCGGATCTGGTGCGTGCGTCCGGTCTCGAGATGGATCTCGAGCAGCGAGGCTCCCGGGAAGGCCTCGAGGGTCTCATAGTGCGTCACCGACGGTTTGCCGTCGGGAACGACGGCGAACTTCCAGGAGTGATTCGGATGCCGGCCGATCGGAGCATCGATCGTCCCCGTCAGCGGGTCGGGGTGCCCCTGGACGACGGCGTGATAGATCTTCTCCACCGTGCGCTCCTTGAACGCGTGCTTCAGCGACGAGTACGCCGTCTCGCTCTTGGCGACGACCATGAGCCCGCTGGTGCCGACATCCAGACGATGCACGATCCCCTGCCGCTCCGGAGCGCCACTCGTGGCGACCCGGAACCCCGCCGCTGCGAGAGCGCCGACGACGGTCGGCCCCTCCCATCCGAGCGAGGGATGAGCGGCGACGCCCGTGGGCTTGTCGACCACGACGATGTCGTCATCGTCGTAGACGATTCCGAGTTCCGGAACCGCGATCGGGATGATCCGCGGCTCCTCCTTCGGCTGCCACTCCACCTCGAGCCACCCTCCGCCGCGCAGGCGATCGGACTTGTCGAGCGTCACCCCGTCGACGCGCACGCCGCCCGCCGAGGCGACCTCGGCGGCGAAGGTGCGCGAGAAGCCCAGCATCTTCGCGAGTGCCGCGTCCACGCGCGTCCCGTCCAGCCCGTCAGGAACGGGGAGGGTGCGGAATTCCATGCTCAGCGTCCGTCCGCGGCGGCGGCATCCGGAGAGGCGGTACCCGGGCGAGAGGTCTCGCCTCCGGTCTCCTCGGCCAACGCGGCAGCCTCGGCTTCGTCATCGGTCTCCACAGGAGCGTGGTCACGCTCGCGGGTGCCGTCGAAGCGGAGTCCCAGCACGACGAGCAGCGCGACCGAGATCATCCCGGTGACGATGAAGATGTCGGCGACATTGAAGATCGCCGGCATCATCCACGGCATCGAGATCATGTCGACCACGTGCCCCATGGGGAAACCAGGATCGCGGAAGAGACGATCGGTGAGGTTTCCGAGCACTCCACCGAGCAGGCAGCCCAGGACGACGGCCCAGAGGCGTGACTGAAGACCCAGGGCCTTCCACACGATCACACCGGCCACCACCGCCAGAGCGATGGTGAAGATCCATGTCACATCGGATCCGAGCGAGAACGCTGCGCCGGGGTTGCGCACGTAGTACAGCTGAAGGAACTCACCGAGCACCGGCACCGGCTGCTGGAGCGGCAGGTTCTCGGTCGTGAGGTACTTCACAAACTGATCGGCGGCCAGCACGATCGCTGCGAGAACCGCAACTATCGCGCCGGCCGCCGACCGACGAAGGGGACGGCGTCCTGGCAAAAGGACGACCTACAGTCCGATCGCGGAAACCGGAGTCGAGTCCGTCGACGCCGACTTCTCGTCGAGATCGCGGAGCTGACCCTCGATGTAGCCGCGCAGCTGCGAGCGGTAATCGCGCTCGAAGTTGCGGAGCTCGGTGATCCGGGCCTCGAGGGCGTTGCGCTCGCGCTCGAGACGAGCCGACTCTTCGCGCTGCTTGGCCTCGGCCTCCGTGCGGATGCGGTTGACCTCGCCTTCGGCCTCGGCGATGAGCTGGGCGCGCTTGGCCTCACCCTCGGCGACGTGCTCGTCGTGAAGGCGCTGAGCGAGCTCGATGATGCCGGCGGTCGCAGTCGCCGAACCCGACGGAGCGGGCTCCGCGGGAGCGGCAGCAGCAGGCGCAGGAGCCTCGTCGACCACGGCGGCGGGTGCCTCTGCAGCGGCTGCGGGAGCGGCCGGGGCATCGCCGGACTCGTACGCGGCCAGCTTGGCCTTGAGTTCGACGTTCTCTTCGAGGGCCTTGCGCCACTCGATGACGATCTCGTCGAGGAAGTCGTCGACCTCGTCCGGGTCGAAGCCGTCCTTGAAGCGGACGTGCTGGAACTGCTTGGTGACGACGTCATCCGGGGTAAGTGCCATGGTGGCTCCTTCGATGAGTTCGGTTGCCAGTTTGGAATGGCGTGGTCGAGATTCGGCGCGAACCCGGGGCGCGCACCTGGGAGCCAAGCATAGTCCCCGAGCCTGTCAGTCGCGATCCCGCGACACTCCAGAGCGCCGAAGTCCCAGGGGTCTCAGATGAAGCTTCGGACGACGCTCATCAGGATCAGCACGATCAGGATGGTGATCGAGAAGCCGAAATCCAGGGAGAGCGAGCCGATTCGCAGAGGAGGGATGATCCGCCGGAAGAACCGGACGGGCGGATCGGTCACCGTGTAGACGAGCTCAGCCGCGACGAGTCCGGCGCCCTTCGGTCGCCACTCCCGATTGAACATCGGGATGTAGCTGAGAATGAGTCGGGCGAAGAGCACCAGCAGGTACAGCAGCAGAGCCAGATGTACGATGCTGGCGACGATGGAGACGACGAACCCCACGGTCTACGACTGGTCGAAGCCCGCGGACTCGGCGTCCGCGTGCGCGATTCCCCCGTGACCCGACACCGCGATGTTCTCCGGCGACAGGAGGAAGACCTTCGACGTGACCCGCTCGATGCGGCCGTACAGGCCGAGCGAGAGTCCGGAGGCGAAATCGATCAGACGGCGGGCGTCTGCGTCGCTCATCTGCGAGAGATTGATGATGACCGGCACACCTTCGCGGAAGCTCTCCGCGATGAGCTGAGCATCGCGATACTGCTTCGGGTGCACGGTGAGGATCTCGTTCACTGCCCCTCCTGCGGGCTGGCGCACGGCGACGGGGCGCCGTAGCGGGGTCACGGGCGCGGGAGCGGGCTCCTCGCGTTCGCGCTCGCGGTGCGAGCGGGCCGGGGTCGGCTCCTCCTCGTAGACCTCTTCCTCGTCAGCGAGGCCGAGATACACCATGGTCTTCTTCAGCGGGTTACCCATCGTGTCCTCCGGTTCGAACGTGTCGGGTTGGTCTGTTCACAGGTTAACCCCGGTCGGGGCGGGGTCCCGTGATTGCGGAGCCGATCCGCAGGTGTGTCGCGCCGGCCTCGATGGCCTCGACGAAATCGCCCGTCATCCCTGCGGACATCCAGGTCGCCGACGGCTCGACGGCGCGCACGCTCTCTGCGATCGAGTGCAGGCGCGCGAACGCGGAAGCGGGTTCCTCATCGAGCGGCGCGACCGCCATCACACCGCGAAGCCGCAGCGAGGGCAGCGTCATGATGTGCTCGGCGAGAGAGGCCGCCTCGGCGGGCGCGACGCCGCCGCGTCCGTGATCATCGGTGAGATTGACCTGCACGAGCACGTCGAGAAGGTCATCCCCGTCGGCCGCCCGATGCAGTGCGTCGGCCAGCCGGTCGCGGTCTACCGAGTGCACGGCATCCGCGCTGCGGCGGATCGCACCGGCCTTGTTGGTCTGCGCCTGCCCGATGAAGTGCCACCGGAGGTCGAGGTCCGTCAGCTCGGCGGTCTTCGACGAGAGCTCCTGCTGGCGGTTCTCCCCCACGTCGCGCACACCCAGCGCGTGCAGCTCGCGAACGAGCGACGACGGGTGGAACTTGGTCACGACGATGCGGGAGATCTCCGCCGGGTCCCTGCCGGCCAGGCGCGCGGCGTCGGCGATCCGATGATCGATCGCCGACAGCCGCGCTGCCAGACCGGACCCGGCCTGGCCCTGCGCCTGCGTCACTTCAGGAATTCGGGGATGTCGATGTCGTCGTCCGCGAAAGCAGGCTCGATGCTCGTCGCCGGGACGCGCTGCTGCGGCTTCTCGGGCGCGGGCGCCTCGGCAGCGGGCTTGCTCTCCTCGTCGTTCGAGAGCGCCACCTCGGGCAGCGTGCTGGCCGCGGCGGGCCGCGAGACGACCATGGGGTCGAGGCGCAGCGAAGGCTCACCGCTGTCGAAGCCGGCCGCGATCACGGTGACACGCACCTCGTCGCCGAGCGTGTCGTCGATGACCGTACCGAAGATGATGTTGGCCTCGGGGTGCGCGGCTTCCTTCACGAGATCCGCAGCGTCGTGGATCTCGAAGATGCCGAGGTTCGAACCACCCTGGATCGAGAGCAGGACTCCGTGAGCACCCTCGATGCTGGCCTCGAGGAGCGGCGACTCGACCGCGAGTTCGGCGGCCTTGATGGCACGGTCGGCACCGCGTGCCGATCCGATTCCCATCAGTGCCGAACCGGCGCCCTGCATGACCGACTTGACGTCGGCGAAGTCGAGGTTGATGAGACCGGGAGTCGTGATGAGGTCGGTGATGCCCTGGACACCGGCGAGGAGCACCTGGTCCGCGGTCGCGAAGGCCTCGATCATCGAGATGCCGCGATCGCTGATCTCGAGCAGACGGTCGTTCGGCACCACGATGAGGGTGTCGACTTCTTCCTTCAGCTTCACCACACCGGCTTCAGCCTGGCTCTGACGACGACGGCCTTCGAACGAGAAGGGCTTCGTCACGACGCCGATGGTCAGTGCACCGATCGACTTCGCGATGCGCGCGACGACGGGGGCTCCACCCGTTCCCGTTCCACCGCCCTCGCCTGCGGTCACGAAGACCATGTCGGCTCCGGTGAGCGCCTGCTCGATCTCCTCGGCGTGATCCTCGGCGGCGCGACGGCCGACCTCGGGGTCGGCGCCGGCGCCGAGTCCGCGAGTGAGCTCGCGACCGACATCGAGCTTGACGTCGGCGTCGCTCATGAGCAGCGCCTGCGCGTCGGTGTTCACTGCGATGAACTCGACTCCGCGGAGCCCGAGATCGATCATGCGGTTGACGGCGTTGACGCCGCCACCGCCGACGCCGACGACCTTGATCACGGCGAGGTAGTTCTGGTTCTGGCTCATGGCCGGCCTCCGAATAGTCGAGCCTGTCTGGGGTGAGATTCCGCGGGCCGAACCTTAAACCTCAACTAGAGGTGTAAAGTATTTCCCGGTATTGGTTTCTCTTGTTCGAAGGTAAGCGTCACGTCCCCGCGCACACGCAGCGACACGGGCGTGTCGCCCGTTTGCCGTCGAAACCTCAGCCCACGACCACCGCATGCGGCGATGTGACATCGATCGTCGACGCCTCAGGATTGCTGAGCAGCGTCTTCGTGAGCACTTCGCTCTTCATCGGGGAGTCATCCGCGCTGCCCCAGACGACCGTCAGCCCGCTGCTGAGCGTCAACGTCACGTCATCAGCTGTCGTGGCCCGCACTCCGGTGAGCAGCGCTCGCAGATCAGCGGGCACCGAGCGCACCACGAGACCCGCACTCTCGAAGGCGACCGAGTCGGTGCCGCCGTCGATGTCGAGCACCGGCTGTCCCGCCGGCTGATCGGAGGTCGTCGCCAGCGCGACGCCCGCGGCGTCGACGAGCGTATAGCCCGCATCCGAGCGGATCACGCCGACCGGCGTGCGCTCGACGATCCGCACCGTGAGATCGTGCGGCGGCTTCGCCTCGAGCGCATAGGTCTCGATCAGCGGGAATCCCAGCAGCGCGGCCTTGACCTCGCTCGAGTCGACCAGCGCCAAGGGGGTGCCCACCTGCTCGCCGAGGGCGGCCTCCACCGCCGCGGCATCCAGCGTCGTCGCGCCCACGACCGTGATCTTCTCCACGGCGAACAGCGGGCTGTACGCCGCGGCGGTGGTGCCACCGATCAGCAGGACGACAGCACCGACCGCGCTCAGCCAGATGATGCGACGCCGTCGGGAGCGCTGCGTGAACCGTCGGATCTCGGCCCGCAGCGCCTTGCGTCTCGCTCGCGCCGCCCGCCAGACGTCCCGCGTCGATGTCGGCCGCACCCCGGCATCCCCGTCGACGTCCGCACGGACGTCGGAGTCGAGGCCGACCGCCGCGGCCTGCGGACCTGTGCGTTCGTCCTGCTCGACGTCCCGCGCGCGCCCTCGCGTCGCCGGACCCTCCCGTCGCCTGGGCGTGTCCTCCGCGGTGCCCGCGGGAGGCGTGGGAAGCGGAGGCGGACGACGCATGCGTCAGACCTCGGTGGTCCGCAGAGACTCGAGCACCTGCGGGATGATCTGGTAGACGTTGCCGCAGCCGAGCGTGACGACGAAATCGCCGTCGCGAGCGACGGACGCCGTGTAATCGGCTGCCTGCTGCCAGTCGGCGACGAAGTGGACGTGCGACGGGTCGTGGAACGCCCCGCTCACGAGCTCTCCCGTGACGCCCGGGACCGGATCCTCGCGAGCACCGTAGACGTCGAGCACGACCGTGTGGTCTGCATACGTCTCCAGCACGTCCGCGAACTCGCGGAACATGTGCTGCGTTCGCGAGTAGGTGTGGGGCTGCTGGATCGCGATGATCCTGCCCGTGCCGGCGATCGATCGCATCGCCTCGAGAGCCGCCCGCACCTCGGTCGGGTGGTGGGAGTAGTCGTCGTAGACGGTGACGCCGCGCTCGACGCCGTGCTGCTCGAGGCGGCGGACCGTGCCGGCGAAGCCCTCGACGGCCTTGGCGGACTCGGTCAGGCCGAAGCCCACCGAGAGGAGGACCGCGATGGCGCCTGCCGCGTTGATGGCGTTGTGCACGCCGGGCACGGCGAGCTGGAGGCGCACGCTCTCGGCTCCGGAGCTGACGGTGGCCGAGACGGGCCCGGCCGCCACGATGTCGGTCACCCTGACATCGGCATCCTCCGCCTGCCCGAACGTCACGACGTTCGGGTGCGAGAGCCCCGCTCCCACTCGCAGGGCGCCGGCGTCGTCGCTGGAGATCACGACCGCCTCCGTGGCCGCGTCGGCGAACCGCACGAACGCGTCGTGGAACGCGTCGTCGGACCCGTAGTGGTCGAGGTGATCGGGGTCGACATTGGTGATCAGCGCGACAGCCGTGTCGTAGAGCAGGAACGTGCCGTCGGACTCATCCGCCTCGATCACGAAGAGCTCACCCGATCCGGTGGCGCTCGAGACGCCGAGCTGCTCGATCACGCCGCCGTTGACGAAGTTCGGGTCGGCTCCGAGCTGCTGCAGCGCGGTCACGATCATGCCCGTCGACGTCGTCTTGCCGTGCGCGCCGGCCACGGAGACCAGTCGACGCGATCCGATCAGCCAGTGCAAGGCCTGCGAGCGGTGGATCACGTGCAGCCCGCGCTGCTTCGCCGTGACGAACTCGGGGTTCTCCGGCCAGATCGCTCCGGTGTGGACGACCGTGTCGGCATCGCCGAGATGCGCCGCGTCGTGCCCGACGTGCACATCCGCTCCGGCGGCCGCGAGTGCGCGCAGGTTGTCGCTGTCGGCTCGATCGCTTCCCGAGACGCGGATCCCCGCGTCGAGGAACATCTTGGCGAGGCCGCTCATGCCGGATCCGCCGATGCCGATGAAGTGCGCGGAGGAGATCGACTCGGGGATCGGGAGGGAGAGGTCAGGTCTGATCATGTCGGTTTCAGTCTACTTTTCGGTGAGGACGATTCGGCGGCGAGGAGCCGTGTCGACGGTGAGATCAGGAGGACCGGAGGGCGCGATCCACGAGTGCGACGACGTTCTCCGTGCCGGTGCGGGTGCCCACCTGCTCGGCGGCGGACTGCATGGCCGTGAGCTGCTGCGGATCGTTCATGACGGGGATCACGAGGCGGCGCACCGCGTCGCCGTCGAAGGTGGCGTCGTCGAGAAGACGAGCGGCCCCGGCTGCCACGGCGGACGCCGCGTTCAGTCGCTGCTCCCCGTTGCCGACGGAGTACGGCACGTACAGCGCGGGGATCCCCAGGGCGCTGATCTCGCTCACGGTGGCTGCGCCGGAACGGGACACGATGAGGTCGGCGAGCGCGAAGCCGAGGTCCATCCGGTCGACGTATCGGCGCATGGTGTATCCCGGCACCTCGGGGTCGGCCAGATCACTGCGTTCGCCCGTGACGTGCAGCAGCTGCCAGTCGGCGGCCAGGATGTCGCCCCAGGAGTCTGCGATGGCCTCGTTCAGCCTCTGGGCCCCCAGCGACCCGCCGAAGACGAGAAGGACCGGGCGCGCCGGGTCGAGCCCGAAGTGCGCGGCGGCCTCATCGCGAGAGGCCGCGCGGTCGAGCTCGATGACCTCTCGACGCAGCGGCATGCCGACCACCTCGCCGCCGCGCAGGGGGGTTCCGGCGAATGCGACTCCCGTGGCCGCGGCGCGTCGAGCACCCAGCACGTTCGCGAGGCCCGGCTTCGCGTTGGCCTCGTGCACGACGAACGGCACGCGCTCACGGCCTGCTGCCACGTAGGCCGGGGCGGAGGCATAGCCGCCGAAGCCCACGACGACGTCGACGCGGTGAGCGCGGATGTGATCGCGCACCTGGGCGACGGCGCGGCGGAACCTGGCGGGGAACAACGCGGCCTGCTTGTCGGGCCGACGCGGGAACGGCACCTTGTCGACGATGAGGAGCTCATACCCTCGAGCCGGCACGAGTCGGGACTCGAGCCCCTCGGCCGTTCCGAGCACCAGGATCGAGGCATCGGCGTCCCTGGCGCGCAGCGCATCGGCGACGGCGAGCAGGGGGTTGACGTGACCGGCGGTTCCACCGCCGGCGAGAAGGTACGTGGTCACCGTGTGACCTTACCCCGCCCTGCTGAAGGGGTCCGTGCCGCCGAACGACCCTCGGCGACGGGGATCGTGCGCGCGAACGACAGCAGCACTCCGCACGCGATGAGGACGGCGAGGAGAGCCGTTCCTCCCTGCGACATGAACGGCAGCGGCACTCCCATGACGGGGAACAGTCCGATCACGACGCCGATGTTGAACACGGCCTGACCGGTGATCCAGACGGTGATCCCGCCGGCTGCGACCCGGATGAACGGATCGGCGGTCTTGCGGATGATGTGGAAGGCACCGATGGTGAACAGCGTGAAGAGGGCCAGCACGACGATGCAGCCGATCAGGCCGAGCTCTTCGCCGACGATGGCGAAGATGAAGTCGTTGCCGGCGGCGGGCAGCCAGCCGTACTTCTCCTGCGAGTTGCCCAGCCCCACGCCGAAGATTCCTCCCGACGCCATTCCCCAGATCCCGTGGATCGACTGGTAGCAGTCGCCGGTGTACGCCGACATGTCGGAGCACGTCGCCGTGATGCGACGCATGCGGTCAGGGCTCGTGACGGCCAGCGCGATTACGGCGACGACGCCGAGCAGCACCGGCAGGATGAACAGCCGGAGCTTCACCCCCGAGAAGAAGAGGCAGCCGAGCAGGATGATGACCAGCACCATCGCGGTGCCGAGGTCCTTGCCGGCGATCACCGTTCCGATCGCCAGGGCTCCCACGGGCACCACGGGGATGAAGACCTGATGCCAGGTGCCGAGCATGGTCTGCTTGCGCATCAGGACGTAGCCGATCCACAGCGCGAGGGCGAGCTTGAGGAACTCCGACGGCTGCAGGGTGAACCCGGCGATCATGATCCAGTTGCGGTTTCCGCCGTCCTCGATGCCGAGCGGGGTGAAGACCAGCAGCTGGAGCGCGATGGAACCGAACAGTGCCGGCCACGCCATGCGCTTGAGGAGCGTGATCGGGAGTCGGGAGATCAGGAACATCAGCGGCACGCCGAGCACGGCGAAGATGCCCTGCCGAAGCGCGCCGTCCATCGGATTCTCACCCTTCGAGACCGCGGTCGCGCTCGTCGCCGAGAGCACCATCACGAGGCCGAAGATCGTCAGCATCAGCGCCGCCGATGCGATCATCAGGAACTCGGTCGACACGGGGGTGAAACGACGCCCGAGCGACACTCTCGCCGCGAGACCGCGGGAGCCGGTGCTGCCGGGATCAGAGCGCGGGGGGCGTTCGACCTGCGTCATCGGTGCTCCCCCGGTCTATCCAGTCCCGCACCGCTTCGGCGAAGCGGTGTCCTCGATCCGCGTAACTGGAGAACTGATCGAAGGACGCGGCGGCGGGGGCCAGCAGGACTGTTCCCTCGCCATCGACGATTCCCGCGGCGATCTCCACGACGCGATTCATGACCTGACCAGTCTCGCCAGCATCCACCTCGAACACCGGAACCCCCGGCGCGTGTCGCTCGAATGCGGCGACGACGGCTGAGCGCTGGACTCCGATGACGACCGCCGCCCGGGCGGTGGTCCCGGCCGTGGCGACCAGCTCGCCGATGTCGACGCCCTTCAGGTCGCCGCCGACCACCCAGACCGCACCGGGGTATGCGCGGAGCGATGACGCGGCAGCGTGCGGGTTGGTGGCCTTGGAGTCGTCGACCCAGGTGATGCCGCGATGGCGGGCGATGACCTGGATCCGATGCTCGTCGAGACGGAACGACTGCAGAGCCGAGTGGATGGCGCGCGGCTCGACGCCCAGAGAGCGAGCGAGCGCACTCGCCGCCAGGATGTTCTGCACGATGTGCGGGGCGGCCAGGCCGGCTTCTCGCAGGTCGGCGACGGTCGTGAGCTCGAGTGCGCTGCTGGCCCGGTCGTCCAAGAACGCACGATCGACGAGCAGCCCCTCCACCACGCCGACATCGCTGGGGCCGGGGATGCCGAGATCGAATCCGATCGCGCGGGCACCCTCGACCACCTCGGCGTCCTCGACCATGAGCCTGGTCGCCTCGTCGGCCTTGTTATAGACGCAGGCGACTCTCGTGTTGCGGTACACCAGGGCCTTCGCATCGCGGTACGCCTGCGCACTGCCGTGCCACACCAGGTGGTCGTCCGCGAGGTTCAGGCACACCGAGGCGTGCGGATACAGCTCGCCTTCGGTCTCGGAGAGTCCGAGGTACCAGAGCTGGTGGCTGGAGAGCTCGACGACGAGCACGTCGAAACCGGCGGGGTCGCGGACCGCGTCGAGAACGGGCACGCCGATGTTGCCGCACGGCGCCGCACGCAGACCTCCCTCGACGAGGAGCGACGCGGTCAGCTGCGTCGTCGTCGTCTTGCCGTTGGTGCCCGTGATGAGCACCCAGTCAGCCGGGGAGCCGTCGGCGCGGGTCACCTTGTCGCGCAGACGCCAGGCGAGTTCGACATCGCCCCAGAGCGCGATGCCGGCATCTTGCGCCCAGCGGATCACGGTGTGCGAGGGAGGGAATCCCGGCGAGGCGATGATGACCTCCGGCGCGAACGCGGTCAGAGCTTCAGGGACCCGGTCCAGCGTTCCCAGCTCCAGACGAGCACCGATCACGGGCAGGAGCTTGGCATACTCCTCCTCCGCCGACTCGGTCAGCACCAGGACGTCCGCACCGAGTTCGGTGAGCGTGTCCGCCACCGAGAAGCCGGTCATGGACAGCCCGAGAACGGCGACGCGCAGGCCCGACCAGTCGGCGTTCCAGCTCGTCAGAGTCGCGAGCCTCTCGTCAGTCGACACGAGTCAGCCACTCCACGTAGAAGAGTCCGACTGCTGAGATCGCGAGCAGGCCCGCGATGATCCACATGCGGACCACGATCGTGACCTCGGACCATCCGCGCATCTCGAGATGATGGTGGAACGGACTCATCAGGAAGAGTCGCTTTCCGCGCGTGATCTTGAAGTAGGCGCGCTGCAGGATCACCGATCCGGAGGCGAGGACGAAGACGCCGGCGATCACGAACAGCAGCAGCTCGGTGCGGGTGAGGATCGCCATCGCGGTGATGACGCCTCCGATCGCCATCGAGCCGACATCGCCCATGAAGACCTTCGCCTTGGGAGCGTTCCACCACAGGAAGCCGATCAGGCTCGAGGCGAAGGAGGCCGCGATGATCGCCAGGCTGAACGGGTCGCGGACCTCGTAGCATCCGCCGAGCGCGGCGGTCTCGACACCCTCGCCCACGCACGACTGCTTGAACTGCCAGAACGCGATCAGGCTGTACGCCCCCACGACGATGACCCCGGCGCCAGCTGCGAGACCGTCGAGCCCGTCGGTGAGGTTGACGCTGTTCGAGGTCGCGACGCCGATGATCGAGATCCACAGCAGATAGAGCGC
Organism: Microbacterium sp. 1.5R; assembly: GCF_001889265.1. Taxonomy (NCBI): domain Bacteria; kingdom Bacillati; phylum Actinomycetota; class Actinomycetes; order Micrococcales; family Microbacteriaceae; genus Microbacterium; species Microbacterium sp. 1.5R. The sequence goes on from NZ_CP018151.1 coordinate 2,228,482, forward strand.
CCAGCCGAGGATCGCGGTGAACGCGAACAGGTTCAACCACGGGATGTCGCGGAAGAGCGAGATCGAGCCGGATGCCGGAGTCTGATCGAAGGCGTTCGGGAAGTTCAGCGCGACGATGCCGAACGGGATCATCACGACGAGCTGCCCGATGATCTTGCGCCACCCCGAGAGCCCGAGGCTGCGCTGACTGCGCACCTTCATGTAGTCGTCGATGAAGCCCACTGCGCCGAAACCGACCATGAGCCAGATCACGAGAAGCGCGGACAGCGCGGGAGTCCCGCCTCCGACGTACGTGGCCGTGAAGTAGCCGACCATCGTGCCGACGATGAAGATGACGCCGCCCATGGTCGGCGTGCCGCGTTTGGCTTCGTGGTTCGGGTTCTCGATGGCCTCCGGGGTGCGGATGACCTGGCCCCAGCCCCACTTCCGGAAGAGCCGGAGGAAGACGGGAGTAAGAAAAAGAGTGAAGGCGAGCGATATGGCCGCCGCCATGATGAGAGATCTCACGAGAACAATTCTCCCAGACGATCGCCGAGGTGCCGGAGCCCTACGGAATTGGAGGACTTCACGAGCACCCGGTCGCCGTCGCGGAGTTCGGAGCGCAGGTACTCGAACGCGGCATCCTGGTCAGCGAAGAACACGGCCTCGCTGTCCCAGGATCCTTCGCCGATCGCGGAGATGAAGAGGCGGCGGGCCTCGGGGCCGACGACGACGATGCGCTGGATGTTCAGACGCACGGCGAGCAGACCGATCCGGTCGTGCTCCTCGCCCGCGGTCTCGCCGAGCTCGCTCATGGCGCCGAGCACGGCGACCGTCCGCTCGTCGGGACCGGTGATCTGCGCGAGAGTCCGCAGCGCTGCGGCCATCGAGTCCGGGCTGGCGTTGTAGGCGTCGTTGATGATGCGCACGCGGTCGCTGCCCATGGGCTGCATACGCCAGCGCTCCGCGATCTCGACCGTCTCGAGACGGTCGATCGCGTCGGCCGTCGACACCCCGAGAACGCCGGCGGCGGCGATGGCCGCCAGGGCGTTGCCGACGTGGTGGGCGCCGAGCACCTGCAGGCGGAGCGGAAGACGCTCCCCCGCCGCGTGGATGACACACGAGGTGCCGGATGCCGTGACCTCGAGGTCGTGCGCCTGGACATCGGCCGCGTCGCTCTGACCGAAGCCGACGACCCGCATCCCGCGGGACGTCGCGAGCGCGCCCATCGCCGCGACGCGTGAGTCGTCGACGTTGAGCACCGCCGTTCCCGTGGGCCTCGCGGCGGCGACGAGCTCGGACTTGGCCTTGGCCGTCGCCTCGATACCGCCGAAGCCGCCCGCGTGCGCCATGCCGACCATCAGCACCACAGCGACGTCCGGCTCGACGAGTCCGGCGAGGCGGGCGATGCTGCCGGGCCCGTCGGCTCCGAACTCGCTGACGAGGAACCGCGTGCCGTGCGTGATGCGCAGCATGGTGACGGGCGCGCCCACCTCGTTGTTGTACGAGTTGATGGGGGCGATCGTCTCGCCTTCGTCGGAGAGGATGCGGGCGAGGAAGTTCTTCGTCGTCGTCTTGCCGTTCGACCCCGTGATCCCGACGATCTTGAGGTCTCCGGCTGCGCGAACGCGGGCGACGACCTCGCGGGCGAGATCGGCGAGGGCGACGATGACGTCAGGGACGACGATCTGGGTGATCTCCTCGTCGACCGGGTGCTCGACGATCGCGAGCGCTGCCCCCGCAGCGAGCGCAGCGCCGACGAACCGGTGTCCGTCCGTCTCCGCGCCCGGCTTCGCGACGAACACGGAGCCGGGGGCCATGGTGCGCGAGTCCGTGTCCACGACACCGTCGATGACGGTGTCGGCGGTGGCAGAACCGGCGAGGCGGAGATCACCCCCGAGGACGGCGGCGATCTCAGCAAGCGACAGGGCGATCATGACGTCTCCAGGCGCGGCGGGGCGCCGTCTATTCGAACTTCGGAAGCAGTGCGTCCATCGGGCTGGAGGACGGCATCACGCGGTAGGTCTTCATGGTCTGGGTCATCGCCTTCTGGAAGGCAGAAGCGGTAGCAGCAGACGATGTAACTCTAGTCGGCTCGTCGAGAGTCACCACCACGACGTACTGCGGATCGTCGACCGGCGCGAAGCCCACCATGCTCGTGTAGTAGACGCCCGACTTGTAGCCGCCCTTGCCGTCCGGGATCTGCGCGGTACCCGTCTTGCTGGTCACCCGGTAGCCGGGAACCTGGATGCGGTCGGCGTTGCCGCCCTGGACGGCCACGTTCTCGAGCATCCGCGTGAGGTCGGCCGCGGTCTGGGGCTTGATGATCTGCTCGGGCTCGGGAGCACCCGGCGTGACCACCGTGCCGTCAGCGGCCGTGCAGGACTCGATCAGCGAGAGACCGATCTTCTCGCCGCCGTTGGCGATCGCCTGGTAGGCGCCGGCGAGCTGCGGCGCCGTGACCGTGAAGTACTGACCGAACGTGGTGGTGTAGAGCGACTGGTTGTCCCACTCGCTCGTGGGGTGGATCTCCCCCGAGGTCTCACTGGGGAAGCCGATCGTCGTCTCGCCGACGCCGAAGCGCTCGAGGTAGTCGTGACGGACATCCGGGCTCACCATCGTGCCGAACTTCGACAGCGCGACGTTCGATGAATCGATGAGCGCGCCGGCGAGGGTGTACTGGAAGGTCGGGTGCACGAACGCGTCGTTGATCACGGCGCCGTTGTCGAACTTCTCGTGCGAGGAGGCCGACACCGTGGGACTCGTCATCGTCACACCGCCGTTCTCCATCACCGCAGCGGCCGTCACGGCCTTGAACGTCGATCCCGGCTCGAACGGGTAGGTGAAGAGCTTGCTCACCCACGTCTCGGGCGCTGAGGCGTCGAGATCGTTCGGGTCCATGGTGGGCCATTCGGCCGCGGCGCGGATCTTTCCGGTGCCCACCTCGACGACGGTGACGGTGCCGCCCTTGGCGCCCTGGGCCTGCGCCTCTTCGGCGATCATCTGCTGCATGTACCACTGCAGGTCGCTGTTGATCGTGAGCTGCACGGTGCCGCCGTCGACCGCGTCCACCCTGCTCTCACTGCCGGGGATGACAACGGAGTTCTTGCCGGTGCGGTACGACTCCTCGCCGTCCGTGGGGGCGAGGCACTTCTCGTCCATCTTCTCGATGCCGGCCTGCGCAGTGCCGGTCCCGTCGAGGTATCCGAGCAGGTTTCCCGCCACGGCGCCGTTCGGGTAGACCCTGACCTCGCGCGGCTTCATCACGAGATACGAGCCGACCTTGAGGTCGCGCAGCTCGATGTACTTCTCGGTGCTGAGGCCCTTGACCAGCGGCAGGTACTGCGAATCGGGGTTCTCGGCGAGGGCAGCGGCGACATCGGCACGCAGCTCGTCCCCATCCAGCCCCATGATCTCGGCGATGCGCGTCGACGCCTCAGCCCAGGGCAGTGGCGGCGGGTTCTTCTCGTCCTCCTCCAGGAGGCGGATGACCTGGGGGCTGAGCTGCGCGTCGTAGACCATGACGCTCTCGGCCAGCACGGATCCGTTGCTGTCGACCACCGAGCCGCGTTCACCGGGAATCGCGGTGCGGTGCGCGATGAACTCGAGCGACTGTGCGACGTGCTCGTCGGCCTTCACCACCTGGATGTCGACGAGCCGCACGACGAAGGCGGCCAGGATCGCCAGGATCACCGCGAGAGCGACGACCGTGCGTCGCCGGGGTGTCCGGGTGGCTCGTGTCGTCATGGACTCTCTCCGTCAGGTCTCGATGGTGGGTGTGGTCGTCTAGCGAGTGCTGGGGCTCGGGAGTCCGTCGGTGATCGCCGGCGGAAGCTCCTGCGCAGACTGCCCGGCCGCTCCGTCGGGCGCGGGGTCGTCTGCCGTGGAGGCGTTCACCGGCACGTCGTTCAGCAGGGAGTTGCTCACCGCGCCGGCGCCGTTCGGATCGATGGTCGACGAGCCGGTCGCGCCGGTTCCCTGGCCGAAGACGGCTCCATCGCTCAGGCGGAGGTAGGACGGGGCCCCTGCCACGACCATGCCCAGGGATGCGGCACTGGCGGCGAGCGACTGGGGTGAGCTCATCCCGGTGAGATCCTCCTGCAGGGCGTTCGTCCGCAGATCCAGTTCGTGCTGCTGCGACGTGAGCCCTGCCAGCACGAAGGAGTCCTGGGTGATCGCCAGCGAGAGGCCGATCTGCACGCCTCCGATGGCCATGGCTCCTGCGAGCGCCACCAGCGCGTAGGCGAGCTTCGGCTTGCGGCGGACGGGGGTTCCCGTCACCGGCTCGAGACGCCGACGAGGTGCGCGTTCGGGTGCCTCGGGGAGCGCCCTCGGTCTCGGCGCTGCGACGTTCAGACTCATGAGCTCTCACGCACTTTCTCTGCGGCACGCAGTCGGACGGGGATGGCGCGGGGGTTGCGAGCGCGTTCGGCGTCGTCGGCGAGCTCCGCACCCTTGGTGATGATGCGGAAACGCGGCGCGTGCTCCGGCAGCTCGACGGGGAGTCCCCGCGGTGCGGTGGAGGCCGCACCGGCGGCGAAGGCCTGCTTCACGAGTCGGTCCTCGAGAGACTGGTACGACATCACCACGATGCGTCCGCCGACCGCGAGCGCATCCATGGCTGCGGGAATCGCATCCGCGAGTACGTTGAGCTCGGTGTTCACTTCGATCCGCAGAGCCTGGAAGACGCGCTTGGCCGGGTGCCCGGCCCGCTGAGCAGCTGCGGGCGTCGCCGCCTGGAGGATCTCGACGAGTTCGCCGGAGCGCGTGATCGGCTTCTTCTCGCGTGCGGCGATGATGAAGCGCGCATAGCGTCCCGCGAGCTTCTCCTCGCCATAGCGCTCGAAGATGCGACGCAGGTTGCCTTCGGTGTAGGTCGCGATCACCTCGGCGGCCGTCACGCCCTTCGTCTGATCCATCCGCATGTCCAGCGGCGCATCCTTCGAGTAGGCGAAGCCGCGTTCGGCTTCATCGAGCTGCAGGGACGAGACGCCCAGGTCGAAGAGGATGCCCGATGCGCCCTGAGCGTGCAGTCCGATCTCGTCATAGACCGTGTGCACCAGCGTCACCCGGTCACGGAAACGAGCGAGACGCTCCCCCGCGATGCGCAGAGCGTCGGTGTCCCGATCGAGGCCGACGAGGCGGATGTTCGGGAACCGCTCGAGCAGCGCTTCGGAGTGACCGCCCATGCCGAGGGTGGCATCGACGAGCACCGCTCCGTCCGCCTGCAGCGCAGGGGCGAGAAGCTCGACGCAGCGTTCGAGGAGTACGGGGGTGTGGATGTCGCGGAGGTTCATGATCTTTCTCGGGTGATCTCTGTATCTCGGTGACCAGGGCCCTGATCCCCCTCCGCTTCACGACCCGGCACCGGGGAAGTGTGTCGGGGCAGGAGCGGCGGGGCATCACAGCCGTGGTCAGAAGAGGCCCGGAATCACCTCCTGCTCGAGATCTGCGTAGGTCTCCTCGCCTGCTGCGAGGTAGGTGTTCCAGCTCTCCGCATCCCAGATCTCGGCGTGGGCGCCGACTCCGGTGACGATGAGCTCCTTCTGCAGCCCCGCGTATTGACGGAGGTGCACGGGGATGGTGATGCGGTTCTGACTGTCGGGCATCTCCGCACTCGCACCGGAGAGGAACAGGCGCATGAAGTCACGCGCCTGCTTGTTCGCGAGCGGCGCCTGGCGGATCCGCTCGTGCATCGTCTCGAACTCGGCCGTGCTGAAGACGTAGAGGCAGCGTTCCTGCCCTCGGGTGACGACGATGCCGCCACCGAGGTCTTCGCGGAACTTCGCAGGAAGGATGACCCGTCCTTTGTCGTCCAACTTCGGAGAATGCGTTCCCAGCAACATCAGCCATCACCCCCTCTCCGTCCGGCCAACTCGAGGTGCGCCCCACTTTACTCCACTTTCCTCCACAAACCTACGGTCAATCCCTGTCCAGACCGCTCCTGTGAGTGCGCGTACGACAAAGAGCCGCGGATTTCCGCGGCTCAAGGGCGGTGGAGGACGGTGGAGCGTGAGTGGAGGACGGAGCCCGGCATCACGACGCAGCCCCGGGCCGGCATACGGGTCCGAACGCACGAAGGCCCGGATGCTCAGAGCATCCGGGCCTTCGTGAAGGTGTGTGGGTCAGTTGCCGTCTTGGCGGCGGTCCCATCGATCGTTCATGCGATCCATGAAGGACGCTGAGCTCTGCTGCTTCGCCGCGCGTTCGCGGGGTGCAGCGGAGAGGGGCTTGCGGACGGGGGTCACAGCGATCATGACGCCGCCGAGCATGGCGGCGAATCCGATCACTCCGACCACGACTCCCCAGACGTCCCCGAGGACGACTCCGACGATCAACCCACCCACACCGGCGAGGAGCAGAAGGGCTCCGTACACGAGGTTGCGGTAGCTGAGAGCGCGGTCACCAGACGGCGCAGTGACGACATCGGCGTCGTTGTGGAGGAGATGGCGTTCCATCTCGTCGAGCAGACGCTGCTCCTGTTCGGAGAGTGGCATTTCGTCCCCCTCGGGTATTCGTCCGTCCATTCTACGCGCGGTATGCCGCTGCGGGCTAGCTTCAAGGGCCTCCGTTGGCTTTACGTATGCTGGGAGTCGTGCCGTCCCCCTCATTTGTCTCCGACGCCGTCGCCGCACGCCTGCGCCTCTTCCTCGACCGGATGCGAGGCGAGTCGGCCGAATACGGCCCGGATGCCGAAGGCCTGATCGACTCGGCAGCCGACACCCTGGTGGGTGGCAAGCGCCTGCGGGCCCGTTTCTGCCACGCGGGATGGCAGTCGGTCGCACGTTTCCGCGACCGCGACGCCGAAGAATCGACGGGCCTCTGGGATGTCTGTGCGGCTCTGGAGATCTTCCAGTCGGCCGCACTGGTGCACGACGACCTGATCGACAACTCCGACACGAGGCGGGGACGTCCGGCGGCCCACCGCGCGCTCGAAGGCGCGCACGTCGCAGCCGGATGGCGAGGCGACCCCGCCGCCTTCGGCCGCTCGTCGGCGATCCTGCTCGGTGACCTGCTGGTGGCCTGGAGCGACGACCTCCTCGAGGAGGCGATCGAGCCGCTCCCCCATGCCTCGGCGGTCCGCCGCGAATACGGACGGATGCGCCGGGACGTCACCGTGGGCCAATTCCTCGACATCGCGGAGGAGTCCGCCTGGAGCGTCCACGCCACGGACTCGCACGTCGAGCGTGCGCTTCGCGTCGTCTCCCTCAAATCCGCGAGGTACAGCATCGAGCAGCCCCTCGTGCTCGGTGCAGCGATCGCGGATGCCGACGAGGACCAGCTTCTGGCGCTTCGCGAGTTCGGCCATCCGGTCGGGATGGCCTTCCAACTGCGCGACGACCTGCTCGGCGTCTACGGCGACGCCGCCGTGACCGGCAAACCTGCCGGTGACGACCTGCGCGAGGGCAAGCGCACCGTGCTGGTCGCTCTGACGAGGCAGACTCTCGACGCGTCCGCTCGCACCCTGTTCGATGAGATGCTCGGCGATCCCGACCTCACCAGCGAGCAGGTCGCATTCCTTCAGGCGACGATCACGGCCTCCGGCGCCCTGGAGCGCGTGGAGCGGATGATCGACGACTATGCGCGGGAAGCCGATCGCGCTCTCTCCGGAGCGCGGCTCGACACCACCGCTGTCGGAGACCTGCGCGATCTCGCACGCGCTGCGACGGTGCGCTCGGCCTGAGCGCGAACCGCTTCAGAGAGCTCGGTTCAGGCGAGGGTGCGGGCGACCCTGCGGACAGCACTCTTGTGTCCGGCCAGAAGCGCGTCGATCGGCGAGCGACCCAGTTCCTCCTCGGGAGCGAGGAGCCAGTCGATGACCTCGTCGTCGGAGAAGCCCGCATCCTGCAGCACGATGATCGTGCCTCGCAGCGAGGGCAGCGGGTGGTTGTCGACGATGAACACCGACGGAACCGCGAACACGCCGGAGCGGCGCGAGCCGACGAGGTAGTGCTCGTCGATGAGCCTGCGCACACGACCGAGGGCCTCGTCGAGGACCTCCACGAGGTCGGGCATCGTGAGCCACTCGGTGGCGGTGACGCCGGCGGCGCTCACGGCGTTCGCGGACGCAGCCTCGGGCTGCGAGGTTTCAGACGGGTTGCTTTCAGACGGCACAGACACGTTGCAACTATCTCACCTCTGAGCGCCGATCGCACTTTCCGCATCGGGGCTTCGGTTCACATCGGCACCATCCGCACCATCCGTCACTCCTGTTGACATCCGTTTACATCCGTGTCAGCGTGGGCGGACGCCGAACAAGGGGGATCCCCGTGAGAACGCCTGCCGTCGCGCGACGAACGCGCACTCTTCAGCTCGGGGTGCCCGCCGCCCTCTTGGGCACGCTGTCTGCGGGGATCGCTGCCACCCCCGCATCCGCCGACGCGGTCTCGTCCCCGATCGAACGACTGCAGGCGACGCCGACGCGGATCGCGCCGACGGAGGCGCCTCCTGCCGTGTACACGGTGCGGCCGGGCGACACGATCTCGTCGATCGCGAACCGGTTCGGTCTGCGCACCGTCGAGGTCCTGGCTTGGAACGGACTCAGTTGGCGTTCGGTGATCTACCCGGGGCAGACGCTGTCGTTGGCAGGAGCGAGTGCCCCCTCGCCGGCCCCGGCCCCGGTCCAGGCGGCTCCGACGGCGAAGCACACCGTCGTCGCCGGCGAGACCGTGTTCGGCATCGCGCAGAAGCACGGGACGAGCGTCGACGCTGTTCTCGCCGCGAACGGCCTTGACCGGTCGTCCGTGATCTACCCCGGCCAGCAGCTCGCGCTCAGCGGCGAGTCAGCTCCGTCGGCCGCACCACCGGCATCCCCCGCGCAGACAGCCGCCCCCGCTCCGACCGCGACCGGTGGCCAGGCGCACGCTGTGGCCGCAGGAGACACCCTGTTCGCCATCGCGAAGAAGTACGGCACGACCGTCGCGCAGCTCCTCGCGCTGAACGGCCTGGGTTCCGGAGCCATCATCTACCCCGGCCAGTCGCTGACCGTCGCGGCGGCGCCAGCGCCGGCTCCGGCTCCGACGCCCGCCCCGGCGGCGGCCACGCCCCCTCCCCAGCTGTTCGCGAACCTCGACGCCGAACAGGCCGCGAACGCCTCGCTCATCATCCGCGTCGGACGCGAGCTCGGCGCGCCCGACCGCGCCATCGCGATCGCTCTCGCCACCGCCATGGTCGAATCCAGCATGCGCAATCTGTCATGGGGTGACCGCGACTCCCTCGGCCTCTTCCAGCAGCGCCCCAGCATGGGCTGGGGTTCGCCCGAGCAGGCGGTCGACGCCGACCGGAGCACCCGTGTCTTCTTCGGCGGCTCGTCGGATCCGAACGGGCAGGCCTCGCGGGGGCTCTTCGACATCTCAGGCTGGGAGAGCATGTCATTCACGGATGCCGCGCAGGCCGTCCAGATCTCCGCGTATCCCGATCGCTACGGCCAGTGGGAGACCCAGGCCCACCAGTGGCTCGGTGTCCACGGGTGACGCGCTTCCGGGCAAACCCGCAGGTGCAAGGGGCGAGCCGCTCCCGGGGCTTTCAGGCAGTTCTCCATAGAATCTTGACGTGACGACCAATCAGCAGGCCGACCCCCTCATCGGGCGGCTTGTCGACGGTCGGTACCGCGTGCGCGCCCGAATCGCCCGTGGAGGCATGGCGACCGTCTATGTCGCCACCGATCTCCGCCTCGAGCGGCGCATCGCTCTGAAGGTCATGCACGCGCACCTGAGCGACGACTCCGCCTTCCAGAGCCGGTTCATCCAAGAGGCACGTGCTGCCGCGCGGCTGGCCGATCCCCACGTCGTCAACGTGTTCGACCAGGGCCAGGACGGCGAACTCGCATACCTGGTGATGGAGTACCTTCCCGGCATCACGCTGCGCGAACTGCTGCGCGAGCAGAAGCGGCTCACGATCCCGCAGACGATCACCATCATGGATGCCGTCCTCGCCGGCCTCTCCGCAGCGCACCGCGCCGGGATCGTGCACCGTGACGTGAAGCCCGAGAACGTGCTGCTGGCCGAAGACGGACGCATCAAGATCGGCGACTTCGGTCTCGCCCGTGCGACCACCGCGAACACGGCCACCGGACAGCAGCTGCTCGGAACCATCGCCTATCTCGCACCCGAGCTCGTCACTCGCGGCACTGCCGACGCCAGAAGCGACATCTACGCGCTGGGCATCATGCTGTACGAGATGCTCGTCGGCGAACAGCCGTACAAGGGCGAGCAGCCCATGCAGATCGCCTTCCAGCACGCCACCGAGTCCGTGCCGCGCCCGAGCGTGCGCAATCCCGGCGTGCCGGAGGAGCTCGACGAACTCGTGCTCTGGGCCACGGAGAAATCGCCGGATGAGCGTCCCGACGATGCGCAGCAGATGCTGGAGCGACTGCGCGAGATCGAGCGCGGGCTCGGGATCGCACCCGCCGTCGCCGCTGCGACGACATCGCAGCGCTCGCAGGCCGACTCCGCGGACCTCACCAAGGTCATGCCGAGCACGATGGTCATCGCCGACCCGACCGCCCCGGTCACGGCCGCCGTCGACAACGCGACGCTCCTGCGTCGCCGCTCATCACGACGTCGCGCGCGCGGAGCGTTCCTTCTGACGCTGGTGCTGCTTCTCGCGACCGTCGCCGGTGGTGTCGGCTGGTGGTTCGGGTCCGGTCCTGGTTCACTCGTCGCCGTCCCGGGGGTGGCCGGTCTGTCGTACGACGACGCCGCATCGGCGTTGACCGCAGAGGGCTTCGTGCCGGTGCGCGGCGAGGAGAGCTCCATCGACATCGCCGCCGGTGAGACGATCCGTACGGACCCCGGCGAGGGCGAACGCCTCGACAAGGGCACCGAGATCACCGTCTTCGTGTCCTCGGGTCCGGCATCGCACACGGTGGAGACCCTCAACGGCAAGACCGAGCAGGAAGCTCGCGACTACCTCGCGGACATCAGGATCAACGTCACAGAGACCTCCCTGCAGCTCTTCTCCGACGCCGAGGCCGGGCGCGTGATCAACGCCTTCGTGACGCCTCGCGACGGCGGCGAGGTCTATGCGTGCGCCGAGGGCTGCGAGCTGCGCGAGGACGACACGGTCGAGCTGTACGTCTCCGCCGGCGCGTTCCCCGATGTCGCGGGAATGAGCGTCGATCAGGCGACGAATACGCTGCGCGACAAGGGCGTCGAGGTCAACCCGGACTCGCAGTTCGTCTTCAGCGACTCGGTCGCGAAGGATGTCGTCATCGGCGTCACCGACCGCGCCGAAGAGGGCAATCGGCGCCCCGGCGATACTGTTCAGCTGATCGTCTCGAAAGGACCCGAACTGTTCCCCGTGCCCGAGGTCGAGGGGATGAGCCGCGACGAGGCCGCCCAGGTGATCCGGGACGCCGGTTTCGAACCGACCTGGAACGGCATCTGGAACGCGTTCCCCAACGACTTCACCGAGGTCAGCGGGTCCGATCCGGGTGCCGGCGCGCAGCGCCCGAAGGGCACCGAGATCACTCTCCAGATCCGCAGCAGCGCGTTCTAGGAGGCGGGCGGTCCCCGCGCTTATCGCCCGCGGCCGCACGCCGTCGGCCGCCTGTCGCAGCCGCCACACAGAAAGGGTCCTCTCCGACTACGGAGAGGACCCTTCTGTCTGATGGATCGTGGTCAGCGCTTCTCGAGCTCTTCGGCCACGAGGAAGGCGAGCTCGAGCGACTGCATGTGGTTGAGACGCGGGTCGCACAGGCTCTCGTAGCGGGTCGCGAGGGCGGCCTCGTCGATGTGCTCGGATCCGCCCAGGCACTCGGTGACGTCGTCACCGGTGAGCTCGACGTGGATGCCGCCGGGGAACGTGCCCACGGCCCGGTGCGCCTCGAAGAAGCCGCGGACCTCGTCGACGACATCATCGAAGCGACGCGTCTTGTACCCCGTGGGCGTCGTGATGCCGTTGCCGTGCATGGGGTCGGTGACCCACAGCGGCTGCGCGCCCGAGTCGCGGACGGCCTCGAGCAGCGGCGGCAGCGCGTCGCGGATCTTGCCAGCGCCCATGCGCGTGATGAACGTCAGACGGCCCGGCTCGCGGTCAGGGTCGAGCTTGTCGATCAGCGCGAGCGCCGTCTCGGGTGACGTGGTCGGACCGAGCTTCACGCCGATGGGGTTGCGGATCTTCGAGAAGTAGTCGACGTGCGCACCGTCGAGCTCGCGCGTGCGCTCCCCGATCCACAGGAAGTGCGCCGAGGTGTTGAACGGCGTGTCCGTACGGGAGTCGATGCGGGTCATCGGGCGCTCGTAGTCCATCAGCAGGCCCTCGTGCCCGGTGAAGAACTCGACGCGGGTGAGCTCGTCGAAGTCGGCGCCGGCCGCCTCCATGAACTTGATGGCCCGGTCGATCTCGGCCGCCATGCGCTCGTAGCGCTGGTTCGCCGGGTTCTGCGCGAAGCCCTTGTTCCACGAGTGCACCTCGCGCAGATCGGCGAAGCCACCCTGCGTGAACGCGCGGATGAGGTTCAGCGTCGACGCGGCCGTGTGGTATCCCTGCAGCAGGCGGCCGGGATCGGCACGGCGGGACGCCTCGGTGAAGTCGTAGCCGTTCACGATGTCGCCGCGGTAGGCGGGAAGCGTGACATCGCCACGGGTCTCGGTGTCGCTCGACCGCGGCTTGGCGAACTGGCCGGCCATGCGACCCATCTTCACCACGGGCATCGATGCGCCGTACGTCAGCACCACGGCCATCTGCAGGACCGTCTTGATCCTGTTGCGGATCTGGTCGGCGGTGGCACCCGCGAAGGTCTCTGCGCAGTCGCCGCCCTGCAGCAGGAACGCCTTGCCGGACGCTGCTCGCGCAAGACGATCGCGGAGGTTGTCGACCTCGCCGGCGAACACCAGGGGCGGGAGCGTCGAGATCTGCGTGGAGACCTCGGAGACACGCTCTGCGTCGAGCCACTGAGGCTGCTGTTTGATCGGGAGCGAGCGCCACGCATCAAGCGCGTCGATGTGGTGCTGGAGCATGTGTCCAGCCTAGTGCTCGTGACGAAGCCGGGATGCCTCAGGAGCGCTGTGTGACGCGCGCCGGGAGCCGGTCCTTCACGGTCGATGCGTACACGTCGTCGTACTGCTGTTCACCCAGTCGCTGGAGGGCGACCATGATCTCGTCAGTGACCGAGCGGAGGATGTAGCGATCGTTCTCCATGCCCGCGTAGCGGGAGAAGTCCAGGGGCTCGCCGATGACGATCCCGACCCGCACCACGCGCGGCAGGCGCTGCCCGATGGGCATCGCGGTGTCGGTGTCGACCATGATCACCGGGATCACCGGGACCTTCGCCTCCATCGCCATCCGGGCGATCCCGGTGCGGCCACGGTAGAGCCGGCCGTCGGGGCTCCGCGTGCCCTCCGGATAGATGCCGAGCAGGTCGCCGCGTCCGAGTACCTGCAGGCCGGTGTTGAGAGAGGCTTCGGACGCCTTGCCGCCGGAGCGGTCGATCGGGATCTGCCCCGTCGCCTTCATGAAGAACTTGGTGGCCCAGCCCTTGATCCCGCGCCCGGTGAAGTAGTCACTCTTGGCGAGGAACGACATCGGTCGGTCGATCATCAGCGGCAGGAAGATGGAATCGGCGAAGGAGAGGTGGTTGCTGGCGAGGATCGCCGCGCCGTTCGCCGGGATGTTCGCGCGCCCGACCACCCATGGTCGGAATATCGCTTTGACCACGGGACCGATCGCCACGTACTTCATCAGCCAGTAGAACATCGAGGTGAAGTCTAGCGTCGTGCTCGGCATCCGCCACAGCCGCGGTCTCGCGAGACCCGATCGGCGACTGAGTGTCACCTGATATGCGACCGAGTGTCATGCTCTAGACTCGTGTGCAACCCAGTGCCCGACCGGTACCGAAGGAGCTGCCGTGGTCCAGTTTGAAGTCCCCGCCGTCGTCCCCGCCGACCCAGACGCGAACATCGCCGACCTGCTGGCGAAGCGCGTCCAAGCGACTCCCGATCGCCCCCTCTTCGCAGTGCCCGATGGCGACGGATGGCGCGACATCACCGCAGCCGACTTCGAGACTGCGGTCATCGCGCTGGCCAAGGGCTTCGTCGCCGCGGGCATCCAGCCGGGTGAGAAGGTGGGCTTCCTCGCACGCACGACCTACGAGTGGACTCTCGTCGACTTCGCGCTGTTCTACGCCGGCGCCGTGATGGTCCCGATCTACGAGACCAGCTCTCCGTCGCAGATCCAGTGGATCCTCGAGGATTCCGGTGCCATCGCCCTCGTGGTCGAGTCACCGGAGCACTTCGCTCGGCTCGATGAGGTGCGCGGCGACCTCCCGCTGCTCCGCGAGGTGTGGCAGCTGCACCTCGGAGCGATCGATTCGCTGACCGCCCAGGGCGCATCCGTCACCGATGCCGAGATCGAGCGTCTCCGCAACATCGCCGTCGGTTCTGACATCGCCACCCTCATCTACACCTCGGGGTCGACCGGCCGCCCCAAGGGCTGCGTCCTCACACACAGCAACTTCGTCGAGCTGTGCCGCAATTCCGCGACGGCACTCGACGCAGTGGTTCAGACACCGGGTTCCTCCACGCTGCTCTTCATCACGACAGCGCACGTGTTCGCGCGCTTCATCTCGATCCTCAACATCCACGCCGGCGTGCGCACCGGACACCAGCCCGACACTCGACAGCTGCTGCCGGCGCTCGGGTCGTTCAAGCCGACCTACCTTCTCGCCGTGCCGCGCGTCTTCGAGAAGGTCTACAACTCCGCCGAGCAGAAGGCCGAGGCCGGTGGGAAGGGGAAGATCTTCCGCGCCGCCGCGGACGTCGCCATCCAGCACTCGAAGCTCGTCGAGGAGGGCAAGAGCATCCCGATCGGGACGAAGCTCAAGTTCGCACTCTTCAACAAGCTCGTCTACAGCAAGCTGCGTGAAGCCATGGGCGGCAGAGTCGTCTACGCGGTGTCGGGCTCCGCTCCCCTCGGTTCGCGTCTGGGCCACTTCTTCCACAGCCTCGGCGTCGTGATCCTCGAGGGATACGGTCTCACCGAGACGACTGCTCCGGCGACCGTGAACCTGGCCGACAAGTCGAAGATCGGCACCGTCGGCCCCGCGCTCCCCGGTGTGGGTGTGCGACTCGCGGACGACGGTGAGATCCAGGTCCGCGGCATCAACGTCTTCAAGGAGTACTGGAACAACCCCGAGGCGACCGCAGAGGCGTTCAGCGACGGCGGCTGGTTCCACACGGGCGACATCGGCAGCTTCGACTCCGAGGGCTTCCTGACCATCACCGGTCGCAAGAAGGAGATCATCGTCACGGCCGGCGGAAAGAACGTCGCGCCGGCCGCGCTGGAAGACCCGATCCGCGCGAATCCGATCATCGGACAGGTCGTCGTCGTCGGCGACCAGCGTCCGTTCATCTCCGCGCTCATCACGCTGGATCCTGAGATGCTCCCGACTTGGCTCGGCAACGCCGGCCTCCCGAAGGAGATGTCGCTCGCCGAGGCCGCCACGAACGATGCCGTCCGTGCCGAGATCCAGAAGGCGGTCGATGCCGCCAACGCGCGCGTGTCGCGCGCGGAGTCCATCCGCAAGTTCACCGTTCTCGACAGCGAATGGACCGAGGCCTCCGGTCACCTCACTCCGAAGCTGTCGATCAAGCGCAACGTGATCATGAGCGACTTCGCCGACGAGATCGCTGCCATCTACGACGAACCCGTCTCGACGACCAACGTCGCGATCGGCGGCTGAGGCTCGCGAGACAGCAGAAAGGCCCCGCTCCGGCGGGGCCTTTCTCAGTGTCCGGGGATCAGAACCAGGCGCTCTCTCTGACCTCGCGCATCGCACGCTTGCGGGTCTCGGCATCCAGCCTCGTGAGGTAGAGCTTCCCATCGAGGTGATCGGTCTCGTGCTGGAGCGCCTGCGCCAGCAGACCGCTTCCTTCGAGCACCACCGGCTCGCCGTCGAGGTCGATGCCCTCGACGCGGGCCCACGGGTGTCGCAGGGCGTCGTGCCACAGGCCGGGAACCGACAGGCAGCCCTCCCCCGTGGGCACCGGCTCACCCCGGACCTCGGTCAGGACGGGATTGAGCACGTAACCGATGTCACCGTCGATGTTGTAACTGAAGGCGCGGAGCGCGACGCCGATCTGCGGAGCCGCGACACCGGCACGGCCAGGCAGCTCGACGGTGTCGATCAGATCGGCGACGAGCGCGCGCACCCCCTCGTCGATACGGTCGATCGGTGCGCAGACGGTGCGAAGCACGGGGTCTCCGAAGACCCGGATCTCACGGACCGCCATCAGGCGCCCTTCGCCCGCAGACCTTCGACGAGCAGCGCAGCCAGCTCCCGTGCCGCCACCCGTGTCTCAGGCTGGAGATTGGCGAAGACGATGGTCCCGCCCCCGGCGATCTGCGAGTCGTACGGCATCCGCACCACATGCTTCGCCCTCGTGCCGAAATGCGCTTCGAGCTCGTTGAGGCGCACCAGCGGGGCGCCGGGCGTCGACTGGTTCAGCACCACGACCGCCTCGCGGGCCTGCTCGGCGTACCCGTTGCTCTCGAGCCACGTCAGGGTCTCCGACGCCAGCCGCGCCTCGTCGACGCTCAGCCCCGACACGATCACGATCTGATCGGCCAGATCGAGCGTGGCCGACATGACCGAGTGCACGATGCCGGTTCCGGTGTCCGTGAGCACGAGCGAGTAGTAGTGCGCGGCGACGCCTGCCACGTCGCGATAGTCGCTGTCGCTGAACGCCTCGGCGATCCGAGGATCCGAGTCGGACGCGAGCACGTCGAGGCGGGTGGCATCTCGCGCGACGATCGCAGAGATGTCGTGATACCCCCTGACCTCGTCATGGATGCGGACGAGGTCGCGCACCGACTTGTTGTGGTGCGGCCGCACCACGCGCTCGGCGAGGGTGCCGCGGTCGGGGTTGGCGTCGACCGCGATGACGCGATCGTCCCTGGCGTCGGCGAGGGCCATGCCCAGCAGAGCGGTGATCGTCGTCTTGCCGACTCCGCCCTTCCGCGACAGCACGGGGACGAACCGGGCTCCCCCGACGATCGGAGCGGCGATCCGCGCGCTCAGAGCCTTCCGCTCGCGGGCGCGGCGTCCGTCACCGATGTTGATCCGACGCCCCGAGATGGCGTAGAGGAAGTGACTCCACGCCCCTTCGGGTTCGGGCTTGGTGAGACGGTGCGGATCGAGCAGTCGGTCGGCGGTGAGGAGGTCGGCGCTCTCGCGAGAGGAGTCGCCGAGGTCGTCCAGACGCTTCGACGAGAGCTGCACGTCGGCCCGGGTCGATCGAGTCGCGGGTGCCACGGCGTTCCTGGGCTTCTGTGCGTCCATTGCCGAAGTCTCCTTCTTGGCGAGAGATGATGCCGCCGACGCTCTCCTCGAGGTCGGCGCGGCGTCGAAGTCCGCCTTCGCCTTGGCGATGAACGCTGCGGCGGCAGCGGCCTCCTCCGCGGCGACGGCATCAGCAGGCACTGCAGCCGGCTTCGCGGACGGAATGGCGCCGGCATCCGTGGCTGATGCAGTCACCGGAGTGCGCTCACGTGTGCGCGGGGGCTCGGGCTGAGCGTCCTGTTCCGTTTCCGACTGCGATTCGGTCGCGGGAGCGACCGCGGGCTCGGGCTCGGGCTCGGGCTCGGGCTCGATTTCACGCTCGACCTCAGACTCAGACTCGACCTCAGATTCAGGCTCGGACTCGACCTCAGGCTCAGGCTCGGGCTCGGGCTCGACCTCAGGCTCAGGCTCGGGCTCGACCTCAGGCTCAACTTCGAGCTCAGGCTCAGGCTCAGGCTCAGGCTCAAGCTCGACTGCGGACTCAGGCTCGACCTCAGACTCAGGCTCTACCGCAGGCTCAGGCTCCGCCTGGGGCTCTGCTTCCGCCTCGACTTCGGGTCGCTGGATCTCTTTCTTCGCGGGCTCCGGCGGCAGCTCGATGATCATCGGCGCCGCACCGAGCGGTGCCGGTGCGATCTCCGCCGCAGCCTTCGCCGCGGCGACGGGCTCGTCGACGATCAGATCCGCGACGACCTCGCCCTCGATGACGCCGTCGTCTTCCAGGTCGTCGTCATCGTCCGTCGGCAACACCACGCTCACCTGCGCGGTGCCGAGGATCCCGATCGCCGAGGTGTCCAACGACGTCGCGTCGTCGAGGACCCCTCTGGACTCATCGTCCGGGTTGTCTGCCACGTTCTTCGGGGTCACTGTGTCACTCCAAGCTTGTGCGGGCCTCGGGTGCGTTGCGTCGAACGCGGCCTCGCCCGCACAAGATTAGTGCGCCGGGCGGATCACGACCAAAAGATCGCCGGCCTCGACCTGTTGCGTCGCACCGATCGCGAGGCGCTCGACCACACCGTCGACGGGGGCCGTGATGGCGGCCTCCATCTTCATCGCCTCGATGGATGCGACCGGTTCACCGGCGCGCACCGAGTCACCGACTTCCGATTTGAGCGTCACGACGCCCGAGAACGGTGCGGCCACCTGACCGGGCACCGAGGTGTCGGCCTTCTCGATCTCGTGCACGTCCACTGCCACCGATCTGTCGCGCACGAACACCGGTCGCAGCTGACCGTTGAGCGTCGTCATGACGGTGCGCATGCCCTTGTCGTCCGCATCGCCGATGGCTTCGAGCCCCACGTACAGCTGGACGCCGCGATCGATCTCGACGACGTGCTCCTGCCCCTGGACGAGACCGTAGAGGTAGTCGGCCGTGTCGAGCACCGAGAGATCGCCGAACACGTCGCGTCGCTCGGTGAACTCGCGCATCGGCGCGGGGAACAGCAGCGTGTTCAGTCTCGCCCGACGGGTCGCACCGTCACCTGCGAGGGCCGCCTCATCGTCGGCCGAGATCTCCGTCATGCCTGTGCGCACCGACCGTCCCGCCAGAACCTTGGTGCGGAAGGGCTCGGGCCATCCGCCCGGGAGGTCGCCGAGTTCACCCGCCATGAACCCGACGACGGAGTCGGGCACGTCGTACTTCTCGGGGTTCGCCTCGAAATCGGCGGGGTCCGCCTTCACCGCTGCCAGGTGCAGCGCGAGATCGCCGACCACCTTCGACGAGGGGGTCACCTTGGGAACCCGGCCGAGGATCCGATCGGCGGCGGCGTACATGTCCTCGATCAGCTCGAAGTCCTCTGCGAGGCCGAGCGCCTTCGCCTGCTGACGCAGGTTCGACAGCTGACCGCCCGGGATCTCGTGGTGGTAGACCCGGCCTGTGGGGCCCGGAAGTCCGGATTCGAACGGCGCGTACATCCGGCGGACCGCCTCCCAGTACGGCTCGAGGTTCGAGACGCTGTCGAGAGAGATGCCGCTGTCCCGATCCGTGTGCGCGAGCGCGGCGACGAGAGAAGAGAGCGAGGGCTGGCTGGTCGTGCCGGAAAGCGGAGCGGATGCCGCGTCGACCGCATCCACACCCGCCGCGCTGGCGGCGAGCAGGGTGGCGAGCTGTCCGCCGGGGGTGTCGTGCGTGTGCAGATGCACGGGCAGATCGAAGCGCTCGCGCAGCGCGGTGACGAGTTTCGCCGCCGCCGCAGGACGCAGAAGGCCCGCCATGTCCTTGATCGCCAGGATGTGCGCGCCGGCCCCGACGATCTGCTCGGCGAGATTCAGGTAGTAGTCGAGGGTGTACAGGTCCTCGGCCGGGTTCAGCAGGTCGCCGGTGTAGCAGAGCGCCACCTCGGCTATGGCCGTACCCGTGTTCCGCACCGCGTCGATCGCTGGGCGCATCTGCTCGATGTCGTTGAGGGCATCGAAGATCCGGAAGATGTCGACGCCGCTCGCCGCCGCCTCCTTCACGAACGCTTCGGTGACCGCCGTCGGGTAGGGCGTGTAGCCCACGGTGTTGCGTCCCCGGAGAAGCATCTGGATCGCGACGTTCGGAAGGGCGGCCCGCAGCTTGTCGAGACGCTCCCAGGGGTCTTCGCCCAGGAAGCGCAGAGCGACGTCGTAGGTGGCACCTCCCCAGGCCTCGACCGAGAACAGCTCCGGCGTCAGCCTGGCGATGTGCGGTGCGACCGCGACGAGATCCCTCGTGCGCACCCGGGTGGCCAGGAGCGACTGGTGCGCATCACGGAAGGTCGTGTCCGTGATGGCGAGGGCACTCTGCGCGCGGAGGCTCTTCGCGAAGCCCTCCGGTCCCAACTCGAGCAGGCGCTGCCGTGAACCGGATGCCGGGGTGGCGGACAGGTCTACGGCCGGAAGCTTGGCCCGCGGATCCAACGAGCCGGGGTGGATGCCGTGGGGCTTGTTGACCGTCACGTCCACCAGCCAGTTCAGGATCCGGGTACCGCGATCCTTCGACTCGCGTCCGCGCAGCAGGTCGGGACGCTCGTCGATGAAGGACGTGCTCACGTCGCCGGCGATGAACGCGTCATCCTCGAGCAGCGCCTGCAGGAACGGGATGTTCGTCGAGACGCCGCGGATGCGGAACTCCGCCAGCGCGCGCCGCGCGCGCGCCACCGCAGCAGGGTAGTCGCGACCACGGCAGGTCAGCTTCGCGAGCATCGAGTCGAAGTGCGGGCTGATCTGCGCGCCCTGATGGACGGTGCCGCCGTCGAGCCGGATCCCTGCGCCACCCGGTGAGCGGTATGTGGTGATCTTGCCGGTGTCCGGACGGAACCCCTGAGTGGGATCCTCCGTCGTGATGCGGCACTGCAGCGCAGCTCCCCGCACATGGAGATCCTTCTGCTCGAGGCCGAGCTCCGCGAGCGTCTGTCCGGCCGCGATGCGCATCTGGCTCTGCACGAGATCGACGTCGGTCACCTCCTCGGTGACCGTGTGCTCGACCTGGATGCGCGGATTCATCTCGATGAAGACAACCTCGCCGGTGCGCTCCCCCGCCGTCTCGAGCAGGAACTCGACCGTTCCCGCGTTCTCGTATCCGATGGAACGGGCGAACGCGACGGCGTAGCCGTGCAGCGCGGTGCGGATGCCGTCGTCGAGGTTCGGCGCCGGGGCGATCTCCACCACCTTCTGGTGACGGCGCTGCACGGAGCAGTCCCGCTCGAAGAGGTGCACGGTCTCGCCCGTCTTGTCGGCGAGGATCTGCACTTCGATGTGCCGAGGACGAAGGACCGCCTGCTCGAGGAACATCCTCGGATCGCCGAACGCGCTGGCGGCCTCGCGCATGGCCTCTGCGAGTGCCGGAGCGAGCTCACCAGCGGACTCGACGCGTCGCATGCCGCGTCCGCCACCGCCGGCGACGGCCTTCGCGAACAGCGGGAAGCCGATCTCGGCGGCCTGGGCGACGAGTGCATCGATGTCATCGGACGCCTCCGTCGAACGGAGCACCGGAACGCCGGCCTCGATGGCATGACGCTTGGCCTCGACCTTGTTGCCAGCCATCTCGAGGACCTTCGCAGGGGGCCCGATGAAGACGATGCCGTTGGCGGCGGCCTTCTCGGCCAGCTCCGGGTTCTCCGAGAGGAAGCCGTATCCGGGGTAGATCGCATCTGCTCCGGCATCCTTCGCGACGCGGATGATCTCATCGACGTCGAGATAGGCGCGCACCGGATGACCGCGTTCGCCGATCTCGTAGGCCTCGTCGGCCTTGAGCCGATGGACCGAACCACGGTCCTCGTGCGGGAACACCGCCACAGTCCTGGCCCCGACTTCGAAAGCCGCACGGAAGGCACGGATCGCGATCTCGCCGCGGTTCGCCACAAGGATCTTCTGGAACATGCACACCTCTGGGAGCTCGATACGCATCGGGATACGGCGCGCATGGGGCGGGGCTGAGTGTGCACCCAGCCTAGGGGAAGGTAACGTGGTGTTCGTGCACGTACTCAGCGTCAGCTCTCTCAAGGGAGGCGTCGGCAAGACGACCGTGACACTCGGCCTGGCCTCAGCAGCCTTCGCCCGTGGTGTCCGAACGCTCGTCGTCGACCTCGACCCACAGTCCGATGTGTCCACCGGGATGGACATCCAGGTGGCAGGTCGGCTCAACATCGCCGATGTCCTGGCGAACCCGAAGGAGAAGGTCGTCCGTCAGGCGATCACCTCGAGCGGCTGGGCAAAGGTGCACCCCGGGACCATCGACGTGCTGATCGGCAGTCCGTCCGCGATCAACTTCGACGGCCCGCACCCGAGCGTGCGCGACGTCTGGAAGCTCGAAGAGGCGCTCGCTGCCGTCGAGGCCGATTACGACCTCGTCCTCATCGACTGCGCCCCGTCGCTGAACGCCCTCACCCGCACCGCGTGGGCAGCGAGCGACCGGGTGATGGTCGTCACAGAGCCCGGGCTCTTCTCCGTGGCTGCGGCCGACCGCGCGCTGCGCGCGATCGAAGAGATCCGTCGCGGCCTCTCCCCCCGACTCCAGCCTCTCGGCATCGTCGTGAACCGGGTGCGCCCCCAGTCGATCGAGCACCAGTTCCGCATCAAGGAGCTGCGCGACATGTTCGGTCCGCTCGTGCTCTCCCCCCAGCTTCCCGAGCGCACCTCGTTGCAGCAGGCTCAGGGCGCAGCCAAGCCGCTCCACATCTGGCCGGGCGACTCGGCCCAGGAGCTCGCTTCCGACTTCGATCAGCTGCTCGACCGGATCATCCGCACCGGCCGGATCCAGGTCGCCGACTCGGGCGTGCAGGCCTGACTCACCCCGGACAGCAGAACGGCCATCCTCTCGCGAGGGTGGCCGTTTCTTCGTGTCGCGCGACTCTGCTCGCGGGACTTCGGTGGCGAATGCTCAGGCGGAACGCTTCGAGCGCCGTGCCGACAGCTCGTCGACCGGGTCGGGCACTGTCGCATCGAACTCGACGAGCGTCGACTCGACCTCGCGGAGGACCTTGCCTACAGCGATGCCGAACACTCCCTGACCGCGACTGACCAGGTCGATGACCTCGTCGTTCGAGGTGCACAGGTAGACGGAGGCTCCGTCGCTCATCAGCGTCGTTCCTGCGAGATCGCGGATGCCGGCGCGGCGGAGTTCATCGACCGCCGTGCGGATCTGCTGCAGCGAGATGCCGGTGTCGAGAAGGCTCTTCACGAGCTTGAGCACGAGGATGTCGCGGAAGCCGTAGAGACGCTGCGACCCGGAACCGCTGGCGCCGCGCACCGTGGGCTCCACCAGCTCGGTGCGAGCCCAGTAGTCCAGCTGCCGGTAGGTGATGCCGGCCGCCCGCGCCGCTACCGCACCGCGGTAGCCGACCTCGTCGTCCATCGCCGGCAGACCGTCGGTGAAGAGGAGTTCCGGCACGAACCGCGGGTCGCCTGCACGCTCATCCGCATTCATTTGAAATCCTCCCTGGAGCTGTTACCTCCACGCTAGAGCAGGCCTCCGGCACCGGCAATGACATCCGTGGGACACCGAAGGTGTGTCGCAATCAGTTCGTTACGAAAGCAACCTGGTGAGCGCGTCCTTGACGAAGAGCGAGCGCACCTCGTCGATCTTCGAGGCGAGGCTCGGCGCCATCTCGCTCGCCTTCGCCCTCGACGCGGCGTCCGTACGACGCAGCAGAGAGGACATCGCAGACTCGATCAGTGCGACCTCTCGCTCGGCACCCTGCCTCAGCGAGCGCAGGTGGCGGGGCTCGATACCGTGGCGATCGAGGGCGACCAGGCCGCGAAGCAGCGTGACGGTCGACTCGGGATAGCTCTCCTGCGCGACGATCACGCCGGTGCTGATCGCGTCGTTGAGAAGCTGGGGACCCGCGCCTGCTGCCGACAGCAGCTCTCCTCGGCGGTAGCGCCGGGGAGTGGGCGCGATCGAGGGCGGCGGAGCCAGGGTCGCGGATTCACCGTTCGCCTCTGCCTCGTCGAGCTGCTCGCGGATGATGCTGAGCGGCAGGTAGTGGTCGCGCTGCAGCGTGAGACCGAGACGCAGTCGCTCGATGTCGGCCTGCGAGAACTTGCGGTAGCCGGACTCCGTGCGCGACGGGCTGACGATCCCCTGCACCTCGAGGAAACGGAGCTTGCTGGAGGTGAGCTCGGGAAACTCGGGCGTGAGCCGGGCCAGCACCTGCCCGATGCTCAGAAGGCCCGCGGACGCTGAGCGTTCGCGGGCGGGGGAAGCCGCCATCAGTCGATCGCCGCGACGCGATCGACGGGAGAGGCGAAGAAGTTCAACCGGAACTTGCCGACGCGAAGCTCGGTGCCGTCGACCAGCGGACTGCGGTCGACGCGCTCACCGTTCACATACGTGCCGTTGAGCGAACGCTGGTCGATGATCTCGAACGTCGATCCGTTGCGAGTCACTTCCGCATGGCGGCGCGAGACGGTCACGTCATCGAAGAAGATGTCGGCTTCGGGGTGGCGGCCCACGGTCGTCACATCGGTGTCGAGAAGGTAGCGGGCCCCCGCGAGAGCTCCGGAGCGCACGAGAAGCAGTGCGGAACCGGAGGGAAGGGCCGCGATGGCGCCCTGCTCCACGTCGGTGAGCTCCACGCCGAAAGGCACGAAGGAGAGGTCCGAGTCATGCCCGAACGTCTGCGTCACGTCGTGCCTCTGCTCGCCGGGACGGTGGATCGCGGCGTCTCCGCCCGATCGATTCTGGCTGTCTGTCACTATGCCCTCCTAGTCCTCCAGACTAACTGATCGGACGGCGCTCGCGGGAGCTCGCGTCACTATCAGGCACCGCATACCGACACTTCATAGGCTGAGCACGTGAAAACCACAGCCCGTCGCCTCCCCGCAGCTCCGATCGCCCTTGCGGCCGCCCTCCTGACCGCATTCCTCGTGCTGTTCGCACCTCTCTCCGCCTCGGCCCACGACAGCCTGCTCGCCTCCTCCCCCGAGGCCGACAGCACGGTCGACACGCTTCCCACCGAATTGACGCTCACCTTCAGCGCGAAGCTCATCGACGAGACCGGCGCGACCGAGGTCGTCGTGACGGATCCGTCCGGCAACTCGGTCACCGACGGAACCGCCACGGTCGAGGGGGCGATCGTCACTCAGCCGCTCGCCGCCGAGGCCCCAGCCGGCGGCTATCACGTGATCTGGAAGGTCGTGTCGAGCGACGGCCATCCGACCTCGGGAGAGTTCGACTTCACGGTCACGAACAGCACGGAGGTCGCACCCACCTCAGAGCCCGGCTCCGAGCCCACTGCCAGCGCCACCGCAGCACCCGAGCCGGCTGCGACCGCGGGGCCCGGGACGGACGCCACCCCGGCCCCCGAGAGCGACGACTCAGCGGCGCCGACGACGATGATCTGGGTGCTCTCGATCGTCGGCGTCCTCGTGATCGTCGGCATCGTCGTCTGGCTCGTCGTCCACGGTCGTCGCGACCCGGCATCCGCCGATTCCGACCTCTCCTCGGAGCGATAGGCTTAAGGCATGCCACATTACGATGTCGTCATCCTCGGTGCAGGTCCTGGCGGATACGTCGCTGCGGTTCGCAGCGCGCAGCTCGGTCTGTCCACCGCCATCATCGAAGAGAAGTACTGGGGCGGTGTGTGCCTCAACGTGGGCTGCATCCCCTCCAAGGCTCTTCTGAAGAACGCGGAGCTCGCGCACACGCTCAACCACAAGGCCGACTTCTTCGGCATCTCGGGTGAGTTCACGATCGACTACGGCAAGGCGTTCGACCGCAGCCGCGTCGTCGCCGACGGTCGCGTCAAGGGCATCCACTTCCTGATGAAGAAGAACAAGGTGACCGAGTACGACGGTCGCGGCACCTTCACGGGCCCGAAGGCGATCTCGGTCGCGAAGTCCGACGGCTCGACCGAAGAGGTCACCTTCGACAACGCGATCATCGCCACGGGCTCGAAGGTCCGACTTCTTCCGGGCGTCCAGCTCAGCGACAACGTCGTGACGTACGAAGAGCAGATCCTCTCGCGCGAGCTGCCGAAGTCCATCGTCATCGTGGGCGCCGGCGCCATCGGCATGGAGTTCGCGTATGTGATGACGAACTATGGCGTCAAGGTCACCATCATCGAGTTCCTCGACCGTGCCCTCCCCAACGAGGATGCCGACGTGTCGAAGGAGATCGCCAAGCAGTACAAGAACTACGGCGTCGACATCCTGACCTCCACCAAGGTCGAGTCCGTCGTGGACAACGGCTCGTCCGTCACCGTCTCCTACACCGGCAAGGACGGTCAGCAGAGTTCGATCGAGGCCGACAAGGTGCTCATGTCGGTCGGCTTCGCCCCCAACATCGAAGGCTTCGGTCTCGAGGCCACCGGCGTGAAGCTCACCGAGCGCGGCGCGATCGACATCGACGACCACATGCGCACGAACGTCGAGGGCATCTACGCGATCGGCGACGTCACCGCCAAGCTGCAGCTCGCCCATGTGGCCGAGGCGCAGGGGGTCGTGGCCGCAGAGACCATCGGCGGCGCGGAGACGCAGACGCTGGGCGACTACCGCATGATGCCGCGCGCGACGTTCTGCTCGCCGCAGGTCGCCTCGTTCGGCCTCACCGAGCAGCAGGCGAAGGACGAGGGACGCGAGATCAAGGTCGCGACGTTCCCGTTCATGGCCAACGGCAAGGCGCACGGACTCGGCGAGCCCGTCGGATTCGTCAAGCTGATCGCCGACGCCGAGCACCTCGAGCTCATCGGCGCCCACATGATCGGCCCCGACGTGTCGGAACTCCTGCCCGAGCTGACGCTGGCCCAGAAGTGGGACCTCACGGCCCTCGAGCTGGCTCGCAACGTGCACACGCACCCGACGCTCTCGGAGGCGCTGCAGGAGGGCTTCCACGGCCTCGCAGGTCACATGATCAACTTCTGATCACCGCGATCGACTCGAAGGCCCGGCACGCTCACGCGTGGCCGGGCCTTCGTGCGTCATGAGACCGCGTCGGCTCGCCTGCGCAGCTCCAGCCGCGAGGGGAGTCCGAAGTGCACGGTCCATCCGGACGGCACGAGCGCGGCGAGTTCTCCCCTCGTGTACGAGCGACGGATGCTGATGAGGCCGTCCTCTCGGATGAACGAGCCCCGGAACAGCGTGCCCGCGAGGATCCGCGTCGCGACGTCGTACAGCACGTAGGCGAGTCGAGTGCGGGCGATGTCGCGGTGCACCACGACACCGCCGCTGCCGACGAGCGCCTCGGAGTCCCGCAGCAGGCCGTCGAGCTCCGCCCCGGTGAGGTGGTGCAGCACGTGATTCGAGAAGACCACGTCGAACTGCTCGCCCTCCGCCACGAGGTCTGACGAGAAGGCGCAGCGATATGCGATGCCGGCTCCTCCATCGTGCTCCGCCGCCCAGCGGATCGCCCGCTCGTCGGCGTCCAGCGCCGTGATCTCCACCTCGAGACCCGCTCGCCGCGCTCGCGCCGCGATCATCCGGCATACGTCTCCGCCACCCGCGCCGATGTCGAGGATGCGGATCGGGCCACGGCGGGCGCGCGGCAGGATGTCCTGGCGATAGAGCAGTCGGGGTCGGGAGACGAGCGCGTTCACGAGACGGAAGCGCCGGTAGGTGCGCTCCAGCATCCCGATGTCCGCATGCGGGTCGTCCATGAGCTCGCGCGCCTCGGTGGCGCGTGTCGAGAGGTCGTGTCTCACGAGATGCCGGTGGTGACCGTCATCAGTGCGCTCTCGGCGGTCAGCCCAGGGCCGAAGGCCATCGCGGCGACGCGCGACCCGTCCCCCGCGCCGGCGTCGAGGATCCGCTTGATGACGAAGAGCACAGTGGCGCTCGACATGTTGCCGTTCTCGCGCAGCGTCTCCCGGGCCGGGAAGAGCTGATCGTCGCTGAGATTCAGTCGCTCCTGCACGCGGTCGAGGATGCTGCGTCCACCGGGGTGGATGGCCCAGTGCTCCACCCGCTCCCCCACACGCCCCTCGTCGAACGCGGCTGCGAGCTCGCCCTCGCGCGCGTACAGCGGACGGATCGCACCGATGATGGTCTCCCCGATGATCTGCGGCACCTTCGTCGACAGGATCATCTCGAAGCCGTGGTCGCCGATGGTCCAGGCCATGTCCTTCTCGCCCTCCGCGGCTATCGCCGTGTGGAAGCCGTCGAGACGCACCGCAGGAACAGGAGTGGCGAGGTCGCGTGCGGTGACGATGCCGGCGGCCGCCCCGTCGGCGAAGAGCGAGTTGGCGACGATGAGATCCGGGTCCTCCGACGAGCGAAGGTGCACGGTGCACAGCTCGACGCTGACCACGAGCACCACGGCCGTGGGGTCGGCTGCGCAGAACTGGCTCGCCGCACGGAGCGCCGGCAGCGAGGCGTAGCAGCCCATGAATCCGAGGTGATAACGCTGCACGCTGTCGGACAGCCCCAGCCCGCGCACGATCTCGTACTCGGGGCCCGGCGCGTGGAAGCCCGTGCAGGATGCGGTGATGACGTGCGTGACGTCTGCGGCGACGATGTCGGGGTCTGCGTCCAAGGCGCTGCGCGCCACCTCCACGAAGAGACGCGACGCCTCGCGCGTATAGAGGTCGTTGCGGGCTGCGGTGCCCGGCGACTGCAGGCGGCCCGTCTCACGGTCGAAGAACATCTTGTCGTCCGTGCCGGCCGCGGGCGAGAGCTCTCGGATGACGGTGTGGCGGGTGTCGATGCCCGAGCCGTTGAACGACGCCCCGATGATCCGCTGGGCGAGGCGTCCGACATCGGGCTGCGAGGCGAAGATGTCGCGCACCTCGTGCTGCTCGATGACGGTGTCGGGAACGATCGTCCGCAATGAGCGGAGCACGGCAGCGCGGGTCATGTCTGTCACTCAAGCATGACCGCGCGCCAGCACGGAAGGGGCTTGCATCGGGCGTCAGAAACCCAGAGCACGCGCGAGCTTCGAGCCGGATGACGCGTCGCGACCCCCGGCATCGGAGACGACCCGCTCCACGGCGTCGAAGAGGGCTGCTCGCCCCGCCGCATCGACAGGCGCGGCGGGGCCGAGCTCGAACTCCCACTCCCGCCATTCCCGCTGCACGTCGTGTCGGAGATCGGTCGCGCGAACGCGGTCATCGACGAACTCGGCGACGACTCCGGCCGTCCCGGTGAGCAGGTACGCCGTGCGGGTGTTCTCGATCCGCGCGAGGGGTGTGAGCGGCGCCGTCGCCCATCGCGAGATGGTCTCGGTCACGGCATCCGGGATGCTGTCGTCTTCGCCCAGGGGCCAGCCGATCTCGAGGCGACCGTCACCTTCTCGCGGTCCCTTGATGTGCCATCCGGCATCGGGGCCGCCGGTGCGGCGACGAAGGGCTATCCCTGCACGGGAGAGCCGAGCATCGACGGTGTCGAAGTAGCGAGCGTCGAGCTCGCGCACCTCTCCGGACGACACGGCATCCACTCCGGGGATCCCCACCCACACCGGAAGGGGCGTGGAGTCATCGACGTCGTACTTGCGCTCGACCTCGACGACCCTGGAGGGCTCGGAGCCAGACGGCGACTCGCTGGGGTGCTCAGTCATCCGACGGGCTGATGTCCTCGAGGGATTCGTCGTACCAGTAGTCGATCTCGGTGGGACCGTCGGTGTCGCCGGTGTTCTGCGCGTCACCGCGCCGGTTGTACACCACCTGGGTCTCGCTGTAGGGGACGATCAGCTTGTCGTCCGCGTCGCCGAGAGGAATGATCTGCCCGTCGAGCGGGCCGCCGTGAAGTCGTGCGAGTGCCATGTCCTCACCCTATCGCCGACGGCACCCTGCACGGCGCCTCACTCCATCAGGATGCCGAGGAGCGCGCCGATGATCATCCACGGTCCGAAGGCGATCCGCGTGGAGCCGTCCGCCCTGCGGAGCATCATCAGCGAGAGGGAGAACACGGCGCCGAGCACGAAGGCGGATGCTGCTCCCACGGCGAGCGCCTGCCAGCTGTGCCATCCGAGGACCAGACCGATGACGGCGGCGAGCTTGACATCGCCTCCGCCCATGCCGTCCCGGCTGAGCAGACGGAGCGCCGCGTAGAAGCCGCCGAGGATCAGCAACCCGGATACGGCCCTGACCAATGAGGCGCTCTGGCCGACCGTGATGGCGTCGACGACTCCGAGCACGATGAGCGCCGCGAGGGTGGGGAGCACGATCCGGTTCGGCAGCCGATGCGTGCGGATGTCGACGGCGACGAGTCGGCAGGCGATCGCGAACAGGGCCAGATGAACGGTCACGACGGCCACAGTACGGAGATCCATGCCCGCAGGTTAGGAGAACTCGGACGGCGGCGATGACCGCGTGTGGATAACGTCACGCCGCGATGTCGGAGGTTCGAACTATCGTCATCTACTCCAGTTGCTTTATTAGTACATATCTTCGAGGATGGATTCATGGGGATCGGGCTCGATGCGGTGACCGCGCTCTCTCCGGCTGGCGACTCCCGCGCCGGAGAGGTTCTTCGGCTGCGCCGGGAGATCAGCCGCATGCAGCGCAGACGCAGCGAGCACCCGCTTCTCCCTCTCGATCCGGCCTTCTCCTCGCTGCTCCCCGAAGAGGGGCTGCAGACGGGGGCGACGTACACCGTCTCTCCCTCCCCCAGTCTCGTCCTCGCACTGCTCGCCGCGGCCTCGGGCAAGGGCCACTGGTGCGCGGTCGTGGGCATGCCCACACTGGGTGTCGAAGCCGCAGCGGCGTTCGGAATCGCGCTTCCTCGCCTGATCCTCGTCCCCGAACCAGGAGACCGCTGGCTCGCCGTGGCCTCTGCGCTCGCCGAGGTGGTTCCGCTGATCGCCGTGCAGCCCGGAGGCAGGGCCCGCGATGCGGATGTGTCCCGACTGAGCGCACGACTGCGAGACCGCGGGAGCACCCTGCTCGTCACCGAGTCCGCGGAGTCCGGCGCCTGGCCGCAGAGCGAGGGGTCCATCCGGCTGCACGACCAGCACTGGCTCGGCATCGGCGAGGGGTGGGGGCTCATCGAAGGCTCCACGGCGACGGTGTCGGCGCGGACGAGGCACAGTCCGCTGACGTCGAGCGTGCGCGTGCGTCTTCCCGGCTCCCACGGCGCAGTGGAAGAGCTGCCGGCGGAGCACGTCGCCACCGAGACCATGGCCGAGATCACAGGGCTGACCGGCCTGCGCGGCGGCGAGGCCGCTCCGCTCGAGTACCCGCGTCTGGCGGTGGCCGGATGACCGCCGCTCCACTTCGCGTCCTCGTCCTGTGGCTTCCCGATTGGCCGCTGAGAGCAGCTCTCGGCGGGCCACCGCCTCATCCGCCGACCGCTCTGGTGCATGCGAACACCGTCGTGGCGTGCACCGCATCGGCGAGGGAGCACGGCGTGCGCGCCGGCCAACGTCGCCGCGTCGCTCAGGGCCATATCTCTTCACTGCGCGTGATGCCCCACGACCCCGCCCGCGATGAGAGAGCGTTCCTCCCCGTGCTGCAACTCATCGAGAAGCACGCGCCCGGTGCGGCACTGCTGCGTCCAGGGCTGGCGGCGGTGCGGGCACGGGGCATCGCGCGCTATTACGACGGCGAGGCCGAGGCGGGGCGTGCCCTGATCGACATCCTCACCGACGCCGGGTTCCCCGAGGTGCGCGTGGGCATCGCCGACGGCCCCTTCACCGCCGAGCTCGCCGCGCGAGGGAGCGCACCGTGCACCGTCGTACCTGCAGGCCTCGCGAAGGACTTCCTCGCCCCACTCCCGGTGAACGTTCTGAGAGACGAGCAGCTCACCGGTCTGCTCGTCCGGCTCGGTGTGCGCACGCTCGGCGACTTCGCGGCCCTCGACGAGATCGAGGTGCGCGATCGCTTCGGCGAGCGCGGCGCGCGTCTGCACGCCCTCGCCGCCGGCGCCGATTCCCGCGCGGTGGTGGCACGACCTCCTGACCCCGAGCTCGTTCGCTCCATCGAGTTCGACTCGCCACTCGCCGGAGCCGATCAGGTGGCCTTCGCCGTGCGGCAGACGGCCGATGCGGTCATGCTCGCCCTCGGTGAGGCCTCGGTGGTGTGCACCGAGGTCCGCATCGACCTCACCGACGACGACGGCAAGGTGTTCTCGCGCCCCTGGCTGCATCCCACCTGCTTCGATGCCGCTGATCTCGTCGACCGGGTGCGCTGGCAGCTCGAAGCACTGGGAGCCGAATCCGCGAAGGAGCCGGTCGATGAGGCTCGTGCCTTCGGCGGAATCTCTCTGGTGCGGATCGTCCCCGTGGCGGTCGACGATGCCGCCCATCACCAGCCCGGCCTTTTCGGGTCCGGCACTGATGAACGCCTGCATCACGCCATCTCGCGCGTGCAGACGATGCTCGGCCACGAGGGCGTCGTCACCGCTGCCCTCTCCGGCGGGCGCTGGCTCGCCGATCGTCAGGTGCTCACTCCGTGGGGCGAACGCTCCGTCGCCCCCAGAGACCCAGCGCAGCCCTGGCCGGGGAGCCTTCCCGACCCTCTCCCCGCCGAGGTGTTCCGCCCTCCTCGCCCCATCGGAGTGCTCTCCCCTGACGGCGAGACAGTCCTCGTCGACGAACGGGGTGCGCTCTCGGCGGCGCCCGCTCGCATCGACGGCGACGACGTTCAGGCGTGGGCCGGTCCGTGGCCGATCCATGAACGCCGATGGGAGGACTCCGGCGGCAAGAGAGGGCACCGCCTGCAGATCGTCGACGATCATGATCGAGCCTGGCTCGTCTTCTGCACCGGAGGCCGGTGGTGGGCTGAGGGGAGGTACCGCTGATGGGCTGGCACAACCCTCCCCTGTCCTGGAACGAGCTGGAGCGCACTCTCAGCGGCGAGGAATCGCCATACCCGACGGGAGGCATCCCGCCCGGCAGCCGACCCGACCCCGGCCCCGTCAGCACCAAGCGCACACGGAACCCACCGACGTCCGTCAGCAGGCCAGAGGACGCCGTCCCGTACGCCGAGCTGCATGCGCATTCGTCCTATTCCTTCCTCGACGGCGCCTCCTCACCGGAGGATCTGCTCGCCGAGGCCGAGCGTCTCGGACTCACTGCACTGGCGCTCACCGACCACGACGGCTTCTACGGTGCTGCCCGCTTCGCCGAGGTCGCAGAGCTGATGGATGTGAGCGTCCAGACCGTGTTCGGCGCAGAGCTCTCGCTCGGCCTCGACGCACCGCAGCGGGGCGCCCCCGATCCCGTCGGCGACCATCTGCTGGTGCTCGCCGACGGGCTGGAGGGCTACCACCGTCTCTCCGGCGCGATGACGGCCGCCCACCTGCGCGGTGGCGAGAAGGGCCGCCCCGTCTACGACCTCGAGGAGCTGGCAGCCGCCTCAGACGGGCACTGGACGATCCTCACCGGATGCCGGAAGGGCGGGGTCCGCCGTGGCCTAGAGGCGGGAGATGCTCAGACGCCGCTGCGCCGACTGGTGGATCTGTTCGGCCAGGATCACGTCGCCGTCGAGCTCTTTGACCACGGCGACCCGCTGGACACACGACGCAACGACGCTCTCGCCGATCTCGCCAGACGGATGCGACTGCCGGTGGTGGCGACGAACAACGTGCACTATGCAGCGCCCGAGCGTGCATCACTGGCCGAAGCGGTCGCCGCCGTGCGCGCCGTGCGCAGCATGGACGAGCTCGACGGGTGGCTTCCGACTCACGGAGGAGCGCATCTGCGCAGCGGCGCGGAGATGGCAGCGCGCTTCCGGCGCCACCCCGGTGCGATCTCCTACGGCCTCGAACTCGCCGCAGCGTCGGCCTTCTCCCTCCGCCGTGCACGACCTGCCCTCCCGAAGCAGGAGGTCCCTGACGGACACACGCCGATGAGCTGGCTGCGCCACCTGGTGTGGGAGGCCGTGCCGACGAAGTATCCGCGCCTGGATGCCGACGGCCGTCGCAGGATCGGACGCGAGCTCGATGTGATCGAGGAGAAGGACTTCCCCGGCTACTTCCTCATCGTGCACGGCATCGTCGCCGAGGCGCGCCGTCGCGGCATCCTGTGCCAGGGGCGCGGCTCGGCCGCGGCGAGCGCCGTCTGCTATCTGCTCGGCATCACCGCCGTCGACCCGATCCTCTACCGTCTGCCCTTCGAGCGCTTCCTCGCGACGACCCGACAGGAAGAACCGGACATCGATGTCGATTTCGACTCGGATCGCCGCGAGGAGATCATCCAGTGGGTGTACCGCGAGTACGGACGCGAACGTGCGGCACAGGTGGCGAACGTCATCCAGTACCGTCCGAAGAACGCGGTGCGCGACATGGCGAGAGCTCTCGGCTACTCCCCGGGACAGCAGGATGCCTGGTCCCGGCAGGTCGATGGGTGGAGCGCCGGGCTCGAGGTGGCCGACGAGCACGACATCCCGGCGAACGTGCTCGACTACGCGGGCGAACTGCTGAAGGCTCCCCGGCATCTCGGCATCCACTCCGGCGGCATGGTGCTCACCGCGCGCCCTGTCGGCGAGGTCGTTCCCGTCGAGCATGCACGCATGGAGAACCGCACGGTGATCCAGTGGGACAAAGACGACGCGGCCTGGATGGGGCTGGTGAAGTTCGATCTCCTCGGGCTCGGGATGCTGGCTGCGCTCCAGCACTGCTTCGACCTGATCCACGACGCCACGGGTGAGCGGTGGACGCTCGAGACCCTTCCGAAAGAAGAGCCGGCCGTCTACGACATGCTCTGCCGCGCCGACTCGATCGGGGTGTTCCAGGTCGAATCCCGTGCGCAGATCGGCCTTCTCCCCCGCCTGCAGCCTCGGGCCTTCTACGACCTCGCCATCCAGATCGCGCTGATCCGCCCCGGACCCATCCAGGGCGGGGCCGTGCATCCCTTCGTCCGCCGCAAGATGGCGAAGGATGCGCTCGACGAGGAGAATCTCGCCAGAGCCGCCCGTGGCGAAGAGCCCGTGGTGCTCGAGATCCCGTATCCGCACGATGACCTCAAGCCGATCCTCGAGCGGACACTGGGCATCCCGATCTTCCAGGAGCAGCTGATCCAGATGGCGACGGCCATCGGCGACTGCACCGCCGACGAGGCCGATCTGCTCAGACGCGCGATGGGGTCCAAGCGCGGGCTCGAGAAGATCGACAAGGTGCGAGACAAGCTCTACGCGGGGATGACCAGACGCGGACTCTCCGCCGAGCAGTCGGATCGCATCTACGCGCAGATCCAGGCCTTCGCGAACTTCGGATTCGCAGAGTCCCACTCGTTGTCCTTCGCGCTCCTGGTCTATGCGAGCTCCTGGCTCAAGCTGCACTATCCCGCGGCGTTCCTCGCGGGGCTCCTCCGGTCGCAGCCGATGGGCTTCTACTCCGCGTCGACACTCACCGCGGATGCACGACGACACGGGGTCGAGGTGCGTCGACCCGATCTGCACGCCTCGGGGGCCACCGAGACTCTCGAACCCCTCGAGGGCTCACCGCTGCGGATGCCGACGGGGCGGGACACCTGCAGCGACCCTCTGCAGCCCCGGGTGCCGCGCTTCGATCGCTCCTCACCGGACGAGTCGGCGGCACACCGTCGAGATGGCGCCTATGCGGTGCGCATGGGTCTCAGCGGTGTGCGCGGCATCGGCACTCAACTGGCGGAGAAGATCGTCGCCGAGCGCGAGGCGGCCGGACCTTTCCGCGATCTGAACGATCTGGTGAGGCGCACGGATGCCACCGCTGCGCAGCTGGAGTCCCTGGCGACCGCCGGCGCGTTCGAGTGCCTCGGCCTCCAGCGCAGAGAGGCGATCTGGCTGTCCGGGGCAGCCGCTGAAGACCGATCCCGGTTCCTTCCCGGCACGACGATCGCCGTGCAACCGCCGCTGTTCAGCGATCAGTCCAGCTATGAGCGGCTCTCCGCAGATCTCTGGGCGACCGGCGTCTCGACCGACGACCATCCGATGGCGCATTTCCGCGGGCTCCTGCGCGAACGGGGCGTGCTCACCTCAGCAGATCTGCAGAGCCACGAGACGGGGCGACGCATCGAGGTCGCCGGTCTTGTGACCCACCGTCAACGTCCGGCGACCGCAGCCGGTGTCACCTTCCTCAACCTCGAGGATGAGACCGGTCTCGTCAACGTCATCTGCTCGACTGGGGTGTGGGGTCGTTACCACCGGGTGGCGCGCGATTCTCCTGCGCTGATCATCCGCGGCATCCTCGAGCGTTCAGCGGAGGGCGTCGTGAACGTCCTCGCCGACGCGTTCGAAGATCTCCGAACGGGGGTGACGCATCGTTCGAGGGACTTCCGGTGAGCGGCTCACCAGAAGCGTTCGGGCTCGGGCTCGGGGACGCGGTCTCCGCCGCCCCAGCGATCGGCTTCAGCCTTCGCGGCGTCGACCGCCGCATCCGCCCCGTTCAGAGCAGCCCTGGCGCTCGTCGCCCCTGATCCGTCTCTGTCGGCGTCGACGGTGAGAGTCGTCTGCGAGGAGTGGCCGCCGATGGTCACGGTGCAGTCGACGACACGGCCGAGCCACCGGAGGAACTCACCCCGCGGCTCTTCGACGCGGCGATACCAGATGCCCGTGTCGAGGTCTCTGACCGACAGGATCAGCGACTCTCCGGTCAGCTCGTCGATGCGCTCCGTCACCTCGACGCGGTGCCCGTGGGCGATGGCGAGGTGCGCGTTCAGCACGAGCTTTCTGTCCATGAACCCACTCTATGAGTGCACGTTCTCGCGGCAAGCCCCAGTCTTGGAAGAAACATTCGTAGATTTCTTTGTCCCCCAAATGGCGGACAGAGCTATTAAGCGATATTCTGCAAGGAGTAGCGGGGGCTACCGGCTGAACATCTGGGGATATCAGTCGAGAGAGCAGCGAAAATCTTCGCCGCCTCCCCTACCGTCCGGGAAGGACGGTGAGCCCTCTCGAGTGATCCAAATGGGGTTGGACGACTCGAGAGGGCAACCAGTCCTCGCACCACGCGCGATCCTCGTCTTCACGTACAGCCGAGCGAGAGAGCACGCCGCTACCAACGTGGCCCACGGGCGTCAACCCCGCTCCCCATCTGCGGCATCGCACCTATCGTCGCCTCACGCCGCCCGAATCACGGCGGCAGCGGAGGAGGATCAGTCGATGACCGCCGCACGCGCTGCGCAGGTGAGGATAGGCGTGTCGGGCTGGCGGTACGCCAGCTGGCGGGGTGACTTCTATCCCCGGGGTCTGCCTCAACGCCGGGAGCTCGAGCACATCGGACAGCACTTCCCCACCGTCGAGCTCAACGGATCGTTCTACTCGCTGCAACGCCCGGATAGCTACCGTCGCTGGCGCAGCGAGGTGCCTGACGACTTCAGCTTCGCCATCAAGGGATCCCGCTATGTGACGCACATGCTGCGGCTCCGCGACACGGAACAGGCACTCGCCAACTTCTTCGCCTCCGGCATCCTCGCCCTCGGAACCCAACTCGGACCGATCCTCTGGCAGCTGCCGGAGCGTGAGAAGTTCGACGCCGAAGTCCTGGAACGATTCCTCGATTCACTCCCCCGCACGACGGGCGATGCTCAGAAGCTGGCGATGACGCACGACTCGCGTCTCGACGGACGAGCCTGGACGGAGCTGGAGAGCGACCAGCCGATCCGTTACGCGATCGAGCCGAGGTCGCAGACATTCGACGATCCTGAGGCACTGCGCATCCTCAGTCACCACGGCGCTTCGCTCGTCATCGCCGACACCGCCGGCAGATGGCCGCGTTTCGACGCCCTGACGAGCGAGGTCGTCTATGTCCGGCTTCATGGCGCACAGATGCTCTATCACAGCGCCTACACCGCCGCCGAGCTCGACGAATGGGCCGACCTGCTCTGCGCCTGGTCGGACGGCACGGGCGCCGGCGACGGCCGACCGCGCGACGTGTACGTCTACTTCGACAACGACGCGCGCGGGCACGCACCGCACGATGCGGCAGCGCTCCAGGCGCTCGTCGCCGCACGCACCGGATCCTGAGCAGTCACCGCCGCTCCACCGGCTCCCGGGTCATCGGGTGAGGCGAGCACGGAGCGAATCGACCAGCAACCCGACGCCGAGTTCGAAGGTCCGATCCGCGCGGGCTGTCCCGCGCTCCGCGCCCTCCATCACGCGCCCGAGCGTCCGCGTCCCCTCCCCGGGCTCCCAGACCTCGTCCGGCGATGCCAGATCGAGGCCGAACCCGATCGCGAATGCGTCAATGATCGCGATCACCGTGAGCACCTCGTCCTCGGGGAAACCGCCGTCGACGAGAGCGGTCGCCAGGTCGTCGTAGGCGGCGATGACCGCCGGATGAGTGATCGTCTTACCGATCAGCAGCGGTACGAGCTGCGGGTGATCGGCATACATCTGGCGCTGCTGTCTGAGCAGATCGACCAGGAAGTCGTCCCACTGCTTCTCCTCGGGCCTCACCCGGTAGTCCTCGACCAGACGGCCGCGCATCAGCTCGATGATGCCGTCCATGCCGTCGACGTGGTTGTACAGCGAAGAGGGCCGGACACCGAGCCTGCGCGCGATCGCGTTCACCCCGAACGGCTCTCCGGCCCTCGACAGCGCGAGGCCTGCCGCGCCGATGATGTCGGGGGACAGCAGGGGGCTCGACGGCCTGGGCATCGCATCCTCGCTCTCTGTGACGGGCGACGAAGGAATCTCTTCCCTCCGGCATCCCTCCTGTGCATAATAGTGAACACCATTCGTTGACGAACACCATTCGTTTATGAGATCCGCGCCCCACCCGATGCGCGTCGTCATCACCTCGCGCACACCGCCGTGCCCTCTCAGTGGGAGAACCATGACCGCCATCGACCTCAGCACCCGGGTTCCGCTCCGGTTGCCCACCGCCACCGCCACGTTCGCGATCGGAATCGCCGGCTACCTGGGCGTGAACCTGTCGCCCTACATGATCACCGCCGCTCAGACGGGTCTCGGCATGGACGTGCTCGCGGCCAGCTGGCTCGTCACAGCGACTCTTCTGCTCACGGCTGTCACCGGGCTGGCCATCGCCCCCCTCTGCGCCGGCAGTCATCGGCGGGCCGTAGCCAGAACCGGACTCGCCATCGCCGCGGTCGGCTTCGCCACCGCCGCTGCGGTCCCCGCTCTCATCCTTCCGGGGCTGCTCGTCGGCGGTGCGGGAGCCGGTGGGGCCGTCGCCGCCTCGGGCGCCGCTCTCGCCGCGTTCCGCAACCCCGACAGGGTCGCCGGATTCAACGGTCTCGCGAATCGCGGCGTGATCACGATCGTGCTGGCCGTGATCCCCCTCATCGGGCTCGCCCCGATCGATGTCTTCGGGGCGCTGGCGCTCTTCAGCATCGTGGGCCTGCTCGTCTCGGCCTGGTTGCCCGCGGCGCCTGTGCTCGACCCGCAGGCCGGCGCCGCCGTCGCCGAGGCGATGCCGATCGATGTGCCGCCGACCGGCACGGTGCGGCTCTCCCCCGCGCGCTCGCGGACCGTCACCATCGCCGGTTTCGGTCTTCTCGTCGTGTTCGCGCTGTGGGCGGCGAGCGAGGACTCGCTCTGGGCCATGGCAGGCGTCATGGGTGCTGAGCAGACCGGGCTGACCCCCGAAGGCCTGGGCCTCGCGCTCAGCGGCGCGACGGCGGGCGGCTTGATCGGATCGGTGCTGCTCATGGTCGTCGGATCTCGGCTCGGAAGAGCACTGCCGCTCGCGGTGCTGCTGGTGGCCGGAGGCGTCCTGAAGATCGTCGAGGGGTTCACCTCAGATCCGACCGCGTTCATCATCGTGTTCATCGCGTGGAACACCGTCTACGCGATCGCCTTCATGTACTTCGTCTCGACCTCAGCCGCCCTCGATGCCGACGGCCGCTGGTCGGGCCCCCTCCTGGCCGTCTACCTCGTCGGCTCGGCACTCACACCGGTGATCGGTGCGGCATTGGTCGGCGTGCTCGGCTTCGAGGGATTCGCCGTCGCACTGGGTATCGCCAGCTTCGTTCTCGCCGTGCCCGCAAGCGCGATCGCCCTGCTCTCGACACGCCTCGAGCGTGCCGCCGCCCATGAGGAGACGCTCCGATGACCCGCACCCTGTATCGCAACGCCCGGTTCTTCACAGCCGACGACACCGCCTGGGCCGACGCGGTCGTCGTCGACGGCGCGGAGTTCGTCTTCGTGGGGACCGACTCCGACGCCCCTTCCTCGGACTCGGTGGTCGATCTCGAGGGACGGGTCGTCCTTCCCGGCTTCATCGACGCGCACACGCACCTGCTCATGATGGGCGAGGCGCTCGGTCAGATCGGTCTCACCGATGCCGGGTCGCTCGACGAGATCCAGCGCAGAGTGACAGCGGCACGCGAGACCTCTGCCGGCGTCGTCCGCGGACGCGGATGGCTCTTCGATGCGATCCCCGGCGGCGCGCCGACGGCGGCGATGATCGACGCCGTCGTCGCTGACGTCCCCGTCTACCTCGATGCGAACGACTACCACTCGTGCTGGGTGAACTCCGCGGCGCTCGGCGAGCTCGGCATCACCCGCGACACCCCTGACCCGATCGGCGGTCGGATCGAGAGGGATGCCGACGGCGAGCCGACCGGGATGCTCTACGAGACGGCCGCGCAGCAGTTCGCGTGGGCGCACCGCGATGCCACCACCACCGACGAGCAGCGGGATGCGGCGGTGCAGCGCGTCGTCGAGGCGTACCTCGCGGCCGGTGTGACCGGCGCCGTCGACATGGCGTTCGACGCGCTCGCGCTCGAAGCGCTCGAGCGCGCGGAGCGACGTGGCGCGCTGCCGTTGCGGATCGCCGCGCACTGGTTCGTCGCCAACACGGGTGACGATGCCCAGAACCTGGCTCAGGTCGCCGAGGCGGCTGAGCGTGCCGTCGCCGACTCCGGCACCGTTCGCGTGATCGGGATCAAGCTCGTGCTCGACGGCACGATCGACGCGTGCACGGCGGCGATGCGCGCACCGTATGCGGATGGCTCCCACGCCGCGCCGATCTGGCCCGCTGATCGGCTGCTCCCTGTGGTAGCGGCCGCGGATGCCGCCGGACTGCAGGTCGCGCTGCATGCCATCGGCGACGAGGCGAGCACCCTCGCGCTGGATGCCATCGAGCACGCCATCACCGTCAATGGCGATCGCCCCCGTCGCCACCGGATCGAGCATCTCGAGTACGCGGCACCCGGCACGGCCGAGCGCATGGCACGGCTCGGCGTGACGGCCTCCATGCAGCCGGTTCACGCCGACCCCGCCATCTTCGCCAACTGGGCAGCACAGCTGGGCGACGATCGTGCGGATCGGGCCTTCGCGTGGCCCGAGTATGAGGATGCCGGTGCACTGCTCGCCTTCTCGACCGACGCCCCCACCGCACCGCACGCGGCGCTCGCGAACATGTACGTCGCCACAACGCGGGCGTCCGCTCTCGACCCGGATGTGCCGGCGGTGCATCCGCAGTTCGCTCTTCCCCTCGAACGCGCGGTCGTGCATGCGACTCGTGACGCTGCGGTCTCGATCGGCGATGGCGACTGGCGGGGCCGGATCGCGGTGGGCCAGGTCGCAGACTTCGCTGTGCTCGACGTCGATTCGTTCTCGGAGGGCAACGCGTCGCTGCTCACAGCGCGAGTCCTGCGCACCGTGATCGCCGGGAAGACCGCGCACGAAGCCTGAGGCGCGCTGTCCGCCGCATCCCTCACGGCTCACTTGAGCGATATACCGGTGAGTTCTTATAATTCTGGTGAACTCTGGCGGGCAGAGGGCGCCCGTCGACCAGGCGGTGGTGTCTTCCCGCCCGGGCGCGGAGCGCTCCCTCTGTCAGCCGATGGTGACAACGACTGATTGGAGTGTTGAGATGTCCGCGATGCCCGATCCGAGGTTCGAGCTCCGAAGGGTCACGGAGACCGAGTGGCTGATCGTCGACCACAGGTACGAGCCGCACGATGCGCGCCAGACTGTCGCCTGCATCTATCAGGTCGACGCCGTCGAGGTCGATGTGCTCTGGCTGCGCAACCTTCCCCTGGCGAGCTCGTACATGTCGGCGGAAGAGGTGCTCAGCGACCTGCAGCGGTTCCACAACCCGCCGAGCCGATCGACGTCGCCGGTCACGATCCCGCACCTTCCTCCGCTCGCGACGACGGTCAGTTGATGCGCTGCGCGGAGCGGTACGTCGAATCCCAAGGACCGCGCCATAGGCTGGCCTGATGCTCATCGCTCTGATTCGTCCCATCGAGACCAGCACTGCAGACGTCATCGGCACGACGCTGGCCGAGGTGCTCGTCGAGCTCGAACAGCACCGCAAGCCGGGCTTCTATCTGACGTCGGCGCCCGTGCGGATGCTGAAGGGCGAAGCGAAGATGGAGGCGACGGGCACGTTCACCCGTGTCGACGGCGTGCGCGAGATCGAGGCCGACGACATGGCGTCGCTCGAGGCGAAGGTGCCCGAGGGGTGGCGCATGCTGACGGTGCGCACGGCCTAGGTGCAGCGACCCGCCGACGACGAAGACCCCCACAGGACTCAGCGCCGGTGGGGGTCTTCTCTGTGTGGACGTCGTCGGGGTCAGCCGCCGGACGGGTTCTCGAGGGGCGCACCGTCTTCGTCGGTGGTCTCGTCCTCGATGATCTCGTCGGTGCTCTTCGACGACGACTCCTCGGGCGCACCGCCCGAGGCGGTGTCCGCCTCTTCGTCGCCACCGGGAGTTCCGTGCGTGTTCTGCAGATCGCTCATTGCATCTCCTCTGTCGGTTGAGGCGACGGTATGCGGTCGACCACGCACACGAGGAGGGGGTTGACGTGAGGAGGAATCGGACGGAAGGACGACGGATCGCACAGCGGAGGGACTCTCTCTCCGGATCACGAGTGATCATGTGAAGGAAGAGTCCCTCGACCGGAGCGACCCCGCCGGGGTCCCCAGACCGTGGTCGGGGCAGGCTCTCGAGCGAAGGATACGCCCGATAAGAGCCACGTCATATGGCGTGGTGGACGACGGCGTGCGGGCGTACGCTGTTCTGCACGAAACGCGACTGGGCCTCGGCATCTCGATGCCGCCGCACATGAACGGAGATCCGCCGACCGCCGTTCACAGGATCGGACTGAGGCGCATCCGCAACCACTAGATACAGCGCTGCATTGGGGTTACGTTGGCCGTGGCCACACAGACGCGGCCCCGAGCCGGTGGAGTTCCCCAGCGAAGCCGGCTAGGTGTCCCGATAGGTACCCCAGAACCGGTCGGGGCACCGTACTGCCCGCCCAGATGCCTGTGGCCGCCTCCTCGTGCGTGGAGTCTTGACGCCGCCGGATTCCGGTCCACGACGAGCGAGCCCCACAATCGGCAGCGCGAATGAGTGCAGACAAAATCGACCGGGTCCGCCATCGCCGGGAACTCGGCATCAGCATCGAGCGTCTCCTGTTCATGGCGGACGACGCCGATTCTTCCGGTCACCGCCAGTTCTACGGAATTGGCGGCAGGCCCGGAATCATCAGTTGACGGAGAGACCGCCTCCCCCGCATCGACATTCGTCACTTCTGGTCACCTGCCCATGCCCCGACTGACAGCCTCTTGCGCAGTCGCGACTCGTTCGGGCGTCATGGGCGACTCATACGGGACAACTTCCTCCAGCCGCGACGCGAGGTCCGTCAGCGCCTGCTTGACTGCCTTGTGCTCTGACGGAACTTCGTCGAAGTCGACCGTCTCCAGCCAGTCCATCAGCACGATCGCGTCCTCAGTCCAGAGTGCGATCTCCACGGTTGGGTATGTCCTCATGCGGGGAGGCTATCGCGCCAGCGCGGCGCGCGTTCGTCTCGCGCTCGTACTTGATCGCGCGACGCATGATCGGCACGAAGGCGAAGGCACACATCGCCCAGAAGCCGAGCCCCCCGACGAACGGCATTGGCTCACCGATAACGATGCCCACCACGACGGCGATCCCGCCGAATACTGCGGACATGACGACATTCACGATCGAGCCGACCTTGCCATACGGACTCATGGGCCCGTGAGGGTCAGCGATGTTCATGTGCTCAGTATGCAGGAATCGCGATGAACGCCGTGCTGTACCTCCGTGTCAGCACCGCCACTCACTCCATGGACGGCT
This sequence comes from Microbacterium sp. 1.5R, assembly GCF_001889265.1. Classification (NCBI taxonomy): domain Bacteria; kingdom Bacillati; phylum Actinomycetota; class Actinomycetes; order Micrococcales; family Microbacteriaceae; genus Microbacterium; species Microbacterium sp. 1.5R. Next base: position 2,272,074 of record NZ_CP018151.1, read on the forward strand.
TCGGTCTCGATGTTCAACCGAGGGCCTGCCGGGCCTAAGCCAAGGCGCAGACCCGGCAGGCCGTCGCCACCCTCCGTGATGAGGGCGTGTCTGGCACACTCGACGCCGCCCAGCGTGACGGCCTTACGCCTGCTGCCCTCGGACTGTCCCGGACATGCAGAAGGCCCGGAGACTCTTGCGAGTTTCCGGGCCTTTCTCGGTCGGGCTGACAGGATTTGAACCTGCGACCCCTTGACCCCCAGTCAAGTGCGCTACCAAGCTGCGCCACAGCCCGTTGTTCTGCACTCTCGCGCAGGCAACTCCCCTATCTTAGCCCCACTCGACGGAACTCCGCGAACCGGGTGAGCGCCGGGCGTTGCGAGGTGTCGGAGCCCCGGCGTACGGTCGCATCCATGGTGACGATCACGACCGAGGTGGCGACCAGCGCCCGATGGGATGACGTTCAGCATGCACTGACGGGCGGCGGCGACGGTGCCAGCTGCCAGTGCATCTGGCCGATGCTGAGCAACAAGGAGTGGAATGAGACCACCACGCCGCAACGCATAGAGATGTTGCACGATGAGATCCAGGCGGGCCCTCCACCTGGTCTGATCGCATACATCGACGGCGAGGCCGCGGGGTGGATCAGGATCGGTCCGCGAACCCTGCAGCAGCGGGTGCCGCGCACGCGCATGATCGCGGCGGCATCAACCGAACCCTTCGATGACGAGTCCGTATGGGCCGTGACATGTTTCGTGGTCCGTCGCGAACACCGCGGCTTGGGCATCACCCTCGAGCTGCTGCGCGCCGCCGTCGATCTCGCTCGACGCTCCGGCGCCGGACTGGTCGAGGGGTACCCCGTCGACACCCGTGGCGAGAAGAAGCGCACCAACGATCTGTTCCACGGCACGCTCGCCACGTTCCTGGCGGCGGGATTCGAAGAACGCGCGGAGATGAAGCCCGGCCGAACCCTGGTCGCACTGGATCTGTCGTCATGAACGAAGAGACGGACCTACCGGCGTCCATGGGCAAGGTCGCACGACGAGGGCTCGCGCTCCACGGGTTCACACGTCTCGACCAGTTCGACGACGCGTCCGAGGCGGCGCTGCTCGCCATCCACGGAGTCGGGCCGAAGGCCATTCGCATCCTGCGCGAGCACCTCGAGTCCCGCGGCTCGACTCTCGGGCCGTGAGCGAGCGCTAGCGTGGTGACATGAGCGACGAGAACCCGACCATCGAAGATCCCGAACTGGGCACCCTCACGCGCGCCACGACCGAGCTGTCCGACGGAACGGTACTGACCCATGACTGGTATGCAGGCGGCACGGTCGTCGCCGCCGCCCCTCTCGATCTCATGATCGAGGGCACCGATGCCGGTGAGGCTGCCGCACTGCTCCCCCATGTGCATCAGACCATAGCCGCCCTCGGCGTCCTACGACGACTGGCGACGGATGCGGTCGTCGCCGCCTTCAGCAATGCGGCCCCGGAGCAGCACGAGCTCGACGACGCGGCGACCGACCTCACCCTCGAGACGCTCGAAGCCTCGTCCGATGGCACGGTCGTGCTCCATTTCATCGACACCTGCGGCCAGCACTTCCCCGAGGGCTACTGGCCCGCCGTGCACCTCGGTGCCGACGGTCAGATCACCCAGGTGACGGTCGAATCCTGAGCGAGGCTGAGCGCGTTCGATCCCGCCCTACGATGGTGAGATGCAGCGACGCCGTCGGTCCGACCCGCTTCTCTGGGCCTTTCTGCCCTATGCGGCGGCATCGGCGGCTCACGTGGCGCTGCTGAGCGTCGGCAGCCCCGCAGCCGGGCCGACGAAGCTCCTGCTCATGCCCTTGCTCGCCGTGCCCGTGTTCGTGTCAGTGGGTCGCGCCGCGGAACGCTCGGCGCTGGCGTTGACCATCGCGGCACTCCTGTTCTCGTGGCTCGGCGACAGCGCAGGGGTGTTCTTCCCGGCGGCGCCAGAAGTGCCTCTGATGCTCCTGTTCTTCGGCATCGCGCATCTGGCATACATCGCGCTCTTCATGCGCCATCTCGCCGCGCGGCGGATGCCGTGGTGGGCGCTCGTCTACGCCGCGTGGTGGGTGGTGATGCTGGTGTTCATCGGTCCGCACGCCGGCGGGCTGCTGATCGCGGTGGCTGTCTACGGTCTCGTCCTCGCGAGCACAGCGGCCGCCGCCACTCGATGCTCTGCGCTCGTGTCGATCGGCGGCGCCTTCTTCCTCGCCAGCGACACTCTCTTGGCTCTTCGGCTCTTCCTGCCCGGTTCCCTGCCGGACTGGAGCAGCCCCGCCATCATGGCCACCTACACGCTCGGGCAGGGTCTGATCATCGCCGGCACCCTGATCGCACTGAGAAAGCGAGACATCTGATGGCGGATGCAGCACGGGTCGACAGCTGGCTCTGGGCGATCCGCGTCTACAAGACGCGCTCGGCCGCCACCACTGCATGCCGTGCGGGGCATGTGCGCATGAACGGCGACAAAGTGAAGGCTGCTCAGCACATCCGCGTCGGCGACGAACTGCGCATCCGGATCGCCGGATTCGATCGGATTCTCATCGTGCGTCAGCTGCTCGTCAAGCGCGTCGGTGCCCCTCTCGCTGCGCTGGCGTATGAGGATCGCACACCGGAGCGCGAACCGCAGGCGGCTCTCGGACTGCGTGATCGGGGGGCGGGGCGACCCACGAAACGCGAGCGTCGCGACATCGACAAGCTGCGCGGGCGAGGATACGAGGATGACGGCATATTCCAGGGTTGAGCCTGGATGCGGTCGAACATAGGTTCTAATGTGGACCTATGACCCGGCGTACCGACTTCGACCTCGATCTCGAGGAGCGCTGCCGCCTGCTCGACGAATGGGTCGCCACGCGCCGCCAGATCGCTGCGCTCGAGGCCGAGTCCTACGCGCTGCTGGTCGAGCGGATCGGCATGCACGACAGCGACGTCTCGGAGAGCCCGCACCATCGCGAGGCGATCTACCGCTCGATGGTCGCAGAGTACTCCGCGGCCGGTCACATCCCGAAAGGTTCGGTCGAGTACGCCTTCACCGATGCACGCACTCTGACGCGCACGCTCCCGGCCGTGCAGGCCGCCTTCTCTGTCGGGTCGATCGGCGAGCGTCATGTCCGTGAGATCGTGCGAGCGAGCGAGATCGTCGACGACGCCATCCGCGATGGGCGGGTGGACGCCGAGACGATGAGCGTCTACGAGGCTGCCGTTCTGGTGGTCGCTGAGAACGACACGGCACCGAGAACGAAGACCCATGCACGTCAGGTGGCGGCAGCTCTCGTCGGCGAGACCGTCGTCGAGCAGCATCGCCGAGCGGCCGCGGAACGGTGTGTCACCGTCAAGTCCGTCGGCGACGGGCTTGCTGCCCTCACGGCGATCCTGCCCGAGTGGGTCGCGGTGGCGATCTCCGATCGACTCACGCAGATGGCCCGGCACATCACTCGCACCCGCAACGAGCAGGAGCCTATCCTCGAGCCGCTGGACGAACCGGAGGGCTCGCTCTACCTCGACGACCTCTCGCCCGATGATCCCCGATACGAGTCCTACTTCGACACAGCGGTGATCGCTGCCGACGGCACGTTCGTCACCGACCCGCTTGCCGGACTGATCGACCCGATGGCCGACCCCTCGAGCCCTGACATCGAGCACCTCTCCGGCGACGCTCGCACATTCGACCAGATGCGCGCCGATGTGCTGGCTGATCTGCTCCTCACTGCCGATCCGAGCGAAGCGACAGGCACAGGGCTGGAGAACATCTCCGCCCGCATCCAGGTCACCGTCGCTGCAAGCACTCTCGCCGGGGAGGACGATCGTCCCGCTGAACTCGACGGACACGGGCCGCTCGATCCCGACGTCGCGCGGGGACTCGCAGGACATCGCACCGGGTGGGCGCGTCTGTTCCTCGACGCGCAGGGACTGGTCACGGAGACCGACTCCTACTCCCCGACAGAGCAGATGCGGCGGTTCCTCAGAGCGCGCGATCAGCACTGCAGGTTTCCCGGATGCAGGATGCCGGTGCATCGTTGCGAGATCGACCACAACCACGACCACGCCCGTGGTGGACGCACGCGCGTCGACAATCTCAGCCACTTCTGCACGACGCACCACTCGCTCAAGCATCCGGACATCCATGAGCGGCATCGGTGGACGGCGCGCCAGACCTCTGACGGGTCGCTCACGTGGACGAGTCCGCTCGGCCGCGAGTATGTCGACCCACCGCGACGAAGAGTGATGTTCGTCTGAGCGCAGCACACGTCACGCTGAGTGCGGCACCCTCACGCTGAGCGCAGCATCCTCACGCTGAGCGCAGCACGCGTCACGCTGAGCGCAACACCCCTCAGGCTGAGCGCAGCCACCGTCGGACGAGGGGGCGCACAGCCAAGACGAAGCGGAGCGCGCGCTGAGACGAAAGCGGAGCACGCACTGAGACGAAAGCGGCCCCGACTATTGCGGGAGCACGCTCAACAGCCAGCCCGCCGAGCGCACTTGCGCCGCGCCCGCTACGTCGACGCGGTTCTGCAGCTCGCGGTCGCTCGAGATGACCACGACATGCTGCCCGGCACGCGTTCGACGTTCCACCTCGGCCACAATCGCTTCGTCTCCGGCCCCCTCGGCGCGGACGATCGAGACGCCACCTGCGGGAAGCAGCTCGGGCACCTCCGCATCGGCGTCCGACGACGGAGTCACGATCCCGCGCGCCTGTCCCTCGACGACGAGAGCGATCTCCGGGAACCAGGTCGCTCCCCCGACCCCGAGGTCGGCCGCGGGCACAGCGAGTCCGTCGAGGCGCGAGGCAAGACGAGCCGTCGCACCGGCACGATCTCTCCACCATCCGTTCGGCACAGAGCCGACCACGTTGGCGGCGTCGACGACGAGCGACAGGCGCACATCGAGCAGGGTGCGCAGAGCAGGCCAGGCGCTACCGAAACCGGGGTGCAACGGCCGTGCGTCCACCTCATCGACGGGCACCCACTCGAGAGCCACGCTCTCGGGGTCACTGATCACGGGGTCGAACGGACGCACCACATCGGCGATGACGGTCGTGTACGACCACACGTCCAGATCGAGCACGCTGGTGAACCGGGGTCGCACGGCCGCATCCGGAACCCCGGCCTCTTCCTGCGCCTCGCGCACTGCGCCCACGATCGCGCTCTCGCCCTCGTGCATGGCGCCGCCAGGCAACCCCCATGTCCCACCGAAGTGCGACCAGGACACCCGGTGCTGAAGAAGGATCCCGCGTTCCGGATCGACGGCGAGCAGTCCAGCCGCGCCGAAGCGCCCCCAGTACTTCTCCCCCGAGGGGGCGATCACCCAGGCGTCGCCCGGGTTTCGCGGCCCATCTGGGCGGCGGGGTTCACCTGCGGCGGGAGGTACGACAGTCACCCCTTCAGCCTGTCACAGCATCCGGCTGTCGGCATCCGCCGGGGTCATACGCGGGAACAGCTGTGCCCGCGCGGATTCGCGCGGGCACAGCTGTCGAATCGGGTGCGATCAGCGCTGGCGCTTCTCGCGGACCCTCATGTTGATGACGATCGGAGTTCCGTCGAATTCGTAGAGCTCGCGCAGACGACGCTGAATGAAGCGGCGGTAGCCCGGGTCGAGGAATCCCGTCGTGAACAGCACGAACGTCGGCGGACGCGTCGATGCCTGCGTGCCGAACAGGATGCGCGGCTGCTTTCCGCCACGCAGCGGGTGCGGGTGCTCGGCGACGAGCTCTGCGAGGAAGGCGTTGAACTTGCCCGTCGGGATGCGACGGTCCCAGTTCTCCAGCGCCGTCTCGAGCGCCGGCACGAGCTTGTCGAGGTGACGACCGGTCTTGGCCGAGATGTTCACGCGGGGTGCCCAGGCGACGTGCGCCAGGTCCTGCTCGATCTCACGCTCGAGGTACCGACGTCGATCGGCGTTCTCGAGGTCGTCGTCGTTCAGACGATCCCACTTGTTGAATGCCAGCACGAGAGAGCGGCCCGACTCGAGCACGAGATCGATGATGCGGACGTCCTGCTCGCTGATCGTCTCGGACACATCGAGGACGACGACCGCGACCTCCGCCTTCTCGAGAGCAGCGGACGTGCGCAGCGACGCGTAGAAGTCAGCACCCTGCGCCATGTGCACCCGGCGGCGGATGCCGGCGGTGTCGACGAGGCGCCAGAGCTTGCCACCGAGCTCGACGATCTCATCGACCGGGTCACGGGTGGTTCCCGCGAGGTCGTTCACGACCACGCGCTCTTCGCCGGCCGCCTTGTTGAGCAGCGAGGACTTGCCGACGTTCGGTCGACCGAGGATCGCGACGCGCCGCGGCCCGCCGATCTCGGCCTTCGCGACCGCGGAGACATCCGGCAGCTTCTTCAGCAGCTGGTCGAGCAGATCGGCGACGCCACGACCGTGGATCGCCGACACCGGGTAGGGCTCGCCGAGGCCGAGGTTCCAGAGAGCCGCAGCCTCAGGTTCCTGACGAGCGTCGTCGATCTTGTTGGCGACGAGGAAGACCGGCTTGCCGCTCTTGCGCAGCAGCTTCACGACGTGCTCATCGGTCGACGTGGCGCCGACCATGGCGTCGACGACGAACAGCACGATGTCGGCGAGGTCGATCGCGACCTCCGCCTGCGCGGCGACCGAGCGGTCGATGCCGCGGGCGTCGGGCTCCCAGCCGCCCGTGTCGACGAGCGAGAAGCGACGGTCGGCCCACTCGGCCTTGTACGTCACGCGGTCGCGGGTCACGCCGGGGGTGTCCTCGACGACCGCCTCACGACGACCGAGGATGCGGTTAACGAGAGCCGACTTGCCGACGTTCGGTCGACCGACGATCGCGACGACCGGCAGGGCCGGGAAGAACTGGATCCCGTCCTCGCCCATCGTGATGCCGGCGAGAAGGGCGGCATCTTCATCGTCCAGGTCGTAGTCGGCGAGGCCGGCGCGCAGGGTCTCGGCGCGCGCCTCCGCGAGCTGCTCGTCGAGCGACTCCATCTTCTCGGCGAGCTGGTCGGGGCCGCCTTCGTATTCGTCGTCAGCCATGGTGTACTCCTCGGATTCGTTCGATCACCGCGAGGACGGCGTCGATGGTCTGTGTGAAATCGAGCTCCGTCGAATCGACGACCTCGACGCCGTCTGCGGCGTTCAGGAAGTCGACGACGGCGCTGTCTGATGCGTCGCGCTTGTGCAGTGCGGCCGCGACGGCCTCGGCGTTCTCGCCGGCGAGCTCGCCGGCACGTCGTGCGGCGCGCACCTCGGGCGCAGCCGTGAGGAGGATGCGCACCGGGGCGTCGGGAGCCACCACGGTGGTGATGTCCCGCCCCTCGACGACGACCGCCGGGTACGGCGCCTCGGCGACGAGGGTGCGGAAGAGACGATTGACCCGGTCCCGCACCTCGGGCACACGGGCGACGCCGCTCACCGCGCTCGAGACCGATGGTTCGCGGATCGCGTCCGTGACGTCGACCTCTCCGACGAGCACGGTGCGATCGTCGGGGTCGAGGCCGAGGCGCACAGGGAAGTGGGAGACGGCGTCGAGCACCGCCGCGGCATCCGCCGTGTCGGCGCCTCGATCCAGCACATGCCAGGCGAGAGCGCGGTACGCGGAGCCGGTGTCGAGGTAGCCGAAGCCCAGAGCCCGAGCGACCGCCTTGGACACGCTGGACTTGCCGGAGCCGGCGGGCCCGTCGATCGCGATGAAATCAGTCATTGGTGGTACCTGCAATCCGCCAGCCGCGTTCCTGAAGTCCGGTGATCGCCCCGTGCAGCGCAGCAGGGTCGACGCTGATCTCGGCCAGGCCGAACTGCGCGCCCGGCGAGTGCTCGAGACGGAGGTCCTCGACGTTGACGCCGAGCTCTCCGAGTTCGCCGAACAGTCGACCGAGCTGGCCGGCGGTGTCGTCGACCATCACGACCAGGGACTCGAATCGCTGGTTCTGCCCGTGCTTTCCGGGAAGACGTTCGACGCCGTCGTTGCCCTGCCGGATCGTCTCGGCGACCACACGCCGAGCACCGGGGGCCTCGGGCGCTCGCAGAGCGTCCGACACTTCGCGGAGATCGGATGCCAGAGCGTCGAGGATCTCGACCACGGGCCCGGCGTTCGCTCCGAGGATCTGCACCCAGAGTTCGGGTGCGGATGCCGCGATACGCGTCGTGTCGCGGACGCCCTGGCCGGAGAGGCGCAGCGCACCCTCGTCGGCGGTGGCGAGACGGCCGGCGAGCAGGCTCGCGACGACCTGAGGAACGTGGGAGGTGAGAGCGACCGAGCGGTCGTGCTCCTCGGGAGTCATCTCGAGCGGCATCGCTCCGACATCGAGGGCGAGCGCTTCGACGAGCGCGAGATCGGTGGCGGTCGTGTCGGCATCCCGGCACACCACCCAGGGGCGGCCCACGAAGAGGTCGGCGCGCGCAGAGATCGCTCCGCCGCGCTCGCGTCCGGCGAGGGGGTGCGAGCCGATGTAGCGGGTGAGGTCGACGCCACGGTGCTGCAGGCTGTGCAGGGGCTCGAGCTTGACGCTCGCCACGTCGGTGACGACAGCATGAGGGAAACGACTCAGCTCCGACTCGATGACATCCGCGGTGACGTCCGGCGGCACGGCGACCACGACCAGCACCGGCGAATCGTCCTCGGCGGCCGAGCGGCCCGCCCCGTAGTCGATCGCGAGACGCAGCTGGGCGGGCGAGGTGTCGGCGAGCACCACGTCGACACCCTTCGCACGAAGGGCATGTCCGATGCTCGCGCCGAGCAGCCCGGCGCCGACGACGCGAACGGTTCCCGAGAGTCTGGCCGCGATTCGTGGCGCGACAGAACTCCGAGCCCCCGTGGGCGCACTCGTCGTATCGGTCACTCGTTCTCCTGTTGCTCGCCTGGCGCCTCGGCGACACCGGAATCACGGCGCGACAGAGTCAAGAGTGCGCCGAGTTCGATTTTAGTCAGTTCGCGCGTCTTCCCAACCGGGAGGGTTCCCAGGTGCAGCGGGCCGAACTGGCGGCGCACGAGTTCGGTCACCGGGTGGCCGACCGCTGCCAGCATCCGTCGGACGATGCGATTGCGCCCGGAGTGCAGTGTCAGCTCGACGAGACTCGACCCGCGAGAGGTGTCGAGCAGCCTCGCCTTGTCTGCCGCGATCGGACCGTCGTCGAGCTCGATGCCCCGGGTGAGCTTCGAGATCGTCTGCGCGGTCACTTCGCCTTCGACCTTGGCGATGTAGACCTTGGTCACGCCGAACGACGGGTGAGCGAGCACGTGAGCGAGGTCTCCGTCGTTGGTCAGCACGAGCAGCCCGCTGGTCTCCGCGTCGAGCCGCCCGACGTTGTAGAGCCGCTCCTCGTAGTCCTCGGTGAACCTGCGCAGATCGGGGCGATCGTTCTCGTCCCGCATGCTGCTGACGACCCCGGTGGGCTTGTTCAGCATCACATAGCGCTTCGACACGTCGAGCTGAACAGCGGTGCCGTCCACATCGATGAGATCGGTCTCCGGGTCGACGCGACGGCCGAGCTCGGTGACGGTCACGCCGTTGACACGGATGCGCCCTTCGACGATGTACTGCTCGATCACGCGTCGCGAGGCCACGCCTGCCGCCGACAGCACCTTCTGCAGGCGGATGCCCTCTGGTGTCTCGAAGCCGCTCATCGGATGGTCCCTTCGTTGAAACTGATTCTGCGCGTCGTGCCGTCGCGGCCGGTCGATGCCGTCAGGACGACCGAGATCATCGGATGGTCCCTTCGTCGAAGCCGTCCGCGCCGTCGTCGAGCAGAGGAGAGATGGGGGGCAGCTCGTCGAGCGAGTTGATGCCCAGGTGCTGCAGCAGCGCGTCGGTCGTGCCGTAGTTGATGGCGCCGGTCTCGGAGTCCGCGAACAGCTCGGTGATGAGACCTCGCGCGAGGAGCGTCCGCACGACGGAGTCGACGTTCACCGCGCGGATAGATGCCACCTGGCTGCGCGTGACGGGCTGCTTGTAGGCGATCACCGCGAGCGTCTCGAGCGCCGCCTGCGAGAGTCGCGCCGGCGCTTGTCCCCCGACGAACTCCGCGACGACGTCGTCGTGATCCTCCCGGACGTACAGGCGCCACCCCCCGCCGACCTCACGCAGCTCGAAACCCCGTCGCGGTCCGTGACCCTTGCCGTCGTAATCGTCGACCAGCGTCTCGATCGTCTGTCGGACGGCCGCGACCGGTGATCCGACGGCAGCGGCGAGAGCGACGAGTCCGATCGGCTCGTCGATGATCAGCAGGATCGCCTCGATACGCTCGGAGAGAGGCGTGTCACGCACGGCCGGCTCGGTCACTGCGTCAACGGTGTCATCGGTCATAGTCGGCTCCCAGGGATGCCAGTGTCTCGTCCGACCAGGAGTCGGCAGCCCAGCGCAGCGTGAGCTCGCCGAGCGGTTCCAGTTGTTCGAAGGAGAGTGCGGCGTGCCGGTAGAGCTCCAGCACGGAGATGAACCGCGCGACCACGATCCCGGGCTCGCTCACACCCGCGACCAGCTCGCGGAAGCTCACGGACTCCGCCGCGCGCAGCAGAGTGACCACGATCGCGGCCTGTTCGCGGATGCTGACGAGCGGAGCGTGCAGGTGATCGAGGCCGACATGCGGGATCTCCTTCGGCGCGAACGCGAGAAGCGCGAGCGCGGCGAAGTCATCCGCGCTGAGCGACCACACGAGCTCGGGGGTCTTTCGCCTGTGCTTCTCATCCAGCCGGACAGCACGCACGTGCCGACGGTCCTCGCGCTGCAGGCATCGGGCGAACCACGCCGAGACCTCTTTGAAGGCGCGGTACTGCAGGAGTCGCGCGAAGAGGAGGTCACGTGCTTCGAGGAGAGCGACGGCTTCGGCATCCACCAGCTCGCCCTGAGGCAGCAGTCCCGCCACCTTCATGTCGAGCAGCGTCGCTGCGACCACCAGGAACTCGGACGCCTGATCGAGCTCCTCGTCGTCGTCGAGCTCCTTGAGGTAAGCGATGAACTCGTTGGTGACGGCGCTCAGCGACACCTCGGTGATGTCCATCTCGTGCTTCGAGATGAGGTTCAGCAGAAGGTCGAACGGGCCGTCGAAGTTCGACAGGGAGACGCGGAACCCGGGATCCGCCGGCGGTGCGGTGTCAGCGATGTCTGAGCCGATGTCCGCGACGGACTGAACGGGCGAGACGGACTGAACGGGCGAGACGGACTGAGGCGAGACGGACTGAGCCGGGGTGTCTGGCGGCTCGAGCTCAGGCGACAGCGCCACGGGCGACCAGCTCCCGCGCCAGTCGCAGGTACGCCTGCGCGGCAGCGTGCTCCGGAGCGAACTCGGTGATCGGCACACCGGACACCGATGCATCGGGGAACTTGACGGTTCGACCGATCACGGTCTCCAGGACGTCGTCCCCGAACGCCTCGACCACACGCTCGAGAACCTCACGCGAGTGCAGGGTGCGCGGGTCGTACATGGTGGCGAGGAGGCCGTCCATGGTGATCGACGGGTTCAGCCGGTCGCGCACCTTGTCGATCGTCTCGATCAGCAGCGCCACACCGCGAAGCGCGAAGAACTCGCACTCGAGCGGGATGATGACGCCGTGAGCGGCGGTCAGCGCGTTGACCGTCAGCAGACCGAGCGAGGGCTGGCAGTCGATGAGGATGACGTCGTACTCCCCCGCGACCTGGCGGAGGACACGGGCGAGGATCGTCTCGCGGGCGACCTCGTTCACGAGGTGCACCTCAGCGGCCGACAGGTCGATGTTCGCCGGCATGACGTCGAGGCCTTCGACACCCGAGTGCACGATCGCATCATGTGCGTCGCGCTTGGTGTCGAGCAGCAGATCGTAGATCGTCGGCACATCGTGCGTCTGAATCCCGAGACCAGCCGACAGTGCGCCCTGCGGGTCGAAGTCGACCGCGAGGACCTTCCGGCCATATTCGGCGAGAGCCGCAGCGAGGTTGATCGAGGTCGTCGTCTTGCCGACGCCGCCCTTCTGATTGCAGAGGGCGATGATGCGGGCGGGACCATGCGAGGCGAGAGGAGCAGGGGTCGCGAAGCCGTGATAGGGACGCCCGGTGGGTCCCATGGGGGTGTCGTCGGTCTTCGACGTCTTCGCCCTGGACTTCGCCGCGTTCTCAGCCACCGATTCTCCTGCTCGTTTCGTGCTTGATCGAGTCTACCGATCGCCCGGAGGGTTCCACGCCTCGGCCGCGGCGATCCCGCGTTTTGGCCGCAGCTCGGCTCACCGGGCGCGAGGGTGCGACGTCGCGTAGATGTCGCGCAGCGTGTCGACAGACACGTGCGTGTAGATCTGGGTCGTCGCGACCGAGGCGTGTCCGAGCAGCTCCTGCACGACGCGCACGTCTGCGCCGCCCTGCAGCAGGTGCGTGGCGAACGAGTGCCGCAGCGTGTGCGGTGAGACCTCGGCGGTGATGTGCGCGTTCTCCGCGGCCGCGCGGATGACCAGCCAGGCGCTCTGGCGTGACAGGGGCGCACCGCGCGCGCCGAGGAACAGCCGCGCCGACGCCCGACCCTTCACTGCGAGCCCGGGACGGACCCGGGTGAGGTACGCGTCCACCGCTGCGCGGGCGAACGAGCCGATCGGCACGATACGTTCCTTCGACCCCTTGCCACGGAGGCGCAGGACATCGCCATGAGCGAGGTCGTCGACGTCGAGCCCGACGGCCTCCGACACACGAGCGCCGGTCGCGTAGAGCAGCTCGAGCAGGGCCCGGTCACGGATGCCCAGCGGATCCTCCGCGCTGGGGGCGCCGAGGAGGCTCTCGACCTGGTCGATCGTCAGCGCCTTCGGCAGACGCCGCGGGGCCTTGGGCGGACGGAGACGCCCGCTCGGGTCATCCGGTTCGATCCCTTCACGCGCCAGGAACCGGTGCCATCCGCGCACCGACGACTGCAGGCGGGCGAGGCTCGTCGCCGCAGGAGCCGGATCGGCCCCGGAGCGATCGGCGATGAAGCGTCCGACGACCGCCGGGCTGATCTCAGCGGTGTCCGTCACCCCCTCGGACACGAGCCACTCCAGATACATGTCCAGGTCGCGTCGATACGCGGAGATAGTGTGCTCGCTGAGACCGCGCTCGATCGTGACGTGGCGCAGATACGTGTCCAACGCTCGGTCGAGCTGCATGCTCAGCTCCGGTCGCGCAGCCTCTGCGCGGCCGCGAGGACGCCGATGCTGAGGATGCCGTTGCGCATCCGCCCATCGAGCACCGCGGCGACCGCGGCATCGAGCGGCACCCACTCCACACGGATGTCAGCCTCTTCGTCCACGCGCGCGTGCGCTTCGTTCGCCGTCGACACACCACTCGCGAGGAAGACGTGGATGACCTCGTCGTTGCCACCCGGGGTCGTCCACGACGATACGAGCGGCTCCCAGTGCGCGGCGACGAGATCGGCCTCCTCCGCCAGCTCGCGCTGAGCTGCCGCGAGGGGCTCCTCCCCCGGCATGTCGAGCAGACCTGCCGGCAGCTCCCAGTCGCGGTGACGGATCGGGTGCCGGTACTGCTGGATCAGCAGTACGCGACCCTGGTCATCGAGCGCGAGGATCGCTACGGCGCCGGTGTGCGCGACATACTGACGGCGGATCTCCCCGTCGCCGTAACGCACACGGTCGTCGCGCACATTCCATACGGCACCCTCGTAGACGAGGTCGCTCTGCAGAACCTCCGGCTGGAAGGGCTCGTCTCTCAGCTCATCGAACTCAGACATGGGCTTCGCCACGCTCAGGCGACTGCTTCGCCGAACTCGGCATCGGCCTCGACGTCGAAGAGCTCGCTCGAGCGGTGACGCTCGATCGCAGCCCCGACCAGGCCACGGAACAGCGGGTGCGGGTCGGTCGGGCGCGAGCGGAGCTCCGGGTGCGCCTGGGTGGCGATGTAGTACGGGTGGACGTCCCGCGGGAGCTCGACGTACTCGACCAGGTCGAGCTCGGGGTTGAGACCCGAGAAGACCAGACCGGCCTCGGAGAGACGCGCACGGTAGGCGTTGTTGACCTCGTAGCGGTGGCGGTGACGCTCCGACGCCTCGGGGCCGCCGTACAGCTCGCTCGCCAGGGAGCCCTCCGCCAGCGCCGCCTTGTAGAGGCCGAGCCGCATCGTGCCACCCAGGTCTCCACCGTCGAGGATCTCGATCTGCTCCGCCATCGTGGCGATGACCGGCTCGGTCGTCTCGGGGTCGAACTCGCTCGACGACGCGCCCTCGATGCCGGCGACATCACGGGCGTATTCGATGACCATGCACTGGAGGCCGAGGCACAGGCCGAGGGTCGGAATTCCCTGCTCGCGCGCGAACTTCAGCGCACCGAGCTTGCCCTCGATCCCACGGATGCCGAAGCCACCGGGAACGCAGATGCCGTCGAGTGCGGCGAGCTGCTCGCGCGCGCCCTCGGGGGTCTCGCAGCGGTCCGACGGGATCCAGCGGATGTTGACCTTGGTCTCCTGTGCGAAACCGCCGGCCTTCAGCGCTTCGGTCACCGAGAGGTAGGCGTCCGGCAGGTCGATGTACTTGCCGACCAGGCCGATGGTGACCTCGTGCTTCGGGTTGTGCACGGCGTGGAGGACCTTGCTCCAGCGCGACCAGTCCACCTCGTCGGCAGCCTTCTGGTCGAGTCCGAGGCGGCGCACGATGTACGAGTCGAGCCCCTGGTCGTTGAGCGTCGAAGGGATGTCGTAGATGCTCGGCAGATCGACCGTGTTGATGACGCCCTCGGCGTCGACGTCGCACATGAGTGCGATCTTGTTGCGGTTGCTCTCGCTCACAGGCCGGTCGCTGCGGAGCACGAGGGCATCGGGCTGGATGCCGACCTGACGGAGGGCCGCCACCGAGTGCTGGGTCGGCTTCGTCTTCTGCTCACCGGATGCGCCCATGAACGGAACCAGCGAGACGTGCACGAAGAACACGCTGTCGCGTCCGAGCTCGTGACGCAGCTGACGAGCGGCCTCGAGGAACGGCTGCGACTCGATGTCGCCGACCGTTCCGCCGACCTCGGTGATGATCACGTCGGGGCGAGGATCCTCGGTCGCCTGCAGACGCATGCGGCGCTTGATCTCATCGGTGATGTGCGGGATGACCTGCACGGTGTCGCCGAGGTACTCGCCGCGACGCTCGCGGGCGATGACCTGCGAGTAGATCTGACCGGTCGTGACGTTCGCCGCCTGCGACAGGTTGATGTCGAGGAAGCGCTCGTAGTGGCCGATGTCGAGGTCGGTCTCGGCACCGTCATCCGTGACGAAGACCTCACCGTGCTGGAACGGGTTCATCGTGCCCGGATCGACGTTGAGATACGGGTCGAGCTTCTGCATCACGACGCGGAGTCCGCGTGCGGTGAGGAGGTTGCCGAGGCTTGCGGCAGTGAGCCCCTTACCCAAAGACGAAACGACACCACCCGTCACAAAGATGTGCTTGGTCGTGTCGTTCTTGGGCCCCGCAGAAGAAGAGTTCATCACGGGCTTCGATCCTATCAGGAGGTGAGGGCGCCGAGGCTGAGAAGTTCTCGGGCGTGGGTGATCGCGGCATCCGAATCGGTCAATCCGGACAGCAGTCGGGCCATCTCGGCCTCGCGCTCCTGGCCTTCGAGACGGCGGACACTCGATGCGGTGACTGCTCCGTCGTGGGATTTCACGACGGAGAGGTGGTTGTTGGCGAACGCGGCGACCTGAGCCAGATGAGTCACGGCGATCACCTGCGACTTCTCTGCGAGTCGGGCGAGTCGTCGGCCGACCTCGATCGCCGCCGCACCGCCGATCCCGGCATCGACCTCGTCGAAGACGAAGGTCGGCACGGGGTCGGTGCCGGCGATCACGACCTCGATGGCGAGCATCACGCGCGACAGCTCACCGCCGGATGCCCCCTTCGAGACGGAGCGGGGTTCGGCACCGGGGTGGGGCGCGAGCAGGATGGCGACGTCGTCGCGGCCGTGAGCGCTCTCCGCCCCGGGCGTGACCGCGACCTCGAGAGTCGCGTCCGGCATGGCGAGCTCGTGCAGCTCATCGCTCACGGCGACGCCCAGGCGTGCTGCGGCTGCGGTGCGCTCCGCGGTCAGTGCCTCGGCCCGGGAATCCAGTTCTGCACGAGCGGCGTCCCGTTCGGCCTCGAGGCGTGCGAGCCGCTCGCCGTCGTCTTCGAGTTCGGCGAGCCGGGTCGATCCGGTCTGCCACAGCTCGAGAGTCTCGTCCAGCGAACCGTGCGCACGGATGAGCGTGCTCAGTGCCGCGCGCCGCTCTTCGACCGCCGCGAGCTCGTGCGGTCCCGATTCGTCGAGATCGGCGAGGTAGGCGGAGAGCTGTCCGGCGATGTCGGCGATCCGGTAGCCGATGTCGGCGAGGCCTGCGGATATCTCGGTGAGCGCGGCGTCGGAGACCCGTTCGAGCGCGCGACGCGCCTCGGCGATCAACGCGGATGCGTCGGGCTCGCCCTCTTCGTTCGAGAGCGCGCCGTGGGCCAGCGAGGCCGCGAGGCGCAGCTCCTCGGCGTTCGCCAGGCGCTCGGCCCGTGCCGACAGCTCGACGTCCTCGCCCGGTTCGGGGGCGGCAGCCTCGATGAGAGCAAGTGCCTCCCGAAGCCGGGAGGCCTCGTCGGCTCGACGATCACGGTTCTCGGTGATGTCCGCGATTTCGGAATCCAGCTCGCGCCACCGGGTGAACGACGATGCGTAGGCGTCGAGCGCCCGGGCGATCGGCGCTCCTCCGAAGCGATCGAGCGCATCGCGCTGCGCAGCGGCAGAGCGCAGCCTGAGCTGCTCGGACTGACCGTGCACGACGACCAGCTCCTCGGCCAGGGCCGACAGCACACCCGCCGGCGCCGCGCGTCCTCCGACGCTCGCACGGCTGCGTCCCTCGGCGCTCAGCGTGCGTGAGACGTACAGCTCTGCGGCACCGGAACCGGCGGGTTCCAGCTCGCCGCCGGCGTCTGCCACGATGTCCGCGACGTCGCCGGTCTCGGGGACGATCCACACACCCGCGACCGAGGCCTGGGTGGCACCGGCACGCACCGCTCCGGAATCGGCGCGCTGACCGAGCAGCAGCCCGAGGCCGGTCACGACCATCGTCTTGCCGGCACCGGTCTCACCTGTGATCGCGGTGAATCCGGGCCCGAGAGGCAGCACGGCGTCGGCGATCACGCCGAGTCCCTGCATCCGCATCTCCTCGATCATGAGGCTGCCCCCTGCCCGCGCCATCCCGCGACCGGCAACTGGAACTTGCGCACCAGACGATCGGTGAACGCGGTCGGGTGCAGACGCGCGAGGCGCACGGGGCGCGATGATCGCCGCACGACGACTCGGGCCCCCGGCGGCAGGTCGTGGGACCGTCGCCCGTCGCACCAGAGGATGCCGGCGCCGGACGTGCCTTCGAGCATCTCGATGGCCACGGCGGCATCGGGGCTGACCACCAGCGGCTTGGCGAAGAGCGCGTGCGCCGAGAGCGGCACCACCGCGATGGCTTCGACGCTCGGCCAGATGACCGGACCGCCCGCGGAGAAGTTGTAGGCCGTGGACCCGGTCGGAGTGGACACGACCATTCCGTCGCATCCGAAGCTCGAGAGGGGGCGTCCGTCGATCTCGAGCACGACCTCGATCATGCGCTCCCGACTCGCCTTCTCGACCGTCGCCTCGTTGAGGGCGAACGTCTCGTAGACCACCTCGCCGTCGACGTCCTTGACCCGGACCGACAGCGCGAGACGCTCTTCGACCTCGTAGTCGCGGTCGATGACGCGGCGCATGGCGGCATCCATGTCGTCACGATCGATCTCCGCGAGGAATCCGACGTGGCCCATGTTGATCCCGAGCACGGGCGCCGCGCAGCCGCGCACCAGCTCGGCGGCTCGCAGGATCGTGCCGTCGCCGCCCAGGACGATCGCGAGCTCGAGCTGCTCCTGCTGCACCGTCTCGCCGAGCACGTCGACATCCGCGAAGCGGGCATCGACGGCACGCAGGTCGAGGCTGTCGTCGGCGGCGAGCACGGGGCGCGCCCCCGCGCCACGCAGCGCATCGACCACGCGGAGGGCCGCTTCGACCGTGTCTTCCCTGCCGGCATGGGCGACGACCAGGATGTTGCGCTCGTTCATCGTCTCCCTGTCAGTTCGTTGATGCGGTCCGACCATTCTGACGGATCACTGCCGCGGCCCGGTGCGAGGTGCAGAAGGTATTCCGTGTTCCCGTGGGTCCCGAGAATCGGGGAGGACAGGATGCCGAGCATGCCGAGCCCCGCATCCCAAGCGCTCCACGCCGTCCGCGCGACGGCGTCGGCGCGCGTGGCGGGATCTGTCACCAGTCCCCCGCGCACGGCCGTTCGACCGACCTCGAACTGGGGTTTGACCAGCAGCACGATGTCGGATCCCGCCGCTGCCACGCTCGCGACGGCCGGCAGGACATGCTCGAGCGAGATGAACGAGAGGTCGCCCACGATGAGGTCGGGGGCTGCGTCCTCCCCGGTCACGTCCCTCAGGTTCTCTGGGGTCATGTATCGGACGTTGTACCCCTCGACGCGCACCACACCGGGATCGGATGCCACGGCAGCGGCCATCTGATCGTGTCCGACGTCGACGGCCAGCACACGGCGCGCTCCGCGCTCACGCAGCACCTGGGTGAAGCCACCGGTGGAGGCGCCCATGTCGAGCGCCAGGCGCCCTTCGGCAGAGATGCCGAAGCCGGCGAGCGCGGCGACCAGCTTGTGCGCGCCGCGACCGACATAGTGGTCGGCGCCCGCGACGGAGATCTCGGCCTCATCGCTGACAGGCGTCGACGCCTTCACGACCGGTCGGCCGTCGACGCTCACCAGACCGTCGGCGATCAGGGTTGCGGCGTGGGTGCGTGAGCGGGCGAGTCCTCGCGCGGCGAGGGCAGCGTCGAGTCGCGTCATCGGGCGCCTGGCGCATCGCGCTGATCGAGTCTCGCGCCGCTGTCGAGGCGGCGGGACAGCTCGTCATGCAGCCCGGAGTACGCGTCTGCTCTGGCAGCGAGAGGCTGCCCCTCGATCAGGCGCAGGCGACTCCACAGACCATCGGTCGGTGCGTTCGTCGTCTCTTCGCTCACGCTTCTACTGTACGCGGCAGGGCCGACACGTCGGCGGAGCCACGGCGAGGGCCCGGCTGCCCGTCAGGGCCGGTGGAAGGGGTCGTCGTAGAGGCGCTCAGGGACGCGAAGCACGAACACCGGTGTCCCGGAAGCCCAGATCGCGGCTGCCCCGGCGCGCAGCAGATCGATCTGCGCCTCGCCCTCGGCGATGATCTCGACATCCGCACCGCTGACGCGGACAGACGCGCCGTTGACCGAATAGACGCCGTCCTTGGACGTGAGCTCCGGGTACGGCTGGTGCAGTTCCCGCAGATCGCTCAGGATGTACGTCGGACGGGATCCTTCCGGTGCCGCGAGCACATGCTTCGGCCGGTCGATGCCCGTGAGCACCAGCGCGGAGTCGATACCCGCCCTCACCGCCCCGAGAATGTCGGTGTCGAGACGGTCGCCGATGAACAGCGGCTTCGTCGCGCCGAAGCGCGACGTGGCCTCCTCGAAGATCGGAGTCTCCGGTTTGCCTGCCACTGTCGCGAGCCGACCGATCGCCGTGTGCACGGCGGACACGAGCGTCCCGTTGCCCGGGGCGACGCCGCGTTCGCGCGGGATCGTCCAGTCGGTGTTGGTGGCGATCCACGGGATGCCGCCCTCATCTTCGGGGAGCTTCAGGGCGAATGCCGCTTCTGCGAGGTCCGTCCAGGCGACCTCAGGGGCGAAGCCCTGCACGACCGCATCCGGAGCATCCTCAGCACTGCGAGTCACCGTGTAACCGGCCTTCTCGGCCTCGTCCACGAGCCCGGCTCCCCCGACGATCAGCAACGTCGCCGGAGGGGGCACGATCCCGGCGAGCAGCCGCATGGCGGCCTGCGGGCTGGTGATGACATCAGCCGGGGCGACGTCGAGACCCAGGCTGCTGAGGTGCTCGGCGACCGACGCGTCGGTGCGCGACGCGTTGTTCGTGATGTAACCGAGTCTCGCGGTCTCACCGGCCGCGTTGAGGCTCTCCACCGCGTAGGGCAGCGCGCCAGGGCCCGCATAGACGACGCCATCCAGGTCAGCGAGCACGGCGTCGACGCCGTCGAGCGGCGTGCGCAGTGCGGGCTTCTTGGAGAACAGCCCCACTACGCCTCCTCAGAGGGCTCGGATGCTGTGCGCTTCGCGTCGGTGTCGGCGAGGTCGCCGTCCTCGTCCTCGTCCTCGCCGAGAAGCTCACGCACCTCGTCGTCGATCGACGGTTCCGACTCGATATCGGACTCGGTGTCCGCCTCTTCAGCACCTGCAGCCGCGATGGTCTCGTCGGACTCGGCGGGCTCCAGGTCGGACTCAGAATCGTCAGAGCCAGAATCGTCGGACTCCGAGTCGTCGGACTCAGAATCGTCGGACTCAGAATCGGACCGGCCGTCTTCAGCATGGTCGTCATCGAAGTCACCTTCGATGAGACCGTCTTCGATGATGATCTCCTCATCACCGGCTTCGTCGACGCCCAGCGCTTCCGCAGCGACCTCGGCGCGATGCGCCCAGAACTCTGCCTCGTCGGTGCGCCCCAGGTCCTCGAGCACGGCGGCGCGCGCAGCGAAGAGTGCGGGGCTCCACTCGAATGCGCGGTCGGGGTCGAGCTCAGGGATCTCGAGTTCGCCGAGCGCGAGTTCGAGGTCGCCCTGATCCAGACGTGCACCCGACATGGCGATCGCCAGCGAGACACGGACGGGCGTGGTCAGAGCGGTCCGGTCGACAGCGCGACCGGTCTCGAGCGCACGGTCGGGGCGGCCGATGCCCCGCTCGCTGTCGACCATCAGGGCGATCTGATCGTCCTTGCCGGAGATGCGGCGGTACGTGCGCAGCTCACGCAGCGCAAGAGCGAAGTCCTCGGTCGCATAGGCGGTGATCCCGAGGGTCTCGCGGACGATCGCGATGCGGCCGGCACGGCGGGATGCTGCGAGAGCGTGCTCATGAGCGAGAGCGGGATCCTCGTCGATGAGACGCGACGCCATCGCGAGGTGACGAGCGACGAGGTCGGCGTTCTCCTTGCTAAGGGTCTTCAGCTCATTGCGCGCCGACGTGTGTAGGTCACGGGCCGTGACGTCATCGGGGATGTGCGGGTCGTTGAAGCGAGGACGATCGCCCGATGCCTGCACCGGACGCTCACGGTCCACTCCCCCACGCTGCGGGTACGAGCGCGACGAGTCGCGGTCCTGCCGCGGCGCGCGGTCATCGCGGTTGTAGCCACCCGTGCGGGGCCCGCCATCGCGGTTGTCGCGGTTGTAGCCGCCGGTACGGGGGGCGCCACCGTCACGGTTGTCGCGGTTGTAGCCACCGGTACGGGGAGCGCCACCGTCACGGTTGTCGCGGTTGTAGCCACCGGTACGGGGAGCGCCACCGTCACGGTTGTCGCGGTTGTAGCCACCGGTACGAGGTGCGCCACCGTCACGGTTGTCGCGGTTGTAGCCACCGGTACGAGGTGCGCCACCATCACGGTTGTCGCGGTTGTAGCCACCGGTACGGGGAGCACCACCGTCACGGCTGTCACGGTTGTACCCACCAGTGCGAGGAGCACCACCGTCACGGCTGTCACGGTTGTACCCACCAGTGCGAGGAGCACCACCGTCACGGCTGTCACGGTTGTACCCACCAGTGCGAGGAGCACCACCATCGCGATTGTCGCGGTTGTACCCACCAGAACGCGGAGCACCACCATCACGGCTGTCACGGTTGTACCCACCCGAACGGGGAGCCCCACCGTCGCGGTTGTAACCGCCAGTGCGCGGGGCACCACCATCGCGGTTGTAACCGCCAGTGCGCGGGGCACCACCATCGCGGTTGAAACCGCCAGTGCGCGGGGCACCACCATCGCGGTTATAGCCGCCCGAACGGGGAGCGCCACCATCACGGTTATCGCGGTTGTACCCACCAGAACGGGGGGCACCACCATCGCGGTTATAGCCGCCCGAACGGGGAGCGCCACCATCACGGTTGTCGCGGTTGTAGCCGCCCGAACGAGAAGCGCCACCATCACGGTTATCGCGGTTGTACCCACCAGAACGGGGGGCACCACCATCGCGGCTGTAGCCGCCCGAACGGGGAGCGCCACCATCGCGGTTGTCGCGGTTGTACCCACCAGAACGGGGGGCTCCTCCGTCACGACTGTAACCGCCCTCGCGGCGGGGTGCGTCGTCGCGACGCGGACCGCTGCTGCGATTCTGTTCCGAGCGTCCTCCGGAAGGTCGGTTACTGCGCGATCCCTGGTCGTCGTTGCGACGCGGACGGCGCTCTTCCTCTTCCGGCATGATGCTCCCTGTTCTAGATGTTGTTAACGCAAAATGGCCACCCAACGATGGGTGGCCATTTGCTTAAAAGAAGTCCGGCGGTGTCCTACTCTCCCACAGGGTCCCCCCTGCAGTACCATCGGCGCTGTGAGGCTTAGCTTCCGGGTTCGGAATGTAAACCGGGCGTTTCCCTCACGCTATGGCCGCCGAAACACTATTGATGTTTCAATCAAACCTATAGACAAATCATTGTTGTCTGTAGGGTTCTCGACCGTACATCGAGAACCACTCAGTGGACGCGTAGCACCAACAAACGGTGTGTTATCAAGTCATCGGCTTATTAGTACCAGTCAGCTGCATGCATTACTGCACTTCCACATCTGGCCTATCAACCCAGTAGTCTGGCTGGGAGCCTCTCACCCGAAGGTATGGAAATCTCATCTTGAGGCCGGCTTCCCGCTTAGATGCTTTCAGCGGTTATCCATCCCGAACGTAGCTAATCAGCGGTGCTCCTGGCGGAACAACTGACACACCAGAGGTTCGTCCAACCCGGTCCTCTCGTACTAGGGTCAGATCCTCTCAAATTTCCTACGCGCGCAGCGGATAGGGACCGAACTGTCTCACGACGTTCTAAACCCAGCTCGCGTACCGCTTTAATGGGCGAACAGCCCAACCCTTGGGACCTACTCCAGCCCCAGGATGCGACGAGCCGACATCGAGGTGCCAAACCATGCCGTCGATATGGACTCTTGGGCAAGATCAGCCTGTTATCCCCGAGGTACCTTTTATCCGTTGAGCGACAGCGCTTCCACAAGCCACTGCCGGATCACTAGTCCCGACTTTCGTCCCTGCTCGACCTGTCAGTCTCACAGTCAAGCTCCCTTGTGCACTTACACTCGACACCTGATTGCCAACCAGGTTGAGGGAACCTTTGGGCGCCTCCGTTACTTTTTGGGAGGCAACCGCCCCAGTTAAACTACCCACCAGGCACTGTCCCTGAACCGGATTACGGTTCGAAGTTAGATATCCAGAGTGACCAGAGTGGTATTTCAACAATGACTCCACATGAACTGGCGTCCATGCTTCACAGTCTCCCACCTATCCTACACAAGCCACACCGAACACCAATACCAAGCTGTAGTAAAGGTCACGGGGTCTTTCCGTCCTGCTGCGCGTAACGAGCATCTTTACTCGTAATGCAATTTCGCCGAGTTCGCGGTTGAGACAGTTGGGAAGTCGTTACGCCATTCGTGCAGGTCGGAACTTACCCGACAAGGAATTTCGCTACCTTAGGATGGTTATAGTTACCACCGCCGTTTACTGGGGCTTAAATTCTCAGCTTCGCCTTGCGGCTAACCGGTCCTCTTAACCTTCCAGCACCGGGCAGGCGTCAGTCCGTATACATCGTCTTGCGACTTGGCACGGACCTGTGTTTTTAGTAAACAGTCGCTACCCACTAGTCTCTGCGGCCTCCAAACGCTTTCGGAGCAAGTCCTAATACGTCGAAGGCCCCCCTTCTCCCGAAGTTACGGGGGCATTTTGCCGAGTTCCTTAACCACGATTCTCTCGATCTCCTTGGTATTCTCTACCTGACCACCTGAGTCGGTTTGGGGTACGGGCGGCTAGAACCTCGCGTCGATGCTTTTCTTGGCAGCATAGGATCATCCACTTTTTATCCGCATCGTGTCTCAGCCTATGTGAGAGACGGATTTGCCTATCTCTCGGCCTACGCACTTGCACCAGGACAACCATCGCCTGGCTTGGACTACCTTCCTGCGTCACACCTGTTAATACGCTAACCGCACCAGAATGGGGTCGTGCGCTAGGCCCAACGCGTCACCCCGAAGGGATCAGTCACTGGGATTCAGACACTTAGCACTACTGGATTAGCTTGGGCGGTTCTTCGCCGGTACGGGAATATCAACCCGTTGTCCATCGACTACGCCTGTCGGCCTCGCCTTAGGTCCCGACTTACCCAGGGAAGATTAGCTTGACCCTGGAACCCTTGGTCTTTCGGAGGACGTGTTTCTCACACGTCTTTCGCTACTCATGCCTGCATTCTCACTCGTGTAGCCTCCACGGCTGGTTTACACCGCCGCTTCGCTGGCCACACGACGCTCTCCTACCCATCAACACGGCTGGACCACGAAGGCCTACCAATAATGTCAATGCCACAACTTCGGTGGCGTGCTTGAGCCCCGTTACATTGTCGGCGCGGAATCACTTGACCAGTGAGCTATTACGCACTCTTTCAAGGGTGGCTGCTTCTAAGCCAACCTCCTGGTTGTCAAGGCAACTCCACATCCTTTCCCACTTAGCACGCGCTTTGGGACCTTAGTTGGTGGTCTGGGTTGTTTCCCTCTCGACTATGAAGCTTATCCCCCACAGTCTCACTGCTGCGCTCTCACTTACCGGCATTCGGAGTTTGGCTGACGTCAGTAACCTTGTAGGGCCCATCGGCCATCCAGTAGCTCTACCTCCGGCAAGAAACACGCAACGCTGCACCTAAATGCATTTCGGAGAGAACCAGCTATCACGAAGTTTGATTGGCCTTTCACCCCTATCCACAGCTCATCCCCTCAGTTTTCAACCTAAGTGGGTTCGGTCCTCCACGACGTCTTACCGTCGCTTCAACCTGGCCATGGATAGATCACTTCGCTTCGGGTCTAGGACATGCGACTGAATCGCCCTATTCAGACTCGCTTTCGCTACGGCTACCCCTCAACGGGTTAACCTCGCCACATATCGCTAACTCGCAGGCTCATTCTTCAAAAGGCACGCTGTCACAGCTACTAAGGCTGCTCCAACGGTTTGTAAGCAAACGGTTTCAGGTACTATTTCACTCCCCTCCCGGGGTACTTTTCACCTTTCCCTCACGGTACTTGTCCGCTATCGGTCATCTGGGAGTATTTAGGCTTATCAGGTGGTCCTGACAGATTCACACGGGATTTCACGGGCCCCGTGCTACTTGGGATACTCTTCGCGCCACGGTTGGCATTTCGACTACGGGGTTGGCACCCTCTATGACCGGCCTTTCAAGACCGTTCGTCTATACCATCGTGTAACGCCGCCATCTCGGCAGAGATGACTGAAAAGTCCCACAACCCCCAACGTGCAACGCCTGCCGGCTATCACACACGCTAGGTTTAGCCTGTTCCGGTTTCGCTCGCCACTACTAACGGAATCGCGGTTGCTTTCTCTTCCTGTGGGTACTGAGATGTTTCACTTCCCCACGTTCCCTCTACCCGCCCTATATATTCAGGCGGGAGTCACTAGGTCGGCACGCCGCCCAGCGGGGTTTCCCCATTCGGACACCCTCGGATCAAAACTTGCTTATCAGTTCCCCGAGGCTTATCGCAGATTGCTACGTCCTTCTTCGGCTCCAGATGCCAAGGCATCCACCGTTTGCTCTTAAAGACTTGAAATCACATGAGTTTGAATCAGAATCGACACCAGACCCGAAGGTCTGGCATGAAATTGACTAATGATCTTTAAGATCATCTTGTGCAACCGACCGAAGCCGGCTGCAAGATGCTCGCGTCCACTGTGTAGTTCTCAAAGTACGGGCGGTACCCCTTCTCGCCACCCCCACAGGGGAAACAACAAGAGGCCCAGAGGTACAGAAACGATCCGAAGATCGCATCCGGTCCCTCAGGACCCAACAGCGTGCAGACACCTCGCTCACGAAGCCCCACTTTCCAACCAACCCGAAGGTCAGCGTACTCACGAGACTCAGCTGCGCTGATGTCATGTCAAATGTTCCACCCATGAGCTCCCAGCGAAGAACGAACGTCTTCGATCTGGGTTCTGGACTCCGAAGAGTCAGATGCTCCTTAGAAAGGAGGTGATCCAGCCGCACCTTCCGGTACGGCTACCTTGTTACGACTTAGTCCTAATTACCGATCCCACCTTCGACGGCTCCCTCCACAAGGGTTAGGCCACCGGCTTCAGGTGTTACCGACTTTCATGACTTGACGGGCGGTGTGTACAAGACCCGGGAACGTATTCACCGCAGCGTTGCTGATCTGCGATTACTAGCGACTCCGACTTCATGAGGTCGAGTTGCAGACCTCAATCCGAACTGGGACCGGCTTTTTGGGATTCGCTCCACCTCGCGGTATTGCAGCCCTTTGTACCGGCCATTGTAGCATGCGTGAAGCCCAAGACATAAGGGGCATGATGATTTGACGTCATCCCCACCTTCCTCCGAGTTGACCCCGGCAGTATCCCATGAGTTCCCACCATTACGTGCTGGCAACATAGAACGAGGGTTGCGCTCGTTGCGGGACTTAACCCAACATCTCACGACACGAGCTGACGACAACCATGCACCACCTGTTTACGAGTGTCCAAAGAGTTGACCATTTCTGGCCCGTTCTCGTATATGTCAAGCCTTGGTAAGGTTCTTCGCGTTGCATCGAATTAATCCGCATGCTCCGCCGCTTGTGCGGGTCCCCGTCAATTCCTTTGAGTTTTAGCCTTGCGGCCGTACTCCCCAGGCGGGGAACTTAATGCGTTAGCTGCGTCACGGAATCCGTGGAATGGACCCCACAACTAGTTCCCAACGTTTACGGGGTGGACTACCAGGGTATCTAAGCCTGTTTGCTCCCCACCCTTTCGCTCCTCAGCGTCAGTTACGGCCCAGAGATCTGCCTTCGCCATCGGTGTTCCTCCTGATATCTGCGCATTCCACCGCTACACCAGGAATTCCAATCTCCCCTACCGCACTCTAGTCTGCCCGTACCCACTGCAGGCCGGAGGTTGAGCCTCCGGATTTCACAGCAGACGCGACAAACCGCCTACGAGCTCTTTACGCCCAATAATTCCGGATAACGCTTGCGCCCTACGTATTACCGCGGCTGCTGGCACGTAGTTAGCCGGCGCTTTTTCTGCAGGTACCGTCACTTTCGCTTCTTCCCTGCTAAAAGAGGTTTACAACCCGAAGGCCGTCATCCCTCACGCGGCGTTGCTGCATCAGGCTTGCGCCCATTGTGCAATATTCCCCACTGCTGCCTCCCGTAGGAGTCTGGGCCGTGTCTCAGTCCCAGTGTGGCCGGTCACCCTCTCAGGCCGGCTACCCGTCGACGCCTTGGTGAGCCATTACCTCACCAACAAGCTGATAGGCCGCGAGCCCATCCCCAACCAATAAATCTTTCCAGTAACTGACCATGCGGTCGCTACTCGTATCCAGTATTAGACGCCGTTTCCAGCGCTTATCCCAGAGTCAGGGGCAGGTTGCTCACGTGTTACTCACCCGTTCGCCACTGATCCCACAGAGCAAGCTCCGTGTTCACCGTTCGACTTGCATGTGTTAAGCACGCCGCCAGCGTTCATCCTGAGCCAGGATCAAACTCTCCGTAAAAAAGAAATGCATACGACACCGGGAAAACGGTGACGCAGCGAGTTTGATGCTGACCAAAGAGACAAATCATTGCTGACTTTATCCGTTGCCAACCCCACAAGGAGGTTGGTCTTTGATCCAAAGGAATCTCATCCAGCCGAAGCTGAATCGAGGTTATTTGGCATTTGACAAGTGCACGCTGTTGAGTTCTCAAGGATCGGATGCTCCCACGACCCAGTCATCACAACCAGGCCCGAAGGGCAACTTCTCTATCTTAGCCATCCCGTCCCGCTTGTCAAATCAGCGCGCCGCGCGGATCTTGGATCCGCTGCGCAGCTCTTGACAGCCGCAGATGGGGTGGATCTCCCATCCTAGACGCAGGCGTCTGTTCTCACAAGTGAGTGGATCGGGAGGTGGTTCTCCGCTTGAGGGGGGTGAAGCTCTCGGCTCCTCCGCTTCCCTGTGGGGCGAACAAGTAATAAGTTACGTGGGTTCTGGGGTTCTGGCAAATCGGGCCACCACCCCCGGGCGTGTCGCCGCACCAGGTGGCAACACTTTTCCCAGTCCAGCGCCGGTATTCCGCCGAGATCGCCGCCACGAGTACGATCGCAGCGTGACCCAGCTGCCGAATCGAGCCCCCTCCGCTGCTCTGTTGGACCGCGTGTGGTCCGCCCTCGGGCTCGCGCCGGTGGAGGTCGATTCCGGCGCCCCCTTCGTTCACGCCGTGCCTCTCGAGTCGCGCCTCGCGACGGCGGATCTGGCCTGGGCGAGCGTTCGGGCCGTGTGTCTGGCGGCCGGCGTCGACTCCCTCCCCGACCCCGATCGCATCGCCGTCGCGTACCGGAGCGATCGGGTGCTCACCGTCGACGGACGCGCCCCCGATGTCTGGTCCCCGTACTCGGGATTCTTCCGGGCGTCCGACGGGTGGATCCGCACCCATGGCAACTACCCCCACCACGCGATTCGCCTTCTGACCGGTCTCGGGCTCGGAATCGACGCAGCGGGCGAAGACGTCCGAGCGGCCATCCTGACTCAGTCGGCCGCCGACGCTGTCGATCGGATCGTCGATGCGGGCGGACTCGCCGTGCCCGTGCTGCCGGAGAACCCCATCCACGACGCTCAGCTGCGGTCCGCTCCCCTGCTCCAGGTCGATCGGATGCCCTCCCCGAGCGGCGAGGAGCCGCGCCGGCGAGACGGCGACGATCGTCGTGCACCACTCACCGGCACCCGCGTGCTCGATCTCACCCGGGTGATCGCCGGTCCCGTCTGCACCCGCACGCTCGCACTGCTGGGAGCAGACGTGCTGCGCGTCGATCCCCCGCAGCTGCCCGAGCCCGAGTGGCAGCACTTCGACACCGGTCACGGGAAGCGATCGACGCTGCTCGACGCCGGAACCGAGCGTTTCGACCAGCTGCTCGCCGAGGCTGACGTCGTCGTCCTCGGGTACCGACCGGCAGCCCTCGCGCGACTCGGCCTCTCCGCATCCGCCCTGATCGAGCGGCACCCGAGTCTGGTGATCGCCGAGCTCAGTGCGTGGGGCGACGACCACCCCTCTCGCGCAGGGTTCGACAGTCTGGTGCAAGCGGAGTCCGGGATCGCCATGATCGAGACGCCGGACGGCGACCGCCCGGGGGTCCTCCCCGCGCAGGCCCTCGATCACAGTGCCGGGTACCTGCTCGCAGCCTCGATCATCTCGCTGCTCGAGCGGCGCCGTCGAGAAGGTGGTGGCTGGGTGGTGCGCACTTCGCTGCGTCGAGTGGCCGCCGAGCTTCTCGGAATGCCACGGTCCTCGGGATCGCGATCGGTATCGGGGTCGGAGCGGGAAAGGGTACTGGACCTCACCGCCCACACCGCGACGTTCGACGTCGCAGGGCAGACGATCACCACGGCGCGATCGGCGCTTCCCGGCCTCGAGCTCGCCGCCCCCCATCGCTGGGGATCCGATCAGCCGCGCTGGTGAATGCGTCGGAACACCGGCAGCGACAGACAGAGCACGAGAGTGAGCACGCCCCACAGAGCGCACGCCGGCGGCAGCATCCGGTAGGCCAGATGCTGGTAGGTGAACTCCTCGGTGAACGGCCCGTAGCCGGCGTAGCCGAGGGCCCACGCCGTGATCAGCACCACGGGAAGTGACAGCCACCAGGCGATTCGGACGCCCGAAGGCAGCACGCGGTCGACTCGTTCGAGGGGAACAGCGCGGTTCACCCGGAGAATCCCCCAGATCCCGATGACGAGCAGGCCGATCACGCTCGAGCCGTACTGCAGCCACTTGTATCCGGTGAACGGCCCCCACACATCGTCGAGCGCGGGAAGCACATCGACGCCCCAACGCCCCTCGTGCGTGAAGAGATCCCAGACGATGTGCGACAGCACTCCCAGCACCAGCGATGCCGCGAGCATCGCCGGGTACAGCCGATCTCGAGCACCGACGCCGACGGCGGCTCGGGCCGCTTCGACGCCGGACTGCGACCAGTCGGCAGGGACCCGGCGAGCCAGCCAGAGCGGAGAGAGCTCACCGACGGCCGGACGCAGCACGACGCGCCACAGCAGGAACAGCACGAAAGCGACCAGCGCGGTCCACACGACGTTGCCGAATGAGTGGGTGAACGAGTACGGGAGGCCGACCCCGCGGATGAACAGCGGAAGGTCGGGCGTCATGGCGCCGATCGCGATCGCGGCGGGCACGAGCGGCGTGCGGATGAACGGGAGGGCGACCACTGCATGACTCGGCGTGAACGGCATCGGCAGGCTCCTGTCGAGTGTGAACGGTGGAAGCGTGACGGCGGCCGTCCGAGGACTCTCAGACGACCGCCGTCAGGCGATCAGGGTCGGATGTTCACGCGAGGAAGACACCTGCGAGGGTCTTCTTGCCGCGGCGGAGCACGGACACCCCACCGGGCAGAGATCCCTTGACGGTGGCTGCATCGTCTTCCACACGCGATCCGTCGAGCGACACTCCACCCTGGCTGATCGCGCGTCGCGCTTCGGACGAGCTGGAGACCAATCCCGTGGCGACGAGCGCATCGACCACCGATGACCCGGAATCGACCGTCGCGTTCGGCAGCTCTTCGAGCGCCGTGCGCAAGGTCGACGCGTCGAGGGCAGTCAGGTCGCCCTGTCCGAACAGGGCCTCGGATGCCGCGATCACCGCAGCGGCCGCATCGATGCCGTGCACGGTGGCGACGACCTCGAGCGCGAGACGCTTCTGTGCGGCGCGACGGAAGGGCTCGGACTCGACCAGCGCCTCGTACTCCTCGATCTCGGCGCGGGTGAGGAAGGTGAAGACCTTCAGCCTGCCGATCACGTCGGCATCCGCGGTGCTCAGCCAGAACTGGTACATCCGGTACGGACTGCACATCTCGGGGTCGAGCCAGATGGCGTTCCCCTCGCTCTTGCCGAACTTGGTCCCGTCGCTGTTCGTGATCAGCGGTGTGCCGATCGCGTGCGCCGACGCACCCTCGGCACGACGGATGAGGTCGGTGCCGCTGGTCAGGTTCCCCCATTGGTCGGAGCCGCCGGTCTGCAGGACGCAGTCGTACTGACGGTAGAGCTCGAGGAAGTCCATCCCCTGCAGGATCTGGTAGCTGAACTCCGTGTAGCTGATGCCCTCGTCGGAGTTCAGTCGCGCGGCGACCGCATCCTTCTTGAGCATGGTCCCGACGCGGTAGTGCTTGCCGATCTCCCGCAGGAAGTCGATCGCCGACAGCGGCGCCGTCCAATCGAGATTGTTGACGATGCGGGCGGCGTTCTCGCCCTCGAAGCTCAGGTAGCGCTCGACCTGCGTCCGCAGGCGTCCCACCCACTCCTCGACGGTCTCGCGAGTGTTGAGCGTGCGCTCGGCCGTGGGGCGCGGGTCGCCGATCAGACCGGTGGAGCCGCCGACGAGACCGAGCGGCTTGTGGCCGGCGAGCTGGATGCGACGCAACGTCAGCAGCTGCACCAGGTTGCCCAGATGCAGGCTGGGAGCAGTCGGATCGAAGCCGCAGTAATACGTGATCGGGTCCCCGGCGAGAAGGGCGCGCAGCGCCTCCTGGTCAGTGGACACGTGGACGAGGCCGCGCCACAGCAGTTCGTCCCACACGTTCTCGAACGTGGGGTCGATCGCCGGCGGGGCGGTCGTCAGAGCGGTATTCGACACGCGCCCCAGGCTATCAGCGGTGAGGGTCGGTGAATCGCCGGGCCGCCGTGGATCAGGTGTGCGCCGCCCACCACACGAGGAACGCCGCGCCCAACCCGATGACCCAGCTGACGAGACTGCCGACGAGGAAGTACTCGGCCCTGGCACCTGTCTCACCGTCGCGGGAGATCTCAGGGAAGCGCACGATCCCCTTCGCCGCCAGCATCGCGGCGAGGATCGGATACGCCGCAGCCAGGGTGAGCAGCATCACCAGGATGCGCTCGAGCGGGCCGATCAGTCGACCGCCCTTGAATCCCGCGCGCGGGTCGCGCAGAGCCGTGGCTTCATCCGGTCGGCCCGGCTTGTCCGCCATCGTGGCGTCGGTCGACTCCCTGCCGCCGATCGCGTCGCCGGGCGTGGTGGCCTCGGGCGCCGCAGGTTCCGCGTCGACCTCGTCGCGCATCGCCGATCGACGCAGTTCAGCCGGTCGCCAGGTGTGCTCACCGTCGAGCGCTGCGCGCACCACGAGGTTCGCCGACTCGAGGAGGAAGACCCCGGTGCCGAGCGTCAGGATCGCAAGATCGAACGGGACGTCGCCGAACGGTGAACGGAGGTTCCACACGGTGCCGATCAGGCCGGGATCAGTGCGCGCCCCCAGCCATACGACCGATCCGATACTCAGGAGACCGAGCAGCACCGCGGGCCAGAACCCGAGCGGTGCGCGGCGCTCCGACGGCATGCACCAGACCCAGAGCGCTCCGACCACGAGCCCTGCGAGCATGGGCAGCAGCGCGTCGCTCACGCTGCCGAGCAGCAGGAACATCACGGCCACCGTCAGGTACCCGGCCCATCGATGCGGAGCGAACTGGCGGACGAGATCGGCGGATCCGACCGCGAGCAGGATGAATCCGGCGACGATCATGCGCTCGCTCCCCTCAGCGCGACCGCACCTTCGATGAGTGCGGCGCTGCCAGCGTTGCGCAACGACTTCGAGACGCTGGGCTGCGAGATGCCCTCTTCGGCGGCGAGGTCGTGCTGCGATCTGCCGACCATCCGTCCGTAGGTGAGGCGGCGCTCGCGCTCGTTCATGGCGCCGACCAGCTCGTCGCGGACGAGGAGGTAGGCGTTCGATGCTGCGATCACGCTCTCCATGACCTCATCCTGCCCCGGGGCTCCGACAATCCAGATCCGGGTGCGCGGCACGGTGCGTGCCTCTCTCGCGTGGACGGTCTCGATCGCCGCGCGCGCCGCATACCACCCCGGCCCGTCGGCGAGCTCGCCGTGGACGGAGTCGACGGTGCGCACCTCGCCGATCCCGATGCCGAAACGGAAGGCGATGCCGTCGGGAAGAGCGAGCTGGATCATGAGAAGCGACACCAGAGCGTCTTCGAGCCGAAGATAGACACCCTGCTGCTCATCCCCCACCGTGGGGGTGAGCGGGTGATGTGCCAGAGGCAGGTCGGCCTCCACCCGAGCGATCGTGTCATCGAGCACGCGCTGCGCCGCGGTGCGATCGTCGAGCTTGCGCGATCCCACGATGTCGGCGAGTACGGCGATGACCATGTGATAACCGTATCACGAATAACTGTTGCTTATGCCCTATTAGGTTATATGCTCGGAACATGCCTGAATCAGACATCATCCGGTGGGACGAAGGTTCCTGGACCCACCCGCCCGCCGCACTCACCACGATCTCCGCCGACGGGGTCGAGCACCTGGACGTGACCGCCGCGGAAGGCAGCGACGCCTGGCGACACACGGCGTACGGATTCGTCCACGACACCGAGCACGCGCTGCTGGCTCCCCTGGCCGTGGGCGAGGCGATGGACGTCTCATTCCGCGCGCCATGGGACGGCCAGTTCGACCAGGCAGGAGTCTTCGTGCGCATCGACGACGAGCACTGGATCAAAGCGGGCATCGAGTACGCCGACGAGCACCTCGGACTCGGCGCCGTCGTCACCGACATCCGCTCCGACTGGTCCGTCGGATACGTCGACGACTGGCACGGCCGAGAGATCACCGTCCGCGTGAGCCGGTGGCCGGACGCGGTGATCGTGCGTGCACGCGCGGACGACGAGGACTGGCGACTGGTTCGCGTCGCTCCGTTCACCGGCGACGCCGCTGCATCCGCCGGCCCGTTCCTCGCCGGTCCGACGCACGCGGGACTCGTCGTGCGCTTCACCCGGTGGACGAGGTCGACCGCCGACGTCGCGCTGCACTGAGGAGCCCCGCCGGTCGCCGCACATCGCGTCGACCGGCGGTGCACAACCGACTACAGGCCCAAGGCGTGCGCCGCGGCCTGCGCTCTGGCGACGAGCTCGGCACGCTGCTCGGCGACTCGGACGGGAGCCGTTCCCCCGGCTCCGGTGCGCGATGCCACGGAACCCTCGATCGTGAGAACCTCACGTACCTCGGGGACCAGATGCGGAGAGACCGAGAGCAGCAGCTCGTCGGAAGCGTCCTCGAGACCGATCCCCTGTTCTTCGCAGGCCCGCACGAGCGCGCCGGAGATCTCGTGCGCGTCGCGGAACGGCACCCGGCGCTTCACGAGCCACTCGGCGACATCGGTCGCGAGCGAGAATCCCTGGGGGGCGAGGGCCGCCATCCGCTCGGTGTCGAAGCGCAGCGTCGCGATCATGCCGGCGAACGCGGGAAGCACGACCTCGAGGGTCTGGACCGAATCGAAGACCGGCTCCTTGTCCTCCTGCAGGTCGCGGTTATAGGCCAACGGGAGGCCCTTGAGCGTCGCCATGAGCCCCGACAGATTGCCGATCAGGCGCCCCGACTTTCCGCGAGCGAGCTCCGCGATGTCGGGGTTCTTCTTCTGCGGCATGATGCTCGACCCCGTCGAGTATCCGTCGTGCAGCGTGACGAAGCCGAACTCACGTGTGTTCCAGAGGATGATCTCCTCGCTCAGACGCGAGATGTCGACACCCGTCATCGCCGCGATGAAGGCGAACTCGGCGACGACGTCGCGTGCTGCGGTGCCGTCGAGCGAGTTCTCCGCCGGTCGATCGAGTCCGAGTTCCGATGCGACCAGCGCAGGATCGAGTCCGAGGGTCGAGCCCGCGAGCGCTCCCCCGCCATACGGCGAGACGCCTGCGCGACGACGCCAGTCGACGAGACGCTCGAGCTCGCGCACGAGCGGCCAGCCATGGGCCTGGAGGTGGTGCGCGAGGAGCACCGGCTGCGCGTGCTGCAGATGCGTGCGGCCGGGGAGGATCGCGTCGGGGTGGGCCTCGGCCTGCGCGACGAGCGCGTCGATGACACGGAGGATGTCGCGCGCGATCACTCGAGCGTGATCGATCAGGTACATGCGCACGAGAGTGGCGATCTGATCGTTGCGGCTGCGTCCGGCGCGTAGGCGTCCGCCCAGTTCGGGACCGAGCTCGGCGATCAGCGCCTGCTCGAGCGCACCGTGCACGTCCTCATCGGAGGGGACGGGCTGCAGCGTGCCGTCGGCGACCTTGCGCGCCACGGCATCGAGCCCCTCATGCATCCTGGCCGCCTCAGCAGGTTCGAGGTAGCCGGCAGCCGCGAGCGCCGTCGCGTGCGCATGCGAGCCCGCGATGTCGTACGGAGCGAGGATCCAGTCGAAATGCGTCGATCTGCTGAGCTCGACGAGCTCGGGCGACGGCCCGCTCGCGAAGCGGGCGCCCCACAGTGCGCCTTCGTTCGTGCCTTCGTTCTTCGAGTCGATCATCACGCGTCCTTCTTGCCGAGCAGCCAGACGAGCAGGGCCTTCTGCGCGTGGAGACGGTTCTCGGCCTCATCCCAGACGACGCTCTGCGGTCCGTCGATGACCTCGGAGTCCACCTCGTAGCCGCGGTCGGCGGGAAGGCAGTGGATGAAGATGGCCTCGGAATCGGCGATCTCCATCGTCTCGGGGGTCACCTTGTAGCCGCCGAGATCGCGGATGCGCGCGAGCTTCTCCTCCTCCTTGCCCATCGACACCCAGGTGTCGGTGACCACGACGTCGGCGCCGGCCGCAGCCTCGACCGCATCCGTGAACAGCGTGATCGAGCCGCCGGTCTCCGCAGCCCGGCGGTCCGCCGCCTCGACGACGTCGGCGCGCGG
This sequence comes from Microbacterium sp. 1.5R, assembly GCF_001889265.1. NCBI lineage: Bacteria > Bacillati > Actinomycetota > Actinomycetes > Micrococcales > Microbacteriaceae > Microbacterium > Microbacterium sp. 1.5R. The sequence goes on from NZ_CP018151.1 coordinate 2,307,817, forward strand.
GGCGTACTCCGCAGGTGACGCGATGCGCACATGCATGCCGGCAGTGACACCGGCCAGTGCGTAGGAATGCGCCATGTTGCTCTGCCCGTCGCCGAAGAACGTCAGGGTCAGCCCCTTGAGCTCACCCTTGTGCTCTCGGATCGTGAGCAGGTCGGCGAGCAGCTGGCACGGGTGGAAGTCGTCCGAGAGGGCGTTGACGACTGGCACCGTGGTGCCGGCGGCCATCTCCTCGAGCCCCGCCTGCGCATAGGTGCGCCAGACGATCGCCGCGACCTGGCGCTCGAGAACCCGCGCGGTGTCGGACGGCGTCTCCTTGCCGCCGAGCTGGCTGCTCGCGGTCGAGATGATCAGCGGCGTGCCGCCGAGGTCGGCGATGCCCACCGCGAAGGAGACGCGGGTGCGGGTGGACGACTTGTCGAAGATCACCGCGACCGTCTGGGGACCGGCGAGAGCCTTGTTCGCCCAGCGGTCCTTCTTCAGCTCGATGGCGAGATCGAGGATCTCCGCCTGCTCGGCGGGGGTCAGATCGTCGTCACGCAGCAGGTGGCGGGTCATGCGAGGGCCTTTCCGGATTCGGCGAGGGATGTCTGTACGTCAGCGAGCGAATCGGCGAAGAGCTTGCGGAACTCGGCGAGTTCAGCGTCTCCGATCGTGAGAGCCGGGGCGATGCGCACCGTCTCGGGGTTGGCCGCGTTCACGATGAGGCCGCGCTCCTGAGCGGCGGCGACCACGTCGTTCGCGACGGGGGCGCCGAGTGCCACTCCGATGAGGAGCCCTCGGCCACGCACTCCCGTGACGAGGGGCGAATCGATGTCCGCGATGATCTGTCGGATCTCCTCGCCGCGACGCGCAGCGTTCTCGACGAGTCCGGCGTTCTCGATCTCGGTGAGCACGGCGTCGGCCACGGCGGTGGCCAGCGGGTTGCCGCCGAACGTCGATCCGTGCGAACCCGGCGTGAAGAGCGAGCTCGCCGCACCGTAGGTGACGAGAGCGCCGATCGGGAAGCCTCCCCCGATGCCCTTCGCGAGCGTGATCGCGTCGGGAGTGATGCCCTCGTGGCTGAAGCCGAACCAGGCCCCCGTGCGTCCGGCACCCGTCTGGATCTCATCGACGATGAGCAGCGCCCCGTGCTTCAGCGTGAGCGAACGGGCGGCCTGCAGATAGCCGTCCGGAAGCTCGACCACGCCGGCCTCGCCCTGGATCGGCTCCACGATGACGGCGGCGACCCGGTCGTCGATCGCGGCTTCCAGAGCCTCGACGGTCGCCGGAATGTGCTCCACTCCTCCGGGCATCGGCTCGAACGGCGCGCGCATCGCGGCCTTGGCCGTCAGCGCGAGTGACCCCATGGTGCGCCCGTGGAATCCGTTCTCGAGCGCGAGGATGCGCGGCTTGTCGGTTCCCCCGTGGAGTCGGGCGAGCTTGAATGCCGCTTCGTTCGCCTCGGCGCCGGAGTTCGAGAAGAACACGCGGCCGTCGATCCCGGCGCCCGCAAGGCGCTTCAGCCGTGCGGCGAGCGCGAGCTGCCAGGGCGTCGCGAAGTAGTTCGACACGTGCGCGAGAGTCGCGGCCTGTCTCGACACGGCCTCGACGAACACCGGATGCGCGTGACCGAGCGAGGTCACCGCGATGCCGGCGAGGAAATCGAGGTGGCGCTTGCCCTCGGAGTCCCAGAGGTAGGACCCCTCGCCTCGTGTGAGCATCGCCAGGCGCGGGCCCGCGTTGAGGACCAGATCGCTCGCTGCGTCATCCTGCCAGTTGCTCATGCGTTCATCCCTGCGCTTCCCAAGACCACTTCAGTTCCGATCCCCTTGCTGGTGAAGAGTTCGACGAGCACCGAGTGCGGCACGCGTCCGTCGATGATCGCGGCGGCATCAACGCCGCCTTCGATCGCATCCAGGCAGGCCTTCATCTTCGGGATCATGCCGGATTCGAGTGTCGGCAGCATCTCGATGAGAGCCTCCGAGGTGAGGTGCGACACGAGCGAGTCGCGGTTGGGCCAGTCGGCATAGAGCCCCGGCACGTCGGTGAGGATGACGAGCTTGCGAGCGTTGAGCGCCACGGCGAGGGCTGCCGCCGCGGCATCCGCGTTCACGTTGAGCGACTGGCCGGGGTGATCGAGGTCGGGCGCGATGCTCGAGACGACAGGCACGCGTCCCGCCGCGAGGTGATCGAGCACGGGCGTCGGGTCGACCTCCACGACGTCGCCGACGCGTCCGAGGTCGATCTCCTCGCCGTCGATCACGACACCGCGACGACGACCGCCGAACAGGCCGGCGTCCTCCCCGCTCAGCCCGGTGGCGATCGGACCGTGCGAGTTGATCTTCGAGACGAGCTGCGGGTTCACCTGGCCGGTGAGGACCATGCGCACGACGCTGATCGCCTCGGTGTTGGTGACCCGGTAGCCGCCCTTGAACTCGCTCGGGATCTCGAGTCGCTGGAGCATGTCGGAGATCTGCGGTCCGCCGCCGTGCACGACGACCGGCAGCACGCCGACGTAGCGCAGGTACGCGATGTCCTGTGCGAACGCCTCCTGCAGCTCGTCGGAGACCATCGCATTGCCGCCGTACTTGACGACGACGATCTGGTCGCGGAACTTCTTCAGCCACGGGAGCGACTCGATGAGCGTCGCGGCCTTCACGGCGGCGACGTCCGGGGTGGTGTCCTGAATGTCGGTCATGAGGCGTAGGCGCTGTTCTCGTGTACGTAATCGTGGGTGAGGTCGTTCGTGAGGATCGTCGCGGTGGCATCGCCGACCTTGAGATCGATCACGAGATGCGTGGCACGTGGAGTGAGGTCTACCTCCTCGCGCGGACGGTCGGGGCCGCCCTCGCTGCACACCCGGACGCCGTTCATCCAGACGTCGACGTCGTACGGGTCGAACTGGGCGTTCGTGGTGCCGATCGCTGCGAGCACCCGCCCCCAGTTGGGGTCGTTGCCGAAGATGGCGGCCTTGAAGAGATTGTTGCGCGCGACGGAGCGGCCGACCTCGACCGCCTCCGCCTCGGTCGCGGCGTGCTGCACCTCGATGGTGATGTCGTGGCTGGCCCCCTCGGCATCGCCCTGCAGCTTGACCGCGAGCTCCTGGCACAGCTCTGCCAGCGCGGCGGAGAAGTCCTTGAGGTCGGGCACCACCTCGGAAGCGCCGTTCGCGAGCAGTGTGACCTGATCGTTGGTCGACATGCATCCGTCCGAATCGAGGCGGTCGAACGTCGTGCCGGTGGCGAATCGCAGCGCCGCATCCGCCTCGAGAGGCTCGAGCACGGCATCCGTCGTGATGACGACGAGCATCGTGGCGAGCCCGGGAGCGAGCATGCCCGCTCCCTTGGCCATGCCGCCGATGGTCCAGCCGTCTCGGCTGACCACGGCGGTCTTCGACACGCTGTCGGTGGTCATGATGGCCTCGGCCGCGACATCGCCGCCGTCTGTCGACAGCTCGGCGATCGCCTGTTCGGTGCCCGAGAGGACCTTCGCGCGGAAGATTTCGTCTCCGACTCCGATGAGGCCGGTCGAGCACACGAGCACGTCGCCGGCGCCGACGCCGAGCAGCTCGGCCGCCTTCTCTGCGGTCTGGTGCGTCGTTTGGAAGCCGAAGCTGCCGGTGAAGCAGTTCGCGCCTCCGGAGTTCAGCACGACGGCCTCGACCACGCGATCGGCGACGGCCTGCTGCGACCAGATGATGGGGTTCGCCTTGGCGCGGTTGCTGGTGAACACGGCCGCACCGACCTTGCGCGGGCCGCGATTGACCACGACGGCGACATCGGGCTTTCCGGTCGATTTGAGACCTGCGGCGACTCCGGCCGCTTCGAATCCTGCGGGGGCGGTGACGCTCACGGCGCGACTCCGTTCACTGAGAGGGCGCGGGACTCGGGCAGCCCCAGCGCGAGGTTCATGGATTGGACGGCAGCGCCGGCGGTGCCCTTGACGAGGTTGTCGACCGCGGTGACCACCGTCACGCGGTTCGCCGCGCGATCGATCGCGAGACCGATCAGGGCGGTGTTCGCACCGAGGACATCGGCCGTGCGCGGGAACTGACCGGCGGGCAGCAACTGCACGAAGGTCTCGTCGCCGTAGGCGTCCTCCCAGGCGGCGCGGATCTCCGCATCGCTGACATCGCCGACGATCGTCGCGGTCGAGGTGGCGAGGATGCCCCGCGACATCGGAACCAGCACAGGCGTGAACGAGATGCGGATGCCGTCGGCTGGGGAGCCGGATGCCGCGGCGAGCGCCTGGCGGATCTCCGGGATGTGCCGGTGCGTGCCCCCGACCGCGTAGGGATTGGCTGTGCCGAGGATCTCGCCGGCGAGCAGGTTGGTCTTGAGGCTCTTCCCCGCTCCGGACGGGCCGACGGCGAGCACCGAGACGATGTCCCCCGCGTCGATCACCCCTGCGGCGACCCCGGGGGCCAGGCTCAGGCTCACGGTCGAGGCGTTGCAGCCGGGAGCGGCGATGCGCTTCGCCTCGCGCAGCGTCTCGCGCTGCTTGACACCGCCGACGAGCAGCTCGGGAACGCCGTAGGCCCACGGTTCGTGGAAGTCGCCGCCGTAGAACGCGTCCCAGGAATCCTGCGACGTCAGTCGGTGGTCCGCTCCCGCGTCGATCACGAGCGGGGTGTCGCCGAGCGCGTCGGTGTACTGCCCGGACTGCCCGTGCGGCAGAGCGAGGAAGACGATGTCGTGCCCGGCGAGCGTCTCGGGCGTGGTGTCCTGCAGGGCGAGGTGTGCGAGCGACCGCAGGTGCGGCTGATGCTGCACGAGCGGTTGACCGGCGTTCGAGTGCGCTGTCACCGTGCGGATCTCGATGTCGGGATGAGACGCGAGGAGGCGCAGGATCTCGCCGCCCGCGTAGCCGGATGCGCCGGAGACGGCGACGGAGTACGTCATTCTTCTACCTTAACGGTCGGACCCCTCGGCGAACGCGGGGTGCAGTGTCGGGAACCGGGGCGGCGACACCGGCACTCGACCGCCGTGCGTACGCAGGCAGAAGCGCAGGGTCGCCTAGAGTCGGCGGCCGCTGCTGCGTCGGCGCACGGCGATGACGCTCGGAACGAGCGTCAGAGGAGCGGTGGCGGCCGAAGGCATGCCGCGACGATAGCGCGCTCGTCGCGGCATGCGCAAATCCGGTCCGTCATCCGCCGGACGCGTGGAGTGCCGGCGCCGCGAAGAAGGCGAGTTCGTGCGCGCTGGAGACCTCGAAAGCGCGGAGCATCCGTCGCCGCCCCGCGGCATCCGACTCCGTCGCCGCATGCATCACATGGTCGATCGCCTGCTCCGTCGCCTTCTCGAACGCGGGATCGGCATACGTCGCGAGCCACGTCGCGTAGGGATGCTGCGGGTCTCGGGCGTACGCGTCGAACTCCCCCGCGTGCAGGCGGGTTCCGAGATCGGTGTACAGCCAGAAGCACGGCAGCACGGCCGCGATGAGCTCGGCGTAGTCGCCGCCGAAGGCCACGGAGCGCAGGTGGTCGAGGTACGCGACGGTCGCAGGCGCCGGATCGACGGCGAAGGTCGCCGCTTCCACTCCCGCGCCCGGGGCCAGCCACGATGCATGGAGCTCGAGCTCTCCGGTGATCGCCCCCTGGGCCGACTGAGCCCAGAACGCCTGCTCGTGCGGTGTGGGCGCGATCCGCGCGGCCGCTGCGAGCACTCGGGCGTACTCCCGGAGATAGAGGGCGTCCTGTCGGAGGTAGAAGAGGAACCGTTCGCGGTCGAGAGTCCCGTCGGCCAGAGCGCGGATGAAGGACAGCTCGTCGATGTCGGCCCGCACGTGCGCGATCCGGTCCCACCACCGATCGCGGAGGTCGGCACGCTCGGGTGCGGCCTCGAGTCCCCCTCGTCGCCAGAGGCCGCCGAAGTGGTTCACCGGTCCGTGACCGCTCCCGATGTCGAGCGCATCGCTCTGCCTCAGGGATTCCCGCAGCCAGGTCCTCGCCGATTTCACCGCGTCGACAGGGGACTCCCCTCCGGCGAGGCGGGTGGCGAGGGCCGACGACAGGGAGCATCCGGTGCCGTGCGTGTTGTGTGTCATGATGCGCGACCCGGGATAGCCGTGTCTGACGCCTCCGGCGACATCGATCAACGCGTCCGGAACGTCGTCGCCGTCGCGGTGCCCTCCCTTGACGAGCACCGCCCCGCCGATGCGGGCGGAGAGCTCGGCCCCGGCCTCGAGCGCGTCGTCCCACCCCGTGATCGGACGATCGGAGAGCGCGGCGAGCTCGGCGAGGTTGGGCGTCACGACATGAGCGCGCTCGAGGAGCCCGCGGAGTGCGCGCTCGGCATCCTCATCGAGCAGGCGATCACCGCTGGTCGCGACCATGACCGGGTCGAGCACGACGATCGGCGGACGGACGGCGTCGAGCCAGGCGGCGACGGTGGCGATCACCTCCGTGTTCGCCAGCATCCCGATCTTCACCGCGTCGATGACGATGTCGTCCGAGATGGCATCGAGCTGCTGCCGGAGGAACTCGGCAGGAGGCACGTGCACCGCTCGGACTCCCCTGGTGTTCTGCGCCGTGAGCGCCGTGACAGCCGCCATGCCATAGCCCCCGTTCGCGGCGATCGACTTGAGATCGGCCTGGATCCCCGCCCCGCCCGACGGGTCGCTCCCCGCGATGCTGAGCACGCGAGGTGTGCCCGAAGCCCTCCATCGGCTGAGGAATGCCCGGGCCGTCCTCGTCGGATCGACGGCGGCGCAGATGGCGGAGACGACGGCGAGCCCCGCCGCACCCGCATCCCGAAGGCGCTCGATGTCGTCGATTCCCACGCCGCCGATGGCGACGCATGGCAGTGCGGTCCTCGCGGCGAGCGCACCGAAGCCGTGGATTCCCAGGGCCGGCGGGTGATCCGGCTTGGTGGCGGTGGGACGGATCACGCCGACGCCGAGATAGTCGACCGTTCCTGCCGGCAGGGCGGCCACGGCGTCGAGATGCTCCGGCGTGTTCGCCGTCAACCCGATGATCGCCTCGGGTCCCAGCCGCTCGCGTGCCCGCAGCACCGATACGTCGCCCTGGCCGAGGTGCACGCCGTCGACCCGCGCTCCCCTGGCGCGAGCGATCAGCGCCGCCTCGACGCGGTCGTTCACCACGAGCAGTGCACGGCCGTCGATCACCCGAGAGAGCTCGATCAACTGATCGGCGGTCTCGGCATCCGTCGCGCCCTTGTCGCGCAGCTGGACGATGCGCACGCCCCCGTCGACGGCGAGTCGCACCGTCTCCGCGACGCCCCGCGCGCCGCAGAGGGTGGGATCCGTGACGAGATAGAGGGAGAGGTCCGCGATCACAGCGCGTGCTCCTGCACACGCGCGGCGAGGGCGAGGTCCTCCGGCTGCACGGCGGCGAGCGCGTCGAGCAGTGCGACGGCGAAGCTGCCGGGGCCCGGGGCCCGCGCCGCGGCGCGCTCGGCGGCGATCGTGTACACGAGGCTCGCCGCCGAGACGGCGGTGAGCGGATCCGCAGCGGTCGAGCGCGCCGCACCGAGGAACGCCGCCATGACGGCACCCAGCGCGCATCCGCCGCCGGTGACACGGGTGAGCAGTTCATGACCGTTCGCGATGCGGAGCAATCGTGCTCCATCCGTCACCAGGTCGACCGGTCCCGACACCGCGACCACCGCGCCGTGCCGCGAAGCGAGTGCGAGTGCCGCTTCGGCCGCGGCATCGGTCGTGTCCGTCGCATCGACGCCGCGCCCCCCGGCGCTGAGCCCCGCGAGGGCGAGGATCTCCGAGGCGTTCCCCCTGATCGCCGTGGGGCGTGCGTCGGCCAGCTCGTGCGCGAGTGCCGTGCGCACCGGCAGCGCGCCGATCGCGACGGGATCCAGCACCCACGGAGTACCTGCGGCGAGGGCTCCTGCCGCGGCTTCACGGCTCGCCGCACGCTGCTCCGGAGTCGGCGTACCGAGGTTGATCAGCACCCCGGAGGCCACCCCGGCGAACATCCCCGCCTCACCGACGATGTCGACCATCGCCGGCGCCGCGCCGAGGGCGAGCAGCACGTTCGCGGTGAAGCCCGTGACGACGCTGTTGGTGATGCAATGGGTCAAGGGTGGGCTGTCGCGCAGCCCTGTCAGGAGCTCAGCCGCCGAGGTGGCCAAGGTCGATTCGGAATCAGGACGCAGACGATCGCTCAACGCGACATCCCTTCGCTAGTACGAACTAGATCAGGTTCGACGGGTCTGTTCTCAGCCGCGGATGCGGCACCCCGTGTCACTGATCGCAGTCTAGCGAGGCCCCGATCAGTCGATCAGCTGCAACAGCGCGAGTTCGTCGGCGCGAGTGAGCCCTGCCCGCCGGTCCCGATCGACGCCGCGCGCCTGCTCGTCATCGACCACGGCGGCGATCGTCTCGTCGAGCGGACGAAGCCGACCTCCTGCCGCGCGGTAGCGGGCGTTCGACCTGGTCATGAATCCGGTCATCTCGCTCGGCAGCCACAGCGGCAGCGACCGCTCCCCCGCCCAATACGCCACACCGTGCTCGACGAGCCAGGCGTCAGATGCCGCGACCGTGTCTCCCCGGTGCCCCGCACGTCTGCGCACGGCGTCGAGGACCTCGCTCAGCCGATGCCGATCGCCGATCGTGTTGATCACGCCGGTGGCCCCCGTGGTGGCGACGAACTCGGACAGGTCGTCGACGTCGATCACCTGCACGTCGCGCTCCTCGACAGGCGGAAGCAGCACCGGGCCGTCCTCGGCACGCAGAAAAGCGGCAGCCCAATACCCGAAACGATCACTCGGGTCGTCCGCCCCGACGATCAATCCCGGGCGCACGATCAGGGTGCGGTCGCCGAGTGCACGGACAGCGTCCTCGGCGGCCACCTTCTGCCGGCCGTACTCGTCGTCTCCCCTCTCAGCCGGCGGATGCAGCGTCGCCGACTCGTCTGCACCGACCGTCTCCTCGTCGGAGTATGCCGACATCGACGAGACGTACGTCCAGCGGCCCGCTCGCTCACCGAGTGCCGCGACCGCAGCGGAGACGTGGGCCGCGTTCGACGAGACGTCGATCACGTGATCCCACTCCCGACCGGACACCGCATCGTAGGCGTCCCTGGCGTCACGATCGGCCAGCACCAGGCTCGCGCCCTCCGGAGACGGTCGTCCTCCGCGCGCCAGGCACATCACCGTCGCCCCGCTCAGGAGCAGCCGTCTGGCGATGCGGCCGGACAGCCAGCCGGTGCCGCCGAGGATCAGAACATCCGTCATGACCCCATGCCACCATCTTCGCCGCGCGAGGGGAAGGGTCTTCCGCTCAGGGCGGATGCCGGTCAGCTCGTGCGAAGATCCGACAGGCCGGACAGTTCCGGGACCGTCCACGAGGGATCCGGGCGCCAGTCGCGCCATTCGGCGTCGAACGGCCAGTCACCGTGATGGAAGGACTCGATCGCCGCGTCCGCGTGTCGTTCGATCTGCGCGGCCTGCTCAGAGGTGAGACGTCCCTGCTCGACGGCCGCGATCACCTCGTCCTCGTCCTTGAGGTGCACCTGACCGTCCGCCTGGATCTCCACGTCGAGGATGTGATCCGACGAATACGTGTCGCGGTCGGTGCGCAGATGCGCGTTCTCGAGATTCACGTACCACCCGGCGAACTCCCACTCGGGACCGCTCACATCGCTCCAGAACAGCCACACCGACCACGCCACACCGGCCGGAGCGATGCGGAGGATGCCGTTGCCCCACCACTCCTCCACGATCCGGGTACGCGGATCGAGCCACCGACGCTCGAGCGGAACGGTCCGGATGCGCTCGCCCGCCGGAGTGCCCTGCCCCTCCTGAAGCGTGCCCGGAGCGAGCCATGCCACCAGACCGCGTTCATCGTCGCGGACCACCCGCATGGGCGTGATGGTCGACGCATCGCCGGGCTGCCAGCCGGGCTTGCGGTAGTGCCAGGAGATCTGGTCGCCGGGTTCGAGGAACGGCGCTTCACCCATCGGTCGGACACCATCAGGAACCGCCGCGGGAGTGCTGTGGGGCAGGATGCTCATCCCGACACGGTACCTCGCAGGTCCACCGCGCTCAGGTCGGCTCGGCGGCGTCGGCAGCATCTTGAGAGCACACGCGCACGCGGACCGCACCGTTCGAGTGCGGTCCGCGTGCGGGTCGGTTCAGGCGGAGCTTCAGTCGCGCAGGGTCGCGTCGAAGCGCTCAGCTGCGACAGAGACACCCGCGAGCTTCGCCTCTGTCGCCTCGGCTGCGGTGAGCGTGCGGTCGTCCGCGCGGAAGCGCAGCGCGAAGGTGAGACTCTTCTGACCATCCGCGACGCCGTCCCCCCGGTAGTCGTCGACGAGGCGGATCGACTCGAGAAGCGCACCGGCGCCCTCGGTGAGCGCAGCGCGTACGTCGCCCGCCGGCACATCAGCGCCGACCACCAGCGACACGTCCTGTGTCGCAGCGGGGAAGGTCGACAACGAGGCGGCGACCGCACGGTTCCCGCCGAGCGCGATGACCTCGTCGAGGTCGAGCTCGAGCACGATGGCACGACCGGGAAGGTCTGCTCCGGCGGCGACCTCGGGGTGGAGCTCGCCGACGTATCCGATCTCGACGTCGCCGACGGAGAGCACGCCGGTGCGTCCGGGGTGCAGCGCCGCGCGCTGCCCCTGCACCACATCGAGGTCGACTCCGGCTGCAGCCGCGATGACTCTGGCGGCGTCGAGCGCCTCGGAGAGCCCGTAGGGCTCCACGGCGCGTCCCGGCTGCTTGGTCACGACGTTGCCCGTGAACAGCGCCGCGACATGGCGGTGCTGCGGTGGGATCGACGCGTTCAGTTCGGCGAGCGTGTCGTCCGACGGACGCTCGCCGAGCGGCGGCACCTCGTCCGTGCCGTACTCGACACCCGGCTCGGGCAGGAACACGACTCCGGTCTCGAACAGCGCGAGGTCCGTGAGGCCGCGCGAGATGTTGCGGTGCGCGGTCTGCAGAAGCCCGGGGATCAGCGATCGACGCAGGAACGGAGCGGAGCCGTCGAGCGGGTTCGCGAGCCGGATGCTGGGCAGATGCTCTCCCGACGCCGAGCCGTGCAGGTCGTTCTCCGCCTCCGTCGTGAAGGGGAATGAGGGCGTCTCGACGAGACCGGCAGCCGCCAGCGCGTCGGCGACGCGGCGACGACCCTGCTGGTGTGCGGTGAGCCCGCGGCCGGACGGCGGCGTCGGCAGCACCGACGGGATGCGGTCGAGACCGTGGATGCGAGCGACCTCTTCGGCGAGAGACCACTTGTCGGTGAGGTCGGGACGCCAGGTCGGCGGGATCACGGTCCACCCGGCATCCGACCCGGAGACCTCTGCGCCGATGGTCGTGAGCGCGCCGGCGATCTCGTCGTCGGAGTAGTCGACGCCGATGAGCCCCTGCACGAATCCGCGCGGGAGGTCGATGTCCGCGACGAAGACCTCGGCGAACAGAGCGCCACCCTCGTCGGTGAGCGCGCCGCCGGCGAATTCGACCATCAGGTCGGCTGCACGGCGGGCGGCCACGAACGGCACGAGCGGGTCGACACCGCGCTCGAACCGCTTGGATGCCTCGCTGGGCAGCTTGTGACGGCGTGCGGTGCGGGCGATCGTCACGGGGTCGAAGGTCGCGGCCTCGATGAGCACGTTGTGCGTCGTGTCGCTCATCTCGGTCGTGCCGCCGCCCATGACTCCGGCGAGACCGATGGGACCCGATTCGTCGGTGATCAGGAGGTCCTCGACGTGGAGCTTCCGTTCCTGGCCGTCGAGGGTCGTCATCGTCTCACCGGCCGTCGCACGACGCACGGTGATGCCACCGGAGAGCCTGTCGAGGTCGTACCCGTGCAGCGGCTGCCCCAATTCGAGCATCACGTAGTTGGTGATGTCGATCAGGATGCCGAGCGAGCGCATGCCGGCGAGCGACAGCCGCGCGATCATCCACGGCGGGGTCGGCCGCGCGGGGTCGACGTCTCGGACGACGCGCGTGACGAACTCGCTGGCGCCGACGCGGCCGCGTACGGGGGCTGCATCGTCGACGATCGCCGTGTGACCGGCGCCCGGCTGGAGCTCGGTGAAGTCGCGCTCGGCCGGGTCGCGGAACGGTGCTCCGGTCGCGTGGGAGTACTCACGGGCGACACCGCGCAGCGAGAACGCGTACCCGCGGTCGGGCGTGACGTTGATCTCGACCGCGACATCGTCGAGTCCGAGCAGGCTGATGGCGTCTGTGCCGACGGGTGCATCGATACCGAGGTCCGCGAGGACGAGGATGCCGTTGTGTTCGTCGCCGAGCCCCAGCTCACGCGCAGAGGCGATCATGCCGTCGGACACGTGCCCGTAGGTCTTGCGGGCGGCGATCGGGAACGGCCCCGGCAGCACTGCACCGGGAAGCGTCACGACGACCTTGTCACCCGCGACGAAGTTGTGCGCGCCACAGACGATTCCGCGGATTCCGCCGTTCGCCTCACCGACATCGACCTGGCACCAGTTGATCGTCTTGCCGTTGGACTGCGGCTCGGCCTCGAGCGAGACGACCTGTCCGACGACGACGGGACCCGAGATCTCGAAGCGGTGGACGTCCTCCTCCTCGAATCCGACGGTCACGAGCGCTGCGAGGACGTCTTCCGGTGTCGTATCCGCTGCCAGATCGACGTACTCACGCAGCCACGAAAGCGGGACGCGCATCACACCACCATCCCGTACTGCTCGCTGAAACGGACATCGCCCTCTGCCATGTCCCGCATGTCCTGCACATCGCTGCGGAACATGAGTCCCCGCTCGACGCCCATTCCGAACGCGAAGCCGCTGTAGACGTCGGGATCGATCCCCGCCGCGCGGAGCACGTTCGGGTTGATCATGCCGCAGCCGCCCCACTCGATCCAACGGGCGCCGCCCTTGAAGGTGGGGTGCCAGAGGTCGAGCTCGGCCGACGGCTCGGTGAAGGGGAAGAAGTTCGTGCGGAAGCGCGTCTTGGCCTCGGGGCCGAAGAGCTGACGCGCGACGTGGTCGAGCGTTCCCTTGAGATGCGCCATCGAGATGCCCTTGTCGACGACGAGTCCTTCGAACTGGGTGAAGACGGGGAGGTGCGTCGCGTCGAACTCGTCGGTGCGGTACACACGGCCGGGGCAGAGCACGTAGATCGGCACCTCGCGATCGAGCATCGAGCGCACCTGCACGGGGCTCGTGTGCGTGCGCATGACGAGATGGCGCGACGGCGGGTCGACGTAGAAGGTGTCCTGTTCCTGACGGGCGGGGTGGTCGACGTCGAAGTTCAGAGCGTCGAAGTTGAACCACTCGTGCTCGAGCTCGGGTCCTTCCGCGATCTCCCAGCCCATGCCCACGAAGATGTCCGAGATCTGCTCACTCAGCAGGGTCAGCGGGTGCCGGGCGCCGACGCGCGTGCGCGAGGGGATCGCCGTGATGTCCAGCCGCTCGGCCTCGAGGCGCTCAGCGACCTCCGCGGCGGCGAGCTCCTCCTCCTTGGCGGCGAGCGCCTTGGAGACCTGACCGCGGCCCTGTCCGACGAGCTTGCCGAAGGCGGCCTTGTTCTCGGGGGCGACCTGACGCATCGAGGCGTTCAGGACGGCGAGCGGCGATCCGTCGGCGACGTGCGCGGCGCGAGCGGCTTTCAGTTCGGTCGTATCGGCGGCTGCGGCGATCGCTTCGAGCGCGGCCGCCACGGCGGCTTCGACCGCTTCCGGGGTGATTTCGGGAGACTCAGACACGAGACAGGAGTCTACCGGCGCGAGGCGGTCGCCCCGCGCCGGTGGACATCACTTCGGATCGGAGCTGTCCAGCCCGCCTACACCACCGGTGCCGCCGAAGCCGCTGCCCCCGCGCTGCAGCGTGATGAGCTCGGTGTCGGTGCCGTCGCCGTGCTGGCGGGGATCCTCTGCCGCGTGGATCGCCTTCACCTTCGGCGAGCGACGGGTCTGGATCTCGACCCACTTCGCGATGCCCGACAGGATGAGGCACATGACGATGTAGATGCCGCCGATGACGAAGGCCGACTGCAGGATCGGGCGACCCTGCTGCGACGTCAGCTGCTTCGCGTAGTACAGCAGCTCGGGGTAGGTGATGATGAAGCCCAGAGCGGTGTCCTTCATCGTGACGACCAGCTGCGCGACGATCACCGGGAGCATCGCCCGGATCGCCTGCGGCAGGAGGATGAGACGCATCACGCCGCTCTTGCGGAGTCCGATCGCGTAGCCCGCCTCTTTCTGCCCCCGAGGCAGGGACTCGATGCCGGCCCTCAGAACCTCGGCGAGCACGGAGCCGTTGTAGGCCATCAGTGCGATCACGACGGCCCAGTAGGGATCCATCTTGATTCCGACCACGGGGAGCCCGTAGTAGAGCAGCATCATGAACACCAGCACCGGAACGGCACGGAAGAGCTCGGTGACGGCTGTCACGGGGATCCGCACCCACGCGTGCTCGGAGAGCCGCCCGATGGCCAGCACGAAGCCGAGGACGACGCTGAGGACGGCGGCGAGCGCGAAGGCTGCGAGCGTGTTGCCCAGGGCCTTGAAGATACCCATCCACACGTTGGAGAACGTGAACACGTACCACTTCTCCGCCGAGAACTGGCCTGTCTCCACCATGCGGAGCACGATGAAGCCGATGGCGGCCAGGACGAGGACGACGGTGGCGACCGCGATGATCCGGTTGCGGGCGATCGCCCGGGGTCCGGGGACGTCGTACAGTACAGAGCTCATCGCGCGATCCTCCAACGGTTCTCGAGATATCGCTGCAGCCAGCTCAACAGCAGCACCAGGGCGACGAACACGACGGCGACCCAGAGGAGGACCTCCATCGGGTTGCCCGGACGGTCGGCCGAATCGTTGATGGTCGACCGGAGAGCCGCGAGCTCGGCGACCGAGAACCCGGCTGCGACGGTCGTGTTCTTCAGGAGCGCGATGAAGACGCTCATCATCGGCGGGACGACCGAGCGGAACGCCTGCGGCAGGATCACGAGACCCATCACCTGTCCGAAGGGAAGTCCGATGGCCCGCGCGGCCTCGGCCTGACCGACGGGCACCGTGTTGATACCCGCCCTCAGGACCTCGGCCACATAGGTCGCCGTGTAGATGCCGATGGCGAGGATGCCGAGCACGAGGTTCGACAGTTCGGGCAACCCGAGTTGCGGGTACCCGAAGATGAAGAAGAAGAACACGAGGGTGAGCGGGGTGTTGCGCACGGTGTTCACGTACACCGTGCCGACGCCGCGGGCGATGGGCACCGGGGAGACACGCATGGCCCCGACGATCAGACCCAGGATCAGTGCGATGATCCCGCCCGCGAAGAACACGATCAGCGTGTTACTGATCGCCTGTCCCCACAGGTCGAGGTTGCCGAAGATGACGTCCACGCCACCCTCCCTTCTTCAGAGTGAATGGGCGGCCCCCCTGAGGGGGCCGCCCATGTCGATCAGTAAGCGTCGACCTCGGGCTGTTCGACCTCGATGCCGCTGGAACCGAGGTTCGCGTCGAAGATCGCCTGCCAGATGTCGCCACCGTCGGTGAAGAGCTCGTTGATGTGCGTGCGCAGCGCGTCGTCGCCCTTCGTGAGGCCGACACCGTAGCGCTCCTCGGTGAAGAGGCCGCCGGTCACCTTGACGTCATCCGGGTACTGGGCCGCGTAGCCGATCAGGATCGCCTGGTCGGTGGTCACGGCGTCGACCTTGCCGTCGATGAGGTCCTGGACGCAGGCGGAGTACAGGTCGTACTCCTGCGTCTTGATCTCGGGGAAGTTCGCCTTGATGTTCTGGATCGGCGTCGAGCCGGTCGCCGAGCAGACGGTCTTGCCGTTGAAGTCCTCGAGAGCCTCGGCGTCGTCCGCGTCGGCGGCGACCAGGAGTCCCTGACCGGTGATGAAGTAGGGACCCGCGAAGTCGATGAGCTCCTTGCGCTTGTCGTTGATCGAGTAGGTGCCGACGTAGTAGTCGATGTCACCGTTGGTGATCGCCTGCTCGCGGTTCGCCGAAGCGATCGGCTTGAACTCGATCTTGTCCTCGTCGTAGCCCAGGGATGCGGCGATCCACCGTGCGATGTCGACGTCGAAGCCGGTGCGCTCTCCGGTCGTGACATCGAGGTAGCCGAGCCCGGGCTGGTCCTCCTTGACGCCGACGATCACCTTGTCGCGCTCCTGGATGGCGTCGAACGTCGGGCTGCCCTCGAGCTGGACGTCGTCAGCGACCTCGAACCAGGTGGAGTCCTCGCTCTCTTCGCCGCCGGTTCCGGCGCCGGGGCTGGACGGGCTGCCGCTGTTGCAGGCCGTCAGCGCGAACAGTGCAACCGTCGCGATCCCGATTCCTGCCAGTGTCCGTGTGCGTCGCATGTGCGTCTCCTTCGTGTGCTGTGTGTGCAAAGGTCTGTGAGGCTCGTCAGTGCGTGAGGAGCTTGGAGAGGAAGTCCTTGGCGCGGTCGCTCTTCGGGTTCGTGAAGAACTCCTCAGGCGTCGCCTCCTCGACGATCTTGCCGTCGGCCATGAACACGACCCGGTTGGCGGCCTTGCGAGCGAAGCCCATCTCGTGGGTCACGACGATCATCGTCATGCCGTCACGGGCGAGCTCCACCATGACGTCGAGGACCTCGTTGATCATCTCGGGGTCGAGCGCGCTGGTCGGCTCGTCGAAGAGCATGACCTTGGGCTGCATGGCGAGAGCGCGGGCGATCGCGACGCGCTGCTGCTGTCCGCCGGAGAGCTGTGCGGGAAGCTTCGAGGCCTGCTGGGCGACGCCGACGCGCTCGAGAAGCATCATCGCCTCCTTGTCGGCATCGGCCTTCTTCATGCCGCGGACCTTGATCGGGCCGAGCGTCACGTTCTCGAGGATCGTGAGGTGCGCGAAGAGGTTGAACGACTGGAACACCATGCCGACGTCTGCGCGCAGATGCGCGAGGCCCTTTCCCTCAGCGGGGAGCGCCTTGCCGTCGATGCTGATCGTGCCGCTCGTGATCGTCTCGAGGCGGTTGATCGTGCGACACAGTGTCGACTTGCCCGAGCCTGAGGGACCGATCACCACGACGACCTCGCCGGCGTTCACCGTGAGGTCGATATCCGTGAGCGCCTGGAAGTCGCCGTAGTGCTTCTGGACGTTGTCGACAACGACGAGGGGCTTACCTGTGGTCATCATTTCTCCAAACTAGCCAGGTCGCTCACGTGGCTCCACAGTGATGCGTCGACATTTACACGTTCGTAACCACGCGATGGGGCCGATCCCGCCCGATAACCGGAGTGCCCCACGGTCCGCCCCCGCGGACCGTGGGGGCGTCCCTGCTGCTCCGTTCCTCCCCCGAGTAGAACGTGGCAGCAAGCCTCCGACCGGATCCGATCGCAGGACGACTCCGGAGAATGGCCGAGTCCGCGCCTCAATGAGGGGCGTGGGCTCTGTGGCATCTGAATTCTCCGTTGAATCGAGCGCGATCGACCCCCACATTGGCAGAGTGACATGCCGGTATGAGACTTCTTGAGGATTTCTTGAGGCCTCAGTCCCGCTGGTCCCGGTAGTACTCGACGGCCCCCGGATGCAGGTCGACCGGCCCCGTGAAGATCGCCTGCCTGCGGTCGAGCAGGGACGCGACCGGAACCCGCTGCGCGATATCGGTGCGGACCGTGAAGAGGCTCGTGAGGACGTCCCGTACGACGCCGTCCGGAGTGTCGGACGAGGTGACCAGATAGTTCGGCACCGCCATCGTGGGCGCGGACTCGTCGAGTCCATAGAGCCCGACGGGGAAGTCGGACGGCCGATACGCCTCGGAGTATCGAGCGTTGATCGCGGTGACCCATGTCTGCTCGATCGGCACCAGCCGCACGGGCGTCGTCGTCGCGAGCTCCGCGATGCCCGGTGTCGGGATGCCGCCGACCCAGAAGAATCCGTCGATCTCGGATCTCTCGAGCGCGCTGATCGACTCACCGAGATCGAGCCGGGGATCCGTGATCGTCGCGATGTCGACGTCGGCGGCGTCGAGTGCTCGCGCCGCGATCACATTGACGCCGGAATTCTCGGCCCCGAGCGACACCGTCCTGCCCGCAAGGTCGCCGAGGGCGGCGATGTCCGAATCCGCGCGTACGACCACGTGGAGGTACTCGTCGTACAGGCGAGCGACAGCCTGCACCGGCATGGGCTCGTCGAACGCTCCCACTCCGGCGACGGCGTCGGCAGCGGCATCCCCTTGCGCGAAGCCGAGGAGGGCCTCCCCCGAGCTCACCCGCAGGAGGTTGTCGACGGACCCGGCGGTCTCGGCTGCCGACACGCGGATGCCCAAGGACTCCGACAGCTCCCGAGCGAGTTCGTCGCCGTAGGCGTAATAGACCCCGTTGGATCCCCCGCCGGCGATCTCGTAGGCAGAGTCGTTCCACTCCGTCGATCGAGCGCTGCACGCGCTGCTCGTGGCGGCGAGCAGCAGCACGAGTGCCGTCGCCACCCCTCTGCGCCACCATGCGCGGCGGCTAGCCCGCGCGCTCATCCCTCAGCTCCGTCCGGCAGCATCAGCGACACCAGCAGCCCGCCGTCGTCCGGCGTATCGACCCGCAGCTCGCCGCCGATCGATTCCAAGAGGTCGGTCGCTATCGCGAGGCCGAGCCCTGACCCCGGAACTCCGCCGCTGTCGTCGCTGCGCCAGAATCGGTCGGCGGCGTTCGCGGCCTGCTCTCGCGTCAGCCCGGGGCCGTGGTCGCGGACTGTCAGCACGCAGAGTCCACCGCTGCGGTGCGCGTCGACCTCGACGGCCGACTCGGCGGGCGAGAACTTCACCGCATTGTCGATGACGGCGTCGAGCGCGCTCTCGACGATCGTGCGGTCGGTGATGCTCATCACCGGGCCCACTCCTGTCGAGAGCATCCGGACGCGTCGCTGTGACGCGACCTCGCTCCAGGCGTCTGCGCGGCGGGTGGCGAGCGTCGTCAGATCGACGGCTGAGATCGTCGTGTCGGCGCGTCCGCCGCGCGCGAGTCCGAGGAGCGTCTCGAGGATGCGAGCCATCCGGCGCCCTTCCTCCCTCGTCTCCTCGACGTCGTCCTTCCAGTCGGCTCCGAGACCGGTCGAGAGGTGCTCGACACGCAGCAGCAGCGCGTTGAGGGGATTGCGGAGCTCGTGCGAGGCGTTCAGGGCGAACTCCTGCTGACGCGTCATGACGCGCTCGATCTCATCCGCCATGCCGTTGAACACGCGCGTCATCCGGCGTAGCTCAGGAGGCCCCGTGTCCTCCGCGACCCTCGCATCCATCTCGCCGCGTTCGATCGCGATCATCGCCTCATCGAGACGTCGGACCGGAGAGAGCACCCACCGCGCGAGTTGGAAGACGAGGAGCACGCCGAGTCCGATCGAGACGATCGACACGACCGTCAGCACGAGAATCTGCTGCAGGATCTGGGTCCGTGGCGCCTCGACGTCCGCGGAGAGCATCACGGCGCCGATCACGTCTCCGTCGTCGAAGACCGGCTCGACGAGCGAGGACTCTGCCGCGATCCAGGGGAACACCGGCTCGGGCGCCTCGGCGCGGCGCCCCGAGAGCGCGAGGCCGACCCGTGCGGCATCGTCCTCTGACAGGACTTCGCCGCCGCCGTCGCGCGCTGACCACACCCCACCGGAAAGATCGAAGACGATCACATCGATCCCGTACACCTCGTGGAAGCGGGCGACCTCCGCATCGATCACCGTCGCGCTGCCCGACCGCAGCGCCTGCCGCGCGCTGGTCACGAAATACCCGAGGTCACCGAGCTGCTCGGTGTAGAAGGCCTGCTGGATGCTGCGGGTCGCGCTCCACGCCGTGGCGCCGCCCAACGACAGCAGGATGGCGACGAGCGGCACCAGGAAGACGACGACGAGACGTCTGCGCATCGAACGCTACCCGGCCAACCGATAGCCGACACCGCGCACGGTCTCGATCAGATGCCGCTGACCCGCCTTCTTGCGGATCGCGCCGACGTGCACCTCGAGCGAGTGCCCGAAGCCCCGCCAGTCGGTGTTCCAGACCTCGCGGATGAGTCTCTCCTTCGGCACGGCGACGCCGGGGTACCGGGCGAGCACCGCCACGATGTCGAATTCCTTGCGAGTGAGTTCGATGGGAGCGCGTGCGATGATCACCTGCCTGGCGACGAGGTCGATCTCGATCTCGCCATCCTGCAGCCGTACGCGCGCCTCGGATTCCGGCCGCACGGGTCGAGAGCGTCGTGTGACCGCCTCGATCCGGGCGAGGAGCTCGTGGACGTCGTAGGGCTTGACGACGAAATCGTCAGCGCCGGCACGCAACCCTCTGATGCGCTCCGTGACCTGGTTGCGTGCGGTGACGATCACGATCGGCACCTCGGAGCGTGCGCGGATCCGACGGCAGAGATCGATGCCGTCGACATCGGGCAGACCGAGGTCGAGGAGCACCACCTCGGTGTCCGCACCCAGCTGCTGCAGCGCGGAGGCTCCGTCTGCGGCTCGCACGGTGGCGTACCCGGATCGCGCGAGGAAGGCCTCGAGTGCAGCGGCGACACGCTCGTCGTCCTCCACGATCAGAATCTGCATCGACCCTGGGTCCCCTTCTCCGCTCGAGCAGGGACAAACCTACCAGCAGGACGGGCGGCCGCTCGTCCGCCGGAGATCAGGCCGAGGATGCCGCCCGCTGCGCGAACGCGCTCTCGTACAGGCAGACGCTCGCTGCCGTGGCGAGGTTCAAGGATTCGGCGCGGCCGAAGATCGGCAGCTTCAGCACCTGGTCGGCCTGCGCGAGCGCCTCGTCCTCGAGACCGCGCGCCTCATTGCCGAACAGCCACGCCGTGGGCTCGGCGAGCACTCCGTCCGCCCGCGCATGAAGAAGATCCTCGCCCTTGACGTCCGCGGCCAGAATCCGGAGTCCGGCGGCGTGAGCCTTCTCGACCACATCCGAGAGCTCTGCGCCCACGGACACGGGCAGATGGAACAGCGAACCTGTCGTGGCGCGCACGACCTTCGGGTTGTAGGGGTCGACCGTGCGGCCCGTCAGCACGACGGCGTCGGCTCCCGCCGCATCGGCGGCCCTGATGATCGTGCCGAGGTTTCCCGGGTCCCTGATCTCCTCGCAGATCGCCACCAGACGGGGGGATGCCGCGAAGATGTCCCGCACCGACGTGGGCGCCTGCCGGACGACGGCCACCAGCCCCTGCGGAGTGACCGTGTCGGCCATCGCGTTCAGCACGTACTCCGTGACGTACTCCACCTCGATGCCGGCGTCCGATGCCTTCGCGCGGATGTCCGGATGCTTCTCCCAGCCGGTCGGGGTCGCGAACAGCTCCACGATCGCCTCAGGACTGTAGGTCAGCGCCTCGCGAACCGCCTGGGGACCTTCGAGGAGGTAGAGCCCTGTCTCTGCGCGCGCGCTGCGCTTGGTCAGCTTGGCGACGGCACGGACTCGGGGCGAACGGGGGTTCTCCAGCACGTTCACAGTCTAGAGAACGGCAGGACCGTTCCTGCGCAAACGCCGGGCGAACGACAGAGGACGCCCTCCCGAAGGAGAGCGTCCTCTGTGGTGAAGAGCTGCTTATGCAGCCGACTTCGGAGCGTTGACGTCGGAAGGCAGAGCCTTCTTCGCCGTCTCGACCAGCGTCGTGAAGGTCGCTGCGTCGTTGACCGCGAGGTCGGCGAGCATGCGACGGTCGACGGTGACACCCGCGAGACCGAGGCCCTGGATGAAGCGGTTGTACGTGATGCCGTTCTGGCGTGCAGCGGCGTTGATGCGCTGGATCCAGAGACGACGGAAGTCGCCCTTGCGCTTGCGACGGTCACGGTACGAGTAGACCAGCGAGTGGATGACCTGCTCTTTGGCCTTGCGGTAGAGGCGCGAACGCTGACCGCGGTAGCCGGAGGCGCGCTCGAGGATGACCCGACGCTTCTTGTGGGCGTTTACCGCCCGCTTGACTCTTGCCATTTTCCTGTGTTCCTATCGTGCGTTCGGGCGCGTCAGCGACCGAGAAGCTTCTTCGCGACCTTGGTGTCAGCCTTCGACAGCACCTGGTCCTGGTTGAGGCGGCGGGTGCGACGGCTCGACTTGTGCTCGAGGTTGTGGCGCATTCCGGCCTGCTGCTTCTTCAGCTTGCCGCTGCCGGTGATCTTGAAGCGCTTCTTAGCACCCGAGTGGGTCTTCTGCTTCGGCATCTTCTCTTCCTTCGTATGGCGCCTTCTCAGGCGACGGTGTCAACCCGCGGTGCGGGAGTCTGGGGGCGGGAGTTACTCCGCTGCGGCCTCGGCCGGCTCGTCGGCGTCGGTCTTGGCTTCGCGGGCGGCCTGCTTGTTCGCTGCGCGCTGGGCGTCGCGAACCGCATTCTGCTCCTGCTTCGCCTCGGACTTGCTCTTGAGCGGAGCCACGATCATGACCATGTTGCGGCCGTCGATGGTCGGGTTCGACTCGACGGTTCCGAGTTCGGCGACATCCTCGGCGAACTTGCGGAGGAGACGGACGCCCTGCTCGGGACGCGACTGTTCGCGACCACGGAACAGGATCATGGCCTTCACCTTGTCGCCGGCCTTGAGGAAGCCCTCGGCGCGCTTGAGCTTCGTCGTGTAGTCGTGCGCCTCGATCTTCAGGCGGAAGCGGACCTCTTTGAGGATGGTGTTCGCCTGGTTGCGGCGAGCTTCCTTCTCCTTCTGGGCGGCTTCGTACTTGAACTTGCCGTAGTCCATGATCTTGACCACGGGCGGCTTCGAGTTGGGCGCGACCTCGACGAGGTCGAGATCTGCTTCCTGCGCAAGGCGCAGCGCCGCCTCGATGCGGACGACGCCGATCTGCTCACCCGCGGGACCGACGAGGCGGACCTCGGGGACGCGGATGCGCTCATTGGTGCGGGGATCGCTGATGCGTAGCTCCTTAGACGATGGGATTCGGCCACCAGGATGCTGTCAGCACCCCGGGCGAAATCAGAATCGTCCCACCCACCGGCATTCAGACGCCGGCTCCGCACCCTGCCTGCCGGACCCCGTCTGACGACGCGATCCGGTGGAGTGCAAGACCCGGTAGCCTGGAACGGCAAGCGCGGGTGGGAAGTGAATCCTCTTTCGTACCGGAGCATGACGCTCCGGAGCCCGACAAAGTCTAACAGAAGGCAAGGCGAAGTGACGAACCAGGCATCGGATGAGGCTGCACGCGAGCGCGAAGAGCGCTGGGCACGGCAGGAGGAGGCGGCGTCCTCCGCCACGCGGGACATCGCCGATGTGCCGGCGGTCGAGGTCATCACGACCGCAGCCGTCCACCTCATGAGTGCCGCGGCGGTCAAGCTCGGCCTCGCCGACGACCCGCACGCGGCGGAGCAGCTCGACCTCGATGAGGCGCGCAAGCTCATCAACGCCCTCGCCGGGCTGATCACCGCCGGCGCACCGGAGATCAGCGACATGCACGCGCGGTCCCTCCGAGACGGGCTGCGCTCGCTGCAGCTCGCGTTCCGCGAGGCGTCGACCATTCCCGACCCGATCGGCAAGGGTCCGGGCGAGAAGTGGACAGGCCCGGTCAACTAGGGACTGCCGGCCGCTGCGGCTGACCGGTCGGTGGCAGCACCGAGCCGGTCAGGCCGAGCGACGCAGCTTCACGGTGAGAGAGTCGGCGAGCACCGCGATACGATCATCCGCCGCCCACCGCTGCGCCAGGCGCGCGAGCACGGCGTCGAGCACCTCGCGCTCGAGCCCGTCGACCAGCTCGAGGATGACGATCAGTTCTGGTCCGCGCAGACGGGCGTCCGGGTCTCCGGCCGCGACGGCGACGTCGATCACGGCGAGTTCATGCGCGACACTCTCCTGCAGAGCAGTGAAGACCTCGGGCGAGAGGAAGCTCGGCTCCCACCGATGACCCTGCGCGACCGCCCACACCGCGGGACGACGGAGGACGAACTCGGTGTCCGACGTCGGGTCGAGAACGATCAGATCCGTCTCCTCCGCCGACGCTGCGAGAGCGGCGCGCACGGCTTCCACCGGGATCGGACGGGCCGTCGCGTCCCAGCGCTGCATCGCCTCGACCGACGAGAACACCGGCTGCACGCGACGACCGTCGGGAGCCGCGACCGTCACGATCGAGAGCTCCTGAGTCTTGTCGACAGCGAGACCGCTCGGCGCCACGCCCTCCTCGCCCTTCTCGGCGATGAGCGGGATCAGGACCCGCGCCGAACGGAACGCGTCGACGACCTCGGTCTGAGCACCGTCGCCCGCCCGAAAACGCAGCAGCGCGTCGAGCAGAACCGGGTCGGCCGATCCGTCGTCGGCGGCATGAGGGTTCGACTGGAAGCTGCGGCCTTCCCAGGGCACACCGGCCGAGTCGCCCCGATCGCTGGACGGGTGCTCGTGCGACCCATGACGGTCGTGGGGACCGTGGTCCCCGGCGTCGTCAGTCCCCTGCGACATCCAGCGCCTCGGCCAGCGTGAACGCGCCGGCGTAGAGTGCCTTGCCGACGATGGCGCCTTCGACGCCCAGCGGCACCAGTTCGCGGAGCGCCACGATGTCATCGAGGTTCGAGATGCCTCCGGATGCCACGACGGGCTTCGGGGTGCGGGCTGTGACCTCGCGCAACAGCTCGAGGTTCGGCCCCTTGAGGGTCCCGTCCTTGGTGACGTCGGTCACGACGTAACGGCTGCAACCGGCATCCTCGAGGCGCTCGAGCACCTCCCAGAGGTCGCCGCCCTCCTTCGTCCACCCGCGAGCGGCCAGCGTCGTACCGCGGACGTCGAGCCCGACAGCGATCGCTTCGCCGTAACGGCTGATCACGTCGGCGGCCCACTCGGGGTTCTCCAGCGCGGCCGTGCCGAGGTTGATGCGGGTCGCACCGCTCTCGAGAGCCGCCTCGAGCGTCGCGTCGTCACGGATGCCGCCGGACAGCTCGACGTTGACGTTCTTGAACTGCTTGATGACCTTGCGGAGGATCGGTGCGTTGCTGCCGCGTCCGAAAGCGGCATCGAGGTCGACGAGATGGATCCACTTCGCCCCCTGTGCGACCCACTCCCCCGCGGCGTCGAGCGGGTCGCCGTAGCTGGTCTCGGTGCCGGCCTCACCCTGAGTGAGGCGGACGGCCTTGCCCCCGGCGACATCGACGGCGGGAAGAAGGGTGAGAGCGGGAGACTGCGCGAAGTCGTTCATGACGTCCTCAGGTGAGATGGAGAGACCGATTCGTCGGCACGAGAATCGACACTAGCCCGCGTATCGGCCCGCTCCAAAACGATGACAGCAGAGAACCTCCCGTGCCACGCGGTAGCCTCGATGACGCCCCTGTTTCGGTGTGTGAGGAGATGTTCCATGGTGCGCGATGCGGAAGCGCGAGGAGGCGGACCCCTGCGACGCGGGAATGCGCTGCCTCCCGAGACTCCGGATGAGCGCGCTCAGATGCCGGCTGGACCCGACGCGGAGCCCACAGCCCCGCACCCCCGACCGGCACCCCAGCCCGCCCCCGCGCCGGGGACACGAGCCGCAGCGGCATGGGCAGCAGCCTCCGCCGCAACTCCTCCTTCCGATGATGCGCGACCGGCCACGCCCGCTGTACCGATCTCCGCACCGCCTTCGGTCCCCGCTGCGCCACCCGCCGCCCCTGCAGTACCGCCCGCGCCCTCAGCCGCATCGCCCGCAGCCCCTGCGGCACCGACGACGCCGGCACCTTCCGGTGCGCCCGCTGCGACCGGATCGCTTTCGACCGCGTGGTCGGAACAGCAGAGCTCTTCGACTCAGGACAGCACCGCGCGGCCCGCCGTTCCGGCGGCCACGGCACCGCGCCCCCAGTCTTCCGACGTACCCCCCGCTCCGCCGCTGCCCGTGCCCGCCTCGGCCCCGTCCGCGCCCAACGCCGCCGCTGCAGAGTCGGCGTCCTCGGCATCCTCGCGTCGTCAGCAGCGCGAGCAGGGAGTGGGGCGTCGCTCGTTCCTTCAGGAGGAGCGCCGTGAGGAGCCAGCGCGTCAGGGCGGACGCGGGCTGCTCAACCGCGTCGGGTTCACCCTCGGCCCGAGCGCTCGCGAACGCGCCGTCCGCGACGACGAGCACGCGGTGAGCCGCCATTGGCCGGGCCCCCGCACCGTCGCTGTCGTCAACGGGAAGGGCGGGGCGGGAAAGACACCGGCCACCGTGCTGCTGTCGGCGGTCTTCGCGCAGTACGGCGGCGCCGGGGTTCTCGCGTGGGACAACAACCAGACCCGCGGCACCCTCGGCTGGCGCACCGAGACGGGGGCGCACGATCGCACACTGCTCGAACTGCTTCCGCAGACCCAGCGCCTGCTCGGAGCCCAGGGACAGTCAGCCGACCTCGCGCACTTCGTGCATCACCAGCCGCAGGAGAAGTACGACGTCCTGCGGTCGAAGCCCGTCCGACTGGCCCACGAGAATCGGCTCCGGCCGAGTGACGTCGACTCCATCCACGCGATCGCGGCCAAGTTCTACCGTCTGATCATCATCGACTCCGGCAACGACGAGTCCGATCCGATGTGGCTGCGGATGATCGACCTCGCCGACCAGATCGTCGTGGCGACGACGACACGTGACGACCATGCCGAGGCCGGGGCGCTGCTGCTCGAGGCACTCGAAGACCGCGACGAGCGATCCGCACGGTTGGCTCGCGAGTCAGTGGTCGTCGTCAGCCAGGCGGACCCGAAGGCATCCCCCGCCGAAGTCGCAGACGTCATCGCCGGATATCAGCCGCTCGCGCGCGAAGTCGTCGGCATCCCCTTCGATCGGGAGATGGTCGACGGCCACCTCCGTCTTCGCGCACTCGCGGCGCCGACGCAGCGGTCGTGGCTCTCTGCCGCGGCCGCCGTCGCCCGAGGCTTCTGAGCCGTTCGGCAGTGGACCCGGCGGATCGGTCGTCCGAGGTTCGGATCGACGGCGGCTCAGCGGGCTGCCGACGCGTCAGGACCGAAGGCTGTCGACCCAGTTGCGGAGCAGCTGGATTCCGGCCTCGCCGGACTTCTCAGGATGGAACTGCGTCGCGGAGAGCGGCCCGTTCTCGACCGCAGCGAGGAACGGATCGCCGTACGTCGACCACGTGAGCACCGGCTGAGGGAACGGCGGGATGACATCGAGCTCCCACGACTGCGCGGCGTAGGAATGCACGAAGTAGAAGCGTTCGTTCTCGATGCCCTTGAACAGCACCGATTCGGCGCCCGGCTCGACCGTGTTCCACCCCATGTGCGGCAGCACCGGCGCGTTGAGCTCCGTGACCGCTCCCGGCCATTCGCCGAGACCCTCGGAATCGTGCCCGCGCTCGACACCGTGCGCGAACAGAACCTGCATGCCGACGCAGATGCCGAGCACCGGGCGCCCGCCTGCGAGCCGGCGATCGATGATCTCGTCGCCGCCGTGCGCGTAGAGCGCATCGCGCACGGCCTGGAACGCGCCGACCCCCGGCACCACGAGACCGTCTGCCTCGAGCGCTTCCGTGCGGTCGCGCGTCAGCACCGCATCAGCACCGGCGGCGATGAGCGCCTTGACAGCCGAGTGGATGTTGCCGGATTCGTAATCGAAGACGGCGACCCGGGGAGCCCTGCTCACAGTGCGCCCTTCGTCGACGGGATGCCGTCGACCAGAGGGTCGAGGGCCTTGGCCTGGCGGAACGCCCGAGCGAATGCCTTGTACTCGGCTTCGGCGATGTGGTGGGGGTCGCGGCCCCCGAGAACGCGCACGTGCACCGTGAGTCCCGCGTTGAAGGTGATGGCCTCGAACGTGTGGCGCACGAGCGAACCGGTGAAGTGGCCGCCGATGAGGTGGTGCTCGAAACCGGCAGGCTCCCCCGTGTGAACGAGATAGGGACGCCCCGAGATGTCCACGACAGCCTGAGCGAGCGCCTCGTCGAGCGGCACGAGAGCGTCGCCGTATCGCGAGATGCCTGACTTGTCGCCCAGCGCCTCACGGATGGCCTGACCGAGAACGATCGAGATGTCCTCCACGGTGTGGTGTGCGTCGATCTGCGTGTCCCCCGAGGCGCGCACCGTGAGGTCCGTGAGCGAGTGCTTCGCGAAAGCCGTCAGCATGTGATCGAAGAACGGCACCGACGTGTCGATACGGCTCGCACCGGTGCCGTCGAGGTTCAGCTCGAGCTCGACGGTGGACTCCGACGTGCTGCGCACACGCGTGGCGGTGCGCGGGGTCTGGGCGGGGCTGCTCATGAAGCCGATCCTATCGAGGCGAGGGCATCGAGGAATGCCGTGGTCTCCGCCTCGGTGCCCGCGGTGACGCGGAGGTGCCCGGGGATCCCGACGTCGCGGATGAGAACACCCTGCTCGTAGAGCTGCTGCCAGACCTTCTGGGGCTCTGCGACGCCCCCGAACAGGACGAAGTTCGACCAGGACTCATGCGGGGTGTACCCCAGCGCCTCGAGTGTCGCGGAGATGCGATCCCGCTGCTCGACGATCTCCTCGACCATGCCGAGCATCACGTCGGAGTTGCGCAGAGCGGCGACGGCTGCGGCCTGCGTGAGAGCGCTGAGGTGGTACGGCAGGCGCACGAGCCGCAGAGCGTCGATGAAGGCAGGATCCGCGGCGAGGTACCCCACGCGGGCACCCGCGAAGGCGAAGGCCTTGCTCATCGTGCGGGAGACGGCGAGCCGCGGTCGTCCCTCGAGAAGGGTCAGAGCCGATGCCGCGTCGTGCGGCGCGAACTCCTGGTACGCCTCGTCGACGACGACGATTCCGTTCGACGCCTCGTACACGGCTTCGACGACGTCGAGGCCCAGCGGCGTGCCTGTCGGATTGTTCGGAGAGCACAGCAGGATGACGTCAGGATCGACATCTCGCACCTGCGATGCCGCCTCTTCGGGGGTGATCGTGTAGTCGGGCTGCCTGGTGCCGGCGACCCAGCGCGCTCCGGTGCCCTTCGAGATCAGCGGATACATCGAGTAGGTCGGGGCGAAGCTGAACGCCGTGCGGCCCGGCCCGCCGAACGCCTGCAGAATGTGCTGAAGGACCTCGTTCGACCCGTTGCCCGCCCAGATCTGAGCCGGTTCGAGACCATGACCGAGGTACTCCGCGAACCCTTCCCGGAGCGTGGTGAACTCGCGATCCGGGTAGCGGTTGACATCGCGGAGCGCGACCGCGATGTCGTCCAGGATGTCACTGGCGACCGCGTCGGGAACTGGATGCGTGTTCTCGTTGACGTTGAGTGCGATCGGAAGAGGCGCTTGCGGCGCTCCATAGGGCGTGAGCCCTCGGAGGTCGTCGCGAAGAGGGAGGTCGGCGAGTGATGCAGTCACCCTTCCCATGGTAGGCCGCCTTCGCTACACAGACGCTCGTGGTGACGGAGTGTGAACGCGCTTCCGCGCCGCACCGCTCGATCGAACGGCCCTCACGGGTTCATTCCGAATACTGCGCCGGAATCGCCAGCTCCTGGCCGATCTGCAGCTCGCCGCCGCGCAGCAGGTTCAGACGCGTGATGTCGCCGATCACGTCGCGCGGATCCGCGCCGGGGGCCACGCTCTCAGCGATCGACCACAGCGTGTCGCCGGGCATCACCGTCACCGTCGCGAACGATGCCGTGGCAGTCTGCTCGCCTGAGGCCATCGCACTGCCGCCGCTGAGTGCGGCGAATGCGATCCCGGCTGCGAGCGGCACGGCCGCGACAGCGAGAACGACACGTCGACCGCGCGCCGTCAGCTTGAGCCGCGTCGCCGGACGAGCCGGAAGGACTGCTGCACTGCTGAAGGTGATGGTGCTCATGTCGTGCTCCTCTGCATCTACCGCGTGGGCGGTGAAGTTGGCGTAGCGTTCGCATTCGCGCCTCGGCCGGGAGCCGTGAATGCGAAGCTACGTTCCGAAGTTATCTTCGAATTCGAACATCTGTCAAGCGTTCTTCGAAACAGAAGTCCGGGAATCGGCCGACACGCTCGAACAGATCTTCCACTTCGGCGCGATTCTCGGATACGGTTTCGATGTCAACACCCCACCACGGGCCTCCGACATTCGAACTGAGACGCCGGAATCGCACACCTGAGGAGCACCATGAGCGACATCTCCGCCCCCGACGCCGACGTCCCGCGCACCCGTCGCCGCAAGAGCCTGAGTCCCAAGCAGATGGCGATCCTCGAGGTCATCCAGACGTCGATCAGCCGTCACGGGTACCCGCCGAGCATGAGAGAGATCGGCGACGCCGTGGGCCTCAAGTCGCTGTCCAGCGTGACCCATCAGCTCGGCCAGCTCGAGCTGAGCGGATATCTGCGACGCGACCCCGGCAAGACCCGTGCCATGGAAGTGCTCATCGACCTCCCCGGCACCAGCGGAGAGAATCCCGCCGATGTGGCGACCCCCGTGGGCGATGCGGCGCTCGTGCCGCTCGTCGGCCGCATCGCCGCAGGTGTCCCGATCACTGCCGACCAGCAGGTCGAGGAGATCTTCCCGCTCCCCCGGCAGCTCGTCGGCAAGGGCGACCTGTTCATGCTCAAGGTGTCCGGCGAATCGATGATCGATGCGGCGATCTGCGACGGCGACTGGGTCGTGGTGCGGTCGCAGAGCAGCGCCGAGAACGGCGAGATCGTCGCCGCCATGCTCGACGGCGAGGCGACGGTGAAGGTTCTCCGTCGACGCGACGGCCACACCTGGCTGCTGCCTCGCAACTCCGCATTCGAGCCGATCCTCGGCGACGAGTCCGTCATCCTCGGCAAGATCGTCGCCGTGCTCCGCGCGGTCTGACTCCCCCCCCCGCCCTGCGGTGACGGCGGGCGTCGACGCACCATAGGCTCGAACCATGTCGTCGCCGTTCGGTACCTGGACCTCTCCGTTCACCCCCGACCGGATCGCCGCGTCGTCTCCGCGGATCGATGGCAGCGCCTTCGTGGCCGACGAGATCTGGTGGGGTGAGTCGATCCCTGCCGAAGGCGGTCGCCTGACCGTGCGAAGTTCGACGGGTGCCGAGATCCTTCCCGCGCCATGGAGTGCTCGGTCTCGCGTCCACGAGTACGGCGGCGGGGCGTGGACCGCGGATGCCGACGGCACGCTGTACTTCGTCGATGCCGAGGATCAGCGCGTGCACCGCATGCCCCGCGGCGGTGTCCCCGTTCCTCTGACACCCCCGGGCCCGGCGCACGGCGGTCTGCGTCTGCAGAGCGGCCGCCTGTTCGCCGTGCGGGAGGATCTGTCCGTCTCCCCTCACCGACGCGCCATCATCGAGATCCCGACCGACGGGTCGGCATCCGACCGGCCTGCGCTGTTGAAGACCCTCGTTGAAGGCGAGTCGTTCTACGCTCATCCGGCACTGTCTCCCGACGGTTCTCGTGCAGCGTGGGTCGAGTGGTCCGGCGATCGGATGCCGTGGCAGCGAGCGTCGTTGGTGATCTCGGACGGCACCGCGCGCACAGAGCTGTCCACTCGCGCCGCGCTGCAGCCCGAGTGGACGGCTGACGACGAGATCGTGTACTCCGACGATCCCTCGGGCCGCTGGGCTCTGCACCGACAGCGTGTCAGCGGAGCCCAGGCGGTCGGCACGGCGGAGCAGATCATCGACGACGACGCCGACACGGGATACGGCCTCTGGGTGCTCGGCAATCGCTGGTACCGCCCGCTCGCCGACGGTCGCGTCGTGGCTGTGCGCACGAACGGTCGCGACCGGGTCGTCGTCATCGACCCCGACGGCAGCGCCCACCGCATTCCCCTCCCCGCAGACGGCCACGTGAGTGTCGACGATGTCGCGGGCTCCCGCGTGCTGCTCTCCGGAAACAGCTCGACGACAGAACCCGGGGTCTGGTGCGTCGACGTCGACACGGGTCGCGTCGAGGCCGTCGCGGGAGCTGCGCCGACCGATCCTGCGTGGATGCCGCCCGCATCCGAGGTCCTGGTCGACGGCTCGCACGGGCCCGTCCATGCCTTCGCGTACCCGCCGACGAATCCCTCGGCCCACGCTCCGGCCGCGGATGACGAGCTCCCGCCCTACATCGTGCTCGTCCACGGCGGCCCGACCGCGCATGTGACCGGCGCGGCGTCCGCCGCCGTCGCGTTCTGGACGAGCCGCGGCATCGGCGTGCTCGACGTCAACTACGGCGGATCGACGGGCTACGGCCGTGCGTACCGCGAACGGCTGGACGGCGGATGGGGCGTGGTCGACGTCGACGACGTGATCGCAGCGGCCCGCGGCCTCGCCGATGCCGGGCTCGCGGATCCCGCCCGCATCGCGATCAGAGGCGGCTCGGCGGGCGGTTGGACAGTGCTCTCGTCGCTGGTGCGGGGAGGGACGTTCGCCGCGGGGATCAGCCGATACGGAGTGGTCGACCTGCAGATGCTGAGCGCGCACTCCCACGACTTCGAGGCGCACTACATCGAGGGGCTGGTGGGTCCGCTGCCCGAGGCGGAGGCACTCTACGTCGCGCGTTCGCCCCTGACACACGCCGACCGGATCGACGTGCCGGTGCTGCTGATGCAGGGTGCGGACGACCGTGTCGTGCCACCGGCACAGTCCGAGGCGATCCGCGATGCGCTGGCGACGAGTGGTGTGGAGCACGAGTACGTGCTGTACCCGGGTCAGGGCCATGGCTTCCGGTCGAGCGAGACGATCATCGACGCCCTCGAGAGGGAGCTCGCTTTCCTCGGACGCGTGTTCGGATTCACGCCCGCGCGCTGATCACTCCCCCACGCGGTTGCGCAGGCGCATCGCGCGCTCGGCTTCGCGGGTGTCCTGACGCTCGCGGAGGGTCTGGCGCTTGTCGAACTCGCGCTTTCCCTTGGCGAGAGCGATCTCGACCTTGGCGCGACCGTCGGAGAAGTACAGCTTCAGCGGGATCAGCGTGTAGCCGCCGGCGGAGACCGCGTGCTGCAGCTTCGCGATCTCCTCACGGTGCAGCAGCAGCTTGCGGACGCGCTTCGCCGAATGGTTGGTCCAGTGGCCCTGCGAGTACTCCGGGATGTGCACCGAGTCGAGAAAGACCTCGTTCCCCTTGACGAACGCATATCCGTCGCTCAGGTTCGCGCGCCCCTGGCGCAGTGACTTCACCTCGGTGCCGGTGAGCACCATCCCCGCCTCGTACGACTTCTCGATGTTGTAGTCGTGACGTGCGCGACGATTGGTCGCGACGACCTTCTCCCCGCGTTCCCTGGGCATGATTCTCTCCTGATCCGCGTCGCGCAATGGTTCCGGTGCCCGTCACGGGCGCACGACAGCCTGTCAGTCTATACCGGCGCGCGGGTCAGGTGCGAAGCCAGCGACGGATCGCGAAACCTGCCGACAGCGCGGCGAGCACGACGCCGATGCCGATCAGCACCGGGACGACGACGGCAGCGTCCTGCATCGACACCCAGGTCGTGATGAACGGCACGCGTCCTCGGAGGTAGCCGTCGACGCCGAAGTGGACGCCGGCGACGACGGCCGCGCTTGCGAGGGCCGAGCCGAGGAAGGCAGCGAAGACGCCCTCCAGGACGAACGGCGTCTGGATGAAGCGGTTGGACGCCCCCACCAGGCGCATGATCCCGATCTCCTTGCGTCTGGCGTACGCGGAGAGCCTGATGGTCGTGCCGATCAAGAGGATGGCGGCGATCAGCATGAGCGCTGCGATACCGACCGCGATGTAGGTCGCGACCGTCAAGGCGGAGAACAGGGGTTCGAGGTACTGGAGCTGATCCTGGACCTGCTCCACCCCCGCGACACCGTTGAACGCCTCGGAGATGACCTGCGACTGGCCGGGATCCTTCATGGTGACGAAGAAGACCTCGAACGCCTGCTCGGGCGAGATCACGCTCGCCTGGTCCTCGCCGAGCTGATCGACGAGCTTGGCGTAGGTGTCTTCCTTGGAATCGAAGCTGACCTCGCTGATGAGAGGAGCGAGCGCCTCGCCGTCGAGCTGTGCTCGCACGGCGTCGACCTGCTCCTCCGAGGCGCCGCCGTCGACGCAGGTGTCCTGCTCCGAGATGTCGGAGCACATGTAGACGGCGACCTGCGCCCGCTCGGTCCAATAGCCGCGCATCGTGCCGATCTGCGCCTGCATCAGGATCGCGGCGCCGACGAAGGTCAGCGAGACGAATGTCACGAGCACGACGGAGATGACCATCGAGATGTTGCGACGAAGCCCTCCGAGGGCCTCCGCGAGGATGAGTCCGATTCTCACGACGTCGGCCCCACTTCTTCCGTGCCGTCGTCGGACAGACCGAGTCGATCGGCCACCCCGAGCTCGGCGACGTCGACCTGCGGCAGCACGATGGGATGCGTCCGCGCCGCGAGGGCGACCGCCGGCTGCTCGTCTATCACCGGCGGCTCGATCGGCGCCGCCTGAGCCTCGGGAGTCTCGGATGCGGTCGGGACGGCGTCTGCGGACGCCGATTCCGCCTTGCGCTGCGCGCTGAGCTCCTCAGCGAGCGCGGCGCGGACCAGCGAGAGGTCGGCGGTCTGGCGCTGCACCTCCTGCACAGCAGTGAGTGCAGCGGCCGCGGCGGCACCGCGCACCTCCTCGGGAACCAGACGCGGGATGTTCGACGTGTCTCCGTAGCCGCCATGCACCTCGTCTCGCACCATCTCGCCATCGCGAAGTTCGATGACCCGACGCTGCATCTGGTCGACGAAGCCCGCCTCGTGTGTCGCCATCAGCACGGTGGTGCCTCCGGCATTGATCCTGGCGAGGAGCTGCA
Organism: Microbacterium sp. 1.5R; assembly: GCF_001889265.1. Lineage (NCBI taxonomy): Bacteria > Bacillati > Actinomycetota > Actinomycetes > Micrococcales > Microbacteriaceae > Microbacterium > Microbacterium sp. 1.5R. The sequence continues at coordinate 2,342,247 of NZ_CP018151.1, forward strand.
TGATGTCGACCGACGTCGCCGGGTCGAGGTTTCCGGTCGGCTCGTCCGCGAGCAGGACCTGGGGGCGATTCACGAGCGCCCGTGCGATCGCGACGCGCTGCTGCTCGCCGCCGGAGAGCTCGTGCGGCATCCGCTTCTGCTTCCCGTCGAGTCCGACCAGCGCGAGCGCCTCGGGCACGGCCTGCTGGATGAAGCCGCGCGACGAGCCCGTCACCTGCAGAGTGAAGGCGACGTTCTGGTAGACGGTCTTCGACGGCAGCAGTCGGAAGTCCTGGAACACGGATCCGATGTGGCGGCGGAAGTACGGCACCTTCCGGTTCGCAAGCGAACGCAGATCGCGGCCGAGCACGGCGACTCGACCCGTCGTCGGCACGTCCTCGCGGAGGATGAGTCGCAGACAGGACGACTTGCCCGACCCCGACGCGCCGACGAGGAAGACGAACTCCCCGCGCTGCACTTCGAAGTCGACATCGGACAGAGCGGGCCGCGAGGTCCCGCGATAGCGTTTCGTGACGTTCTCGAACCGAATCATGGCGGTTCGAGCCTAAGCGCGCACCCTCGTCTGCCTGCGAGCGACACCCCGCTCGACCCCCCTGCGTGTCGCACTCCACTGCTATACATGGAGGTGCCGATCCGTGCCGTCAGCATGGACGATACTCCGAGGGGGAACTATGACGACGCCTGCAGGCTGGTATGACGACGGATCCGGGCGTCAGCGGTGGTGGGACGGCACCCAGTGGACCGAGCACTTCGCCCCCATCGTGGAATCCGCCCCGTCTGCAGCAGGCGAGTCGGCCGGCGGTCTGACCGGCGAAGCGACCACGGACCGGGGTTCCGAGTCGGCTGACGTATCGGGCCACTCCTCGTCCGACGCGATTCCCGATTCGGCAGCAGCCGCGGAGACGGCCGCTGCGATCGAGTCGGTCGCCGCGGTCGAGAGCCAGTCGTGGAACACGCCCGCACCCTCCGACTCCCGCGCCGACGCGGAGACTCCGGCCGAGCCGTCCGCCCACCAGGACGCGGGCGCCGCGCCCTCATACGGCGCGCCCGTGACCGATGCCCTTGTCGACGAGGCCGGCACCACGCATGAGCAGGGTTCCACCTCTCCGGAGTCCCCGACGCCGACCGACGACATCGTGCCCCCGTATGCGAACACCGCGGGTCCCTCCGAAGGTGGTGCACCCTCCTACCCGGGCACCGCAGCCCCCTCGTATCCCCAGGAGTACCCGGTCGCGCCCGCATACCCGGGTTCGGCGGCACCCTCACCCTCGTACCCCGGCGCCGCCGCGTACGCTCCCGCCGGACAGCAGTATGGTGCGCCCGCCGGATACCCGCCCGCATACGGCGCCACGACCCCGGTGGCTCCGGCCCGCCCGTCGGTCCTCGGGCTCGTCGGGCTCGGACTCGCGGCGCTCGGAACGATCCTGTCGTGCATCCCGGTGATCTTCTGGCTCGGATGGCTACTGCTCGGCGTGGGCTTCATCGTCTCGCTCATCTCGCTCTTCCTCAAGGGCAGGAAGTGGCCCGGCATCTCCGGACTCATCCTCTCGATCATCGGCGCGATCATCGCGGTCGTCATGTTCTTCGTCATCGTCTTCGCGACGGTGTCCGAGGCCGTGCGCGATCTGCCGTCCGCGCCGCCGTCGAGCGATTCCGACACCGGAATCGACGACGGCACGACCGACGACGGCACGGGGTCCGCGCAGGTCGAAGAGGGCACGATCGGCGACACCGTCGCACTCACCTTCCTGGGCGGGAGCGGCGAGATCACTGTCACCGAGGCGCGCTGGGCGACCAGCGACGGCTCGAGCGTCCCCTCGACCAACGGCGGTTACGTGACCCTCGAGACGACGTGGACCGGTGTCGAGGGCACGACGGCCGCGAACCCGCTGTTCACCTCTCTGGAGACGGCAGAGGGAGTCGAGGGTCAGGTCGACTTCTTCGTGACGGGCGCACCGAACGAGCTCCTCGACCCGGGGCAGACGGTCAGCGGCCCGATCACCTTCGACATCGCCCAGAGCGAGTCCTACGTCTTCGTCGTCACTGACGAGGCCGGACGCGACATCGCGCGCATCGACGTCGCTCCGTCGGCCGGCTGAGACCCGAGCGGAACGGCGATCATGACGGTCCCGGCAGGGTGGTACGACGACGGAGCGGGCCGACAGCGCTGGTGGGACGGCGCAGTCTGGACTGAGCACACCGTGACCACCGAGACGTCGTCCGTGGCGAACACGCCACAGGGGCACGGCCAGCATGCCACGGAGGAGCCCACGGTCGCCGCATCGGCGGACCCGATCTTCGAACCGCCCTATGCCTGGCAGTCGTCGAATCCCTCCCCCGGGGCCTCCGCAGAAGTGCCGCAGTACGGGCGCGCGTCGATGCCCGCGACCTCGGCAGGCGTCGTCGCCTCCCACGATGCGACGGCAGGGTTCGGGTCGTACGGCCCTGTGCCCCCGAAGGCGAACACGAAGGTCTCTGTGCTCGGCATCATCGGTCTCGGCATGGCCGCGCTCGGCGTGGTCCTCTCGTGCATCCCGCCGATCTCGATGGCTGGTGGGGTTCTGCTCGGGATCGGATTCGTGCTCTCGCTGATCTCCCTGTTCCTCCGGGGTGCGAAGTGGCCGGGAGCGGTGGGCATCGCGGTGGCCGTGCTGGGTGGTGTCGTCGCGATCGCCATGATGCTGCTGACCCTGGGCGCCTCGGGGCTGTCGTCGATCGTGCCGACGTCCACCTCGACCCCTCAGGCGACCCAGAGCACAGAACCCGACGACACCGCCGAAGGCTCTCCCGGCAGCGCGGGAACCGAGACCGTGACGGTCAACGAACTCGAGGTCGGTCACTGCATTCCGCTCATCGAATGGGAGGAAGAGGTGTACGAGCTTCCGATCGTTCCGTGTGACGCGCCGCACACCGACGAGGTCTATTTCATCTTCGATGTGCCAGAGGGCGAATTCCCCGGGGACGACGAACTGCAGACCATCGCCGCCGAGAAGTGCGACGTCGCTTTCGAGGAGTTCGTCGGCATCCCCTATGCCGATTCGGAGCTCGACAACTATTGGTTCGTACCGACTGAGTCGTCATGGAAGCGGATGAACGACCGCGCAGTCCAGTGCATCGTGATCAGCTACGACGAGATCACGGGCACCCTCGAAGGCGCCGACCGCTGAGACGAGCGTCGCTCAGTCCTCGTCTTTGCGCTTGCGCCAGCGGATGCCGGCCGAGATGAACCCGTCGAGATCGCCGTCGAACACGGCAGCCGGGTTGCCCGACTCGTGTCCGGTGCGGAGGTCCTTCACGAGCTGCTGACCGTAGAGGAAGTACGAGCGCATCTGGTCGCCCCAGCTCGCCGTGATGTTTCCGGCGAGCTCCTTCTTCTTCGCGGCTTCCTCCTCCTTCTGCAGCAGTAGGAGTCGGGTCTGAAGCACGCGCATCGCGGCAGCACGGTTCTGGATCTGCGACTTCTCGTTCTGCATCGAGACGACGATGCCGGTCGGGAGGTGAGTCAGGCGCACGGCGGAGTCGGTGGTGTTGACGGACTGCCCGCCGGGACCCGACGAGCGGAAGACGTCGACTCGGATGTCGTTCTCGGGGATGTCGACCTCGGTCGCCTCCTCCATGAGAGGGATGACCTCGACAGCGGCGAAGGACGTCTGCCGCTTGTCCGCCGAGCCGAACGGGCTGATGCGGGCGAGGCGATGCGTCCCTGCCTCGACCGACACCGTTCCGAACGCGTAGGGAGCGTCGATCTCGAACGTCGCCGACTTGATGCCGGCACCCTCGGCGTACGAGGTGTCGAGAACCTTGACGGGATACTTGTGGCGCTCGGCCCAACGCAGGTACATGCGCATGAGCATCTCGGCGAAGTCGGTGGCGTCGTCGCCGCCTGCACCCGAGCGGATGGTGATGATGGCGGAGCGCTCGTCGTACTCGCCGTCCATCAGCGTCTGCACCTCGAGCTGATTGATGATCTCGGTGAGCGCGTTGAGCTCGGCGCGCGCTTCGACGGCGGAGTCCTCATCGCCCATCTCGTTCGCCAGGTCGACGAGAACCTCGAGATCGTCGAGTCGACGACCGATGCCCTCGACTCTGGCGAGCGCCGACTGGCGGTGGCTCAGAGCACTGGTCACCTTCTGGGCGCGTTCGGGGTCGTCCCAGAGGTCCGGCACGCCGGCTTCCTCGCTGAGGCGCGCGATGTCGGAGCGGAGGGTCTCGACATCGATGACCTCGCGGATGTCACCGTAGGTGAGTCGGAGGGCCTGGATGTCGGCGGAGAGATCGAGTTCGAGCATGTCGCGTCCAGCCTAACGTGCCGCCCCTGCGGGCGGGGACGGCGTTCGAACGGGAGTAGCGTGAATCGGGTGAGCAGCGCATCCACGGTCCTCAGGCGATTCGGACCGATGGTGTACCTCCCGACCGTGCTGTTCTCGCTCGGTGAAGGCGCGGTGATCCCTCTGATCCCGGTGATCGCTGCGCGGATGGGCGCCGACGTCGCCTTCGCCGCCCTGGTGGCATCCGCCCTCGTCGTGGGTCAGCTGTGCGGCAACCTTCCTGCGGGCTGGGCCGTCGCGCGCATCGGCGAGCGCTTCACGATGGTGATCGCGGGTGCGATAGCGATCCTCGCCGGCGTCGGAATGGTGTTCGCCCCCTCGCTGGGCGTGCTGGCCGCCTCCGTGTTCCTCCTGGGGTTCTGCGCGGCCGCCTTCGGCCTGGCGCGTCATGCGTTCATGACGACGAGGGTTCCCCTCGCGTTCCGTGCTCGCGCGCTCTCGCTGCTCGGTGGCAGCTTCCGCCTCGGAATCTTCATCGGGCCGTTCGTCGCCGCTGGGCTCCTGCAGCTGTTCGGTTCGGAATCAGCCGCGATCTGGTTCTTCCTGGGCTGTCTCGTCGTGATGGTGCTGCTCGTGCTGCTGGGCCCCGATCCCGAGAAGACGATCGCCCCGACGACCCCTGTGCGCACCGCCGCACTCGCGGATGATTCCGGCGAACCGGTCACGGGCTCGATTCCGACGACCGCGCGCGCGGGCATCTTCCGCACGATGTGGCAACAGCGCAGCGTGCTCGGACGACTGGGACTCGCCGCCGCGTCGCTGTCCGCGGTGCGATCGGCACGTCAGGTCGTGCTTCCCCTGTGGGGACTCTCACTCGGACTCGACGCCTCGACCATCGCCCTCGTCGTCGGAATCTCGGGAGCGATCGACTTCGCCCTGTTCTACGCCAGCGGCCAGGTGATGGACAGGTTCGGGCGTCTGTGGGCGGCTATGCCGGCGATGGTGCTGATGGGCGCGGGGTTCCTCGCCCTCTCCTTCACGCACGACCTGGAAGCCGCGGTCCTGTGGTTCGGCATGTTCGCCGCCGTGCTCGGGGTGGGCAACGGGCTCTCGAGCGGCATTCTGCTCACACTCGGCGCCGATGTCGCGCCGAAGGAGGAGCCCGCCGCGTTCCTCGGCTCGTGGCGCACGCTGACGGATGCCGGCGGAGCGGCCGCTCCGCTGCTGGTGTCGGCGATCGTCGCGATCGCGTCACTGCCGATCGCCGCAGCGGCGATGGGTGCGATCGGCCTGATCGGCGCGGGTGGATTCATCCGCTGGATCCCGCGTTTCGTTCCGCGCAGCACACAGGAGGAGTCATGACCGCTGCCCTCCGCGCAGACGTGCGCCGGCTGGTCGTCGCGGCTCCGTCGTCGACGGATCACGATCGCGATGTCGCGGCCGACTTCGCGACGTTCTTCGCCGACGATCATGGGCCGGTCTCCCGCGACGACGGTCCCGATCACGCGACCGCTTCGGCGCTCGTGTTCGACCGCTCACTCACTCGCACGCTGCTCGTCTTCCACGCCAAGGGGCAGTTCTGGGTGCAGCCAGGCGGACATCTCGAACCCGACGACACCTCTGTGGCGGATGCCGCTCTGCGCGAGCTGCGGGAGGAGACCGGTGTGGACGTCTCCGCCAGCGCGGAACCGCTCGTGTACGACCTCGATCATCACGCGCTGTCCTCGGCGTTCGGTCGGTGCGCATCCCATCTCGACATCGGGATCGGCGTCGTCATCAGCGACGATGCCGACCTGATCGTGAGCGACGAGTCGGAGGACGTGCGCTGGTGGGCGATCGACGCGCTGCCGTCGCAGGTGCCGCAGGGCTTCGCCGGGCGGGTGCGACGACTGCGCGATCGTCTGGTGAGCTGACGTCGCATCCGGCGGAGGTCGCCCTCGTGCAGGTCGACCCGAGCGAACGATCACCCCAGAGCGGTGCGACTCGTCCCCGTCGCCTCGAGGCGCACCCCGTCGGTCACGAACAGTGACACGAGCGGCGGATGCCACAGGGTCGAGACGGTCACGCGTGCTGAGTGCCCGTCGGGGCTCGACGCTGAATCGAGTCCCACGGGTGACGGCAGCGCGGCGAGCAGTGCGTCGACCTGCTCTCTGACCCCCTGATCGGTGAGGTTCGCCCGTGCCGTCGTTCCGTCCACAGCCAGGGTGAAGCCGTCCGCTCCGGCGAGCGCTGCGGCGTCAGCGATCGCGTCCAGCCGCTTCTGCGAGATGTGCACGCGTCTTCCGACGCCTTCAGCGTGTCTCCCGCACCCGCACCTGCTCTGCGCTCTCGATAGCAAGGATCGCGCATCCGTTCTAACCTCGATTCTGGGACGCTTCGCCATCGGAGACCGCGAACTACATCGACCGGAGCCGCCGGATGCACGTCTTCGGGCGTCGGTGACGCCAGAAATCCGCTCGGAACCGGGAGTCACCGAGGACAGGTGCCTAGCCGAGAGGTATCGCCGCGCAGTCGCCCCTGACGTCTGCAAGACTCGACACGTGGATACGAATCTTTCCTGGCATGAGCCACAGATTGTCACGCGCGGCGGAAGACGCCAACGCGACTTCGATGCTGAGATGGATGAGTTCTACACCGAACAAATGTGGACATCGAACACCAGTTTCGGTGACGTTCCTCACCAGTGGCGTGCCTACTCTGCCGGTGGCGAAGAGGTGGCGCGAGTCCTGCTCAGCCTCCGATACGACAGTCATCTGCGCGGCGCTCTTCCCGCCGTGATGATCTGGAACTTCGAGGTTCGTGAAGACCTCCGCAGGCGAGGGCTCTACCTCGGTTCGATGATCGTGTCCGACCTCCTCAGCGACCATGCCGACCGCGAGGTGTATGCAGGTCCCGCCTCAGGGTCGGAAGGGTTCTGGAAACGAACCCGACTACAACGATGCGAGTGCGCCAGGTGCGCCGGCACAGACCATTTCGTGTATCGCCCGTAGCCGGATTGTCAGCCGCGACACGAAAATCCCGTGCAAGAGCATCTGGCCTTTTCTTCTGGCCGATCGGGGCGGGTTGGTCGGGTGTCAGGTCTCGTCGGCGCCGCTTCTTGTGATCACGTCGACCTGCTCCGGGTTGAGGTAGCGGAAGCTCTGCGGCGGTTCGACGCCCAGGAGCGCGCGCAACACCTCGAGGGGCACGGGACGAACCCAGGGCCGAGGATCCTCTACCTCGAGAAGGGTGGAGGCGTCCGCGCCCTCGAGGTATTGTCCGAGCGCCTCTTCAGCGATATCGATGGCCTCGGAGTGCAGCGCCCAAACCCGATCGGGAGCCATCCTGCTGGTGTGCTTCAAACGGACAGTGCCGACGATCGCACGCTCGGGAGAGCTGGAGTACAGGACGACCGTCGTTCCTGGCGGGACGGTCGGGAACCGTCGCCGCACCTCGACCGTTTTGCGACCCTCGAGGATAGCTCGTGCGTAGCGGGGCTTGATGGATATGAACAGGGCCCTCGTCATCTGTTCTCCCACCCGGGCTGTGTGCGAAGGACATCGTCGAACAGACTCGGCGATCCTGCCCGGGTTGTCATGAGCGAAGTTGTGATCCCGTGCTCACGGAGCAGGGCGTGGAAGGCTCTTTTCCCCAGAGGCATATCCAGCATGTGTGTGTCCTCGAACCGCAGCACCAGTACCTTTCCGTCATCCGCGTGCCCTTCGATATCCCCGCCACGCAGAACGCCCAACGTTCGATACTGCTCGACAGCTTCCTGGGCGTCTATGACTTGCGCGTCGATTACACGCGAGTGGGCGACGACCGCCCTGACGGCGCTGCTCTCGCGGGCTTTGGGGTCTTTGGTGACGTACCAAAGCACCCGCGTGGGGATCTCCCAGTGTTTCATCTTCGGTTTGGCGAAGTACACGAACTCGCGGGCAAAGCCAAGCGCGGGTTGGTCCCGCGTCTGGATCAAAGTGTCGTTGAATCCGAGTAGATCGCGGGCATATCGCGGCTGTATCGGGACGATGCGTACGGGAACGTTCTTGTCGAGGAGCACTTGCGGCCAGTTCTTGCGTTCGTAGTCCGCGACGTCATTAGACAACAGTATCGAGGATGTCTCGGCCGGGTCCGGGTGGTGCGCCAATCGCACTGTGAGCGGTGCTCCTTCGAAACCGTCAGCGCCGAGCGCGGCCCGGAGAACAGGGTCGAGGGCGTCGTCTGCGACCTGCACTTCACTCGCTCCCCGCTCGAGCGCAAGGGAGCGGATGTACCGGGTCAGTTGAAACGCGATGGTGCCGCCGAGCGAGCCACGAGCGACACGACCGACGCAAATCTGCATGGTGTCGCCGCGGAGTTCCGTCGCAAGTAGCGCCCACCGTCGCCCCTGCTCGTCAGTCAGCAGTTCGAGCCTGACTGTTGCGGGGTGGGCGAGGGCAGCGTGCAGCAACTTTCGGAAGTTCCTGCCTTTCTCCCCGTTCGGCACGTCAGTAAACGCATCTTCGAGGTCGGGAGATGCCGTAGTCACCTGCGTCCAGCGCAGTCCTACCGATTCGAGTTGCCCCGAGCGGAATTCTGTAGGTGCAGAGGGTGGAATGAACGTTCTGAGCAGGTCCACCGGCCGGAGGACCGTGACGGCGTACGCGTCCTGCGACCACTCTGCGGTAGCCGCCAGGAAACTCTCGTCGCGGGTCACGAAATAGTCGGCGCCGGCGAGGATCGCGTCCGCGAGGTGTTTGGCGTCATTGACTAGGCTGCGGTCTCGTGAGGTTGCGCTGGGCGGCATCCTCGCGATGATCGCCTCGGCGAGAGTTCTCATGTCGGCGTGTCGGCGCAGCGCGACCAGCGCGCCGAGGCTGTGTTGCACTCTTTGCCTCTCCGAGGCCGGCAGATGATTGATCTCGATCGACACTTCCGGCGATACAGCAAGCTCGACGACGTCTACGAGCCAGTCCGCGGTGAGCCCTTTCGATTCCTCACGATCTGGGCGGTTCATGTGCGTCGACGCGAACAGGTCAATGACCACGTTGGAGTCCAGCACGGCAATAGGGCGGGACGATTCGTAGAGAGCGTTCTCCATCAGATCGAATTGTCCGATCCTGCGGGTCCAGATCGTCAGCGTCGATCCCTTCGCGGCTCTCCCGGGTCGCTCCCCAGTGGGTGACATGTCCAGCGATCGCCAGAAGCCGTCCATGTCATAGTCGGTGCGGCAGTGTGCAGTAACGATCGAGCGCTGCGGGTGAGCGTCGATGGCCGCATCAACCATCGCTTTCGCGAGCCCGGACCCCCGGGCGGCCAGGGCTACGCATACGTGGACCAGCTTGACGGTCTGTTGGCGGGGCGTGCTGTACAGCACGTATCCCTGGACTGTGCCCTCGATCGCGCCGAGAATGAGACGGCCGTGGGTACCTGCCTCTTGGAAAGCAGCGAACGGGAGATGTCCGAGCGTTGCACGGTTGTCGCGATGCAGATCCAGCACGCGCTCGTACTCAACCGCCGCTCGGGGGCCCCCAGGGCTCCAACGATAGATCTCGACGTCCGCCATAGCGCCAAGCGTAGGGGGCGCCGACACGCGTCCCGTCGAGCGCCACGAGCTTCCCTCCCTGCCGCTTGTGATGGAGGCGGCGGCGAATCGTGTCCGCACCCCTTACGCCACCGGCGCAGACCGCTTCTGATGCGGTTCCACGCTCTTTTGGGATCCCCTAGTTGTAACCGAGAGCGATGTGCGTCTCGGTTGCTTTGTTTGACGGTTCCGCCGTGAGCATTCCCACCCAGTTAGGGCCGCCGGCGCTGCAAGGAATCGCAGACGGTGCGCGAAGAGCATGTCAGCCACGTAGGCAGTACACAGTTGCAACACCACAAACCTTATGCAGATTTGCATAATCGGGGTTACTGTGGGGTGTGAGGAGGTGACGTGATGGCATGGACGCGAGTAAGTGTCGACACCGAGCGCGAGCTTGAGGAGCTAGCGCGGTTGAGTCATCGCAGCGAGGTCATGGAGCGGCAGATCGCATTGCGCGCCCTGTGGATGAACAAGTATCTCAAGATCAATCAGCACGATCTGGCAGTGAAGCTCGGCTGGAGTCAGCCCTCGGTCTCCCGAATGCTTCGTGACATCGCGAAGACCGATGAAGCGGCAAAGATCCTGCAAAGCGAAACGGCTCCGGTCGCGACCGCGATGGAACTGATCCGTCGCGCCGGCCGCGGCGAGATCGATCACGACGACCTTGTGCGTCGCCTCAAGGAGTGGGAATTCGACGCGCCGTCTGTCACGCACAGCCTCCTTGATGAGTGGGAACTGGACGAGAACAGCACGAGCACTCTCCTCACCGCGTATCTGGACCATCTCATCACGGAGGACGAGTACGAAGAACTCGCGGCTGCCGCGAAGGCCGCCTGAGGCGTGAATGCTGCCGAGAAAGCGCGGCATGTCGCTGCCCTGCGTGATCTGACCGTCGAAGGCGGCCCGATAGACACGACGGGCCCCACCGCAACGGAGAACAACCCGCAGTACTTCATCCGCACAGGCTTGCCGACCGGGAAACGGGCACGCCTCCACGATGAGATCATCGAGGAGTTCTTCGCTGAAAAGCCCTACGTGACCTGCGACCGGCAGGCGATCATCATGGCCGGCCCGCCCGGCGCCGGGAAGAGTTCCGTGTTGCGCGAACGCATCCCGGCGTCCGAGGCGCCACACTGGCGAGTCATCGACGCGGACGATTTCAAGAAACGACTGCTGAAGAAGATGGCAGCAAACGGACAGTACGAAGATCTGATCCCCACCGTTGTCCAGGAACGTATCTCCGCCGGTGAACCGTTCTTCCCAGGAGAGTTCGCGGCGCTTGTCCACGAAGAATCGACCATACTCGCCGCCCAAGCGGCCCGCCGGGCGCTCCGGCTCGGGGAGCGGGTTGTTCTCGACGGCGTAAACGGAACCACGAGCAGGCTTCGGCGACGGGTCATCGAGCTTAGCCGAAACGCGTACGTCACGGCCGACATCATCGTTGTGGATGGTCCCCGAGATGTCACCCGGGCCCGCGTCGAACACCGACACCTAACCCACTACAACGCAGCATTGGGTGGCGACGCGGAGGCCGCTTACGATGCACGCTTCGTGCCCGGGTACGTCACCGACGCGCTGTACGCGACTGACGCCACGCATTCGTCCTGTACGACCGCCGCCGCCGAGACCGTGAACGCAGGAACGATCGACGGCATCACCTTCACCGCCTACTTCTACGAGGTCGACGACGCTGCCGGGAGCCCCCAACTCCGGAAAAATGTCGGTCACGGGTGGGGTCACATCGTCACCATCAATTTCGCTGCCACACCGACACCCTGACTACGGACGCAACACGCTCGGAACGCAGAGGCGGGTGAGCTCCGGGCCTCAACAACAATCGGTTCGTCCGCGGAACGGGGCACCAATCGTGTCGAACTGGGTGGACTCGAACGCCGGCGCGACAGACCGGGCACATGCGCGGCCAGAGTATTGGGACTTATAGGGCCGTATAGCGATTCGCTATACGGCCCTATAAGTCCCTATGTTTCGGGTTTCCGAGGGCTCGGGCCTGGACACCGGAGTTGTGCCCGGGATCCGATTCCGTAGATGTTGCGGCGCTGGGAGCTGCGATCGCGACGTCGGTGGGGTGTGGTTTCGTGGAGGTATGCGTGATTCTGACGAGACTCTCCCCGACGATGGCGCGGTGCCGATCGATACATCCATTGAGTCGGAGACCGGGGACGCCGGAGATCTCGTCGGCCCTGAGGGCAACATCGGACTCAGGGCGGTGCTCGAGGAGGCTGAGTCGACGAGGAAGGTCTTCTCGCCCGAGTTTGTGAAGATGGTCGGGGAACTGTTTCCCGAGAAAGGCGCGCAGTTCGGTGTCCCGGCGGGGATGATGTCGATGATCGGCGAGGTGGTCTCCACGAAGGACTGGGGGCTCGGCGTGTCGGCGGAGGCGATGTCGATGTTCCGCGATGTTGCGAAGATGCCGGACTGGTTGGGTGAGAGCCTCCGGGCAGGGGCATCGATCTCGGATGCACTGTCGGATGCAACGACGTTCGCGGAGATGTTGGCGGGCCCGCCCACTTGGATGGCTCCCGCGTTCCGGGTCACGGACCATATCGACGGCTTCCTGGCCGATTCGGCGTGGAGCTCCGCGTCGATACGCGCGGTGTGGAACGAGAGCCTCGCCGCGCACGCGTCCACGAATAGCGCAGTGGGCTTTTCCTCGAGCGTGCTGCGACCGTTCTTGGAGGACTTTTCTGCCCCGGCCTGGCTCGGCCCAGTGATAGATGCGGCCGCATGGAAGCCCGCGTTCGACATTGCCACCTTGGGCCCGGGTGGAGGCCTCCCGCCGGGGATCCTGGAGCTGTTCAACCAGTTGCCGTTCCCCGATCTGGGCTTGTTCACGTTGCGGCTTCCGCCGAACTGGCGCCACGTGGACGCGACGCCGGAGGAGATCGAAGAGAAGGTCAAGGGGATCCTCGAGGACGCGATCCCGCTGGGATGGGTGCCATCGGCACGGGTAATCGAGCTGCTGCTCGCGGCACCTGATCGGTCCGCGCGTCGCCGGGTGATCATCAACAACTATCGCGGGATTTTGACCGACTGCGAAGACATCCTGAGCGGCCTGTCAGCGCCGGGAGCGCTCGGGTACGCAGACTCGATCCGCCGGGCCGTCCGCGCCATGCGCGGCGGGCATGCCGATGCCGCGCAGGCCCTCGCCTCGAACGTCCTCGAGACGATCGTCAGTCACTACACCGCGAAGGCGGCGACACTTGCAATGCCCCCGAGCGTGCTCACCAACGCCAGTTCTTACAAGCGTCAGCGGAAGCTCGGGTGGAGGATCTTTCTGTCCCTTTACCCGCTGACCGCGATCATGGGCGGCACGCACACCCCGTTCACCCCGACGATGGACTACCGGCGTAACGCGACCGTCCACGCCGTCACCCGCCAGCAGTACACCCGAACGAACGCGGTCCTTGCGGTCATGAATGCCACCGCGGTCCTTGCCTGTTACGTCCGCGACACGGAAGCGTTCGACTAATCACGATCAGCCGGGCAGTGCGTTCTCTCACGCGGCGGTGCCGACGCGTCCACCGACGCAGACACGAGAGGCCGTCAGTCGCGTGGATGCGGTGCGAGGGAGGTTCAGGTCTTGTCTCGACGACGGTGCGGGAGTACCATCCCAGCTATGTGAGCCCGGCGCACCGGGCCCCGACCCCGCCAGGAGGCGGCTATGCGTATTCTCCCTTGGGTTCAGCCCACCCCGGAGCAGTTGACAATTCTGCTCGAGAACCGGCCTGGGGTGTTTGTGGTGAATGGGGCCGCAGGTAGCGGCAAGACGACCACGGCGCTTCTGCGGCTCACAGCCTTGTGTGGGAGGTGGCTGAGTCGCAAACGGCGGCACGACCTTGTCGATCCTGTGAGGGTTTTGGTGCTGACGTTCAACACCACCCTCGAGGGTTACATTCGTGAGCTCGCGAAGGCACAGGTCGCGGGGAACGCGTCCCTCGCGACAGCTGTCCGCGATGGCGATCTGATCCTCGATGTGAAGACCTTCGCCAAGTGGTCGCTGGATCTCTTGCCGCCCGGCTCATCACCCGACGCCGACGACGCGAAGACGCTCCTGTGGCGGTTCGCTGATGTGTTCGGCCTGTCGTCGCGCTTCGTTCGTGACGAAGCCGAATACGTTCTCGGTCGATTCCCTATCGACGATCTGGAGGACTACATCTCCTGCACGCGCGATGGGCGCGGCGCAGCCCCTCGGATGGATGCGGCAACCCGCCGGCGTCTGCTGGACGAAGTGATCTATCCCTATCTCGCGGAGAAGGAGGTCGCGGGTGTGCGGGACTGGCACGATGTGACCGCGGAGGCCGCGAGGGTCGATACCGGGCTGTGGGACATCGTGATCGTCGACGAGGCACAGGATTTCGCGGCGAACCAGATCCGCACCCTCGTCAAGCACGTGGCCGAAGACCACAGTGTCACGTTCGTGATGGACACTGCGCAGCGTATTTACCCGCGTTCGTTCACCTGGAGGGAAGCAGGAGTCACGGTGGCGGCTTCACGGAGGCTGGAGCGGAACTACCGCAATACCGCGCAGATCGCGGCGTTCGCGCGTTCTCTCTTGGATGGGATGTCGGTCGGGGACGATGGCACGCTTCCCGACTTCACTCACGCAGCAGCGACCGGGCCGAAGCCGCGGCTTCTCGTCGGCCGGTTCAGCGACCAACTGGGTTGGGCCCTCGAGAACGTGGTCGGTGCGGCGAACCTTCGGGAAGAGTCTGTCGCGTTCCTTCACCCCCTCGGGGGCGGTTGGTTCAGCTTCGTGAAGACGGGGCTTGCGACGGCGGGGGTGCCGTTCATTCAACTCACTCGCGCGAGCACCTGGCCTGCCGGTGAGGAGACTGTGGCCTTGTCGACGATCCATTCCGCGAAGGGGCTTGAGTTCGACCACGTCATCATCCTGGGGCTGAATCAGCAGGTCACCCCGCACGGCGATGAGGAAGGCGACGCCCAACTGGAGTACCTCCGGCGACTTCTGGCGATGGGGATCGGCCGAGCCCGGCGGACCGTGACGCTCGGTGTGAAGAGCGGCGAGGAGTCGAACCTGATTTCTTTGCTTGACCCGGCGACCTTCAAGCGGGTGGAGTTGTGATGACGATCGAAGACTTCGTCGCGGAGCGTGAGATCACCGAGGTGCTTCACTTCACGACCAACCATGGACTGATCGGTACGGTCGCTGCGCGGGCGCTCCTGAGCCGCGACGAACTGAACACGGAGGATCTTCTCAGTAGCGTCAAACTTCTCAATTGCGATACCCGCAAAGACCCGGAGTGGACGGGCCACGTGAGCCTGTCTATCTCGGCAGTCAACAACGACTTTTTCGGCTTCTCGAAGGGATGGCATCCACCCCGGGACGGGCTGTATTGGGTGGTGCTGTCGTTCGATCCTCGGCTGCTGTCCGATGCGGGAGTGGTGTTCACGACAACGAACAACACATACGAGGCAACCGTGAAACGGGGAGAGGGTCCTGAGGGACTCGCATCCCTTTACGCTCCCGCCGTCCCGTACGGGTATTACGGCAGCGTCGCTCGACGATACCCGTCCACACCGAAGAACCAGCCAACGCACGTGCAGGCCGAAGTCTTGTACCCGGGGCGCGTTGATCTCACCGCCCTACAGGCAATCTACGTTCCGGTCGACGATCATATCGACGACGTTCGGGGTGTGCTGATGTCGTTGAACTGGGCGCCGGATGTCCCCGTCGAGGTGCGCCCGGAGGTGTTCCGGTGAGCCTTCGACGCGATCGCACCCGGTCGTCAATGCTGTGGGCAGCGTGGGCCGACGCCCTCGGATTCATATCCGAACTGACATCGCCCGAGAATTTTCGGCGGCGCACCGGCGGCCGCGATCTGACCTTCCCGATGGCGTGGAGTCGTATCATAGGCGGCCGAATGGGTGTACGCGTCAACCTTCCCGAAGGGTGCTACTCCGACGACACGCAGTTGCGTCTTTCAACGTCGAGGGCGATCAGCAACCATGGGTTCGATGTGGAGGCATTCGCACGCGTTGAACTCCCGGTCTGGTCAAGCTATGCCCTCGGCGGTGGCCGCGCGAGCAAGGCCGCCGCGACCGCGATGGCGAAACAGCAGGCGAACTGGGCCGCAAACTTCTTCGACGGGTGGGAACGCGCCGGAGGCAACGGTGCAGCGATGCGCATCCAACCTCACGTGTACGCCGCCGCGAACCTACGCTCCGACGCATACCTGGACGATGTCATCCGCAACACGATTGTCACGCACGGGCACCCCCGCGCGATCGTTGGCGCCGTTTTTCATGCAGTGTCCCTTGGGTTCGCTCTCGACCACGGCGTAGTACCGGATCCGTCGGTATTCTCTGAACTCCTAGAAACGACCAGCCGCTCCTTCGTCGCCTTCGACCGTCAACCGGAGCTGTCGGCGTACTGGAGGCCGCAGTGGGAAAGAAAAACACAGTCGTCCCTCGAGCACGCCTGGGACGCGACTGTCGCCGAGCTCGCTGACATCCTCCGCACAGCGATGCCCGTCTGGGAAGCGCTCCACGATGCGGACGGGAACCGCGACCTCGCGATCATCCGCTACGAGGAGCTCGTGCAGCTATTGAGCCTCGACGACGAGAAAGTGCGCGGCAGCGGAACTCTGACCGCAGCGGCCGCGGTCCTCCTGGCCGCCGCTTTTCCGCAGCACCCCGCCCAGTCCGCGCAGATCGCCGCAGCGAGACTCAACACAGATACGGACACAATCGGGACGATGGCTGCCGCTATCGTCGGTGCCGCTGCACCGAAGAAGCTGCTCAGTCCCGTCCTCGACGCGGACTATTTGATCGTGGAAGCGGACCGGCTCTACGACATCTCCCGCGACCGTCGCGTCGACGCATTCCCCTACCCCGACCTTCTTCACTGGCAGCCTCCGAAGACTGCCGTGGACGCGGTCGGGCTCGCCGACGGGCACGTCGTCCTCGCCGGGCTCAGCGCACTAAGAATGACCGGCACGCCCATTCGCAGCAAGGACAGTGTCTGGGTGTGGGCCCAGACCGACTTCGGCCAGTCGGTCCTTGTGAAGAGTCGAGCCGAGCTGCGCGACGTGCCCCTGGGTAACCACCCCGCGCGGGACGGTGCCTCGCAGTCGGAGTCTGCGTCAGATCTCGCTGTACTTCCTGGGTTGACGCTGGCCCGCGAAGAGCCTTCCCGCCCGAGCGAGGCGACGTTCGTGCCCGAGTTGTTGTTCAGCGAGGTCCTCGATGTGTCACGGTCGACGGTCGCGGACTTGATCGAGGAGATGCGCGAGAAGCGTTACAGCGATGCGTCCATCGGGCGCGCGCTGATGTCAGTGTTGCATCACGGGACCGCTGAAGATCTCGACCAGTTCCTCTCGCACCTCGCGTTGCGTTGAACGTCGACCGTGGCCTCGGGCGCACCGCGAGTCAGGCGCTTTTTTCAGCGGAATGAGTCGCGCACAGCGTCCATGTCCATAGCTGGATCGTGTACTGCCGCGCGGGCGCCCCGCACAACTCGCACGTTACGATGCTCTTCCACTCCGCAGCAAGGATCGCCGCGTTGAATTCTTCGCTGTACTCCTCTGGGTTCGTGGACGAGGCTGCAAAGAAACTCAATGCTCCGAACTTCGATTTCACCTGGTGCACCACGTAGTCGGGTGCGAGGGCCGCAAGGTGGTGTTCGAGACTTTCGAGGAGCGGATACCAGCCGGGACTCACCTCGACCGTCGCGGGCCAAGGATCCGTGATGCGGGCCACGATTCGTTGCACACCTGCCGGGTACTCCTCCGTCATGCTCACTCCGTCCGGGCTAGTTGACGCTGCCGGGAATGCGCTCGGAATTCTCGCCCTACGCGCAGGCTCGGCGTGACTCCCCGGTCGAAGCTGATCATCCCGCGCCGTCGCCACTCGATCGCCGCAAGCCCTCGAAAAGCAGCGACAATCCGGCGCCTCTGCACGAACTCGAGGTCGTCTGGTAGTCGGCCGGGGATCCCGTTGGTGTCTGGCATCAGATGCATGAACAGCTCCGCAAACGTGGGGCCAGAACCTGTACGACGCCGGGTCTGCGCGATGAAGATGGCGGAGGCAAGTGCCCACTGTTCTGCGGTTTCGTCGCCGCTGAGTTCTTCGAACGTGTAGATCCATTCGACGGGCGGTGGTACCTCGATGTCTTTCCACCAAAGCGGATACGACGCCTGCATTCTTGATGGCCGTCACCTTCGCGGTCGCATGCACGGGCCGCCCCGCGGCGCGACCGCCTGACATCGGGATGGGCAGCACACGTGCAGGGAAGAGCGGAGCAGTCCGACAAGGAAAATGATTGTTTCGTATGGCCTCCCGAATTATGCCATACCGATTAGGCTATACGAGATGCGTTCCGTCACGAACCTGGATGAGTGCCCCGATGGACGGAACGTATCGGCGCAGAGTGGAGCGCTTACTCACAGCGTCTCGCGACCTCTCTGCGCTTGGCACGGGCGCAGGCAGGCCTGAGTCAAGAAGACGTTGCCTACCGCGCTGGCCTGACTCGTTACACCTATCAGAAGTATGAAAAGGGCGAGTCGCGGCCCGGTGCGCCAGCGAACCCGACTCTGCGAACGCTGCTCGCCCTCTCCCAGGTCCTCGGAATGCCGGTTGCCGATCTGATTCCCGCCGACCCACCAGACCTTCGCATCCGTTGAGTAGCTCGGTGGATCTGCGACGTCGGTGACGAGTGGTGGCGCGCGTCGGGCTGGTCAGTTTCGTCCACGCGGGAATCCGCGGCGTTTCCTGAGGACGGAGTCGGGCGCGAGCCAGTCGAAGAAGATCTCGCTGTAAAAGGGCACGGGTTCACGTACGTTGTTCAGTCGGCCGATCGTGCGGGCGAGGAAGCGGAGCGGCCGCACCGCGAGAAGTACGCCTTGGACGCCGACCCATTCGTCCTCATGGGCCTGAATGGTGGCACTTTCGAGACTGTTGATGCGGTCGCCGCTCATTGCGGCGAAGTTCACCTGGATCGCGAGCCTGGCGTCGAGTCTGCTGGCCACTTCCCGTTGCTCTTCCTCGACGCGGCGAATCTTCCGCGGTGACGGGGCATGGCGTTTCACGAGCGCGACCCATCGAGACAGAGGATCGTCGATGACAGAAGCGTCGCCCTGTGAGAGCCGGTTGAGATTGAAGTAACGGTCGGTCAACGCGAAACGGGTGAGGAAGGTAATGACCGACTCGGAACCTTCATCGCGAGAAGGCGACGAGTCGCCGGCAACGTTCCAGGATTCTGACACCTTTTCCACGTGCCTTACCAGTTCGGTGAGGTCGTGACCGAAAGCTTTGAGTTGCTTCGGGCCTGGGAACGAACCGGTGTTTGCGTAGTGGTCCGTGACGAGAATGAGTTTCGCCGTGCGTTCGATGCCGTTCGCAAGGCCAAAGAAGCCCTCGAATGCGCGCCCCTGATTCTCGAACGACAGTCGCCGAATCGACGTCATTCCGCCCTCGAGAAGCGATTGCGCCAGGTATGCCTCTTGCATGAGCGCCCGGGAGATCGCGGTCTGCTGGCGGCGCGCAGGGGGGAAGGGGTTGCGATCAGTCACGAGCTCAAACTATCGGCAGGCGTCAGCGTTCGCTCCGATCCCGGGGGTCCGGCCGTGCTGCGTGGAGGCAGAGGCATGTGGAGTTTCCAACGAACGCCCAGGGCCATCCCACTCTCGTGAACGGGTCGAGCTTCATCGCCGACCTAGCGGTGTCTGCCGGCGGCGCACGGTCCACGACGCTGCGCTCACGATCGCGCTCCCTCGCGCGGATCGAGGATGCCTGCCGCCCAACTGGGACATTGAGAGGTGGCAGAGACGCCCACCCGCTGAATAGTGCACTTCACAACACGCGACTCCGCCAGTATCCGCGATCGCGACATGCAGTCTCGACCCGTCGGGAAGAGACGCATCCACGAACGGCTGACTGATGTCGACACGGCGCCCTGTCGACTGCAGCATCCGCTCGATGAGATCGCGCAACGACGATTCCGTGAGACGCATCTCGATCCGCTCGGCGACCCCTCCGCGTGCGACGTGGATGCTCTCGGGGCCGTTGAGCCAGATCTCCTCGATCTCAGGGTCGTCGAGGAGCGACTGCAACGGACCGAAGCCGCTGACCGCCGCGAGCACGTCACTCACGCATGCAGCTTCGTCGTCGATCACCGCCGCGCCTCGCGCCAGCGCCAGATCGTTGAACTTGCGCACCTCGGCGAGCGACCGAGCGCGCTGCCGAGGAATCGAACGTCGGATCCGTTCCTTCGGCGCGGAGCCGCTGACGAACGCGCTCGGCGACGAGGACGGAGGGCTGGATCACCCGAGCATCCTCGCAAGGATCGGGTGACACGCGCCGGAGTTATCCACAGCGGCGGCGGTGCTCCTGCGGGCGGATCCCCAGCAACGCACGATCCCCCGATCAGTAGACTTATCCCAGCGCGCGGGAGTGGTGAAATTGGCAGACACGCAGGATTTAGGTTCCTGTGCCCTAGGGCGTGTGGGTTCAAGTCCCACCTTCCGCACCGATCTGTCGCACCCCCTGCGATCGACGACTTGACCGCCGCACAGCGCACGACGACGGGAAATCCATGCATCACGCCGCTCTCATCCCCTGGCTCGACCCCGCCACGATCATCGGCTCGGCCGGCCCCTGGGCGCTTCTCGTGGTGTGCTTCATCGTCTTCGCGGAGACGGGCCTTCTGGTCGGGTTCCTGCTTCCTGGCGACACGCTGCTCGTGATCTCAGGACTCCTGTCGCACCCGATCGCGGGCTCGGAGCACGGGGTGTTCGGCATCAACGTGTGGATCGTCGCGCTGCTCATCGGGCTCTCGGCGTTCGTCGGCGGTGAGGTCGGCTACCTCATCGGCCACAAGGGCGGACCCGCAGTCTTCGAACGCAAGGAATCGGGCCTGTTCAGCAAGAAGAACGTCGAGCGGACGAACGCCTTCTTCGAGCGTTTCGGCGGCATCACCGTCATCCTCGCCCGCTTCGTGCCGATCGTGCGCACCTTCGCCCCGGTCGCCGCCGGCGTGGGTCATATGCCGTGGCGCCGCTACACGCTGTACAACCTCATCGGTGCGATCCTCTGGGGCTTCGGTCTGACGATGTTCGGGTACGCCATCGGCTTCATCCCGCCGGTCGCGCACTTCGTCGAGAGCTACATCGACCTGATCCTGCTCGCTGCCGTCGGCGGCACGGCACTCATCACGCTCTGGCACTACCTGTCCGAGCGTCACAAGGCGAAGAAGGAAGCCGCGGCCGGCGAGGGTGAGACAGACGCCACCGAGGCCGAAGGACTCGCCCTCGACCCCGAGGTCTTCGACCGTGCTCCGGACTTCGACGGAGACGGCAAGCACTGATCTCGGTGCAGAAGAAGGCGGGCTGTCTCAGCCCGCCTTCTTCTTGCTCGGGCTCTTCTTCGTGCTCGCCTTGTCGCCGGTCGACTCCGACCGAGCGGCCTTGGTGCGAGCCACACTGGCGCGCAGCGCCTCCATCAGGTCGATGACCTCACCACTCTTGGCATCGCCCTCGGCCTCGCCGAAGGTGTCCGCGACATCGAACGTGTCGCCCGCCTCGATCTTCGCATCGATCAGAGTGCGCAACTCCTTCTGGTACTCGTCGACGAACGACTCAGGATCGAAGTCAGCCGAATAGCTGTCTACGAGGGATGCCGAGAGCTCGAGCTCCTTCTTCGAAATCCTCACATCCTCGTCGAGCACCGGGAACGCCGCCTCACGCACCTCGTCGGCCCACAGCAGCGTCTGCAGCACGAGCACCTTGCCACGCACGCGGAGTGCGGCCAGTCGGGTCTTCTGTCGCAGCGTGAAGCGCACGATCGCCGTGCGGTCGGTCTGTTCGAGCGTCTTGCGCAGCAGCACGTACGCCTTCGGTGACTTGGAGTCCGGTTCGAGGTAGTACGGCTTGTCGAGGGTCAGCAAATCGACCTGGTCGGAGGGCACGAACTCGACGACGTCGATCTCGCGGCTCTTCTCCGCCGGCAGCGCCGCCAGATCGTCCTTCGTGAGCACGACCGTCTGCCCTTCCTCGACGTAGGCGCGATCGATGTCGGCGTAGGCGACGGTCTCGCCGCACACCTCACAGGTGCGCTGGTACCGGATCCGGCCGCCGTCCTTCTCGTGCACCTGGTGCAGCGGCACATCATGGTCCTCGGTGGCGGAATACACCTTGACGGGCACGTTCACGAGGCCGAAGGTGAGCGCACCTTTCCAGATCGTTCTCATGACCCCAGTGAACACCAGCCGCGCGGCTCACGGCCAGTACCTTGACTACGCTGGCGTCATGGTCGCAGAGGCGCAGAACGTGCAGATCGATGGCCGCCGGCTGCGCATCACCAACCTCGACAAGGTCGTCTACCCCGAGACCGGCACCACGAAGGGCGAGATCATCGCCTACTACACGGCGATCGCGCCGCACCTCCTCCCTCTGCTCGCGGGCCGCCCCGTGACCCGCAAGCGCTGGGTGGAAGGGGTGGGGACCGCGGATGCTCCCGCCGACGCGTTCTTCACGAAGCAGCTCGAGCCGGGAGCTCCGGAATGGATCCCCCGACAGCCGATCCGGCACTCGGACGGCCCCAAGGAGTATCCCCTCGTCCAGGACGTTCCCACGCTGGTCTGGCTCGCGCAGGTCGCCGCGATCGAGCTGCACGTGCCGCAGTGGCGCTTCGCCTCCGACGGCATGCCGGGAAAGCCGGATCGGCTCGTCCTGGATCTCGACCCGGGCCCGGGGGTCGGGCTCGCCCAGTGCGCCGAGGTCGCACGGATCGCACGCAGCCTGCTCAGCGACATCGGACTCGATCCGGTGCCCGTGACCAGCGGAAGCAAAGGGATCCACCTCTACGCCGCCCTCCCCGGGCAGCAGACGAGCGCAGAGATATCCGCGGTCGTGAAGGAGATCGCCCGTCTGATCGAGACCGAGCATCCGGATCTCGCCACGAGCACGATGGCCAAGGCCGCGCGCGGCGGCAAGGTCTTTCTCGACTGGAGCCAGAACAACGGCAAGAAGACGACGATCTCGCCGTACTCGATGCGTGGTCGCGCGCACCCCTGGGTGGCGGCTCCGCGCACCTGGGACGAACTCGACGACCCCGACCTCGCGCAGCTCGACTTCGCGACGGTGCTCGAGCGTGCGGGTTCCGGGCAGGACCCCATCGCTCCGCTTCTCGCCGCCCAGGAGGGCCCCCCGGACACCACCTCTGCGCCGGGCCCCCGCGTCGACGCACACGGCGCGAACTCGCATGCGAGCCGCCACCGCCCGCGGACGACCGGTGCGGCACCACTGGCCTCGTCGTCTCCCCCCTCCGTCTCCCCCATGCTGGCCGAGAACGGCACGCCGGCGATCGCCCGCACTCTGAGCTCTCCGTCGTGGGTGGAGGTGAAGTGGGACGGCATCAGGGCCATCGGAACCTGGGCGGACGGACGGATGCTGCTGCATGCCCGCAGCGGCACCGACATCACGGCCCGCTACCCCGAGCTGACTGCCGACGGCGCGCCGTTCCTGCCCGTGTCCGATGCGATCATCGATGGCGAGATCGTCGCCTTCGATGCGCAGGGCAGGCCGAGCTTCTCGATGCTGCAGAACCGCATGCACCTGACCCGGCCCCGCGAGATCGAACGCGAGGTCGTGCGCACGCCCATCGTCTACATGGCTTTCGATCTGCTCCGACTGAACGGTCACGACCTCAGCACCATGGCGCTGTCGGAGCGACGGACCCTCCTCGAGGAGGTCGTCGCCGACCTCGATGCGCCGGTGCAGGTCCCGCCCGTGTTCGACGATCTCGACGCCGCTCTCGCGGCGAGCGACGAGTTCGGCCTCGAGGGCGTCGTCGTCAAGGATCCGTCCTCGCGGTACCGTCCGGGCCAGCGCTCACCGGCCTGGCTGAAGATCAAGCACACCCGCATGCAGGAGGTCGTGATCGTCGGTATCCGCCCCGGCAAGGGCGACCGGGAGGGCACGTTCGGCTCCCTGCTGCTCGCGGTCCCCGAGTCCGGACGGCTGCGCTATGTCGGTCGCGTCGGCACGGGATTCACCGACCGGATGCTGCGCGACCTGCTGAGCCGGCTCGCTCCCCTGCGCACCGACTCCGCGCCCCTCGAGGACGTGCCCGCGCTCGATGCGTCGGATGCGCTCTGGGTCCGACCTGAGCTCGTCGGCGAGGTCGAGTTCGCGAACTGGACCCCGGACGGCGTTCTGCGTCACTCCCGTTGGCGGGGACTCCGGCCGGATAAGACTCCCGACGAGGTGATCGTCGAGTCCTGACCGTCAGGCGTGGTGCGGTTGGCAGTCGGACTGCTCCGCGGGCTCGATCTGGAAGGTCGAGTGAGCGACGTCGAAGTGGTGCGACAGACACGACTGGAGGTCGCTCAGCAGCTTCGCCGAACGTCCATCGGCGAGGAGAGCCGGGTCGACGCTGACGTGCGCACTGAACACCGGAGCACCGCGAGTGAGCTGCCAGACGTGCACGTCATGCACGCCGACGACTCCGTCGTAGTCGAGGAGGTGCTGTCGGATCTCGCTGACCGCAGTGCCCTGGGGCGCTGATTCGGAGAGCACCGAGAACACCTCGCGGAGCAGCGCGATGGCTCGCGGGATGATGAGCACGGCGATCATGATCGACGCGAGCGCGTCGGCGGGCATCCATCCGGTCGTGACGATCACGATCGCTGCGATGATCACCATCGCCGACCCGATCAGGTCGCCCATCACCTCGAGGTAGGCGCCGCGGACGTTCATGCTGGTGCGCTGCGCGCGGCTCAGCAGCCACATCGAGATGGCGTTCGCGACAAGACCCACGACGGCGACGATGAGCATCAGCCCGCCGACCACCTCGGTCTCCCCCGGGTTGATCAGACGACCGATGGCCTCCACCCCCACCCACCCGGCGAGGAGGATCAGGATGATCGCGTTGATGAGCGCCCCGAACACCTCGGCGCGCTGGTATCCGAACGTGCGGCGGTCGTCGGCAGGTCGGGCGGCGACGGCCGCCGCGATGAGCGCGATCACCAGAGCCGAGGCGTCTGTGAACATGTGAGCCGCATCCGCCAGCAGCGCGAGAGAACCGGTCAGCAGTGCACCCACGATCTGCACCACCATGATCGTCGCGGTCAGTGTCAGCGAGATCGCCAGAAGACGGCGATGGTTCGCGGAGCGGATGCCGCCCGCGGCGGGCGCATGATCGTGCATGTCTCCAGGCTAGACCGGCTCGCACACCCGCCGGCGGGTCTCAGCCCAGTCGGGAATGGTGATGATTCTCAGTAACCGCGGGGCCGTCAGCGCTGGCGAGAGTACTCGAGCACGACGCACCCGTTGTCGAACGAGCGCACCTCGTCGAGACGGAACTGGGTCGGGGCGAAGGGGTGGCTCGCCATCGGGATGCCGGACCCCGCGATCGTCGGGTACTTCTTGACGATGAGGCGATCGATCTCGTCGAGGAGCACCCCGGCGAGTCCGGCCCCACCCGCGAGGTAGATGCCGAGGCCGGGTTCCGCCTTGAGCGCGCGGACCCGCGCGACAGGATCCGTGCGCACGATCTCGACGTTGGCTTCGCCCGGATCGTTCAGCGAGCGACTGAACACGACGGTCCGCAACTGCGAGTACGGGTCTGTGATGCCGACCTGCAGTGCGGGTTCGTAGGTGCGACGCCCCATCACGACGGTGTCGAAGCGGGTGACCGCTGCGCTCGCGCCGCCCCGCGCCGCGCGCACATGCGCAGGCTGGATGTCGGGGAGTTCCGTGCCGAGAGCGTCGGCGAACGCAGCGGTCACGGGGAAGAAATCGACCTCGTCGTCCGGGCCGGCGATGAATCCGTCGAGCGTGACGCCGACGTAGTAGGTGAGTTCTCGCATGTCGTCAGAGTAACCACTACGCATGAAGTACGTCAACCGTAGTGAATGCCGCCGACTCAGAGAGCGGCGAGCAACGGCAGCAGTTCCGCGAACGCGCGCGCACGGTGCGACTGCGCCTGCTTCTCGCCGGCAGTGAGATCGCCGACCGTGCGCTCCGCCCCCTCGGGCTGTCCGTCCGGGACGAAGATGGGGTCGTAACCGAATCCGCCGCCTCCGGATGCTTCGCGCGCGAGACGTCCCGGCCAGTTCCCGACGACCACGTGCTCGGCTCCGTCCGGAGTCACGAGCGCGATCGTCGAGTTGAAGTGAGCAGCGCGGTGAGGATCCGCGATGTCGCGCAGCTGGTCGAGCAGCAGCTCGAGGTTCGCCGCGGCATCCTTCTTCTGCCCCGCCCAATAGGCCGAGAAGACACCGGGCGACCCGCCCAGCACGTCGACGCAGATGCCGGAGTCGTCGGCGAGCGCCGCGAGTCCCGTGTGCGCCGACGCGGCGCGAGCCTTGATCAGCGCGTTCTCCGCGAACGTGACGCCGTCCTCGACGGGCTCCGGTCCGTCATACGCGATGATCTCGAGATCAGGGCGAGCGGATGCCACGATCTGTTGGAACTCCGCGACCTTGTGCGGATTGTGCGTGGCGAGGACGACCTTCATCAGCCCGCGAGCGCCTTCAGCTGGTGATCCTTCAGGTCGGCGCAGCCCGCGACGCCCAGGTCGAGCAGGGCGTCGAGCTCGCGCTTGTCGAACGGCGCTCCTTCAGCCGTGCCCTGCACCTCGACGAAGAGCCCGCGGCCCGTGACCACGATGTTCATGTCGGTCTCGGCGCGGACGTCCTCGACATATGCCAGATCCAGCATGGGCTCGCCGTCGATGATCCCGACCGAGATCGCAGCCACGGAGTCGAGCAACGGCGTCGCGTTCTTGCCGATGAACTTCTTCTCGCGCCCCCACTCGATCGCATCTGCGAGGGCGACGTACGCGCCGGTGATCGCGGCGGTGCGGGTGCCTCCGTCGGCCTGCAGCACGTCGCAGTCGATCACGATCGTGTTCTCACCCAGCGCCTTGGTGTCGACCACTGCGCGCAGCGCACGGCCGATCAGTCGCGAGATCTCGTGCGTGCGCCCGCCGATGCGCCCCTTGACGCTCTCCCGGTCGTTGCGGCTGTTGGTCGCACGCGGAAGCATCGAGTACTCCGCCGTCACCCACCCCTTGCCCTTGCCGGTCAGCCAGCGAGGAACGCCATTCGTGAACGATGCCGTGCACAGCACCTTGGTTCCGCCGAAGCTGATCAGAGCCGAGCCCTCGGCATGGCTGCTCCACCCGCGCTCGATCGTGATCTCGCGGAGCTGGTCGGTGGAACGGCCGTCGGCGCGGACGATGCTGGTCATGGGATTCCTTCGGTGGAGGCGGATGAAGCGGATGCTGCGGTCGGGCTACTGTCCGGGGACAGGCTCCGGAAGCGTGATGACACCGGTCTGCACGAGCTGCACGTCGCGCACCTCCCGGCCCATCAGGCGGTTGGCGAGGGCGGTGAACTCGGTCGTCGAGTCCCCCGTCGCCTCGTAGACGTACGTGGCCGTGGCGTCGGGAGACGCGAGAAGATCGCCTCGCACGAGCTGGCGATAGACATCCCCGGCGGTCTCGTCATCACTCGAGACGAGGGTCACCCCCTCCCCCATCACGTAGCTGATCGCGCCACGCAGGAAGGGGTAATGGGTGCAGCCGAGAACGAGTGTGTCGACATCCGCCTCGCGGAGCGGCGCGAGGTACTCCTCGGCGGTGGCGAGCACTTCAGGCGTGCCGGTGATGCCCCCCTCGACGAACTCGACGAAGCGCGGGCACGCCGCAGTGAAGACCTCGAGCCGTTCGTTCACCTCGAGCATGTCCTGGTAGGCGCGGGAGCCGATCGTCCCCACGGTGCCGATGACCCCGACGCGGCCGTTGCGAGTCGTCGACACGGCTCGTCGCACTGCCGGGCCGATCACCTCGACGACCGGAATGTCGTAGCGCTCTCTGGCGTCGCGCAGCATGGCCGCCGATGCCGTGTTGCAGGCGATCACGAGCATCTTGACGCCCTGGTCGACCAGGGAATCGAGCACTTCGAGGCTGTAGCGCCGCACGTCCGCGATCGGCTTGGGGCCATAGGGCGAGTGAGCCGTGTCGCCGATGTAGACGAACGATTCCCGGGGCAGCTGGGCTCGGATGGCCCGGGCCACCGTGAGTCCGCCGACACCGGAGTCGAAGATTCCGATCGGGGCGTCGTTCATGACTACCCAGCCTACCCGCGTGCGGCGCGCGTCACGCTCAGCGACCCGGACGGCTCCCCTCACTAAGCTGAGCGGATGACGACGTCCACGGCGCTTCTGACCGATCGTTACGAACTGACCATGCTCGCCGCCGCACTGCGCGACGGCACCGCATCACGGCCGAGCGTGTTCGAACTGTTCTCACGCAGGTTGTCGGGAGGACGACGTTTCGGAGTCGTCGCCGGTACCGGTCGGCTCCTCACGCTGCTGCGACAGTTCCGCTTCGAGGATGACGAACTGCGATTCCTGCGTGACAACCAGGTGGTGGATGCCGAGTCCCTGACCTACCTCGAGAACTACCGCTTCACCGGCTCCATCCGTGGCTACCGCGAGGGCGAGCTGTACTTCCCCGGCTCCCCCATCCTC
This sequence comes from Microbacterium sp. 1.5R, assembly GCF_001889265.1. NCBI lineage: Bacteria > Bacillati > Actinomycetota > Actinomycetes > Micrococcales > Microbacteriaceae > Microbacterium > Microbacterium sp. 1.5R. Next base: position 2,370,572 of record NZ_CP018151.1, read on the forward strand.
ACGGTCGAGGGCAGCTTCGCCGACGCTGTCGTGCTCGAGACCCTGGCTCTCAGCGTGCTCAACCACGACTCCGCCGTCGCCACCGCCGCCTCCCGCATGAGCATCGCGGCGGGCGAGCGTCCGCTGGCCGAGATGGGCTCTCGGCGTGCCGCAGAGCAGTCCGCCGTCGCAGCCGCGCGAGCGGCCTACATCGCCGGTTTCCGGGCCACGAGCAACCTCGAGGCCGGACGACGCTGGGGTATCCCCACCATGGGCACGGCCGCGCACTCCTGGACCCTGCTGCACGAGACCGAAGAGGAGGCGTTCCGCTCGCAGATCGACTCCCTGGGAACCGACACCACCCTGCTCGTCGACACCTACGACATCCGCGCCGGGGTCGAGACGGCCATCCGCGTCGCAGGTACGGGACTCGGAGGCGTGCGGATCGACTCGGGCGACCTGCCGATCGTCGCCGCCGAGGTGCGGGCCCAGCTCGACGAGCTCGGTGCGACCGGGACACGCATCACGGTCACGAGCGATCTCGACGAGTATGCGATCGCCGCGCTGGCCGCGTCGCCCGTCGACGCTTACGGCGTGGGCACGTCGGTGGTCACGGGATCCGGATACCCCACTGCGAGCATGGTCTACAAGCTCGTGGCGCGGCAGGACTCGGACGGCGCATGGATCGGCGTCGCGAAGGCGTCGACCGACAAGGCATCTCACGGCGGGCGCAAAGCAGCGTTCCGCACCCTCGTCGACGGGGTGGCGGAGGCAGAGACCGTCGTCGTCTCCGACGGATTCGAGGAACTCGACACCCCGGCCGAGCATTCGGACGGGCGGGCGCTGCAGACGACCTTCGTCGAGAACGGCGAGATCGACGACTCGTTCGAAGGACCCGAGGGAACGGCCTCCGCCCGAGCGCACCATCTGCGGGTGCGGGAGGAGCTTCCGGTCAGAGCGCTCGCCCTGAGCAAGTCCGACCCGGCGATCCCCACCCGCTACGTCGACGCGAGCTGACGCGGCCGAGGCGGTTCAGTTCAGCCGACCATCGATTCGTAGATCTCCTTGCACGTGGGGCAGATCGGGAACTTCTCCGGATCACGGCCCGGCGTCCACTTCTTGCCGCACAGCGCACGCACCGGCTTACCGGTGATCGCCGATTCGAGGATCTTGTCCTTCTTGACGTAATGGGAGAAGCGCTCGTGGTCGCCCGGCTCGACATTCTCCTCGCGGAGGAGTTCTTCCAGTTCGCGATCAAGCGTTGCCACGCCGCCCTGATCGGGGCTGTCCAGCGGAGTACTCATGCCGAGAGTCTAGCCTCGGACGCACCCGGTTGGGCGGTCGTCACGCGGTCTCGACGAACTCCATCAGTCGCTCGCCCTCATGCTCGAAGATCCGCCCGCCGACGCCGACACCGATCGCGAAGAGCGCCACCCCTGTCGCGAGTCCGGCCCAGAACGTCGCGGGGGCGAACTGCGATCCCTCGAGCATCGTGAGCACGAGCAGCCAGATGGTCGGCACGCTCACGAGGATCGCTCCGAGGAACGCCGCAGCAGGACCGTACGCGCCACGCGACGTCGGCCGCTGAGGCTGCTGGAACGGGCTGTCTCCGGGACGCGACACGGCGTACGGCGCGATGACAGAGACGATGCTCGAGAAGCCGAGCGCCGACAGCAGCAGGCTGGCCCCGAGGCCGGTGAGGGGCAGAAGGAGACGCCAGTCATCGATCCAGAGCATCGTGAGAGGCACAGCGATCGCGAGCACGGGAACGGCCACGAGCATCACCGGGACGAGTCGGCCCAGACGATCGGGGATGCCGCGCACGCCGCTCGCCACGTGCGTCCACAGTGCGGTGGAGTCGTAGGCGACATCGTTGTGCGGCAGCCAGCCGAAGAACAGGGCCATCACCGGAACGGGCACGAGAGCGGCGATCTCGAGCGGCACGCCCGCGACGAGGAGTGGCAGGACGGACAGCACGCCGGCGATCGGGACCACGATGAGATTCATGATGTAGCGGCGGTCACGCAGCCAGTAGACGAGGCTGCGAGACGCGATCGCACCGAAGGCGTTCGACGGAAGCAGGCCGAACCAGCCGAGACCGGAGCGCTCGCGAGAGGCCACAGGACGCTCGGTCGTGGTGAGCAGTCTGCGAACCAGCCACGACCACACCGCCCAGAGCACCACCGCGGTGAGGAGGGCCACGATCCCGCTGATCCAGTTGCCGGCATCGCCATCCGTCGCGAACGAGAACAGGAACCTCGACGATGCGGCGAAAGGGGTGAACCCGATCGTCGCCGTCAGTGCCCCCACTGCGGCGGGGACCTGCCCGTCCCACTTGAGCGAGGCGAGGAACACGGCCACGGGGAATGCGATCACGATCACGGCCAGCGCGAAGAGGGCGGTGAGCTCGCGCGATCGACGCTCCGGCAGCAGCAGCGCGTTCACCGCCATGCCGATACGCGCCGCAAGCACCGTCGAGAACAGGCAGACGACGCTCATCAGCACCGCGATGAACCACGGCGCTCCGAGCCTGATCGCCACGATGCACACGCTGATGTTCACAGCGATGAGAGCCAGGCTGGGAACGCTGACCAGTGAGGCGAGCGCGAGGATCCATGGCATCTGCCGCTCGTCGACCCCGAACACGGCGAATCTGCGGGGATCCAGCTGATCCACGGCACCCACGAGGATGGGACCCACCAGGAATCCCAGGAGCAGTGCCGCGCTGCCGAGGACGATGACCGTGCGCGCGACAGCGACGGGTGCGTCGTCGAGGCTGAGGATCGCCGCGCAGACCACACCCGTGAGAATCGCCACGACGGCGAGCATGATGAGCGTCCGTACCCGACGTTCGCCGCGGAGCGATCCGATCAGGAGCGCGGCTCTCAGTCGGAGAACGTGTGCAGCCACTCGAGCCCCTCCACCTCGCCGATGCCACCGGACAGCTCGACGAACCGCGCTTCGAGCGTCTGGCCTGCGCGGACCTCGTCGATGGTGCCCTCGGCGAGCACTTCTCCCCCGACGATGATCGCGACGCGCGAGCAGACCCGCTCGACGAGATCCATCCCGTGGCTCGAGAGCACCACCGTTCCGCCGTGCGCGACATAGGCGCGCAGAATGTCGAGGATGACCGCGGAGGACACCGGATCGACGGCCTCGAACGGCTCATCGAGCACCAGGACCCTCGGCGAGTGGATCATGGCTCCCGCGAGCATGATCTTCTTGGTCATACCGGCCGAATAGTCGGAGACGACGCGATTGAGCGCCTCTCCGAGATCGAATGCGCGCGCGAGATCGGCGACGCGCTTCTCGATGACCGCCGAGGCGAGCCCCCGCAGGAGCCCGTAGTAGTAGAGCAGCTGCCGCCCGGTGAGTCGATCGAACGTGCGGAGCCGGTCGGGCAGCACACCCATCATGCGTTTCGCGGCAAGAGGCTTCGCCGACTGATCGATGCCGCAGATCACGATGTCGCCTGCATCGGCGCGCAGCAGCCCGGCGACGATCGACAGGGTCGTCGTCTTGCCGGCGCCGTTGGGACCGACGATGCCGTAGAACGAACCTGCAGGCACCGTCAGGTCGATGCCGTTGACCGCGGTGTGATCCCCGAAGTTCTTGACGAGGCCCCGAATGCGGATGGCCTCCGCACCGGAGGCCGCCTCGACTCCGGTGACAGCCTCCTCGGTCGCGTCCGCATCGGACACCGGCTCGGAGATCTCGGATGTCGTGCTCTCGTCGGCGGATGCCGTTTCTGCAGACGCGGTGGCGTCGGCGACGTCCGCCGTCGCGTCGTCGACCGGCGTGGCGTCGTCGACCGGCGTGGCGTCGTCGACCGGCGTGGCGTCGTCGACCGGCGTGGCGTCGACAACCGGTGCGACGTCGTTCATAGGAGTCTCCTCCGCCGGAGCAGGCAGATCTGTCTTCGCCCCCTCGGCTGCAGCCTCAGGCTCGTCTCCCTGAACGTGGGCAGGAGCCGGCATCTCGATCTCGATCGCCGCTTCGCTCTCGACCTGAGCGTCCGCCTCTGCCTCGGCCTCGGCCTTGGCCTTGGCCGCAGCAGCCTTCGCGGCAGCTGTCTTCGCCGCAGCGGCCTTCGCGGCCGCGGCCTTGGCCGCCGTGGTCTTCGCCGCGGAAGTGCGTGCTGCGGACTTCGCCGACGCGCTCTTCTCCACCGCAGCCTTGGCGGCGACCGTCTTCGCCGCGGCCGCCCTGGCTGCCGGAGTGGATCCCTGCGCGGCTGAGGTCTTCGCAGCAGCGGTCTTGGCCGCAGCCGTCTTCGCGGCGGTGGTCCTCGCAGCGGTGGTCTTGGCAGCAGCGGATCGCGCCGATGACGTCTTCGCCGCAGCCGCGCGAGTGGTCGTGTCGCGGGTCGCGTTCTTGGCGGCAGTCGTGCGAGCGGCGGTGGTCTTTTTCGATGCCGCCGATCGCGGAGCGCCGCTCTCGGTGGTCCGGTCGATCTTCAGCGCCGGTTCTGCGACCACCTCGACGGTGACCGCGGCCTTGTCCGCCGCAGCTTTGGAGGGAACGCGGGCTCCACTCGTCTTCTTGGCAGGCGTCGTGCGAGCGGAAGTCTTCTTCGGGGCGGCGGGCGTGGCGTCGACCGCCTGAGCAGCGGGATCGTCGGGGGAAGAAGCAGTCACCGTCCTACGGTATCAACGGGGGCAGGATTTCTTCGGGTCACCGCAACATTTCGCCGACCTGGTGAACCCGTTGGACATTTCACTCAGGATCTGGACGAATCTGAGTGTTGGGTGTGTACTGGATCACGAATTGGCCACAGCGATGTCAACCCCCGCGGGTTCTCAGGCGGGATCGCTAGCATGGCTCTCGGCACGACGAAGTGTCCGGTCGGTGAACCGACCATGAACACATACTTCATTTAGGAGCACTCGTGACTCTTCAGACCGTCATCCTCGCAGCAGGCATGGGCTCACGCCTCGGCCGCGCGCTGCCGAAGCCGCTCACGGAGTTGAGCGACGGCCGCACGATCATGCGCCAGCAGCACGACAACATCCGCGCCGCCTTCGGATCGGACGCCCGCATCACCGCCGTCGTCGGGTACCGCGCAGAGACCATCATCGAGGCGTTCCCGAACGTCAATTACGTGCACAACGAGCGCTACGACGAGACCAACACGTCGAAGAGCCTGTTGCGCGCTCTCGGCGCCACCGGCAAGTCGGGCGTGCTCTGGATGAACGGCGACGTGGTGTTCGACCCGATGATCCTGGGCCGCGCTGCGGCGTACATCGAGCGCGACCAGTCCTTCGTCACGGTGAACACCTCCAAAGTCAGCGACGAGGAGGTGAAGTACACGGTCACGGCCGAGGGCTTCATCAACGAGCTGTCGAAGACCGTCAAGGGCGGTCTCGGTGAGGCTGTGGGCATCAACTACATCTCCTCCGCAGACAAGAAGGCGTTCATGCGCCAGTTGCAGCGCGTCGAAGACCAGGACTACTTCGAGCGCGGCCTCGAGCTCGCGATCGCCGAAGACGGCCTGCTCCTCGAGCCGATGGACGTCTCCGATCTCTACGCGGTCGAGGTCGACTTCGCCGAGGACCTCGAGCGGGCGAACCTGTTCGTCTGATCGCCTTCCACGAAAGCCCGGCCCCGTCAAGGGAGCCGGGCTTTCGGCTTTTTCGCGGCCTGGCTTCCTAGGATCGATCCATGGCCCCCAAGGTGCACAAGATCCACTCCCTCCCCGACGACGCCGCGTGGGACAGGGGGGTGCCGCCCGTCGGCTCGGCCGAGCATCCGCTGATGGTTCGCGGGCTGGACCGCGTTCTCGCAATCCAGCGCCCGCTCGTGCTGGCGCACATCCGCAGCATCCGCCTGCGCAACCCGCACGCTTCGCCCGAGCAGATCATCCGCATCCTCGAGCGGCGCTATCTCGCGGCGGTGACCACGGGCGGCGCGGCGGTCGGAGCGACCGCCGTCGTGCCGGGGATCGGCACCGGCATCACGCTCGCCCTCTCCGGAGTCGAGACGGTGGGCTTCGTCGAATCGACGGCGCTCTTCGCGCAGTCCGTCGCAGAGGTCCATGGCATCGCGGTGTCGAACCCCGACCGGGCCCGCGCGCTGGTGATGACCCTCATGCTCGGCAAGGAGGGCGTGGCCCTCGTCGGACAGCTGGCAGGCGAGGCCACCGGCCGCGGCGGCTCGAGGTCGTCGTACTGGGGCGAGATGGTGACGAAGTCGTTGCCGCGCGCTGCCGTCGGCCCCCTCGTGGATCGACTGAAGAGCATGTTCGTGAAGCAGTTCGCGGCGAAGGGCGGTGCCTCGTTCATCGGGAAGGCACTGCCGTTCGGCGTCGGCGCGGCCGTCGGAGGCGCGGGCAACCACATTCTCGGACGCCGCGTGCTGACGACGTCGCACCACGCATTCGGAGCGGCACCTCTGGACATGCCGCTCGAGCTGGAGCCCGTCGCCGGCGCAGAGAAGATGGAGCTGCGAATGCTGCACGGTGCCCAGTTCGTCGGGGGCGCCGTGGCCGGAGCGGCCGGATCGGCGGTCCGCGGCGTCGGCTGGGCGGGACGCAAGATCGCGTCGGTCGGACGTGGCCGCAACAAGGACGTCGGCGAGATCGAGCAGGCCGGCACCCACGACCTGCCGGGCACGCTCGGTGCCGAACACCGCGAGTGACGGCCGCCCTCGGGACACGCGGGGTTCACGAGAGCCGCCAAAGGATCTGACGACCCGTTGTAGCGAGCATCCAACGGACGGGGCCACCGCGACGATAGGGTGGAATCCGTGACGGACAAGCCCGAACTCTCGACCACCGCCGGCAGAATCGCAGACCTCCGCGCTCGCTACAACGAAGCCGTTGTCGACGCCGAGAAGGTCGCGCAGGAGAAGCAGCACGCCAAGGGCAAGATGACCGCCCGCGAGCGCATCGAACTGCTCGTCGACCCCGGAAGCTTCGTCGAGTTCGACGAGTACGTGCGCCATCGCACCACCGCGTTCGGCATGGATCGCAACCGGCCCTTCGGCGATTCCGTCGTGACGGGTGTGGGCACGATCCACGGCCGCACGGTCGCGGTGTACTCGCAGGACTTCACCACGTTCGGCGGATCTCTCGGCGAGGTCTCCGGCGACAAGATCATCAAGATCATGGAGTTCGCGCTGTCGGGCGGTATGCCGATCATCGGCATCCTCGACTCCGGCGGAGCCCGGATCCAGGAGGGCGTGCTCGCCCTCAGCAAGTACGGCGAGATCTTCCGCCTGAACACTCGGTCGTCGGGGGTCATCCCGCAGATCTCGATCATCATGGGTCCCGCCGCCGGTGGAGCCGTCTACGGCCCCGCTCTGACGGACTTCGTGATCATGGTCGACAAGACCAGCCAGATGTTCGTGACCGGTCCGGACGTCATCAAGACGGTCACCGGCGAGGACGTCGGCATGGAGGAGCTCGGAGGAGCCCTCACGCACAACACTCGCTCGGGTGTCGCGCACTACCTCGCCGAGGACGAGGACGACGCGATCGACTACGCCCGCACGCTCCTCGGCTTCCTCCCCGACAACAACATGGCGGAGATCCCCGCGTACGAGAGCGGCTTCGAGTGGGAGACCACGGATGCCGATCGCTCTCTGAACACGATCATCCCCGACTCCCCCAATCAGCCGTACGACATCCACACGGTCATCGAGCACGTCGTCGACGCGGGAGACTTCATCGAGGTCCAGCCGCTTTTCGCGCCGAACATCGTGATCGGCTTCGGCCGGGTCGAAGGGCGCTCGGTCGGGATCATCGCCAATCAGCCGTCCCAGATGGCCGGAACGCTCAACATCGAGGCGGGCGAGAAGGCCAGCCGATTCGTGCGGTTCTGCGACGCGTTCTCGATCCCGATCGTCACGCTCGTCGACGTGCCCGGGTACCTCCCCGGTACCGATCAGGAGTGGACCGGCGTGATCCGCCGCGGCGCCAAGCTCATCTACGCCTACGCGGAAGCGACCGTGCCGCTGGTCACGGTCATCCTGCGCAAGGCCTACGGCGGCGCCTACATCGTGATGGGATCGAAGCAGCTGGGCGCCGATGTCAACCTCGCCTGGCCGACGGCGGAGATCGCCGTGATGGGCGGCCAGGGTGCGGTCAACATCCTCTACCGCGGCGAGATCAAGCGTGCCGAAGAGGCCGGCGAGGACGTCGCCGCCGTGCGCACGCGGCTCGCGAACGAATACACCTACAGCGTGACCTCGCCGTTCCTCGCCGCCGAACGCGGCGAGATCGACGGCATCATCGAACCGGCGAACACCCGAGTCTCGATCGCCAAGGCGCTCCGAGCCCTCCGCGGGAAGCGCGCCGAGCTGCCCCCCAAGAAGCACGGGAACATCCCGCTGTGACCGAGCCCGCGACGTCGGACGAGCGCCAGCTCCCGACGATGGAGATCACCCGGGGCGTTGCGACCGAGGAGGAGCTCGCCGCTCTCATCGCCGTGGTGAGCGACGCCTACTCGCAGGAGGCGGCGGATGCCGTGGCCGAGGAGCCTCGCGTATCGGCGTGGGCCCGCACCCAGCGACCGCTGCGACGCGCACTGCGACGAGACATCCCGTGGGGCCGCTTCGCACGCTGACGCCCTCGCATCGGAGAGTCTGCGAGACCCGGAGCCCCCCAGCTACCGGGCCACGCAGACGACCCTCCGATTGATGCGGGGCCGTCGCCCCTGGCACCTGTAAACCCCAGACGGCGCATCTCTTCGATAATACATCGACTGGAGTAATCACTGAGTGCGCTCCAACCGATATACCGGTATGCGAATTGATGGCTCCGTTCAATCCTCGAGGTAGAGGTCGGATGCTCGAGGCGTGAGCACCGCGTCGAGCACGACGCAGGCGGCCCCCACGGCACCGACATCCTCTCCCACCACCGCGCTGTCGACGCGCAAGGCCCGAACCGACCTCGTCGCACTGCGACGGTTCAGCTGCTCTGGGATCTCGCGCAGATAGACCTCGGACAGAGGGGCGCAGAACGGCCCGCCGAGCACCACACGATCGACATCGAGGATGTTCGTGAGCACCGAGATCAGCACTGCCAGATGTTCGGCAGAGCGACGCAGAACGCCCAGCGCGCGGATCTCGCCCGCGGAAGCGAGCTCGCACAGACGGGCGAACCGCTCCTCCACTCCGCGCGCACCTCCGTCGTCCGGCTCATCGCGGAACACCCCGGCCGCCTCCGCCTGCTCGACGATCGCCTGCGGGGTGCATACCACTTCGACGCATCCTCGCGAGCCGCACGCGCAGGGCGGCCCGTCTGGGTCGACCATGATGTGGCCGATCTCGCCGAAGTTGTGGGTGCTGCCTGTGACCACAACCCCCTCACGCGCTGCGGCGGCCCCGAGCCCCGTGCCGAGGTAGACGAACAGGAACGAGTCCTCGGCTGTCGCGGAGCCGGTCCACAGCTCCCCCACTGCGGCGGCAGTGGTGTCCTTCTCCAGCGTGACTTCGAAGCCCGTCGCTTCTGCGAGAACGGAACGCAGCGGCACCCGATGCCATCCGTCGAGCTTCGGGGGGTCCACCACCGTGCCCTTCGCCGCGTCGAGCGGCCCGGGGGCAGCGACGCCGACCCCGGCGACGAGTGCGCGATCGATGCCGGCCTCGTCGACGAGGCCATCGATCGTCTGCGCCATCGTCTCGACGATGCGGTGCGGGTCCCGGTCGTGCGTGCGCACGACTCGTCGTGCGATCACCGCACCGGACATGTTCAGCAGCACGAAGGTGATCACCGACGGGTCGAGATGCACCCCCACCGAGAAACGACTCTCCGCGACCAGGCGCAGCGTGACTCGCGGCTTGCCGGGCCCGTTGATGGTCCGCCCTGCTTCGGTGATCAGCCCCTCGTCGAGAAGGCGACGGGTGATGTTCGTGATCGTCTGCGCCGAGAGGCCGGTCGCATCGACGAGCTCGATCCGGCTGAGTCCCTCTCCGGACCGGCGGATGGCCTCGAGGATCACGGACTGGTTGAAGTCACCCATGCGGGGGAGATTGGTTCCGCGACGCATTCCCATGCCTCATCATCTCGCACCGGCGTCGATTCCGTGTCCCCCAAAATACCTACAGACAACGACTTGACTAACCATGAGACTGAGTAAGACGCTTCGCGTTCGGCTGGTCTCTCTGTCCCAGGGTAGATAGACGCAGACCGGCCACCAGCGGACGGTTTTCGGGTAACTGGTCCGCATGGCGAGGGGCTGGCGGATTCGCCGCCCCTCGCCCACTCTGTCTGACCTCGACTCTGACCCCCTCCCCCGGCCAGAGCCGAGGACAGGGGCCTCACTGGCGTGGAGCGTCTCTCGGGATCTCGTGCCACACGTCGACGGCATCGTCGTCGCTCTGCCCGCCGGCGCCGGCCCGGCCGACCACCGTCACGGCCGTGTGAGCATCCCTGGCCGCTCGGATGATCCACCGCTCCGCATCCGCATCGCGCAGCACCCGGGCGAGCTCGTCGCGGATCATCGCGCGTCGTCCCTCATCGACGTCGTCCAAGCCGCCCTCGTCGAAGACGGTGACGACGGCACCGCGGCGACGCGCGTCCTCGATCGCATCCCGCACCGCATCGTTGAGCAGATCGGCTCCCCGGAGCTCGTCGCGCAGGCGACCTTCCGCCAGACGCGCCTGCAGTCGCTCCTCCTCGCTCAGCGCGCCACGCGATGCGACGGTGCGACTGAGCACCGGCCCCGCGACCGCCAGCGCGAACTGCGTGCGCAGACGACGTTCCTTCTGGCGCACCTGCTGGGTCGCGTGCCAGGCGGACACCGCCTGCTGGATGCCGGCGAGGCGCTCGGTGTCGCGGACGGCTCTGTCCCAGAAGATCACCAGGAGGTGAGCGATCGCGACCCACACGAGCGAGCCCACCAGGCCGAGGGACAGCGCCACGAAGACACCCAGATACACCGACGATGTGGCGACGAGGACGAGCACCACCAGCCAGCCGATCACGAAGCGGCGCCGGACGATGCACACCACGCCCATCAGACCGAGCGCACCGATGTACCAGGTGGCGAACGGCGCCGTGCGTGTCAGCGGATCGAGTGACAGCGTCACGAGAATCGGAATGAGGACGCTCGAGACCAGCGTCAGCAGCGCCGCCCAGAGCGGCATCCGCACCGAGATCGCCGAGTCCCAGAGGATCGCGACGTTGACGACGACGAGGTACAGCGCAATCGCCGCGACCATCAGCAGCGGCGCGGAGGGCTGCTCGATCCACCACACCCCTCTCGCGGCGAAGTACATCGCGAAGCCCACCGCGAGTGACGTCGCGACACTGCGCACCGTGCGATTCATGGCCGCTCCCAGCCCAGCGTCACGGTGGTGCCGCACTCTCTCGAATCGATCTCGGCGGTGCCCGCCACCCCGGCCATCCGTGCGAAGATCGACGCTCTGATCCCGAGGCGGTCGGCGCCGATCGCCCCGATATCGAATCCTGGGCCGGTGTCCGTGATCGTCACCGTGATCCCCTCGTCACCGCGGCCCTCGACGAGGATGTGCAGCCCGCGCCCACCCGCATGGGTGACCGCGTTGCCGAGCGCCTGTCTGGCGGCGAGCACAAGTGCTCTCGCGGCGCGCCCGGGGATCAGGCCGATCCCTCCCCGTTCCTCGACGATCGCATCCGCCCCGAGCTCGGACAGGGCACGACGGAGCTCGACGACGATCTGAGCGGCGCCCACCGGTTCGTCGCTGCCCTCCTGGGCCACCGCGGCCTCGGTGTTCGCCAGGCGGGTGAGAGCCTCCCGGGCCATCCCCACGGCGAGGTCCTGTGCCCGATCGCCTTCGGCCCGTTCCGCGGCGATCAGCGCTGCGAGGACGCTGTCGTGCATGAGCGCCGACATCGCCGCACGCTCCTCCTCGGCTGCGGCGGCTGCCGCTGCGCCCGCGTACGACGCGACGGCTCGGGCCCGGGCCTCATCGACACCCGCGGCGACCGAGCGGAACATCCATCCCAACGCGATGATGACGCATCCGAGGATCAGGGTGAACGACACGTCGAACGCCGTCGTCACCCAGAAGTCTCGCGAGAAATCGCCTTCGACGAGGCGGACATAGCCGTAGACGAACGGCAGGCACACCGCCCAGACGAACTGCAGCCACAGAGGGAAGGCGAGCATCGCAGCCACGACGCCCACGTTGACGAGGAAGAAGATCCACGGCTGGTCGGCGGCTCTGCCCACAGGGTCGACCAGACTCGGCCAGGCGGCGAGCGCGAGTGTGTACACGATGGCGAACGCGCCGGACGCGGTCCTGACGCCACGTCCGATGACGCACGCGACGAGCATGACGATCAGCGGCACGAAGACCACGAGCAGCATCGTGATGCGCGCGGCATCCGATCCCGTCGTCGTGACCCCCGCGATCAGTGCCTGTGCGCCGAGAACACCCGATCCGATCGCGACGACCGTGGCGAGGATGCGCTCCATGCGTTTGCCGGTGAAGCGCTCGAACTCGGTCTCCACGCTGCCGGGCGAAGGGATCTTGCTCCATGCCTCCCGGATGCTGAGCGGGTCAGCGGCCACTCGGCGCCCCGTCTGCGGCGACGATCCCATCCTCCATCGCTCGCCGCAGAAGGTCGACCTTCGTCGGGGCCGGTCGCCCGACCTCCACGTACTTGACCCGGATCCGGGTGATGTTCTCCTTGGCGGTCGAGTACGCGACGCCGAGGCGCTCGGCCACGGCCTTCAGCGGCAGGCCGGTCGCATACAGCCGGAGCACCTCCCGCTCGCGTGTCGACAGCTGGGCGTCCGCGAAGTCGCGATCCCCGTCGACAGCGCTCGCCCACTCGACGTTGTTGAGGGCTTCGCCCTGCGCGACAGTGCGGATGGCGTCGAGCACGTCGTCCAGCGCAGAGGATTTGCTCACGACGCCGGCGGCACCGGCAGCGAGGGCCTCGCGCACGGCCGCCGGTCGATCGGCGACGCTGTGGATCACGACGCTCGCGCCGTCGGCGACGAGCGACCGGACGTTCTCGGTCACCGTGGTGCCGTCTCCGAGGGTGAGGTCGAGCACCACCACGTCGGCAGGCTGCGACGACGTCGTCGACCTCCACTCGAGGTAGGACACGACGGTGCTGCCGGAGAAGACGACGGTCTGCTCTCCGTCACGAGCGCACGCCGCCTCGAGACCGAGGCGGACGGATTCGTGATCGTCGATGAGTGCGACCCTGCTCATCCGCCCAGCCTACTGAGTACTCAGCCCCCGCAGATCACGATCACCGGGTGAGCAGCGCGACGACCTCGAAGTGATGCGAGTGCGGGAACAGGTCGAAACCGCGCAGCGTCCCCACGTTCCACCCGTGTTCGCGGAAGGTTCCGAGGTCCCGCGCCAACGCCACAGGGTCGCACGCGACGTAGGCGATCGCCTCGGGGGCGAGAGAGTTCAGTGCATCGACCACCGCGCGTCCGGCACCGGCACGCGGCGGATCGAGTACGACCGCTCCTGCTCGCGTGTCGGAGGGGAGACCGGCGAGATAGCGGTCGACCCGTGCTGTGACGGCGTTCACGGCGAGGGGCGCGAGGTTCTGCTGCGCGTGAGTCGTCGCCCGCCTGCTGGACTCGACGGTGACGATGTCGGTGCCACCGAGGTCTGCGAGCGATGCGGCGAAGAGCCCGACTCCTCCGTAGAGGTCGAAGTGCGTCGCCTCCGGATCGACGTGCCCGTCGAGGATGCCGTAGACGGCGCCGTCGAGCACCGAGGCGGCTCGCGGGTGCACCTGCCAGAATCCACCGGCGTCGACCTGGAACCGGCGATCGCCCACCTGCTCGTAGACGACTTCGGGCGCCGGGCGGCGGTGCTGCCCCCTGGCCGGTCGCTCGTCGAGGCGATCTCGTCGGATGACCCGCACCTGGCCGTCGCCCGGTTCGACCAGGTCGACGCTGCCCGCCTCGCCGCCCGCGAGACGGAGGGCCGCCTGTGCGACCGCCGGACGCGCGAGCGGGTGGGAGCTGACCGGGATCACCCGGTGACTGCGAGCGGCGTAGGGACCGACGCGCCCCTGGTCGTCGACGTGCAGGGTCACCCGGGAGCGCCAGCCGGTTCCGTCGGTCGAGTCCACGGCCTCGATCTCGGGAGCCTCGAGACCGGGTCCGGCGAAACGATCGAGCGCCTCGGTGAGCACCTGACGCTTGAGCACGCGCTGATGCGCGAGATCGATGTGCCCCAGGTCGGCGCCCCCCGGCCGGTCCTCGGGCGCGCGGGAGACGTCGGCCTCCGCCCAGATGTGGGGGCGACGATGCGGCGAGGCGTCCAGGACCTCGACAGTCTCGGCACGCCAGAAGCTCTTGGACTCACCCGTGGAGTCCTCGGTGAGCCGCGCGCGGACCCGCTCACCGGGGATGGCGTCGGAGACGAAGACGACCCGGCCTTCGTATCGGGCGATGAACGTGCCGCCGTGCGCGATGCCGGTGATGTCCAGATCGAGCAGGACTGGGGAGGAAGTCATCCTTCGAGGATACGGTGGTGAACATGCGCGTCTGCCTGGCCTCCACCTCTCCCGCCCGCCTCATGCTGCTGCGTCAGGCGGGTATCGAGCCTCTGACCCAGTCGCCGGGAGTGGATGAGGATGCGGTCGCCGCCGCTGCCGCGGCCGAACGGGGCGCGGAGCTGACTCCGGCGGACCTCGTGCTCCTGCTCGCTCGGGCGAAGGCGGCGGACGTCGCGCAGCGCCTCTCTGCGGACGGCGAGTTCGACGGCATCGTGATCGGCGGAGACTCGATGTTCGAACTAGGCGGGCGCGTGTACGGCAAGCCCTACACGCCCGAGGAGGCGACCAGACGCTGGCAGGAGATGCGCGGGGCCACCGGCATCCTGCACTCGGGGCACTCGGTCTTCCGTGTCTCGCCGGGCACCGACCCGGTCGAGGCCACCGCCACGGCCGAGGCTTCGGTGACCTTCGCCGATGACGTCACGGATGCCGAGATCGCCGCCTACGTCGCCTCGGGTGAGCCCCTGCTCGTCGCCGGTGCGTTCACGGTCGACAGTCTGGGCGGCGCCTTCATCACCCGCGTCGACGGCGACCCGTCGACGGTGGTCGGGATGTCGCTGTCGACCGTGCGCCGCCTCGCCGCCGATCTCGGCGTCACGTGGACCGACCTCTGGTCGTAGAGTCTCGTCGACGTTTCTGCCTCTTTCTTGTGGAGAGTCGTCAAAGCGAACGGGAGCCTTCTCGCTAGGCTGGCAAGCATGCCTGATATCGCCAAGGTGCTCATCGCCAACCGCGGCGAGATCGCCGTCCGCATCATCCGTGCCGCTCGCGACTCGGGGATCGCCTCCGTCGCCGTGTACGCCGACCAGGACCGCGACGCTCTGCACACCCGCCTCGCCGACGAGGCCTATGCCCTCGGCGGCGCCACGAGCGCCGAGACCTACCTGCAGATCGAGAAGATCCTCTCGGTCGCCCGCCGCGCCGGCGCCGACGCCGTGCACCCCGGATACGGCTTCCTCGCCGAGAACGCCGAATTCGCCCGCGCCGTCATCGGTGCGGGGATGACCTGGATCGGGCCTTCCCCCGACGCCATCGAGGCGCTCGGCGACAAGGTCACCGCCCGCCACGTCGCCGAGAAGGTCGGCGCGCCGCTCGCTCCCGGAACGCCGGGACCCGTCTCCGGGGCCGACGAGGTCGTCGCCTTCGCGAAGGAGTTCGGTCTGCCGATCGCGATCAAAGCCGCGTACGGCGGCGGCGGTCGCGGCCTGAAGGTCGCCCGCGAGCTCGACGAGGTCGCGGAGCTCTTCGAATCCGCCACCCGCGAGGCGGTCACCGCCTTCGGCCGCGGCGAGTGCTTCGTCGAGAAGTACCTCGACAAGCCGCGGCACGTCGAGACCCAGTGCCTGGCGGATGCCGAGGGCAACGTCGTCGTCATCTCGACGCGCGACTGCTCGCTGCAGCGCCGCCACCAGAAGCTCGTCGAGGAGGCACCCGCGCCGTTCCTCACGGACGAGCAGAACGACCTGCTCTATTCCGCGTCGAAGGCCATCCTCAAGGAGGTCGGCTACGTCGGCGCAGGCACCTGCGAGTTCCTGATCGGCGCCGACGGCACCGTCTCGTTCCTCGAGGTCAACACCCGTCTGCAGGTCGAGCACCCCGTCTCCGAGGAGGTCACCGGCATCGACCTGGTGCGCGAGCAGTTCCGCATCGCCGCCGGCGGCACGATCGACTACGACGACCCGAAGCCGACCGGACACTCGATCGAGTTCCGCATCAACGGCGAGGACCCCGGTCGAGGGTTCCTCCCGCAGCCGGGTCCGATCCACGTCTTCAAGACCTTCGGCGGACCCGGCATCCGCCTCGACTCCGGCGTCACCGCGGGCGACTCGGTCTCGGGCGCCTTCGACTCGCTTCTCGCGAAGATCATCGTCACCGGCAAGGACCGCGCCGAGGCCCTGGAGCGCTCGCGCCGCGCCCTCGAGGAGTTCGAGGTCGCAGGTCTGCCCACCGTGCTCCCGTTCCACCGCAAGGTCGTGAACGACCCCGCGTTCACCGCGGAGAACGGCGAGTTCGGCATCTTCACCCGCTGGATCGAGACCGAGTTCGAGAACGACATCCCCGCCTGGGACGGCGAGCTCGAGTCGCCCTCCGCCGGCGAGAACCGGCACACCGTCGTGGTCGAGGTCGGCGGCAAGCGCCTCGAGGTCAGCCTTCCCGATCGCGTCGCGGTGGCGGCCGGCACGGCAGGACGACCGGCCGCGGTTCCGCCGTCCCGCCGCAGCCACGCGACCTCGGTCAGCGCCGGCGCATCGGGAGACGCCGTCAAGTCGCCGATGCAGGCCACCGTCGTCAAGGTCGCCGTCGAAGAGGGGCAGCAGGTCGTCAAGGGCGATCTGGTCGTCGTCCTCGAGGCGATGAAGATGGAGCAGCCGCTGCAGGCTCACAAGGACGGCACGATCGGCAACATCGGCGCCGTCGCCGGTGCGACGGTCTCGGCCGGACACCAGCTGCTCACGATCAGCTGACCGCCCTCGCACACGAGAAAGGCGCCCCGCTGCTGCGGGGCGCCTTTCTCGTCTGATCCGCGGCGGATCTAGGAGATGTTCGCGTTGACGAGGTGCATCGCCCTGCTCGCGTCGGTGATGCTGCTCGACAGCGACGGGTATGCCGCGAAGACGCGAGAGACCTGGTCGACCGTCAGACGACGCTCCACGGCGACCGCGATCGGGTAGATCAGCTCGGAGGCCTTGGGCGCGACGATCACGCCGCCGATCACGGTGCCGGATCCCTTGCGTGCGATCAGCTTCACGAAACCGTCCTTGATGCCCATCATCTTGGCCCGAGGGTTCGCGGCGAGGGGCAGCTTGTAGACGAGGCCGTCCGCGACGCCGTCTTCGACGTCCTTCTCGGAATAGCCGACCGTGGCGATCTCGGGCGCCGTGAAGATGTTGGAGGTGATCTTGATCAGCTCCAGAGGGATCACGATGTCGCCCAGCGCGTGGAACACGGCCGTGCGGCCCTGCATCGACGCGACGGAGGCGAGCGGGAAGAAGTTCGTGCAGTCGCCGACGGCGTAGACGTTGGGCACAGAGGTGCGCGCGACGCGGTTCACCCGCACGTGCCCGGTCTCGTCGAGCTCGACTCCCGCGTCTTCGAGACCGATGCCAGCGGTGTTCGGGATCGAGCCGACCGCCATGAGGCAGTGGCTCCCCTCGACCGTGCGGCCGTCGGAGAGCGTCGCGCGCACGCCGTCCTCGGTGACCTCGACCTTCTCGGCGCGGGCCTTGGAGAGCACCGTCATCCCGCCGCGCTTGAAGACCTTCTCGAGCACGTGCGCGGCATCCTGGTCCTCACCCGGCAGCACCTGCTCGCGGCTGGAGATCAGCGTGACCTTGGCGCCGAGGTTCATGTAGGCGGACGCGAACTCGGCGCCCGTCACACCGGAGCCGACCACGATCAGGTGCTCGGGAAGCGCCTTCATGTCGTAGAGCTGCGTCCACGTGAGGATCCGCTTGCCGTCGGGCTTGGCCGAATCCAGCTCGCGCGGCGACGCGCCCACCGCCACGATGATCGTGTCGGCCTCGACGCGGTCGAAGTCGGTGCCCTTCTGCCCGGTCGAGACCACGATCGCCGTCGGTCCCTCCAGACGGCCGTGGCCGGACAGGATGCGCACGCCGGCCTCGAGCAGCGTCGTGCGCATGTCCTCGGACTGCTGGCCCGCGAGCGCGATCAGACGTTTGTTCACCGCGGCGAGGTTGATGGCGATCTCGGGCTTGAGCGGCTTGCCGTGCTCGCCCTTGGCGTAGAACTGCACTCCGAGGTCGGAGGCCTCCGAGATCGCGACCGCGGCATCCGCCGTGGCGATCAGGCTCTTCGAGGGGACGACATCGGTGAGCACTGCCGCTCCGCCCACGCCCACACGCTCGACCAGGGTCACCTCGGCTCCGAGCTGAGCGGCCGCGAGGGCCGCCTCATAACCGCCGGGACCGCCGCCGAGGACGGCGACGCGCTGTGTGCGCTCAAAAGGGGTGGAAGACATGATCTCCATTCTTCCGCAATCCTGGCCCCGGAGCCTGCACCTTCCTAGAGTGGATCCATGTCTGAAACACACAGCAACCCCCTCGACGACCCGAATGCGAACCCGTTCGAGGTCGCAGCCGACGCAGCCGCCGACATCGCGCGCCTGACCGGAGTCGAGAAGCACGACATCGCCCTGACCCTCGGCAGCGGCTGGGGCAAGGCCGCCGACATCATCGGCGAGACCACGGCGACCATCCCCGCCACCGAGGTCACCGGCTTCTCGAAGCCCGCTCTCGAGGGCCACGTGGGCACCCTGCGCAGCATCCGCACTCCCGATGGCAAGAACGTCCTCGTCATCGGTGCCCGCACCCACTACTACGAGGGCCACGGCGTGCGCCGTGTCGTGCACTCGGTGCGCACCGCCGCGGCCACGGGCGCCAAGATCATGGTGCTGACGAACGGCGCCGGCGGAGTGCGCGAGACGTGGACTCCCGGCCAGCCCGTGCTGATCAGCGACCACATCAATCTCACGGCCGACTCCCCTCTCGAGGGCGCGACCTTCATCGACCTCACCGACCTCTATTCGACGCGTCTGCGCGACATCGCCCGGAGCGTCGACCCCACGCTCGACGAGGGCGTGTACACGCAGTTCCGCGGCCCGCACTACGAGACGCCGGCCGAGGTGCAGATGGCCAAGCACATCGGCGGACACATCGTGGGAATGTCGACAGCGCTCGAGGCGATCGCCGCTCGCGAGGCCGGCATGGAGATCCTCGGGTTCTCGCTCATCACCAACCTCGCCGCCGGCATCCAGAAGACGCCGCTCAGCCACGCTGAGGTCATCGAGGCCGGTCGAGAGGCCGAACCGGTCATCTCGGCGCTGCTGGCCCGAGTGGTCGAGGCGCTGTGAACGACGAGCGTCTCGCGCAGGCGCGCGCGTGGATGAGACAGGACCCCGATCACGAGACCCGCGACGAGCTGGCCGTGGTCATCACGCGGGCAGCCGATGGCGACGAGTCGGCCGCCGCCGAACTCGATGATCGTTTCAGCACCCGACTCGCGTTCGGCACCGCCGGTCTCCGCGGAGCCCTGGGGGCCGGCAGCAACCGCATGAACCGCGTGCTCGTCGCGCAGGCGGCCGCCGGGTTCGCCTCATACCTGCGCGAGAAGTCGCACGGCCGCACGCCGACCGTGGTGATCGGCTATGACGGACGCCGCAACTCCCGCGTGTTCGCGACCGACTCCGCCGAGCTGTTCGCCGGAGCAGGGCTGCGCGCGATCCTGCTGCCGAGACTGCTGCCCACGCCCGTGCTCGCGTTCGCGGTGCGTCACCTGGGCGCGGATGCCGGTGTCATGGTGACCGCGTCGCACAACCCGCCGAACGACAACGGATACAAGGTCTATCTGGGCGGCGCCGATCAGGGCTCGCAGATCGTCGCACCCGCCGATGCCGAGATCGCCGCGCACATCCAGCGGGTCGCCGATGCGGACGACGTCACGTCGTTGCCTCGCTCCACCGACTATGAGACGGCCGGCGAAGCCGTGGTCGACGCGTACGTCGCCGCGACAGCGGCGGTCGCTCCCGCACCAGCCGGCGCGTCCGATCTGCGCTGGGTCTACACCGCCATGCACGGGGTCGGCTGGGAGACGCTGTCGAAGATCGTCGCGGCCGCCGGATACCCTCAGCCGATGGTCGTCGGAGAGCAGCTCGAACCCGACGCGACGTTCCGCACCGTCTCGTTCCCCAACCCGGAGGAGCCGGGGGCGATGGACCTGTCCTTCGCCCGGGCTCGCCGCGTGCAGGCGGACTTCATCATCGCCAATGATCCGGATGCCGACCGACTCGCCGTGGCGATCCCGGACGCGTCGTCGGAGGGCGGATGGCGGCGACTCACCGGCAACGAGGTCGGGCTCCTCCTGGGCGCTCGCGCCGCCAGGGCCGCCGAGGGCACGCCGGGTGCATCGCTCGCGTGCTCCCTGGTCTCATCGCCCGGCCTCGGCGCGGTCGCCGCCCATCACGGGCTCGACTTCCACGAGACGCTCACGGGCTTCAAATGGATCTCCCGCGCCCCCGGCATCGTCTTCGGCTTCGAGGAGGCACTCGGCTACCTCGTGAATCCCGAGACCGTGCGCGACAAGGACGGCATCTCGGCGACCGTGGCGATCCTCGGACTCGCCGCCGAGGCGCACGAGCGCGGACGCTCTCTCGCCGACCTGCTGTCCGAGCTCGGTGACACGTACGGTCACTTCGCCAGCGGTCAGGTGTCGGTCCGCGTGCAGGACCTCTCGGTCATCGGCACCGTGATGCTCTCGCTGCGCACGCTGCCGCCGACGCACTTCGGCAGCCACGCGATCGCCTCCGCGGAGGATCTGCTGCACGCCGACGCAGGGCAGCCCTCGGGCGACGTGCTGCGGTATCGACTCACGGACGGCTCGCGCATCATCGTCCGTCCGAGCGGCACCGAGCCGAAGCTCAAGGTCTACATCGACGCGGCCGCGGACTCCGCAGAGCGCGCCACCGCGACGGTCGCCGAGCTCGAGGCCGCGGTGCGCCTGCTCCTGGAAGAACGCTCGTAGGCCGCATGCCGAGAAGACATGTCGTGATCAGCGCGCACAACGGGGTGCACGCGCGCCCCGTCGCCGAGCTCGTGCGGCTCGTGCAGGCGCATTCGCACGCGGTGACCCTGCGGACGTCGTCGGGCGCGGTCGTGGACCTCAGCAGCGTTCTCGCGCTGATGGACCTCGCACTCGCGCCCGGCGATGCCGTGGTGCTCGAGACGGCGGACTCGGCCGGCGCCGACGCCGTGCTCGACACCCTCGCCGGCGTCCTCGACCCTCGGGGCTGACCCGGCCGTCACCCGTCGATGACGGCGACGAGCTCGTCGAGGAACGCCTCGAAGGTGGTGCCCCGGCGGAGGATGCGCTGCACGCTCTCCCGTTCGCTGAACACCTCGACGAGCTGCTCGAACACCGTCTGGAACGCGGCGCGGTCGCTCTCGCTGAAGGCGGCGAGAGCGACCACCTGCACGCGTCCCTCACCCCACGCTGCCGACCCGTCCGTCACGCCGATCGCGATCGCGGTGCGCGTGGCGGTCATCTGGAGCGCGTGCGGCACCGCGAGCGCGTCTGTGAACGCCGTCGACGACATCCGTTCGCGGAGGATGGTGTTCTCGACGTAGTCGTCACCGATCAGCCCCGCATCCACGAGGAGACCGCCCAGTCGCCGGATGATCGCCTCCTCCCCCGCATCGGGCAGCGGATAGACGAAGGCGTCGGCATCGAAGTATCGCGCGAGCTCGCCACGGAGCCTGGTGAGGCGTCGGCCTCGCCGGACGCGTGCCGCGGCCTGCTGGATCCGGTCGACATCGGCATCCGTGAGGAACGGCTGGATGCGGACGAAGCGATCGCCGGCAGCGCCCGGCTCGATCGTGCTGAGCACCAGGTCGGTGTCGAACGACGCCCAGTCCGGGTCGACCTTGGTGATGACGCTGGTCACCTCGATCGCGGACCCGAGCGAGCGGTCGACGCTCGATCGGAGCAGCTCGTGCAGCTCGTAATACCCCGGGCACACGATGGTCGCGGTGAGGATCGACTCGGCCTTGCGGCTGCGCTCGAGTCGTCCGCCGACGTGCATCGCGATGTAGGCGATCTCGTCGTCGTGGATCGGCGTGCCGAGGCGATCGTGCAGTCCGCTGGCGATCGAGACCGCGACCTCGAAGATCATCGGATACGAGGTCTTGAGCGAGCGGGTGAGCGGATTGCGGGTCAGCGCGCTCTCCTCGGCGCGACGCATCAGGTTCTGCACGTGCAGGGCGAGGCGCAGCACGAAGGTCTCGTCGACCAGGTCGACTTGGAAATCCTCCGCCGCCCTCGCGATCTCCGCACGCACGGCCGCCTCGACACCCGGGTCCACGCCGCTGCGGGCGACATCGCCCGCAGCGTCCTCCCCCGGAGCCACGATGCGCGTGAGGACGAGGGACGCGAGATGCCCGCTGTCCCCGTCGCCCAGCGCGACCGAGAAGTGCTGCTGGGCGAGCCGGGCGATCACAGCCCCGACCCGCGGGATCTCCTCCCGCGCACCGGCAGGACCGGCTTCGAGCGCGTGGCCGGCCGCAACCCTCTCGGCGGCGATCGCGATGTGCAGAAGGACATCGGAGATCGCGAGCTCGTTGACGTAGTAGCCCTGTTCTCCGAGTTCGCGCACGAGCTCGGACTTGAAAGGCCCGACGGCGTCGGCGGCGATGACTCCTCCGGCGAGCGCTCGGCGGAACGTCTCGGGGTGGAACGACGCGGCATCCATCTCGTCATGTGCGAGTCGCGACAGCAGACGACGCTGTGCCGCCTCGTTGCCTCGCAGTCGCACGATCTCGCGGTCTCTCTCGAGTGCGAGATCGGTGCCGTCGAGCAGTGTGCGGACGCGGGCGAGGTCCGCCTCGAGAGTGGCTTCGCTCACATGGAGCGCACTGGCCGTGGCGAAGACGTCGACACCTTCCGGCACATCGAGCAGGGTGCGGACGAGACCGTGCAGTCGGTCACGCGGGGCGGAGTCGCCGCTCTGACGCGTGCGCAGTGCGTCGCGAGCCCCCGACCCGGCGCGGTATCCCGCCGGGCCCGACTCGACGGCATCCGCTCCACCGGTTCTCGCGTTCAGCGCGGCGACGTACGAGCGGATGCTGCGCGGGGTGACCCCGAGCTGATCGGCGAGACTGGCGGCCGTCACCCACTCGCCCTGACGGAGCAGGGACGACAGGAGTTGATCCTGACGCTGTCGCGACATGATGCTCCCTCCTCCGTGCCGACCGCACTGTCCTGACGTGACTTCCATGATGTCAGCAAGCGGGGAGCGGTGCTCCGAAACCGAGGTTCCGCAGGGGCGGAAAGGAACCTGTTGGCGAGCACACCCCCCTTGTTCCCAGACTGTTCTCAGGAAAGGTGAGCATCGATGAAGATCCTCGTGGTGTGCGGCGCTGGCGCGTCGAGCACGTTCGTCGCGCAACGACTCCGCCGGGCGGCTTCCGAAGCCGGCCTCGACTGGGACGCCGCAGCCGGCATGGAGCAGTCCGTCGCCGGCAGCGACCACGACCTCATCCTCATCGGCCCTCATCTCGCCGATCGCCTCGAGGCGATCCGCCAGGCGGCGCCCGCTCAGGTGGCCGTGCTCCCCGACGACGTCTTCGCCGATCGGGACGGCACCCGCACGCTGGCACTCGCACAGTCGATCGTCTCCAGCGCCAGGAACACCCCGAAAGGAACATCATGACCGTCTCCCGCACCGTCCGCATCGGCTCATCCCATGGACTCCACGCCCGTCCGGCGAAGCTGTTCGCACAGGCGGCGAAGGACTCGGGGATTCCCGTGACCATCGCGAAGGACTCGGGGAAGGCGGTCAACGCGGCCAGCATCCTCGGCGTGATCGCACTGGCGATCGAGCACGGCGACTACGTCACGCTGACGGCCGACGGCGACAGCGCGGAAGGCGTGCTCGACACGCTCACCGAGCTGCTCACGACCGACCATGATCAGGACGCCGGAGTATGAGCGAACTGCGTGGAGTCGGCATCGGTCTCGGAGTCGCCCAGGGCGTCGTCGTCCGGATGACCGAGGCGCTGCCCGCCCCGGAGAACACCCCCAGCGGTCAGGGAGCCGACACGGAGCGCACACGTGTCCGCGAGGCCGTGACGGCCGTCGCACAGGAGCTGACGGCCCGCGGCGAGGCCGCCGGCGGCTCGGCCCAGGAGGTGCTCGAGGCGCAGGCGATGATCGCCGAGGACCCGACGCTGCAGGACGAGGTCGACGCACGCATCGACGACGGCGCGACGGCCGAATGGGCCGTGCATGACGCGTTCGCCGGTTTCCGGGCGACGCTCGAGGCGGTCGGGGGCTACCTCGGCGAGCGCGCCGCCGATCTCGACGACATCGCGCAGCGGGTGCTCGCCCGACTTCGCGGCGTGGATGCGCCCGGGGTCCCCGACCCCGGGCATCCGTTCGTCCTCGTCGCTCGCGACCTCGCCCCGGCCGACACCGCGCTGCTGAACCTCGATCAGGTGCTCGCCCTCGTCACCTTCGACGGCGGACCCACCTCGCACACCGCGATCCTCGCCCGCGAGAAGGGCATCGTCGCGATCGTCGGAGCGGCATCAGCCTCGGAGCTCGCGACCGGCAGCCCGGTCATCGTCGACGCCGCAGCCGGAATCGTCACCGTCGATCCGACCGACGACGAGAAGGCGCGCGCCGAGCAGCGCGCCGCCGCCCGCCGCTCGGCGGATGCCGCACCACTCACTCCCGGCGCCCTCGCCGACGGCACGCCGATCCCGCTGCTGGCGAACCTGGGGAAGCCTGCAGACGCATCCGATGCCGTCGAACGCGGGGCCGAGGGCGTCGGGCTGTTCCGCACCGAGTTCCTGTTCCTCTCGTCGGCGCAGGCGCCGACGGTGCAGCAGCAGCGAGAGTCCTATCGGGAGCTGCTCGCGGCCTTCCCCGGCAAGAAGGTCGTCGTGAGGATGCTGGATGCCGGCGCCGACAAGCCGCTGGCGTTCCTCAACGACGCGCACGAGGAGAACCCGGCCCTGGGCCTGCGGGGGCTGCGTGCTCTGCGGGCGAGCGAGGACATCCTGCGCGAGCAGCTGACGGCCCTCGCCGAAGCGGATGCCGCGACCGAGGCGGACCTCTGGGTCATGGCGCCGATGGTGGCGACCGTCGAGGAGACGCAGTACTTCACCTCGCTCGCCCGGGAGTACGGCCTGAAGACCGCCGGTGTCATGGTCGAGATCCCGTCCAGTGCGCTGCTCGCCGACCGGATCCTCGCGCACGCCGACTTCGCCTCGATCGGCACGAACGACCTCACGCAGTACACGATGGCCGCCGACCGTCTACTCGGCTCCGTCGCGGCGTTCCAGGATCCGTGGCACCCCGCCGTGCTCCGTCTCATCCGTGAGGTCGGCACGGCAGGTGCCCGGCTCGGCAAGCCGGTCGGGATCTGCGGTGAGGCCGCCGCCGATCCGATGCTCGCCGTCGTGCTCGTCGGGCTCGGCGCGACGAGCCTCTCCATGGCGCCGTCCGCCCTGGCGGACGTGCGTCACACCCTGTCGCAGCACACTCTCGACGAAGCCCGCAACTTCGCCGAACTCGCACTGGCGGCGGACGACGCCGCCGGTGCTCGCCTCGCCGTGGCTGACGCCGCGGCACCCCTCCCCCCTCACCAGAAAGAGACGACATCATGACGACGACGTCACCCGCCGCCACGAAGGCAGGCGGCCTCCGAACGGGCGTGCAGCGCTTCGGCACGTTCCTCTCGGGCATGATCATGCCCAACATCGCCGCGTTCATCGCGTGGGGATTCATCACGATGCTCTTCATCCCGGCCGGATTCTTCGGGTCCGAGAGCCCGTTCGGCTGGCACTGGGCCGGTGTCGCCGAGACCATCGGCGGCGGCGGCGATTCCGCAGTGGTCGGCTGGCAGGGCGCCATGACCGCGGTGGCCGAAGGCGCCGACGGCAACATCTTCGCGTACGTGGGCCTCGTCGGACCGATGGTCACGTACCTGCTGCCGCTCCTCATCGCCAACACCGCGGGCCGCATGGTCTACGGCGAGCGCGGTGGAGTCGTCGCGACGATCGCGACGATGGGTGTCATCGTCGGCACCAACATCCCGATGTTCCTCGGCGCGATGATCATGGGGCCGCTCGCGGCCTGGATCACCAAGCAGATGGACCGGATGTGGGACGGCAAGATCCGCCCCGGCTTCGAGATGCTGGTGAACAACTTCTCGGCCGGCATCCTGGGCATGATCCTCGCGATCGTGGGATTCTTCGCCTTCGGTCCCGTGATGCTCGGCATCAGCGCGGTTCTCGGCGGTGCCGTCGACTGGCTGGTCGCGCTGAACCTGCTGCCCCTCGTGTCGATCATCGTGGAGCCCGCGAAGGTGCTGTTCCTGAACAACGCCATCAACCACGGCGTGTTCACTCCGCTCGGCATCGAGCAGGCGGCCGAGACCGGCAAGTCGATCCTCTTCCTGATCGAGGCGAACCCCGGTCCCGGCCTCGGTCTGCTGCTCGCGTTCTCGTTCTTCGGCGTCGGTGCGGCCAAGGCGTCTGCGCCCGGAGCGGCGATCATCCAGTTCTTCGGCGGCATCCACGAGATCTACTTCCCGTACGCGCTGAGCAAGCCGACCACCATCCTCGCCCTGATCGCGGGTGGCGCGGCCGGTGTCACGACCAACATGGTGCTCGGAGGCGGCCTGGCGTTCCCGGCAGCCCCCGGCAGCATCATCGCCGTGACCGCGGCCGCCGTCGGCCCCGGCGTCCCGAACCTGCTCGTGGTCTACCTCTCGGTGATCATCGCCGCGGTCGTCACGTTCCTCATCACCGGCGTCATCCTGCGGGCATCCCGCAAGCGCGACCTCGAGGCCGAGGGCGACAGCTTCGGCGACGCGATCGCACAGACCGAGGCGAACAAGGGCAAGTCCTCCGCCGCGATGGACGCCCTTCGCGCCTCGTCGGGTACGGGAGCTGCCGGAGCAGCCGCTGCGGCTGGCACGGGCGTCGCCACGGACCGTCGCATCGAGAACATCGTGTTCGCCTGCGACGCCGGAATGGGATCGTCGGCCATGGGCGCGAGCGTGCTGCGCAACAAGTTCAAGAAGGCAGGGGTCGAGGGCGTCACCGTCACGAACCAGGCCATCGCGAACCTCGACGGCAGCGCCGACCTGGTCATCACCCAGCAGCAGCTGACCGACCGGGCGAAGGCGCAGTCGCCGAACTCGGTGCACGTGTCCGTCGACAACTTCATGAACTCTCCGAAGTACGAAGAGGTCGTCGAGATGGTGCGCGAACAGCGCGACACCGACGCGTGACAGACCAGGCGGGGCGGGTGCTGCGGCATCCGCCCCGCCTCCACATACTCAGAAAGAAGGAATCACCATGAGCGTTCTCACCCCCGATCAGGTCCGCATCCACTCCGGAAGCAGCACGCAGGAGGAAGCCCTCCAGGAGGCGACCGACATCCTCGTCGCGGCAGGCGCCGTCACCCCCGCCTATGTCGACGCGATGCGTCAGCGCGAGCAGACGGTCTCGACCTACATGGGCAACGGTCTGGCGATTCCGCACGGCACGAACGACGCCAAGGATGCGATCCTCGGATCCGCGCTGTCTGTCGTCCGCTACGACGGCGGAGTCGACTGGGACGGGGAGGCCGCGACGTTCGTCGTCGGCATCGCCGGCCGTGGCGACGAGCACCTCGAGATCCTCTCGCAGATCGCGATCCTGTTCTCCGATGAGGACGACGTCGCGAAGCTCAACGCGGCGCAGACGCCCGACGAGCTGTACGCCCTGCTCTCGGCGGTGAACGACTGATGAAGGCCGTGCACTTCGGCGCGGGCAACATCGGCCGCGGATTCGTGGGGCTGCTCCTGCACGAGGGCGGATACGAGGTCGTGTTCTCCGATGTCGCCGACGCTCTCGTCGACGCCATCAACGCCGTCGATTCGTACACGGTGCACGAGGCCGGACCCGGCGGCACCGACCACGTGGTGACCGGCTTCCGGGCGGTCAACAGCAGGACCGATCCGGATGCAGTGGCCGACGAGGTCGCGACCGCCGATGTGGTCACGACGGCGGTCGGACCGACCGTGCTGCGCTTCGTCGCCCCCACGATCGTCGCGGGCCTCGCCCTGCGCCCTGCCGGAGCCGCTCCCCTGCAGGTCATGGCCTGCGAGAACGCGATCGGGGCGACGGACACCCTCCGGGCGGAGATCGAGAAGGCGGCGGGCGCGGACGCCGAGGAGCTGCTGTCGCGTGCGGTGTTCGCGAACACCGCCGTCGACCGCATCGTCCCCGGTCAGCCCGCAGACGGCGGCGTCGACGTCACGGTCGAGCCGTACTTCGAGTGGGCGATCGAATCCCAGGCCTTCGGCGGCGCGCTGCCGAACATTCCCGGCGCTCATTTCGTCGACGATCTCGCCCCGTACATCGAGCGCAAGCTCTTCACGGTGAACACCGGCCACGCTGCCACGGCCTACTTCGGCGCACGGGCCGGCATCGAGCGCATCTCCGACGCCCTGGCCGACCCCGACATCGTCGCACGCGTCTCGGCCGCTCTCGAGGAGACCTCCGCGGTGCTGGTCGCCGAACACGGGCTCGACCCGGCCGAACTGGCCGCGTACCGAGCGACGATCCTCGAGCGGTTCCGCAATCCGGCGCTCGTCGACACCGTGCAGCGGGTCGGCCGTCAGCCGTTGCGCAAGATCTCCCGACACGAGCGCTTCATCGGACCGGCGGCGATGGCTGCCGAGAGAGGGCTCTCCACGATCGCGCTGGTCGGCGCGGTCACCGCAGCCCTCGAGTTCGAGGATCCCGATGACGAGCAGGCGGTCGAGCTGCAGCAGCTCCTGCACACGGAGGATGCGCTGGCGTTCACCTCGTCCGCAACGGGGCTCGACCCCGAGCATCCGCTGTTCCCGGCGGTCCGCGACGCAGTCGTCTCCCGTCAGACAGCACTGAACGCCTCCTGACGACGTCGCACGCCGTGTTCTGCGCCCTCTGCCGATACGATCGGCGGAGGGCGCAGTGGCGAGCACAGCGAGGTGCGGGAGCAGCATGAACAGATACGCCGTCATCGGTGCAGGTCCGTCGGGCCTCGCCGCTGCTCGGGCGCTGACGAAGCGCGGTATCGGGATCGACGGATACGAGGCCTCGACCGGCGTGGGCGGCCTGTGGGACATCGACAACCCCCGCAGCACGATGTACGAGTCTGCGCATCTGATCTCGTCGCGCACGACGACCGAGTTCGCCGAGTACCCCATGCGTTCGACCGTCGACTACCCCGGCCATCGGACGCTGCGACAGTACTTCGAGGACTATGCCGAGCACTTCGGTCTCACCGGGCTCTTCCGGTTCGAGACGACCGTCACGCGGCTCGAGCCGCGGGACGACGGCTGGGATCTCACGAGCTCGGGGCCCGACGGCGAAGAGACCCGGTGGTACGCCGGCGTCGTGCTCGCGAACGGCACGCTCGCCGAACCGAACGTGCCGACCTTCGCCGGAGAATTCAGCGGCGAGCTCATGCACACGAGCGAGTACAGGTCGGCCGCACAGCTCACCGGCCGGCGTGTGTTGCTGATCGGAGCGGGGAACTCGGGGTGCGACATCGCGGTGGATGCCGTGCACCACGCCTCCTCGGTCGACATGAGCGTCCGCCGCGGCTATTACTTCGTCCCGCGCTATCTGTTCGGCAGGCCGAGCGACACCCTGAATCAGGGCCGTCCCCTGCCCGCGCGCGTCAAGCAGGCGGTCGACAGCCGGGTGCTCCGGGCGTTCACCGGCGACCCTGCGCGCTTCGGTTTCCCGAAGCCCGACTACCGCATCCACGAGGCTCATCCGATCGTCAACACGATGATCCTCAATCACCTCGGGCAGGGGGACCTGCGTATCCGCCCCGATGTTGAGCGCCTCGACGGCACGACCGTGCGCTTCCGGGACGGGACGTCCGACGACTACGATCTGCTCCTGCTCGCGACCGGATACCGGCTCGACTACCCGTTCGTCGACCCACAGCACCTGCACTGGAGCGGCGCGGCACCACGGCTGTTCCTCCACGTCTTCCCCGCATCGTTCAACGGTCTCTTCGTGATGGGCATGATCGAGGCGTCCGGCATCGGCTGGCAGGGGCGGTACGAGCAGGCGGAGCTGCTGGCCGCATACCTGGACGCGGCGGAGAACGATCCGCCTCGGGCGGTGCGATTCCGCGATCGGGTGACCTCCGAGCCGTGGCCCGATCTGACCGGCGGCTACCGATATCTGCGCCTCGACCGCATGGCCTACTACGTGAACAAGGACGCATATCGGGGTGCGGTGCGACGCGAGCGATCAGCGCTCGAGCGGCCGCACCCCGAGCACGCTCACATCCGCACCCCGTAACGTGGGGCGAGTGCAGAAGAAGCGTGGTCGTCGTGTCCTGAAAGTGATCCTCTGGGGAGTCGTCGGCGTCCTCGTGATCGGCATCGTCGGAATACTCGCCTGGAGCCAGATCGGCGTCATGTCGGCCGAGAAGGATCCGCTCGCCAGCGTCGAGGACAACTCCGCCATCCATGTCGAGGACACCGAGCAGGGGATCGTGCTCACCCCGGCCGACGGCGAATCAGACCTCGGCCTGGTGTTCGTGCCCGGTGCGAAGGTCGATCCGTGGGCGTACGCACCGATACTGCAGAGCCTCGCCGAAGAGGGCGTCACGGTGGTGATCACCCGCCCGTGGCTGAACCTCGCGTTCTTCGATCTGCGCGGTCTCGACTCCTTCACCTCTGCGGCCCCCGACATCGATGACTGGGCGGTCGGCGGACACTCGCTGGGCGGCGTGCGCGCGTGCCAGCTCGCCGCGGATGCCGAGGCACTCGTGCTGTTCGGCTCCTACTGTGCGACGGACGTGTCGGACACCGATCTCGCCGTTCTCAGCATCTCGGGCAGCGAGGACGGACTGTCGACGCCCGAGAAGATCGCCGATGCTCGTGACCTCCTGCCGGCCGACGCCGAGATGGTCGAGATCGAGGGAGCGTCGCACGCGTCGTTCGGCGACTACGGGCCCCAGGCCGGTGACGGCGAGCCGACGATCTCGAGCGACGAGATGCACGCACAGGTCTCTGAGATCCTCGATGCCTTCATGGCGGACGTCGCCGCGCGCTGAGCAGCGTCGACTGCTCCGCTCAGCCGATGACGGGGTCGAGCAGCGGATGCAGGTGCCGTGTGCCCAGCACGGATGCCGCCGCGCGTGAGCCCGCAGCGAGGGCGTCCGGAACGCAGGCCCCCGAGAGCCGGGCATCGAGGACGCCGGCCAGGAACGCGTCGCCCGCGCCGTTGGTGTCGACGACATCGACCGGCACGGCTGCGACACGGTGTTCGGTGCCGTCTGCGTCGATCGCGACCGCCCCGTCGGCGCCCAGGGTGCACACGGCGAGCGAGGCGCCGCCAGCGACGCATGACCGGAGGAAGCGCACCGGGTCGGCCAGACGGTCGGCGTTGCAGAACACGGCCTGCGCTGCAGCGAGGAAGGGCCGGTGGAACTCGGATTCGCCGTCGTAGTCGTGCACGTCGACCCAGATCGGGCGCCCGGTCGCGACGGCCGCGGGGAGGAGTCGCAGCGGCTCGGCCGCGAGGTCGAGCACGATCACCTCAGCGCCGCTCATCGCGGTGTGCAGAGCTGAGTCATCTCTCCCGTCCGTCGCCGAGGGGGACGCGAGATACAGCGAGACTCGCTTGCCCTCGCGGGTCATGAGGTTCAGATGGCGCTCGGTGGCGTCGCCCGTTCCCCACCGCGCACGCACACCGGCATGTGCGAGCGCATCGCGCACGCGGTGTCCCGGTTCATCCGCCGCGGTGAGGGCGTACAGCAGAGCGGAGCGCCCGAGCGAGGCGAGCGTGAGGGCCTTCCCCGCGCTCGTGCCGCCGACGGTCTCCCAGGTCTCCTCGGCGAACTGCATGTGCGGCACCGGCTCAGGCAATCGATCGAGCACGACGATCGAGTTCCACGATGCCGGTCCGGCTATGAAGACGGTGGCGGTCATGAGTACATCCTGCCGTCCGAGACCCCGGTTCAGCCGATCCGCTTGATGAGCGAGTCCAACCCCATGCCGTAGTCGATCCGCACGACGGGCAGGGCGAGCTTGTCCGTGCCGATCTCGACATACCCGGGCTCGATGGTCCGCGCCATCTCGAACCCGGCCTGAGCGACGCCCTGCTTCGACGTGTCGTCGAAGTGACCGAACGGATACGCGATCACCTCGCGCACCCCGAGCACGTCGGCGGATGCGTTCAGATCGGCGGCGATCTCGTCCGCCGTCCAGTTCACCATCCGGCCCTTGCCGTTGTCGCCGGCCTGATGCATGTCGTGCGTGTGAGATCTGCGAAGGACGTACATCGACGGCGCGGGGTCCTGGCGGTCTGCGGTGATCATGAACGAGGTCGACAGCAGCCTGTGCGCATCGATCACCGGAACCGCGAGGTCGAACCAACTCTGGTCGGCGTCGTCGTCGGTGATGATCACCGAACGAGCAGGCAGCGACAGTCGACCGTCGATGAACGCGCTGAGCTCATCCCAGGTCGGCAGGTAGAAGCCCGTCGTCGCGATGTGGTTCATCTGCGCCTCGAAGTCGCCGATGTACGCGTAGTTGCCGCGGAGCCAGCCGGTCTCGCCCTCGGGGTTCGAGGTGAACTGGTGGTACATCAGGATCGGGACCTGCACGTCCGCCGCGGCATTCGCCTCGGGCGTCGTCCACGCCGCGAAGAGCTCGATCTGCTGATCGACGCACACGACGGGGTCGGCTCCGTTGATCCGCGCGGCGACCGTGCCCCCGGCGGCATCCGCTGCGGTCGAGTACCAGCCGGCGAACACCCGACCGTCCTGCGCCGGTATCGGAAGCGCCACGTACAGTGCGTCCTGCCGCTGCAGCATCGGTTCCTGCGGCGCACCGTCGCCGATGAAGCTCACCGCGCACGCGAGCGGGTCGCCGGCATCCGCGACGAGCTGCTGCGCGGGTGTCAGCGGACGCTCGATGGCGTCGCCGCCCGCTCGCGGCACGAGCACCTCGGGCACTCGGGTCGACCATGAGAAGGCCGCGACTGCACCGCCGACGACGATGACGACGGCGCTGACGATCACTGCGACGCCGATACGGCGTCGCTTCCCCCCGGAAGCCATGATCTAGATGTCGAATCCGTCGGCGATCATCTCGACAAGCTCCTCGCGCTCCTCGACGGGCAGAAAGGCTCCGGCCGCCGCGTTGAACTGGAAGGTCTCGAGATCGTCGAGATCGTACTCGAACGCCTCGACCAGGAGCGACAGCTCCCGGGTGAGCGAGGTCGCGCTCATGGTGCGGTTGTCGACGTTGACCGTCACGGCGAAGCCGAGCTGGTAGAGCAGGTCGAAGGGATGGTCGGCGAGCGTGTTGCCCCACGACGCGATCGCGCCGGTCTGCAGATTCGACGACGGGGACAGCTCGAGCGGGATCTCTCGGTCTCGCACCCAGCGGGCGAGGTCGCCGAACTGGACCTGTACCTCGTCGCCCTCCTGCGTGATGACCTGCAGGTCCTCGGCGATGCGCACGCCGTGGCCGAGTCGCAGCGCTCGCCCGTCGATGAGCGCCGAGCGGATCGAGTCCGGCCCGGCAGCCTCCCCCGCGTGGACGGTCACAGGGAAGAAGTTCTCCGCGAGGTAGTCGAAGGCGGCGCGATGGTTCGACGCCGGGAATCCGTCCTCGGGACCGGCGATGTCGAAGCCGACGACCCCTCGTCCGCGGAAGCCGACGGCGAGCTCGGCGATCTCGCGCGAGCGGTCTGTGTGGCGCATGGCGGTGATCAGCTGACCGACGCGGATGCTGTGGCCGTCGCGATCCGCGGCGTCCTCACCCTCCTCGATCCCCTGCTGCACAGCCTCGACGGTCTGCTCGAGGGTGAGCCCACGCGTGAGATGCTGCTCGGGCGCCCAGCGCACCTCGCCGTAGATCACGCCGTCGTGCGCGAGATCCTGCACGAACTCGCGAGCGACACGGGTCAGGCCCTCCTGCGTCTGCATCACAGCCGTGGTCAGCTCGAAGGTCTTGAGGTACTCCACCAGCGACCCCGAGTCGCCCTGCTTCGCGATCCACCTGCCGAGAGCGGCCGGCTTCGATTCGGGAACCTCGAGCCCGATCACATCCGCCAGCTCGATGATCGTCGAGGGTCGCACCGCGCCGTCGAGATGGTCGTGCAGCGACACCTTGGGAAGGCTGCGCAGGGATGCCCCCTGGATGGTGACATCGCCGTTCGCGTCGATCGACATGGGGATTCCTCTCGGTCGCGGATTCGCTCTGTTCAGGCTAGCGGTCGGCGGATCAGGCCGTGATGCGCTCCCGCACGATCGGCCCTGCGGCCGGAGCCTCGTCGCCGATCGCCCAGGACCCCTCGAGCGCCTCGAGAGCGCGGGGGAACCGAGCCTCGTCGGCTGCCGAGAGCGTGAACAAGGGCTGTCCGGCCGCTACTCGATCACCGGGCTTGGCGTGCAGGTCGATCCCGGCCTCGAAGATCACCGGGTCCTCAGCCCGCGCGCGCCCCGCACCGAGACGCCACGCCGCGATGCCGAACGGCAGCGCGTCCATCTGCGACACCACGCCGTCGCGGGGAGCCGTGACCACATGGGTCTCGCGGGCCGTGGGCAGCGGTGCGTCGGGGTCGCCGCCCTGAGCGCGGATCATGGCCTTCCACCCGTCCATCGCGCGTCCGTCGTCGAGAGCGGCCTCCACGTCGGCATCCGGCTGTCCTGCGAGCGAGAGCATCTCGCGCGCCAGGGCGATCGTCAGTTCGCGGACGTCGGCGGGTCCTCCTCCGGCGAGCACCTCGACGGACTCGCGAACCTCGTTCGCGTTGCCGATCGCGCGACCGAGCGGCACGTTCATGTCCGTGAGGAGGGCGGTGGTGGCGACGCCGGAGTCCGTGCCGAGTGCGACCATGGTGCGCGCGAGCTCGCGTGCCCGGTCGATGTCCTGCATGAACGCAC
The DNA here is from genome assembly GCF_001889265.1 of Microbacterium sp. 1.5R. Classification (NCBI taxonomy): domain Bacteria; kingdom Bacillati; phylum Actinomycetota; class Actinomycetes; order Micrococcales; family Microbacteriaceae; genus Microbacterium; species Microbacterium sp. 1.5R. The sequence continues at coordinate 2,405,487 of NZ_CP018151.1, forward strand.
CGGAGCCGAACTTCACGTCGAGCACGAGAGCGTCGGTGCCCTCGGCGATCTTCTTCGACATGATGCTCGAGGCGATCAGCGGGATCGCCTCGACGGTGCCGGTGACGTCGCGCAGCGCGTAGAGCTTCTTGTCGGCGGGCGCGAGGCCTGAGCCTGCCGCGCAGATCACGGCGCCCACATCGCCCTGCATCTGGGCGAACATCTCCTCGTTGCTGAGCGCGGCGCGCCAGCCGGGGATCGACTCGAGCTTGTCGAGCGTTCCGCCGGTGTGGCCGAGACCGCGACCGGAGAGCTGCGGGACCGCCACCCCGAAGACCGCGACGAGCGGAGCGAGCGGAAGAGTGATCTTGTCGCCGACGCCGCCCGTGGAGTGCTTGTCGACCGTCTTCTTGCCGAGGGTCGCGAAGCTCATCCGCTCCCCCGACGCGATCATCGCGTCGGTCAGCACGCGGATCTCGTCGCGCTCCATGCCGCGCTGGAAGATCGCCATCGCGAACGACGCCATCTGTGCGTCCGAGACGTAGCCGCGGGTGTAGGCGTCGACCATCCAGCGCAGCGCCTTCTCGGGCACCGCACCGCCGTCGCGCTTGGCACGGATCACATCGACGGCGTCGAAGGGCTCAACGCTCATCGGGCGTCCTCCAGGTCTCGGGGGCCGAAGGCGTCCGGCAGTACTTCGTCGATGGTCCGGATGCCGGAGACGGTCTCCAGCAGCATTCCGGGCATCGCGTGTTCGTAGAGCAGCTGACGGCAACGGCCGCACGGCATGATGGTCTGCCCGTCGTTGTTGACGCACACGAAGGCGACGAGCTGGCCGCCGCCCGACATGTGCAGGTCGCCCACCAGCGCGCACTCGGCGCACAGCGTCACCCCGTACGAGGCGTTCTCGACGTTGCAGCCGGCCACGATGCGGCCGTCGCCGACGAGCGCGGCGGCTCCGACCCGGTAGCGGGAGTACGGCGCATAGGCCTTGGTCATGGCGTCGGTCGCGACCTGACGGAGCTCGTCCCAGTCGATGTCTGTCATGTCTCTCCTAGGACTTGATGTACGGCTTGCCGCTGGCTGCCGGACCGCGGATCTGACCGGCGAAGCCGGCGACCGCGAGCAGCGTCACGACATACGGGAGCATCAGCATGAACTCGCCGGGGATGGGGGTCTTGAGGATCGACAGCAGGTTCTGCAGGTTCGTGGCGAAGCCGAACAGCAGCGCCGCGAGCGTCGCGCGGATCGGATCCCACCGGCCGAAGATCACCGCGGCGAGGGCGATGAAGCCGAGGCCGGCCGTCATGTCCTTGCCGAACTGCGGCACCGAGACCAGCGTGAAGTACGCTCCACCGATTCCGGCGATCGCGCCCGCGAGCAGCACATTCCAGAACCGGGTCGCATTGACCTTGATGCCGACCGTGTCTGCGGCCTGCGGGTGCTCGCCGACCGCACGCACGCGGAGTCCCCACTTGGTGCGGTAGAGCCCCCAGGCGACGATCGCGACGGTGATGAACATCAGGTACACGATGAAGGTCTGGTTGAAGAGCACCGGGCCGATGATCGGGATGTCGCTCAGCAGCGGGATCTCGATGCGGCTGAAGCGCACCGGCGTGTTGAGGGCGGCCTCGTTCGGCGCGAGCAGTGCGCCGTAGAGGAATCCGGTGAGGCCGCTGACGAGCACGTTGAGCACGACTCCGACGATGACCTGCTCGACGAGGTACTTGATCGCGAATGCGGCCAGCACCGCGGCGACGAGCACGCCGCCCAGCATCGCTCCGAGGAGTCCGATGAACGGGCTGCCCGTGACGCTCGAGAGCAGAGCGGCCGCGAACGCTCCGAGCAGGAGCTGACCCTCGATCGCGACGTTGACCACACCCGCGCGCTCGCCGATGACGCCGCCGAGCGCGCCGAACACGAGCGGGACGGAGAGCGAGACGGCTCCGAAGAGCAGGCTGCTGACGGGCACGAGTCCACCCGCGCCCGCCCAGACGAGGAACCCGAAGACGGCGAGCACGCTGAACGCGATCACCAGCCAGATCGACGGCTTGCGATACGACCACGCCCGAAGGAACGCGAGCACCGACAGCAGCGCGAGGATCACGATCACGACCCAGCTGGTCGGCCCGGTCGGCAGAGCGATATCGGGCAGTGCGAACGGCGACGACGGGTCGTTCAGCCGGAAGCTGCTGGTGCCGCTGCGAGGCACGAGCAGGAAGAGGAGCGCCAGCAGCACCGTGGCTGCGGCGAGGACGATCGGCGCCTTCAGGTGCCGCTCGCGCACGGTGGCGAGCTGCACGGTTCCGTCGGCGGCTTCGCTCTGGACGAGGGAGGTCATGCGGTCACCGCCTTCTTCGCGGCTTTGGCTCTCGCCTTGGCCGCCTTCTCCGCGTCGGTCTTGGGAAGGAAGAACACCGTGCGCAGCAGCGGCGGCGCGGCGATGAACAGCACGACGAGCGACTGCACGACGAGCACGATGTCGACCGGGATGTCCTGAGCCTGCATCGAGAACGAGCCTGCCTTCAGTGCGCCGAACAGGATGCCGGCCGCGAACGTGCCCCAGGCGCGACTGCGGCCGAGCAGTGCGACCGTGATGGCGTCGAAGCCGATGCCGGCGTCGATCGTCTCGGTGATGCCGGTCGTGACGGCGCCCTGCACCTGGTTCATGCCCGCGAGACCGGCGAGACCACCGGCGAGGAGCATGGCGTAGACGTAGACGCGCTGGACGCTGATGCCTGCCGCACGCGCGGCGTGCGGGTTCTCGCCCACGGCGCGCATCCGCATGCCGAGGGAGGAGCGCTCGATCAGCCACCAGACGAACAGGGTCGCGATGATGACGATCACGAATCCGAGGTCGAGCAGAGGGAACTGCGGGCCGAGGAGCGAGGGGAACTGCGCGCTCTCAGGAGTGGCATAGCCGAGCGCCTGGTTCGTTCCGGGCTTCTGGAGCAGTCCGGGGGTGCGGATCATCCACAGCAGCAGGTAGTACGCCACATAGTTGAGCATGATCGTGAGGATGACCTCGTGGGCGCCCGTGCGTGCCTTCAGCAGACCGGCGATCGCCCCCCACAGCGCACCACCGGCGATGCCGGCGATCAGCGTCACGGGGATGTGCAGCCAGAACGGCAGGTCGAGCTGGAAAGTGAGGAGTCCTGCCGCGGCGACGCCGATCAGCATCTGGCCGCGGGCACCGATGTTGAACAGACCGACGCGGAACGCGAGGGCGACACCGAGACCGGCGGCGATCAGCGGCGCGGCGAATCCGAGAGTATTGGTCAGCGGACGGATCTGAGCGGCGAAGTCCGCACCTCGTGCGTTGAAGATCGCTCCGCGGAACAGCGCCTCATAGCCGTTGTAGACGGCGTTCCATGCGGCGGCGATCGTGTCGGTCGGACGCGAGAAGAAGTACCCGGAGGCCTCGATCACGTCTTCGTTGGTGAAGGCGATGAGGATGCCGCCGACCACCAGCGCGAGGAAGATCGCGAGGATCGTCGTGACGGCGCTGCCGCGGAGCATCTCCTTGAGGATCACGTTGCCGCGCGGCGGCGGCGGGACGTCACCCGTGTCGCGCTGCGTCGTGGTCGTGTTCAGCGAGAGCTGGTCGCCGGACACGTCGCCCGCCGGTCCACTCCCCTGTGGCGTGATACCGCTCATGCGGCCACCTCTCCCTCGGCGGCGCCCGCCATCATCAGTCCCAGCGTCTCGCGCGGGGTGTCGCCGGGAACGATCCCGACGATGGTGCCTCTGTACATGACCGCGATGCGGTCGGCGAGAGCCGCGACCTCATCGAGCTCGGTCGAGACGACGACCACGGGGATCCCCGCATCCCTGGTCTCGATGATCCGCTTGTGGATGAACTCGATGGAGCCGACATCGACTCCGCGGGTCGGCTGCGCAGCCACGAGCAGCTTCAGCTCGCGACTCATCTCGCGGGCGATCACGACCTTCTGCTGGTTTCCGCCCGAGAGCGTGCCGGCCGGCGTGTGCGGTCCCTGGGTCCGGATGTCGTACTCGCTGATCCGCGCGCGGGCGAAGTCGTCGAGCGCGGCACGGCGGATGGTCCCACCACGGCTGAAGTCGGCGTCGCCCGTGCGGTCGAGGATCAGGTTCTCCGCCACCGAGAACCCGGCCACGAGCCCGTCCTCCGTGCGGTCCTCCGGAACGAAGCCGACACCGGCGTCGAGGATGCCCCGCACGCTCTTGCCGACCAGTTCCGCGCCGCCGAGGGTGATCGATCCCTCGACCCTCGCCGCGAGGCCGACGATGGCCTCGACCAGCTCGGTCTGACCGTTGCCCTGCACGCCGGCGACGGCGAGCACCTCGCCGGGTCGCACGGAGAAGTCGACGCCGTCGACGACGATCGCTCCCGCGGCGGTGAGCACCCGGAGCCCCGAGACCTCGAGGCCGCCTTCGCCGAGCCGCGGCGGATCCTTGTGCACCGTCAGCTCGACGGCGCGTCCGACCATGAGGGAGGCGAGCTCCGCGTTGGTCGCGGACGGCGACGCCTCGCCGACGATCTTGCCGAGGCGGACGATCGTGATGGTGTCGGCGACCTCGCGCACCTCGCGGAGCTTGTGGGTGATGAAGACGATGGCCGTGCCCTCGTCGCGGAGCTGACGCATGATGCCCATCAGCTCGTCGGTCTCCTGCGGCGTGAGCACGGCGGTGGGCTCGTCGAAGACCAGGACCTTCGCGTCGCGCGAGAGCGCCTTGATGATCTCGACCCGCTGCTGCACGCCGACGGGCAGATCGCCAACGATCGCGTCGGGGTCGATGTCGAAGCCGAAGCGGGCGGCGACGGCGCGGACGTGCTCACGCGCCTTCGTGATGTCGAGGGTGCCGAGTCCCTTGGTCTGCTCGTGGCCGAGCATCACGTTCTCGGCGACCGTGAAGACGGGGACGAGCATGAAGTGCTGGTGCACCATTCCGATGCCGGCGTTCATGGCGTCGCCGGGGCCTCGGAACCGCTGGACGACGTCGTCCAGGAGGATCTCGCCCTCGTCGGCCTGATAGAGGCCGTAGAGCACGTTCATCAGGGTGGACTTGCCCGCGCCGTTCTCACCGAGCAGCGCATGGATCTGACCCGGTTCGACCACCAGGTCGATGTGGTCGTTGGCCACCAGGGTTCCGAACCGCTTGGTGATACCGCGAAGTTCGAGCTTCATATCTGCACCTTATCCAGAAGTGTCATCCAGAGGAGTCCGAAGAATCTCCGGCGCATCGCACGGGGATCACCCGGATGCACCGTGAACAGTCGTCATGGTCCGTCCACGGCGCGGGGCGAGTGGCCACGTGCACCACTCGCCCCGCGCTGGAACTCGATGAATTACGGGGAGTTCGGGGACTCCACCGTGATGTCGCCGGCGATGATCTGCTCCTGCAGAGCCGAGATCTCGTCGAGCAGTCCGTCGGGCAGGTCACCCTCGAAGGAACCGAAGCCCGAGAGCTTCACACCCTCGTTCTCGAGCGTGCCGACGTAGGGAGCCGGGTCGAAGTCGCCCTCGGACGCGGCGATCGTCGCATCCTCGACCGCGACGTCGATGGCCTTCATGATCGAGAAGAGGGTGACGTCCGCCACGCTCTCATCGGCGACGGCGAGGTCGCTGTCGACACCGACGAGGAGCGTGTCCTTGCCGCTGTCCGCGATAGCGGCCGCAGCGCTCTGGTAGATCGGTCCGCCGACGGGAAGGATGACGTCGACGCCCTGGTCGAGCACGCCCTGAGCGGTCTGCTTGGCCGTGTCGTTGGCGTCGAAGCCACCGGTGAACGAGCCCTTCTGCGTGGCGGTGTCCCAGCCGAAGACCTCGACGGCGCCCGACTTGTCCTCGTTGTACTTCTCGACACCGAGCTGGAAGCCGTCCATGAACACGGCGACCGACGGGATCTGCATTCCGCCGAAGGTGCCGACCTTGTTCACGCCGGACTCAGCCGACCACCCGGCAGCGGCGTATCCGCCGAGGTAGGCGGCCTGAGCGGTGTCGAAGACGAGGGGCTTGATGTTCGGGGCATCGGTGGTGCCGTCGAAGTCGTTGTCCGCGTAGTCGTCGATGATCGCGTAGTTGATCTCGGGGTTCGCGAGCGCCGACTCGACGGTCGCGGCCGACAGCTTGAAGCCGACGGCGACGATGAGCGAGCAGCCTTCCGAGACGGCGGTCTCGAGGTTGGGCGCGTAGTCGTTGTCGTTGGCCGACTCGAACTCGAGCGGCTTGACGCCGAGCTCGTCAGCGGCACGATCCATGCCCTCCTTGGCGGACTGGTTGAACGACTTGTCGTTCCAGCCGCCCGCGTCCGAGACGAGGCAGGGAAGGAAGTCGGACTCAGCCTCGCCGCCGCCGGTGCCGCCCGATTCGGTCGGAGCCTGGCCGCAGCCGGCGAGTGCGAAGACGACGCCAGCGGCGATGGTTGCGCCGAGCAGCTTCTTGGTGGTGGAGATGGTCAACTCATGCCTCCTGAACGGTGCCGCGGCCCTCGCGGATCGCTCAAAGTTACCTAGTGTTTCGACTTTTGTGCACGTGCGAGGGCGAGGCGCTGACGAATGGTTACAAACCTGAAACCAAGACAGCCGATGAGCGGCGACCCCTGCTCATCAGAGCACGTCGCCCCGTCCGGTCAGCTTCAGGGACTCCACCACGCCCTTCACGCGCTGCGCGTGCTGCACCGTCGTCACGAGCAGAGCGTCCGGTGTGTCGACCACGACGATGTCCTGCACGCCCACGAGGCTGATCACCCTCGATGTCTGACTGACCAGGATGCCGCTGGCCGCGTCGGAGAGCACCCTGGCGTTCGGGCCGAGCACGGCCAGGTCGTTCTTGCGCCCGTTCGTGATGAGCTTGGTGAGGGAGGCGAAGTCCCCGACGTCGTCCCAGTCGAAGTGTCCAGGTACGACTGCGAGGCGTCCGCGACGTGCCGCCGGCTCGGCCACCGCATAGTCGATCGCGATCTTCTTCAGTCCCGGCCAGATGCGATCGACCGCAGACCCCCGACGATCGCGATCGTCCCAGGCTTCGGCGAGTTCGATCAGGCCGGCGTGGAGTTCCGGCTCGTTGGCCGCGAGTTCGTCGAGGAGGACGCTCGCCTTCGCAATGAACATGCCCGCGTTCCAGAGGTAGCCGCGATCCGCGATGTACGCCTGAGCCGTGGCGAGGTCGGGCTTCTCCACGAAGCTCTCGACGAGGGCTGCCTCGCGCGCGCCGTCGACGACCAGCTCCGGCCCCTTCTTGATGTAGCCGAAGCCGACGGCCGGCTCGGTCGGCGAGATGCCGATCGTGCAGATGTACCCCTCGCGCGCGACCTCCACGGCGTCGCGCACCGCGAACTCGAACACCCGCGTGCCGCGGATCACATGGTCGGCGCTGAAGGATCCGATGATGACGTCGGGATCACGGCGGTGCAGGATCGCCGCGGCGAGGCCGATCGCAGCGGCGGACTCCCGCGGCTCGGACTCGAGGAAGACGTTCAGATCCGGTATTCCGGGCAGTTCGGCCTCTACCGCCGCCCGGTGAGCCCGGCCGGTGACGACGGCGATGCGATCGGCGCCGGCCAGTGGCTCGAGCCGGTCCCAGGTGTCCCGGAGCAGCGAGTGCCCCGAGCCGGTCAGGTCGTGCAGGAATTTCGGCGCGTCCGCGCGGGACAGAGGCCACAGCCTGCTGCCGATGCCGCCGGCGGGAATGACGGCGTAGAAGTCCTCGATAGGTTCGCTCACAGAGTCAGGGTATCCCGACGAAACCTCTCGACATCGAGACACTTAGGCTCGCCTTCGTCGCCCGCACCCGTCACACGGGAATAGGATGGTGTCCGATCGGCCGTGCCTGACGACAGCAGGCTCACGCTTGGAAGACGCATCGCACGCGACCGAGTCACATCGATCCAGGGAGGACGACCGTGTCCACAAGCGCTCGCTTGACACCGTCGATTTCGGAAACCACTTCCAAGACGCCGCGCGGCACCCTCTACCGGGGTCGCGAGGGCATGTGGTCGTGGGTGCTTCACCGCATCACCGGAGTCGCCATCTTCTTCTTCCTGTTGGTGCATGTGCTCGACACTGCACTCATCAGGGTGTCGCCCGAGGCCTACAAC